>DWWA01000023.1 GCA_019119935.1 Candidatus Ruthenibacterium merdavium | reverse complement strand
TCGGCCTCCGGGGGAGTAGGCGTTTTCTCCGGTTCGGGCGGAGTTTCCTTGCCCGGCCCGGTATCCGTTACCGGCTGCTCCGGCATTTTTGTGGTTTTATCATCTGCCATAAGCATTTACCTCCTGTTTTTGGGCATGAAAAAAGGGGCTCAACTTTTCAGTCAAGCCCCGTGGAAAGTTCCTCCTTTCTCCACCAAGATACAAAAATACCGCCCGTAGTCTCGTTTGGGCGGTATTTTATGTAAGATTGACGGTTGCTGTTAAGGTCGTTGTTTTTGAGTATCGATGCAATGGTTTCTCTTGCTTTACACACAAAAATATTACTTATAGTTTTTCTTCGTTCTTCCTTGAATTTTGTCATAAAATAGGAAAATGTGATATAATTAATTTGATTAAACATAAAAGGAGGAGTGAAAGTGCCTCTTACGCGATTAATGATAAAGAATTTTAAATCAATTAAGCACTGTGATATTTCTCTTTCTGAATTAAATGTACTTATTGGGGAAAATGGGACAGGAAAAACTAATCTGCTTGACGCAATTGACTATTTTTATCGTAATCTAACAAATTCGGATATCAGTTTGGACGTTTTTGATGAAAATAACCGTTTCAGCAATGAGGTTCGGATTGCGCTTACCTATGATCTTTCTGAGTTTGTTAAAATATCCAAATCTAATACTGAAGATTCACTAGACTTTAACCAAGAAGAGCCAACAGAACAAAGTAGATATAACGGCTATTACAAAGAAATAATATCCATTGCTTCGAAATCACCTAATAAAAAGGTTTGTGTCGAATTAGTTCAAATAAAGGGACGTGCAATACGATGGAATTATTCCTATGAGGAACGATTTATATTTAAAAGCCTTTTTCCTGTTTTTTATATTGACACAAGAAATCTTGATGTAACCGAGTGGGAACATATATGGGATATTTTGGGTGATTTAGCAAAGGTGTCTAATTCTGAAAGGAAAAATATAGCAGAAAAAATTAATGGAGTTTTGCTGGATCGCTCACATGAAACATCAAAAAAGCTAAAAATCATATCAGACATTTTTGAAAAGGCTAATGTGAACGTCAAGCCTGCTATGGCAAAAGACTTCGCAACACTCCTTGCTAAAACATATTTCTCTGGTCACAATATCCAACAAAAAGGGAGGCATCTTAATTACTATTCTACTGGTACAAACTCTGTAAAGTACATCGAACTTCTATTGCAGTCCATCGATGCCCTCTCTCGCATCAAAATGAAAGAGCCTCTAGTGCTTTTTGACGAACCAGAAATCAGCCTACATACTAGCTATTTGGATGAACTATCCGAGGCAATAATAGGTGTAAACTCAAAATTGAGTATACTAGTTTCTACCCATTCATCACGGCTAACTAAAAATCTTATTACTTCATCAGATAGGATAAACCTGTACAACGTGAAATTGATTGACAAGTATTCTTCGATTTATCGAATGAAAAAGTTTCCTTTGTATAGTCCTACTTCGAAATATCGAGTTGCAGACGATCACATAAATGCTTATTTTTCAAAAGTAAATCTTTTCGTAGAAGGGGAAACTGAACTGGAGCTTTTTTCCAATCCGTATTTGCGGATCTTATTTCCACAATTGAAAAGAGTTGATGTATTTAAAGCTGTAAGCGATAAACCCGTTTTGAATATCATGAGTCCAAAACTTACCAATAGTCAAGTACCTTATATATGCTTGATCGATGTTGATAAAGCAATATCATATGACAAAAACAAAAAAAGATTTGCACTAAAGCGAGAATATTTCCCTAAAAATAAAAATGAGCGATTTAGATACAGAAACAAACACGAACATGAGCCGTATCTCTATTTCCAGCGTAAACGAATTGATGCTATGCAAAACAAGTTGCATGTGCACTATTCTTTGCCATTTTTAAGTTGTTCTGATCCAAACTATCATGCGTTCATTTCTGCAGTGCAGCAATACCTTTTGGCATACAATATTTTTTGTTTATCCACAACAATAGAAGGCGCTTTAATCAATGATGTAACGATGGGGTTTGCCTTTGAGTTTCTAAAAAAACGTTCCCAACAAGATGATTTTGAAAAATTCAATTTGTACTGGGACGGTCTCTCTAAAAATAAAAAAATAAATTTTTTGCGTATTCTGTTTAATGGAAAAAGTGATCTCCTTAAGTCTGAAAAGAACTTAAAATCTGTAGATGATAATCTGAAAAACATTCTTGATAAAATTGGAATAGGGGATAAAACTTCGGGATGGGTGTCAAATTATTTGGATTGTTTTTTTCAGGCAGTAACCCAAATGGGAGACTCTTTTTCCGAGAAAAATTTTGCGCGTTATTTGGAAGATGAATCTAGAAAGAAAAAGCTCTTAGAGGTGTTCGAAAAAAACTTTTTTGAATTATACTCGCTTATGGAAATATTATGTGATATAATTAATAAAGAGTAGCATGATAGCGTGCAAGTAGCAATGCTTGAGAAATCAAGGCCTTGATGTCAGTTTGGCAAACTGAAATTCCAAGGAACTGAGGTTACTAATTGGCTTTACCTGCGCCGGCGTGTCCTGCGTTTCTTCATGTGCCATGCCTTAGCACGCGCTTCGCGATTTATTAGGAAGGTACTTGCACGCTACATGCTTCTTTTTGACTTGGAGGAATCCATGTTTACTATCGAATCATTTTGTAATGCCATTTGGGAAACATCTTATGCAAAAGTTTCTCTCAATATACTAAAAGACGATTATAGTGAATTTGAAATTCCCAAGAAGGATGGGAAAAGAAAGATAAGTTATCTCGATAAAGACTCCGGACTTTGGTCTTTACAACATAAATTGTTGATAAATTTTCTTAACAAACAGGATTTGCCTGTTTGCGTTAAGGGATTTAAAAAAGGAGAAAACTATCGATCCTTTTTAGCCGAACACATTGGTGCCAAATTCTTTTTGAGAATTGATATTTCCTCGTTTTTTCCATCAATAACCGAAAAGCAAATCAAAAGCGAGTTAGCCAGATTGATAATATGCAATTCGGATGAGGACAAAGAAAAGTTGTTGGGCTTACTTTGTGACATAACAACATTAAATGGTTCTCTTCCACAAGGAGCATGTACTTCTCCAGCTATTTCCAATCTGGTGATGGCAAGAATCGACCAAAGAATAACAAAATATTGCCAGGTTTTTGATGTAAGGTATACACGGTATGCCGATGATATGCTATTTTCTAGCCATGTTTTTGATTTTGATAAGAAAAAGTGGTTTTTGAAAAAAATAAAGTATATTCTTTCTTCCCAAGATTTAAAACTAAACTACTCCAAAATTAAGTTTAGCCAAGATCAACTAGTTCTCAACGGGTATGTCATTTCTGGCGATGGTATTCGTCTTTCAAGAAACAGGCTTTCGGATATAAGACATGTGGTTTCTTTTGCCAGTAAAAATTATATGCTCATTCAAAATTCTGAAAGTCAAAAGTTCCTCCAAGAAGTAAATAAATTGCCTTTGCAGTACAGAAATTTAGTTGATTATCCTTTTAAAACGGTTTTCCAATTTGTACAGTATATGTGTGGATATAGAGCTTTTTTGATATCTCTAGTAGATCAAAATTATGCAGAGACTTCATTTCAAAAACAAGTGCAGCGCCTCATTCGTAAGCTAGAGATTCAAATTGTTCATTGTACATAACACTTTGCTGTTTGTAGCGTGTATTTTTAGCGTACTGAAGCGCATCTTCAAGACCCAACTGTGGGGGGTATGTAACCGATGGGCTCAGGAGAGCGCTTGAATGGCATTCAAGAGGTCAGCGGTTCGATCCCGCTTATCTCCACCAAAAACGTTCTGGAATCGTAAGTTTCCAGGACGTTTTTTCTTTTTTAAAAAGTTTAGTGCCTGCAAAGCGCTTCGATACGGCTTTGAGGGGAATATCCGAAACATCGTAATACATGCAGTGAAAGAGAAAAGGCTTTCTAATTTTGCGGGATCATTTAGAATGCAGGAGGTGTTCTTCACTTGAATCAAAAAAGAAAACAATTCTTTGTTGTGACAGCAGTCATTGCGGCATTGGCACTTATTTTTGCCGCATGGATGATTTGGGGCAATGTGACCGTAGGCGTCACGCATTACAGCGTGGTGAGCAGCAGGCTTCCGGCTTCGTTTCATCAGTATCGGATTCTTATTCTGTCGGATTTACATAATGCTGAATTTGGGGAAAATAATTCTCAGCTGATTGAAATAGCCGAAAAAGAAAATCCGGATATGATTGCACTGACTGGAGATCTAATAGATTCGAGCAGAACGGATATTACAATAGCAGAAAAGCTTGTGCAGGAGCTTGTTAAAATTGCCCCTTGCTATTATGTAACAGGCAACCATGAAGCATGGATTGGTGAGCAGTATCAAGAGCTGGAGAGGTTGTTGGCGGAACAAGGAGTAACCGTTCTTCATGATGCATCCGTCCAGCTGACAAAAGGCGAGGGGAGTATTCAGCTTGCAGGCTTAGACGACCCCGATTTTACCGATAGGGATGCATCGATTCAGGCAAGCATGCTGGAAACCAAGCTGGATCGTATGAATTTAACCGACGCTTATTGCATATTGCTTTCTCACAGGCCGGAGGCTTTTGAGGTTTATGCCGGTGAAAATATTGATTTAGTGTTAAGCGGCCATGCACACGGCGGACAATTTCGCCTTCCTTTTATCGGCGGAATGGTAGCCCCAAATCAAGGGCTGTTTCCCAAATATGACGCCGGGGTGTATGCTCAAGGCAACACAACGATGGTTGTAAGCAGAGGAATCGGAAACAGCATTATTCCAATCCGGTTCAATAATCGGCCTGAAATTGTTAGTGTGGAGCTGCTTTACCAAGGTTAGCCGGAGGAGATTGGATTTTCTCTTCCAGCATTCAGAACAATAGAAGTCATATGGAAATAAAAGAAAACGCGTGCGCTGCCGGGAGTTCCCGACAGCGCATTTTTGCTTTTTGCTGAAAAGCAGATGCTTTTGTTAAGGAAAAAATCAACTGGCATAAAGGTGAGAAAAGTTTTTATAATCCGCGTTTTTCTTTTGTTTTGACGTGCTGTTTTAGAAAAATTGTTGAAGTCATTTTTGGATTGTGCTTGAATAAAACAAGGCAAATGAAACAAGTAGTTTTTGCATCGTGCATTAAAAAGTGCAACAGAGAGGAGAATATTGTCATGAAAGTAAAAGAAGTGATAGAAGCTATCTTAACAAAAGCGTGCGGCGAACGAAGAATTGAGCCTACCTGCGACCGTCTGGTGATTGGCGACCCCCAAATGGAAGTAACGGGGGTTGTTACAAGCTTTATGGCAACCGTGGATGTGATTCAGGAAGCTGTAAACAAAGGCGCTAATATGATTGTGACGCATGAGCCTACTTGGTTTACGGGAATGGACAGCGAGGACTGGTGCAAAACCGATTCTGTGTATCTCGCCAAAAGAGAACTGCTTGAAAAGCATAACATTGCGGTTTGGCGTTTTCACGACCACATGCACCTGTGTGACGAGCCGGATTTAATCTATCAGGGCTTTATCGAGGAGATGGGATGGAAACAGTATCAAACAACGCCGGATTCCCCTTGGTTTTTCGATATTCCGGAAATGCGCTTGCAAGAGCTGTGCGAGTTTTTAAAGAAAAAATTGAACATGAGCCATTTGCAAGTGATTGGCCGTTCGGATATGCTTTGCCGCCGGGCCATTGTTTTAGTGGGAGGCGGAAGCCTTGGGCTGGGACGAGAAGAAATGCCGATGCAGGAAATGGACCGCAGCGGTGCTGACGTAATGCTGTGCGGCGATATCACCGAGTGGACAACGTGCGCTTATGTGAATGATGCTGCGCAGCTTGGATTGAACAAGGCCCTGATTAAGCTTGGCCATGAGCGCAGTGAGGAAGCCGGAATGAAGAATCTTGTCCCTTGGCTGAAAGCGTGCCTGCCCAGCGTGCCCGTTTTCTTTGCCGACGCGAAAGAGCCGTTTCAATATGTATAAAAATTGAGAAAGGAAAGAACAATTATGGCAATCATGCATGTAACCTTTGCTTCGCAAAGCTTAAAGAGATGGACGGACTTTACGGTGATTGTCCCTTTGGAAAAAGGGCCGGAACAAACGCGGGAAACACCCGAACGCTTTCCGACTTTGTATCTGCTGCATGGCTACACCGGAAATTGTTTTGACTGGTGTACGGGCAGTAATATTCGGGCCTACGCCGAAAAAAATAAAATTGCGGTTGTGATGTCGTCCGGAGAAAACAGTTTTTATCTGGATGATGAAAAAGCTGATATTCGATATGCCGGATTTCTTGCGGAGCTTGTAGAATTTACGCGCAAGATGTTTCCGCTTTCTGAAAAAAGGGAAGAAACCTTCATCGGCGGATTGTCCATGGGTGGTTTTGGTGCACTGCGAAACGGGTTTTATTATTCGGAATTGTTCGGAAAGGTAATCGGTTTATCAGGTGCGTATATTCAAGATGAGCTGGCCGATATGAAAGAGGAAGGAAACGGTGTTGCACCACGCGGTTATTACGAACGGGTATTCGGCGATTTGAAAACGGCCGCCGGAAGCGATAAAAACCCTCTGGTGTGCGCACAGCAGGCGGTGAAAAAGGGTACAGCACCCAAAGTGTTTATGGCATGCGGAACAGAAGATTTCTTGATTTCGCAAAATCGTGCAATGCAAGAACGGCTCAAGCAGGCAGGTGTCAGCGTGGATTACTTCGAGGGAAGCGGTGTACATGATTGGCAATTTTGGAATGCTTGGATTGAAAAGGCGATTGATTGGCTCATGAGCAATGAATAAAGGAGGCGTACATGCAGCAGGTAATGCGAATTTTGGCAGCATGTGCGCCTGCCGTTGAGGTAGGGAAGGTTCCACAGGGGATTCTGCGGGTCATTCCGATTATCGGCGGACGGTTTGAAGGCGAAAAACTTCGCGGAACGGTTTTAAATGTAGGTGCGGAACATCTTGCATCCAAACGGAAACGCACATGTCTATGCAAGATATTTGCTGAAAACGGAAGACGGTGCTGTCATTCAAATTGAAAACGAAGGTGTTTTGTCGGAGGACAGCGGCGGCTTTGTCACAACTCCGAAGTTTGCGGCTGATGCATCGGGATCGTATGCTTGGCTGAACAGCGGTGTATATGCGGGTACACTCAAAGCAAGCGAAAGCCCGGAATATTCCGTGGAAATTACTGTTTTTCAATTATAAACAGAAAAATTTTAAGTAATCATGACGGGAAATCAAAAATTGAGTGCGCAAAATTGAAAGAGATTTTTTAGGAAAATTGATATACTGAACTCAATGAAACGGCAGGCGCACAAGGCGCGGCCAAAGAAAGCAGAAAAAGGATTGGAGGAATCATTTATGAACAAAAGGGTTGCGGCGTTCTTTTTAGCGGCGCTTACCAGCCTTGGACTGGCGGGCTGCGGCAGCACAGGAGGAACCGGCGCGCAGGGAACAGCAGGAAAGGCCGAGGAGGTTTCGCTTTACTGCGTATCGTTCAACAATATTCCGGCGGAAACGGAAACCGCCCGCGTGGAAGCTGCGATGAACGATTATCTGGCAAAAACGTATCCGGAGGATAACGTCGCTATTGATATTAAATTGTTCGGGCCTGCCGAGTATGCACAGAAAGTGACGCTTGCGATGCAGAGCGGCGATAAGGTTGACTGTTTCTTAATCAATGACTTGGTTGATGACCATGCTTCCGACAAGCTGTACCCGCTGGACGAGCTCATTCAAAATTACGGACAAGATTTGACTGAAATCCTGAAAAAGGACTTGGACGAAGACCCCTACAAGGCAGTTACGATTGATGGACAAATTTGGGGCGTACCCGTAAATAAGGGCGTTGTTCTACATGACACCTTGCTGTACGATAAGGAAATTGCAGAAGCTGCAGGGGTTGACATTGACGCAATCACCTGTCTAGAAGATTTGGAGACGGCCTTTGAAAAGGTAAAGGCATATGATGATTCCATTGTATGCTACGCACCGCTGAATCAGGGTGACAGCAGCGTAATGATGATGCTGCGCGATGAGATGAAAATGGATGTGCTCAACGACCGCTTGTATTATGCAGGCGTTACCGTCAACAATGAGCCGGAAGTCATCAATATCTTTGAAACCGAAGAGTTTAAGGAAAAATGTGAGCTGATGTACCGCTGGAACCAGGCCGGTTATTTGCAGGATGACGCAGCCACAACCACCAGCACCGCACCGGAACTGTTCCGTGCCGGCCGCGCCTTCTGCACCATCGGCGGCTACGGCGGCGACTCTGCGGGCGCGATTATCACAGCTTCCACCGGACGCACCATTGAAAGCAAAATCCTGTATGATTTCTTAGTCAGCAGCGCTTCTATCAGCGTAGATTTCGGCATTGCCAGCACCTCTAAAGTGCCCGAGGCCGCAATGAAGCTTTTGAACCGTCTGTGGACAGATGAATATTTGCTTAATACGTTCCTGTACGGCATTGAAGGCGAGGATTATGTGAAGGTAGATGAAGATCACTGGGCATATCCCGATGGCAAAGACGCTTCTACCGTTGGTTACACGGCTGCGCTGTGCACAGGTGTTATCGGTTCTGAAAGCCTGCAATATCAAACGGTTGGAACCGACGTTTCCGATTTGGAGCTGAAAGTACAGCACAACAAAGAAACCGAGCGATCGGCGTTCTATGGCTTCCAGTTTAACGGCACGAAAGTCAAAAATGAAATGAGCGCGATTGCCAATGTTTACAAGCAGTATGTTCCCGGTTTGATCTGCGGCACAGTAAATCCCGATGAGGCAATTCCGGAGTTCTTAGAGGCTTTGAAGGCTGCGGGAATCGATACCGTCATTCAAGCAAAACAAGAACAGTTGGACGCCTGGCTGGCGCAGCAATAACGCAAGTGCAAAGGCTCTGCCATCTCCGCTGTGGCAGAGCCTTTATTGATAAGTGGGTAAAGGAAGAGTGGAATTATGGTAACAAATAAAAAACAGCAGCATAGCAAAACCCTTTCACTGTTTTTGATTGCGATACCGGGCATTGCGTATCTTTTAATCAATAACTATATTCCGATGCTGGGTATTTTGCTGGCGTTCAAAGATTACAGCTTTATCAAAGGCCCGTTTTTAAGCGAGTGGAACGGGCTGGAGAACTTCACGTTTTTGTTCCAGTCGGATAACGCGTGGATCATGGTGAGAAATACGCTGTGCTACAACGTGGTATTTATTATTCTCACAACGGCAACGGCAATTTTTATCGCAATTTTAATGAACGAGGTAAACAAGCGCACCATTTCTAAATTCTTTCAGGCGAGTCTGCTTTTGCCGAACCTCGTTTCTATGGTTATCGTGTCCTATTTGGTTTACGCCTTTTTAAACCCGGAAACGGGCTTGCTGAACAACACGTTGGAGGCGCTGGGGTTCAGTGCCATCAACTGGTATTCTGAGCCGAAGTATTGGCCGTATATTCTGCCCATTGTCAACGTTTGGAAAAACGCGGGCTATGCCTCGATTGTTTACATCGGAAGCATTTCGGGAATTGATGCCAGCATGTACGAAGCGGCGCGCATTGACGGTGCAGGTAAGCTGAAACAGATTTTTTCTATTACCATCCCGCAGATTAAGTCAACAGTCATCATCATGGTTTTGATGAGCATCGGGCGCATTTTCGCCTCTGATTTCGGCTTGTTCTATCAGGTTCCCATGGATTCCGGCGCACTGTACAACGTAACCCAAACGATCGACACCTACGTTTACCGCGCCTTGATGGTAAACAACGACGTGGGCATGGCGAGTGCTGCGGCACTGATTCAATCCACCGTTGGATTTATTTTAGTGCTCAGTGCCAATGGCTTGGTGCGCAAAATCGACAAGGAAAATTCGCTGTTCTAAGGAGGTTCTTACCATGGAAATGAATTTATTAACCAAAGGAGAGCGAGCATTTTCCATTTTTTCCGTTGTGGTTTTGCTGCTTGTTTCCGTCATGGCACTGGCGCCGTTTGTCCTTATTTTAATGAGCTCGATTACGCAGGAAAAGGTGCTGCTGACAAACGGGTACAGCTTCTGGCCTGCCGAGTTCAGCTTTGACAGCTATTTGTACATGTGGAACCAGCGCGAGCAGATCGGACGCTCTTACTTAACTTCTTTGGGCGTAACGGCAGTGGGAACGGCGGTCAGCCTGATGATTACCACCATGCTGGCCTATCCGATGTCGCGCCGCGACTTTAAATATCACAATCATCTTTCGTTTTTTGTGTTCTTTACGATGCTGTTCAACGGCGGCTTGGTTGCGAGTTATATTATGTGGACGCGCATTTTCCACATTCAAAACACTTACTTTGCCCTGCTTTTGCCGAATTTGCTGTTAAGCGGCATGAACGTTCTTTTGGTGCGCAACTACTATCAAAACAGTGTTCCGTTTGATTTAATTGAAGCGGCGGAAATTGATGGCGCTTCCGAGCTTGTTACCTTTTGGCGCGTGATGATTCCGCTCAGTGTTCCTGTCAATGTGACCGTGGGTTTGTTTACCGGCCTTGCTTATTGGAACGACTGGACAAATGCGCTTTACTATGTGAACGATCCGTTCTATTTTGGAATTCAGAACTTCCTTGTCCGCATGATGAATAACATTCAGTTCCTTTCCAGCGGTTCCGCTGCCGGTATGGTAAGCGGCGGTACGGTTCAGCTGCCCAGCACCGGTATCCGCATGTCGCTGGCCGTCATCGGTGTGCTGCCCATCTTGGTGATTTACCCCTTCTTGCAGAAATATCTTACAAAGGGTGTCATTATGGGTGCAATTAAAGGATAAGCCGGAAATGCAATCCGCTTCAATTTCTGTTGAAGTGGATTGCATTCTTTCAGGGTGGAAAAGATGTAAAAGGTTGGGGGAGTAAGGCAAAGCATGAAGTATTTAGAAACCAGTCGGTCATTTTACATCAAAATGCTGACAATCGCACTGCCTGTTGCGATGCAAAGCGTCATTACAACAGGCGTCAATTTAATGGATACCATTATGCTGGGACAGCTCGGTGAGATTGCTTTGAGTGCTTCCGCCCTGGGCAACCAGTTTATTACGCTGTTTCAGTTTTTGTGTATGGGAATCAGCATGGGCGCATGTGTGCTGACTTCCCGCTTTTGGGGCGCGGGTGACTTTACTTCTTTGAAGAAGGTCATCACAATTGCTTTGCGATTCAGCATGCTGTTGGGCCTGATTTTTACGGTGGCAAACGTGCTGTTTGCAAACCAAATTCTGTCGCTGTACAGCAATGAGCAGCCTGTGATTGAAAGCGGCGCTTCTTATCTGCGCTGGTCAACCCTCAGCTATCTTTTAATGGCGTTGTCCATTGTAACAATGAATATCATGCGCAGCGTCAATTTGCCGGGGCTGCCGTTTTTTGCGTCGGTTGTTGCGTTCTTTGTGAATATCGGCGGAAACTACGTCTTCATTTTCGGAAAATTCGGCATGCCGGAAATGGGGGTAGCGGGTGCCGCTTTGGGAACGGTGATTGCGCGCGTTATGGAAACAGGTATTATCTGCGGCTATTTTTATGCGGTGAATACCAGCGTAGGCTACCGCGTGAAAGATCTTTTTTGCAAATGCGGCGAGTTGTTGGGCGAATTTGTTCGCATCAGCGTGCCGGTGATGATCAGCGACGGCCTTTTGGGAATTGGAGACAGCGCTTTGGCAATGGTGATGGGCCGCATTGGTGCGCAGTTTGTTTCGGCCAATGCCATCACTTTGGTTGTGCAGAAAATCAGCACAATTTTCATTTCCGGCGTGTCCTACGCAGGTTGTTTCATTACCGGGCAAACTTTGGGTGAGGGAAATCAAAAGGCCGCACAGCGCCAGGGATATACGTTTTTATTCTGCGGCGTTGCCGTTGGCATGCTGGCCGGCTTGATTATTTATGTCATCCGTGAGCCGATTATCAGCGCTTATAATATTACGCAGGAAACACGCGAAATTGCCCGTCAGCTGATGGATGCCATCAGCATTATCATCATCTTCCGTTCCGCAAATTCCATTTTAACAAAAGGTGTGTTGCGCGGCGGAGGCGATACAAAGTTTCTCATGGTGGCGGACACCTCAATGATGTGGCTGATTTCTCTGCCGCTTGGCGCGCTGGCAGGGTTGGTTTTGCACTGGCCGGCATTTTGGGTGTTTGCCTGCTTAAATGCAGATCAGATTGTAAAGGCAATCTGGTGCGTATTTCGTTTGAAAAGCGGAAAGTGGATTAAGAAAATTCAATCCGCTGCGGCTTGAAGCTTTGAGATACCAAATAACAAACAATAGGAGGAAGATACAATGGTCAGAAAAGAATTTGAACGCGTTACGCCCGAATCCGTCGGCGTTCCCTCACAAGCGGTTCAGCGGCTGCTGGATCGCTTGGAAACAAGCGGAGTGAGCGAACCGCACGGCTTAATGCTCATGCGTTTCGGCAAAGTATTTGCCGAAGGCTGGTGGACGCCTTATGCGCCCGGTCTGCGCCACGGCTTGCAGTCGCACACCAAAACCTATGCGGCCACAGCGGTGGGCATCGCTTATACGGAAGGACTTTTAAAACTGGACGAGCGCATCATTGATATTTTTCCCGATCAGGCACCCGCTGAGCCAAGCGAAAATTTGAAAAAACTGACGGTTCGCGATGTGCTGTGTATGGGCTGCGGAATGGACACCATGCCAAAGCCAAGCAAAGACTGGATTCGGGATTTTTTGGCTACGTCTGTCACACATGCGCCCGGCACAACTTACATGTATAATTCCACCGGCTCGACCCTGCTGGGGGCAATTGTGCGCCAAAAAACAGGTTTGGGTCTGCATGATTACTTAAAACCGCGTTTGTTTGATAAAATTGGAATTGACGCGGACAATCTGCGCTGGATGAAAATGCCGGACGGAATGGAAGTCGGCGGCGGCGGGCTGCTGGCGACCACCGAAGACAATCTGCGCTTGATGAAACTTTACGCAGACGGCGGCGTTTGGGAGGGCGAGCGCATTTTGGCGGCCGACTACGTCGAAATGGCAACGACACTGCAAAATCAATCGGCCAGCGAGCGAAACGGCAACCCGTTTGCAGAGGATAATTTTGTGGGTTACGGTTTTCAAATGTGGATGTGCCGTCCGAAGGGCGTTTACCGCGCCGACGGTGCGATGGGACAGTTCACAGTGGTTATTCCCGAGCGCGAAATGCTGATTGCCATTACAGAGTTTGCAAACGGCGGAACGGGCAGTGAAATGCCGCAGCGTGTGCTGGATTTGCTGTGGGAATTCTTAGACACTTTACCTGCCCCGGACGTGCGCAGCCTTCCGGAAGATGCACAGCAGGCACAGGCGCTGAAAACGCGCATGAAGCGTCTGGCACTGCCGTCTCCGAACGCTTCTGTTCTGCCCGAAACGATGCAGGGGATCAACGAAAAAGAGTACCGCATCACCAAAGGTTATTTCTCTATCGACGGAGAAGAAATGTCGAAAGTGATGAGCGGAAGTGCTGCGCTGCCCTCTATTGAGCGTGTGCGCTTCTGTTTTGAAACGGGTGTCTGCACGATGACCTATCAGCAAGCAGGAACACCTCACGAACTTGTCATCGGAACAGACGGTACTTGGCGTGAAAACCGTTTAGAAGGGCTTTTGTCACGCGTTCTGTGCAGCGGAGAATGGCTGGAAAATAATACCTTTGTTTTGACACTGCGCTGGGTGGAAATGGCAAGCCCAAAACAGCTGAAATTCACCTTTGACGGGGATTCTCTGCATCTTCATTCCCAAGAGGACGGCCCGTTTGTGCCGAAAGTGGATGTCCACGCCGCTTGTGTATAAAAGATAAAGATATTGTCACATTGCGGTAAGTGTGCTACGCTTAAAAAAGCCTTGGGAAAGGGGAAGAGCAATGAAACAAAAACGGCCGCCGCAGGTTCGCTGCGCAACATTGAAGCGAAAATTTCAAATCAGCATTTTGCTTTTGACAGTCATTATGGTGGTGAGTATCGGAATCACCAATTTTTATAATTTTGAGCTGTTGACCAAAAATGCCGTCAAGAACATGGAAAGCGGCGGCCGTCTTTATGCCTCTTATATCGAAGCAAACTTAAACGCCATGACAAAAGATTTGCTGGAACTTTCAAGTTTTGCATATGCCAATCAAGACGAACCGAGTACAGAATTAGACGTTTATTTGAAAAAGCAAAATGCGCTGAAAGTGCTGCAAGAGCGTCATCAGTTTCAAGAGGCGGCAGATGTGTTTTACATGCTGGAACAAGAAAACGACGAGATTATCATGAGTGTGAGCGCAAGAGGTTTCGGGACGCAATATGCCTTAGAAACCAAACTGCGAAGCACAGCGTGTGAGGTCTTTGGAAAATGGCATGTGGATTGGGTTCAAGACCAGCCTTGGTTTTTTCAGCACTACCGCGCAGGACGCTACACGGTTGGCGTCGGAGCAAGCTTAACGATGTTCATGCAGGAAACAATGGAGCAAGGTGCGGTAGAGGGGATTTCTTATTTCATGACGGATGCACAGCGCCATGTTATTTTTACAACGAATGAGCAGGCGGTGCGTGTGACGGATACCCTCCAGCCGAAAGAGCTGCTTTCACTGCAAAATCAGTGGTACTATATGGTCGAAATTCCGATTGCTGATTATGAGGGTTATTTATATTTGCTTCAGCCTGCCCAAATGGCGGTTCAAGGGCAGATTTACTCTTTTTTATTGGTGCTGTTTGTAGGATTGCTTCTGGTGGTGACGGCAACGGCTTACCTGCATCGTTTGCACCGCAACATTTTGCTGCCGGTTGATTCGCTGGAAGCGGGAATGGAGCGCGTGCAAAAAGGCGACTGGAATTACCGAATGGAAAATCAATCGTCGATTGAGGACTTCAAGGTATTGGCAGACGGCTTTAATAAGATGATCAGCGAGATTTACGCCTTAAAAATTCAAGCGTATGAAGCACGGCTGACGCAAAGCAAAAATCAGCTGGCAATGCTGCGCTTACAGCTCAAACCGCATTTTTATTTGAACGCCATTACAACCGTGTCGAGCTTGCTGTATACCGAGCGAATTGAAGATGCCCAGCGCTTTATCAATGCACTCAGCAAGCATCTGCGCTATTTGTTCAGTGAAAGCGACTTGCAAATTCCCTTGCGAGAAGAACTGCTTCACTGCGAAAATTATGTTAAACTTCAGCAAATTAAGTATCCGGATAAAATTTTCTATATGGCGTCGTGCGAGCCGGAATTAGAATCCTTCATTGTTTCCAAGTTTATGATTCAAACAATGCTTGAAAATATTTTTAAGCATGCGTTCAGCCCGGACTGTTATTTGAGCGTTTTTATCTCTGTGACGAAAGAGCAACAGGCGGAAAAAAGTTTCGTGCGCATCGTGATTGAAGATAACGGAGAGGGTTTTTCCGAGGACGTTTTAAAAGGCTTTCCGAATGAAGGCTTAAAACATCATGTGGGGCTGAAAAATATTTATGACACATTAAATCTTTTGTACGGCGAAGGCCCGTGGATGCAGATTTCGAATGTGGAAACGGGCGGCGCACGTGTGGTGTTTTTCTTGCCGTCGGAAGGAGGCAGCAAAGCATGAAAATTTTAATTGTGGATGACGATGTGCCAACCGTACAAGCTATTTGTGACTTGATGGAGTGGAAAACGCTCGGGATCAGCGAAGCAGTGAAAGCGTACGATTTTGCCGAAGCGAAACAGCAAGTTCAAAAGCACTGCCCGCAGATTATCTTATGTGATATTGAAATGCCGAAGGGAAGCGGACTGGAATTGCTCCGGTGGCTTCGAGAGGAAAAAATTACGGCGGAATTTATTTTCCTGACGTGCCACGAAAGCTTTGAATACGCACAGACCGCACTGCGCTATGAAGCGGCCGACTATATCACAAAGCCGTTCGACGTGCAGAATACGCAGTCTGTGCTGGCGAAAGTGGCCAACAAAGTGCGCTACCAGCAGAAGGTGGAAAAGGAAAGCCAGGCCGCTGTGCGCTGGCAGGACGGGCATAAGCTGGCCCAGCAAACCTTTTTGCGCAACTTTGCCCTCGGACAAACCCAGATGGAGCCGAAGGAATTGGACGAACGGATGGAAGAGCTGGAAATGCCGCTGAGAAGCACCGAAAACTGCGTTTTGGTTTTGACGGCGCTTTCTCAAAGCAAAATGCCGGATGGCTGGAACATGGATTTATTTCAATATGCACTACGTAACTTGGCGGTGGATTTGCTGGCCGACATGGACGAAACCCTTGTAGTGACATACGGACACAGTGAAACGCTGTATAACCTGGCGGTATTAAATGAGCTGAAAACGCCGGAGCAGGCGGCACAGCAGTGTCAAAAATTGCGCGATTTTGCCGCGGAGTACGTCGGTGCCGCACCTACTTGCTACTACTCTAAGATTGTCCCTTTTCATAGCCTGCCGCAAATCCGCACACAGATGGAAGAGTTCGACCGTGCGAATGTTGCCCACCGCGGCGAAGTGCTTGCCGGCTGGGGAGGGCCTGCGCCAATGCCAAAACAGCAAATCGCCTTAGATGTAGAGCAAATGGAACAGCTCTTTTTGCAAGAGAGAGTTTCGGAAATTGTGACGGCGGTTCAGACGCTTTTGTGCCGTTTGTCGGAACAGAACCGTCTAAGCCCGGACGCAATGCAGTCCATTCAGCAAGACCTTTTGCAAGTGATGTACACGGTTCTGCGAAAAAATGAGATTGAGGCACATCATCTGCTTGCCGACCATCTTTCTCAGCAGCTGCGGAAAAACGCCGCATCCTCCGTGTTTGATATGGTAAAGTGGGTCAGCTTTACGGCCGATCAAATTGTGCGTGAAATTCAAGTGCGCAAAAAGACGCAAAGCGTTTCCGGTCAGATGAAACAGTTTATCCATGAGCACTATATGGAATCCATCGGGCGGGACGAAGTGGCGTCCTATGTTTACCTTACACCGGATTATGCAAACCGTATTTTTAAAAATGAATGGGATATTTCCATTAAAGAGTATCTCAACCAATACCGCATCAAGCAAGCAAAAAAGAAACTGCTGGAAGGCGTTAACGTGAGCGAAGTGGCTGATCAGACGGGCTTTGCAAACTTTTCCTACTTTTCAACGGTGTTCAAAAAATATGCCGGATGTTCGCCCAGCGAGTATAGAAAAACGTGCGACAGCAGTGACTTGCAAAAGTGATGCGCGCAGATGAAATGGAGGGCAAGCTCATGTTTGAAAACAATATTGCACTGCTGCGCGATGCAATCGAACGAGGCGCTTTCATTATTCCGATTGAAAGGCACCGGGATGAGCACGGCGCAGTCAATACGAAACAATTTAAACAAAATTGGGAAGCGCAAATGGAAGCGTTTGAGCGCGTTCCGCTTTGGGAAAAAGGAGCGCCGGAATGGGATGCGCGCGATGAATTTCAGCGCCAGCCGTATCTCGTTTTTATCCCTGCACCCAAAACCAGCACCGTGCGCACCGTCATTTTAATTGCGCACGGAGGCGGATTTGAAATTCGCACCGGGTGCGAAGGGCCAAATGCCGCATGGCATTTTCATCAGCTGGGATATCCCACCGCGATTTTAACCTATCGTCTCAAGCCTTATACACGAATGCACGCGATTGCGGATATGCAGCGCGCCGTGCGTTTGCTGCGCGCAAAGCGGGAAAGATTCGGAATTTCGGGAAAAGTGGCCGTGATGGGCTTTTCCGCGGGCGGGATGCTTGCGGCCAACTGCGCCACACATTTTGAAGAGGGAAACGCTGCGTCAGATGATGTCGTGGAAAGAGAGTCGTGCCGTCCGGACGCGGCGGTCATCGGGTACGGAGCGCTTACGGGTGTTTCGTTTCCCTTGCCTTTTATGATGCCGCAAAGCTCCGATATGTACGGGGAAACGATGCAGGAGCGCCTTTATCTTGCGCCGGAAAAAAACATTCGCTATAATTCTCCGCCGTTTTTTGTCTGGCAGACACTGAGTGATGACGGGCGCTACGGCATGAGCTTGGCGAAAGCGCTCAGCGATGCCGCGATTCCCTATGAGCTGCATATTTTTGAAGGTGCGGTGCACGGCGTGGGCGTGGCAGACGGAGAAAATGATTTAGGCATGAAAAGCCCGCATGTGGCGCGCTGGACACAGCTGTGCGATGAATGGCTGGCGCTTCACGACTTAAAAGACTGAGGAATGGGAAAAGAGCGTATGAGTACATGGAAAAAAGTGTGGGGGTCGTTAGAAATTCCGTGGGGCGCGCAGGTTGGCTCGCTGGAAGATATCACCCAGAAAATATGGATTCAAAACGCTTGGACGGCGCATGCGGTTCAAGTGAGATTTTGCAATGCCTATGGCCGTGAGCCGCTGGTGTTAGAGCGCGTTTCGGCGGGGCTTTGGGACCGAGAAAAAAAGCAGGTGACAAAAATTGTGCCGATAACGGCAGATGGCAGTGAAAGAATTACGATAGAGCCGGGCACAGCCTTTTACAGCGATGAAGCGGCGCTTTCTCTGACACCTGAATATGATATTGTGATTTCTGCCTATTTTAAAAGCGCGCAGAAAATTGATTCTGTGTGTCAAACTTGGTGTGCGCAGGGCTTTCGCACTTCGTTTTGCGGCGGCGATGCCGTCAGCAGTGCCTTTTTGGGGATGCAGACCACACTGCAAGTGCTGCCGAGCTTCGCACGCGATGCAGTACCGTGCAATGCAGCGGCGGGCATCAACGGGTTGAAAATCTGTACAGACCGTCCGCCCGTCACGCTGGCATGCTTCGGCGATTCCATTACCCACATGGGCTATTACTTTGACGCTCTGCGTGAGATGGTACAGCGGCACAGTCCGGGAGAATATGCACTGCTGAACTATGGCATCGGCGGCAACCGTCTGCTCTTTGATGACTGCCATGTCGAAGAGATCATCGGCCATGGAAAATGTTTTGGACAGGCGGGTATTTCGCGGTTTGTGCGCGATGTTTACATTGAGGATACACCGGATACCGTGTTTTTCATGGAGGGGGTTAACGATTGTACCCACGCCTTTGCTTTTGGCTGTCCGAATGAAGTTCCGACAGGCGAAATGCTTTTTAACGGCATGAAACAAATCATTGAAACGGCGCATAAAAACAAAAGCAAGATTTATGTCAGCACCGTGATGCCATTCGGATGCTTCGGCGAACCTTTCCGGGAAAAAGCAGAGTGCATCCGGCAGGATTTCAACCAAAGAATTCGGGAAAACAGCGCACTCGCAGACGGGCTGATTGATTTGGACAAAGTAATGCGCATGCCCAATGCGCCGGATAAAATGAAAGACGGCTGTCACATCGGCGACGGCGTTCACCCGAATACGGAAGGCGGTCGCCGGATTGCCCGCGCAATTTTTGAACACTTGTTCAAGGGGGAAATGAGATGAAGCATTATTCTGTGCACGAGCTGGAAGAGCGGCTTGTGCCATTGGGAAGAACTTACCGCGAAACTGCCCCCGATCGGCTGCATTTTAACTGGACGTGCAGCGGCATAGAGTTTTGGTTTTGCGGAACGTGCTTAACGGCGGTACTCGAAGCTTATGCCGCAAAGGAAATAGACCGTGACGCCATGGGAAATGCCTGCGAGCGTGAAACATGGCCTTGGGTTGCTGTGTTTTTGGACGATGAGGAAACGCCCAGTAAGCGCTTTGAGCTTTCTAAACCGCACGACTCTTATTTGCTTTTTGCAAGCGAAACCGAGGAAACGCATCGCATTCGCCTTATGAAATTGACGGAAAACTTGAAAACAGGCGCGGCGCTCTGCGGCATTTCGGCACAGGGACAGTTTTTGAAGCCTGTTTTGTCTGCCCGCAAGCGTATTGAATTTATCGGCGATTCCATTACCTGCGGGTTCGGCAACGAAACCAAAGACCGAAACCGCGCCTTCTTTTCAGACGAAGAAAACGGATGGCTTTCCCATGCGGCGATTGCAGCGCGCCGTTTGGGAATGGACTGGAGTCAAGTCAGCATTTCAGGCATTTGTCTGACGCCGTGGGAGGCACTGCCTTTGCCCTACGCGATGAATGAACTGTACGAATATACCGACCGTGTGCTGGAAGACCGGCTGGAAAAACAAGAGTATCAAAGATGGGATTTTGAAAAACACCGAACAGACTATGTCGTGGTGAATTTAGGAACGAATGACACGACTGCGATTATGGCACAGCGGGACTATGAAGCGGCGGAGGATCAATTTCATCAGGCATATCTTTCGTTTCTTCAGACGCTTCGTGCGCTGCACGGGCCGGATGCGACGATTATTTGCGCCTTGGGTTCGATGGATTACTACCTGTACCATCGCTTGACAAAGATTGTGGAAGAATATAAAAAGAGCCTGTGTGATGAAAAGGTGATATGTTTTCGCTACCCGCGAATCAGTGTGTTTGACCCCTTAGGCGCATGCGGCCATCCGCATACAGTAACACATGAGAAAATGGCGCATGCCCTTGTTCGTTTCATCAACGCCTTGGAAACAAACGCTTAACTGACATTCAATTTCGAAATAAAATGGCTTTCCAATAAAGCTGCTGGGCAAAAAGGCGTTTGCGCCTTTGCCCGGCGGCCTTATTTTTTATGCGCAAAGGCCGTGAAAAGAGGGGAAGACGAAAGGTGGCTTGCGGCGTTTTTTCATTTTGCATGTTACGAAAAAAAGAGATTGATTTTTTCTTGTGTTTGCGATAAAATGGGAAAGTCATCCGGCACAAAGCGGCTGAGGAAAACACACGCGGCTTGATGCAGAATGATTTTTGCGAGGTGAACATGGGACGTGCGGCATTACTGTATACCGCAAACTTTTTCGCCGAAGCATGAAACAATTTTAAATAAATTTCCTGCCACCGGGTAGTAGAATGCAGACAGCATTTTGATTTGCAGCGTTAGGTCTTAGAAGCTGTAAATTGATGTGCTGTTTTTTTTGGAGGTTTTTATGGAAACAAAGCTGACAAAATACATTGTGCCGAATGTGCTTGCCATGCTGGGCATGTCTTGCTATATCTTGGCGGATACTTTTTTTATTTCCGTTGCGCAGGGGGCAAATGGAATTACGGCGCTGAACTTGGTTTTGCCGCTTTACGGGCTGATATATGCGCTGGGGGCCATGCTGGGGGTCGGCTCGGCTACGCGCTATTCGCTGGCAAAGTCGCTTGAAAGCGAACAGGCGGATCATTATTTCTTTAACTCTGTGTTTTTTACGCTGTGTCTGAGCATCCCGTTTGTCTTGGCCGGAATCTTTGCCCCGGAGCAGGTACTGCGGCTCTTGGGCGCAGACGCTGATATCGCAGCCGTAGGGCGAGGATATATTCAAGTGGTTTTATGCTTTGCCCCTTGCTTTATGCTCAATTACACCTTTACCGCCTTTACGCGCAACGACAATGCCCCGAAAACTGCAATGGCGGCCACGTTAATCAGCGGTGTATTCAATATTATTTTTGACTATATTTTCATGTTTCCCATGCAGATGGGCATGGTGGGTGCTGCACTGGCAACGGGAATTTCACCGATTGTCAGCATGGCGGTGTGCGCCGGGCGCTTTGTACTGGGCAAAAGCGGCCTTCGGCTCGCGCTCCGGCGTCCCTCGTGGCGAAAGCTGTGTGCGGCATGCAGTTTGGGTGTGGTTGCCTTTGTAGGCGAAATTTCCAGCGGCATTACCACGCTGGTATTCAACTTTATCTTGCTGGGCTTAGGCGGCAACATTGTCGTTGCGGCTTACGGCGTGGTTGCCAACATTGCACTGGTGGGAACCTCGCTGCTCAACGGCGTTTCCCAAGGATTACAGCCTTTGGCAAGTGCAGCACACAGTACGCACAACGAAAACGCAAAGCGGCTCATTCTTCGTCAGGGCCTGCAAATTGCCGGTGCGATTGCTGTGGCAATGACCGCCTTGGTGTTTTTGTTTGCGCCGCAGCTGGTCGCGGTATTTAACACAGAGCAATCCCAAACTTTGGCTGATTATGCACAAACGGGGCTGCGCCTTTACTTTTTAGGCTTTCTGATTGCTTTTATCAATATGGTGTGTTCGGGCTTTTTCAGCGCCACGGGAAAAGGGGCGGCGTCCTCGGCGATTGCTCTTTCCAGAGGCGTGGCGGCGATTGCGGCGATGGCCTTTGTGCTCTCTCGCTTGTGGGGGATTCCGGGTGTGTGGCTCGCATTTTTAGCTTCGGAGCTGGTAACACTTGTGATTACAGTCTTTTTCCTGTTTCGTTTTCGCTTTTCGGAAAAATAATCCTTTTTAAATGTATAAAAGTCTGCTATGATGTAGATAGTGTTAGGGGCTTTCAGAAAAGTGAATAACGCAAAACACTTTATTTCGTTTTTTTAATTTGTGTGTGTTTGCACAGAGAAAAACAGAATCAATTTTACAGGAAAGCGGAGGGACAGCGGATGAAAAAACAGCTTTATTTTGGCGGAACAATTTTAACAATGGAGGACAAGGCGCGCACCGCACAGGCACTTTTGGTGGAAGACGGTGTCATTGTTGCTGTGGGTCGCTGTGAAGATTTTATGGAGCAGGCAGAGGGAGCCCAGCTGATTGACCTGAAAGGCCGTGTTTTAATGCCGGCTTTCATTGACCCTCACAGTCATTTCACCAGCTACGCGATCTCTTTGCTTCAGCCTTCGGTAGAACACTGCCGAACTTACGAAGAAATTGTGCAGACCATTCGCGCCTTTCTTGAGAAAAAACAGCCCCCAAAAGGAAAGTGGATTACGGTCAAGGGTTTTGACCACAATGCGCTGGAAGAGCGTGTGCCTCCGGACCGCGCCGTTTTGGATGAAGCGGCCCCGGATAACCCTTTGCTGCTTCAGCATCAGTCGGGGCATACCGGCGTACTGAACACCTGCGGCTTGAAAGCGCTCGGCATTGATGAAAACACACCGGCTCCGGCGGGCGGAACCATTCAGAAAAAGGACGGAAGGCTGACAGGATATCTCGAAGAAAATGCGCTGATTGAAGCGATGCAGAAAATTCCCATGCCCACGCCCGAGGAGTTGGAAGGCGCCTATTTGGAGGCGCAGGAGCGCTATGCTTCTTACGGAATTGCAACCATGCAGGAGGGCATGGTTATGGATGTTATGACGGGGATGTTTGAACTGCTGTGCCAAAAAAAGCTGCTCAAGCTGGACCTCATCGCCTATGCCGACTTTCGCAGCTGCGACTTGTTTTTAAAGAAGTTCAAAGCGCATATTGACCGCTATCAAGACCATTTAAAAATTGGCGGATACAAAGTATTCTTGGACGGTTCTCCGCAGGCGCGCACCGCCTGGCTGACAAAGCCTTACGAAAACGGGGAAGGGGAGTGCGGTTATCCCACGATGACCGATGAACAGCTCACCGAACGAATCAACCAAAGTCTGCGTGAAGGGCGCCAGCTTTTGGCCCATTGCAACGGCGATGCCGCCGCGCAGCAATATTTGAATTGCTTTAACCGTGCGACAGGACAGCTCGACGATGCACCGGACATTCGCCCGGTGATGATTCATGCCCAAATGCTGCGCCCCGACCAGTTGCCTTTGATGAAACAGCTTGGCATGATGCCATCCTTCTTTGTGGCGCACGTTTACCATTGGGGCGATGTGCATCTCCGAAATTTAGGCAAAGAACGTGCACAGCGCATCAGCTGTGCGGGTTCGGCCTTGAAAGAGGGCATCCGCTTTACGTTTCATCAGGATTCGCCGGTTATTGAGCCGAATATGCTGGAAACCGTGTGGTGCGCGGTAAGCCGCATCACAAAAAACGGTGTGAAGCTGGGCGAGGAGGAGTGTATCGACGTTTGGGAAGCCCTGAAAGCCGTTACCATTCACGCCGCTTATCAGTATTTTGAGGAAAAGAAAAAAGGAAGCCTTGCCGTTGGCAAACAGGCGGATTTGGTGATACTTGATCAAGACCCTACGGCCGTTGCCAAAGAATCCATTCGGGAAATTCGCGTACTGCAAACCATCAAAAACGGAGAAACTGTCTATCGCGCTTGATGCGCGGCAAAAATTTCAGCTTTGTTCAACAAAAAAGTGGATGCGTGTAACGCATCCACTTTTTTGCAGTAAGCGGCTTATTGCGTTCCGCTTACACTTCTTCTAAAATCTCACGAATGATACCGCCGCCGATGACGATGTCGCCGTCGTAAAAAACGGCAGACTGCCCAGGCGCAGGCGCGCGCAGAGGCTCGTCAAACACGACGGTCATGCCGGAATCGTGCAAAGCGGAAACTTCACACGGGGCGGGCACAGCACGGCTTCGGATTTTAATTTCAAAGCGCTCGCCCGGCTGAAATGCCGTTTCGTCGGTTCGGAAAAGATCCGACAGCACCACGCCGCGGAAAAACTCGTCGCCGCTTTTTGCCAAGCGAATGTCGCCCGAAGCTTCAATGCGCTTGACGAACACCGGCTCACCATAGGCGATTCCTAGTCCTTTGCGCTGGCCAACCGTATAGTGTGACACACCTTTGTGTGCACCGAGATCCTCGCCGCAGGGGCCGATAAAGCGTCCCTGCTTGTCAGAAATACCCCGTGCTTGAATGAAAGCGGCGTAGTCGCCGTCCGGGATAAAGCAAATTTCCTGGCTGTCCGGGGTATCGGCACTCGCAAGGCCGAGGCCGCGCGCCATTTCCCGGATGTCCTCTTTATGGAATTCTCCCAAGGGCAGGCACAGGCGGCGCAGAACCGACTGCGGCAAACGATAAAGCATATAGCTTTGGTCGCGTGCTTCGCTGACGGCCTTTGCCACATGATACATACCGTCACGCGCTTCTACCCGCGCATAATGCCCGGTGGCAACCAGCTCAATGCCCATTTCATCCGCCGCTTCACAAAGCGCGCGGAACTTTACCAGCGGGTTGCATATGACGCACGGGCTGGGAGTTTCACCGCCGCAGTAGCTTTCGCAAAACGGTTCAATCACCGAGCGCTCAAATAAATCGGTGCAGTCTGCGACACTCAAGGGAACATTCAGCTGCTTTGCCACTTCCTTCGCGGCTTCGACAGCCTTATCGTGCGCAGGGGAGAAGCGAATGACCACGGCGGAAACATCAAAACCTTGGTCACGCAGAATCTGCAGCGTCACGGAGGAGTCTACGCCCCCGGATAACGCCACCAAAATTTTGTCTTGCTTTTCAAAGGTGCCGAACTGGGTTCCGGCTGAGATTGCGTCTGACATCCTTACACCTCACAGCATCCGTGCTCGCAGTGATGGCAATCTTCCTCCATTTTACCGATGATGGGTTCGGGGTCAACGCCCTGGCGGCGGTAGTAGTCTGCCAAGGCCGCTTTGATGGCCTGCTCTGCCAGAACACTGCAATGCACTTTGACGGGGGGCAAACCTTCCAAAGCCTCAACAACGGCTTTGTTCGTCACTTTCAAAGCATCATCAATGCTCTTTCCTTTAATTAAATCGGTGGCCATGCTGGATGTGGCAATGGCGGCGCCGCAGCCGAAGGTTTTGAATTTTACATCTTGAATGATGTTGTTTTCAATCTTTAAAAACATTTTCATCACGTCGCCGCACTTTGCGTTGCCGACTTCGCCGACACCGTTTGCGTCTTCCAGTTCTCCCAGGTTGTGCGGGTTTTTAAAATGCTCCATAACTTTTTCGCTATACATAAGAAAAATCCTTTCTAATACTTCTAAGTTAAGGCGTTTTTCAATATAAAAACGCTCAATCTTTACAGCGCGTAGGGCATACAAGAAAATGCACAAACATTCTCAATGCGCGATATCCTGTTTTTGCATGCCGCAGGCGCTGTGTGGCTTCTCATTTGAGTTGCACGGCTCAAACAGCCGCGCAAATGATTCTATTGCGGGGCGCGGGAAAGAATCAGCCGTAAATTGCACTGCGGCGGCGAACTTCCGCTACGGCCTCATCCAGCGCTTTGCAGACGGTTTCCACTTGCTCGGGTGTATTCTGCACACCAAACGAAAAACGAACACTGCAATTCGCAAGTGCATGGGACAGGCCGATGCCCATTAAAACGTGGCTGGGGTCTAAGCTGCCCGAGGCGCAAGCCGAGCCGGAGGATGCACAAATGCCGCTCATGTCCAAAAACAGCAAAATGCTTTCGCTTTCCGCGCCTTCAAAGCTGACGTTCAGCGTGCCGGGCAGGCGCTTGTCCCCTTTGGTGCCGTTGATGGTTACGTCGGGCATTGTTTCAATGTGGCGCTGAAGCGCGTCACGCATCGCACTCAGCTTTTTGGATTTCTCCTCTAAGCTGCCCACTGCAATTTCAAGCGCCTTTGCCATACCGACAATACCGGCCAGGTTTTCCGTTCCGGCGCGGCGGCCGCGCTCCTGCGCACCACCTTCGATTAAGATATCGGGCAAAATACCGCGGCGGACAATGAGCGCGCCAACACCTTTGGGACCGTTGAATTTGTGCGCAGAAAGGCTCAGCATATCAAAGCCCATTTCTTTAAAGCGAATGGGAACGGCGCCGACGGCCTGCACGGCGTCGGTGTGAAACCACACGTTGTGCTCGTGGCAGATTTGGGCGATTTCTTCCACCGGCTCAATGGTGCCGATTTCGTTGTTCGCAAACATAATGGAAACCAGCGCGGTATCCGGGCGGATGGCCGCTTTTACATCGGCGGGATTGACAAACCCCTCGTGGTCAACGGGAAGATAAGTTACTTCAAAACCGTCTTTTTCGAGCGCCTTCATTGTGTGCAGAATAGCATGGTGCTCAATGCACGAAGTGATGAGGTGCTTTTTCCCTTTTGCGCCCAGGCGATGCGCAGTGCCTTTAAGCGCCCAGTTGTCGGCTTCGGAGCCGCAGCTGGTGAAAAACACCTCGGACGGCTCGCAGCCAAGACTGCGCGCAACGCTTTCACGAGCCGCGCTGAGCGCGCTGCCTGCTTCGGCGCCAACCGAATAAAAAATACTGGAAGGGTTGCCGTAGTGCTCGCCGAAGTAAGGCACCATGGCATCAATGACAGGCTGAACCACCGGTGTGGTAGCCGCATTATCCAGATAGATGATTGAATTCACAAAAATACCTTCTTTCTTTGTTTAAGGGCCTTGAAAAAATCTTTCAAAAACCCATAAAAGCGGTGAAAGGCCGCTCCTTTACTGAATAATATATACCAGTGTGGTATTATTTGCAAGGGTCAAATCAAAAAATCGTGCTTTTGCGCAAATTTTCTCTGCGAATGAAGGAAAAAGTGTGCGTTCATGGCAACGAGCCCTCACAATTGCTTTGTAAAAGTTTACTGCCGTTTTACGCAGAGCACCTTCGGCGGTACCGAGAAAGCACAACTCGTAAAATCAGCGAAAGCGCGCTGCCTGCTCCACGGCCAATTCATCGCACCGCTCGTTTTCCGGGTGGCCTGCGTGGCCTTTAATCCACTGATACTCAATTTCGTGGCGCTCACAAGCGTTTAAAAGCTGTTCCCACAAATCAGGGTTTAACGCGGGCTTTTTATCGCCGCGTTTCCAGCCGTTTGCGCGCCATTTCTTTGCCCAGCCCTTAGAGAGTGCATCAATTACATATTTTGAATCGCTGCACAGCACGACCCGGCACGGTTCTTTCAAAGCTTCAAGCGCGCGCAGAACAGCAGTCATTTCCATGCGGTTGTTGGTAGTCTGTGCTTCGCCGCCGGAAAGCTCTTTGCGCGTGCCCTTGTATTCGAGAATTGCCCCCCAGCCGCCGGGGCCGGGGTTGCCGCTGCATGCACCGTCTGTATAAACATTCACTTGTTTCACAAAGTCACCTCACTGTTTGAAGGCCGGCATTTTTCGCCGAATTTCCGCAGAAAAAGAAGCCGGCAAGCTCTATTATAAGGGAAAAGATATCAAAAGTAAATAAGAAAACGAAAGGGGGCGCACCGCATGAATAAACCGGGCAAAGCTTGACAAAACTGCGGGAAAAAGATAAGCTATTAACTGAATATATCTGTTTTCGTTTAGGGCGCGCCGAAAGAAATCTGCTTTGAGCCGCCTTGAAAAACAAAGCGTGCAAAAGGGCATACGGCCACGCGCAGCAGGGCGAATTGATACGTCAAAGCGCAGAATGGCAGGGCAGGGCGCAGATTGTGCGACTCCGTCTTTTTTTCACAGTTTTGTTGAGCATATATGAACTTTATGATACAGGAGGATTTATGGAACAAATGAATCAAGTACAACACCCGCAGTCGGAAAAGCATGCGGTGCGAAAGCCCGGGCGCACACAGGCGCAGGCAGGGCAAAACGCGGGAGCGAAACAGCGCCCCCGCCGTATGGCGCGCACAGCACCCGCCGAGCATGGCGATGCTGCACCCCAGCGTGTAAAGGGGGCGCAGAACAGCAGAATGCGTCCGCAGAAAGGGTTTGGCTCGCGCCGCCGCCGTCCGATGGGCGCAAAGGCCAAGCAGGTGAAGATTTACCCGCTGGGCGGCCTTGGGGAAGTGGGCAAGAACATCACTCTTTATGAGTGTGAAGGCGACATGCTTTTGGTAGACTGCGGCCTTGTCTTTCCGGACAGTGAAATGTTCGGCATTGACCTTGTGATTCCCGATTTTACCTTTGTTTTGCAGAACAAAGATAAAATCAAAGGGCTTTTAATCACGCACGGCCACGAAGACCACATCGGCGCACTGCCGTATTTGCTGCGCGAGTTTCAAGTGCCCGTTTACGCCACGCGCTTAACGCTTGGCCTGATTAAAAATAAACTGGAAGAGCACGGCCTTGCTTCGTCGGCTAAGTTGCACGAGATTACGCCGTCGCGCCGCTTTAAACTCGGCTGTTTTGTCATTGAGCCGATTCATGTGAATCATTCCATCCCCGATGCCGTGGGCTTTGCCATCGAGTGCCCGGCGGGTGTGATTTTGCAAACGGGCGACTTTAAGATTGACTACACGCCCATTTCCGGCGGGCCTACCGACCTTGCCACCATTGCCGCTTACGGCAAAAAAGGCGTTTTGGCGCTTTTGAGCGACTCCACAAACGCCGAGCGCCCCGGCTTTACCGCAACCGAGCACAAAGTGGGGGAAAGCTTTGCGGCGCTGTTCCGCCGCGCCGAGCGCAAGCGGATTGTGATTGCAACCTTTGCATCCAATCTGTATCGCATTCAGCAGATTATCGACTTGGCGGTCGCGTCGGGCAGAAAAGTGGCCGTTTCGGGCCGCAGCATGGTGAATAATACCGAGATGGCGCTGGAGCTGGGTTATCTGCATGCGCCGGAAACGGCTTTAATCAGCATTGAAGAAATCAACCAGTATCCGCCTGAGAAAGTGGTGCTCATCACAACAGGCAGCCAGGGTGAGCCGCTGAGCGCGCTGTCGCGCATGGCAAGTGCGAGCCACCGCAATGTGCGCATCGGCGAGGGTGACTTCATCATTATTTCCGCTACGCCGATTCCCGGCAACGAGAAAATGGTGACAAAGGTGGTCAACGGCCTGCTCAAGCTGGGCGCAGAAGTAATTTATGAATCGATGTACGATGTTCACGTTTCGGGCCATGCCTGTCAGGAAGAGCAAAAGCTGGTGCTCACGCTGGCAAACCCGCAGTACTTCCTGCCTGTGCACGGCGAGTATAAGCAGCTGAAAAAGCATGCGATGACTGCTGCGGCCGTAGGTGTGCCGCCGGAGAATATCTATATCGGCGAAACGGGCGACTGCATTGTGCTGTCCGCTGACGGACTGACCGTTGAGGAAAGCGTCACAGCGGGCGCCGTGCTCGTAGACGGTCTTGGCGTAGGTGACGTCGGAAGCACGGTTTTGCGCGACCGCCGTCACTTGTCGGAAGACGGCCTTGTCATTGTGGTGACTACGGTCGACGGCTCTTCCGGTACGGTTCTGGCAGGGCCGGATATCGTGACACGCGGCTTTGTTTATGTGCGCGAAAGCGAAGAGCTTTTAGACGGCGCACGCGGCGCAGTGCGTGAAATGCTGGGCAATTTGAATCGCCGTGATATGCTGGATCACAGCATGGTGAAAATGAAAATTCGGGAAACGGTTTCGTCTTATTTATACAGGAAGACGAAGCGCAGCCCCATGATTTTGCCGATTATCATGGAGGTTTGACAGGCACTCACGCCTAAAACGGTGTGCAGAGTGTCGGTGAAAGGTGTGGGAAAATGAAAAAGCGACTGATTGCGCTGGATACGCTGCTCTTGTTTTTAACCTTGTCATGTGTGGCAATGTGCATCACGCTGGCAGTGCTCAAGCCGGCATGGGTGATTCCCATCGTGCTGTTTTTAGCTTTGGTGCTTTTGTGGCTCTATGCAGGCTTGCGCCGTTTTCGGGAAGCTTCCGGCCGTTTCCTGCGGGCAGCAGATGCCGGTACGGCCGCGCAGAGCAGCCTGGCAAGCTTGACGCTTCCCGTGCTGGTTGCGGAGGAAGACCGCATTGTCTGGTACAATGATGCGTTTCTCAACAGAATTGCCGACGGTCAGGAAATGTGCCTGCAGCCGCTGGCGGACCTGATGCCCCAGCTCCGGTTGGAACAAGCCGTGCAGGGGGAAGGACAGCTGTTAACCGTCAACGGCCGCCGATGCCGCGTTTTTTGCTCAAAAAACGATGTGATGCGCGTCCTCTATGTAGTGGACGAAACGCAGATGCTCGACACCTGCGACGAGTATGCCGCGTCGCGCCCGAGCGTGATGCTCATTACCATTGACACGTATGATGAGCTTTTGAAAGAAATGAAAGAAACAGACCGCGCCCGTATCATGAACGACGTGGAAAACGCGCTGGATCAGTTCATTGGGGCGACGACGGGCTTTATGCGGCATATTTCAGCTTCCAAATACTTGGCCGTTGTGGAAGAACGCCACATGCAGGAGATTGTACGCTCCCGATTTTCAATTTTGGACACAGTGAGAACGTTCGGTGCGGACGCCGATAACACGATTGTCACATTGTCCATTGGCGTGGGACGGGGCGCTCCTACATTGGCAGAGGGCGAAAAAATGGCGGCTCAGGCGCTGGATATGGCGCTTGGCCGAGGCGGTGATCAGGCGGCGGTGAAAAGCGCGGACGGTTTCAGCTTTTTCGGCGGCGTGACGCGCAGCGTCGAAAAGCGAAGCAAGGTGAGAAGCCGCATTGTTTCCGCTGCCATCCGCGATTTGATTGCGCAGTCGTATAATGTGCTTGTGATGGGCCATAAAATGTCTGATTTAGACGCGATCGGTGCGGCGGTCGGCATGGTGCGTTTTGCGAAAATTTGTCAAAAGAAGGCCGCCGTGGTGGTAAACCGAGAAAAGACGCTGGCCGGAAATTTGATTGATGAAATGAAAGCTGCCGGAACGGTAGAATTTTTAAGTCCTGAACAGGCGAGCGGACATCTTTACGGCGATACCCTTTTAATCATTGTAGATACGCATTTACCGTATCTTTTAGAATCCGAAGAGTTGTATCGGCACGCAAAAAATGTGGTTGTAATTGACCATCATCGAAAATGTGTGGGACACATTGAGGACTGCGTTGTATTTTATCATGAACCGTACGCGTCGAGCACCGCAGAGCTTGTCACGGAGCTTTTGCAGTATGTGGAAGGCGATAAGCAAACGCGATTGACACCGCAGGAGGCACAGGCGCTCTTAGCAGGCATGACGCTTGATACGCGGAATTTTGCCTTGCATACCGGAGTGAGAACCTTTGAAGCGGCGGCGTATTTGCGGCGAATGGGTGCGCAGACGCAGGCGGTAAAAAAGCTGTTTAACTCTTCCCTTGAAGATTATACCTATAAATCTCAGCTTGTGACGCAGGCCGAGATGTATATGGGCTGTGCGGTGGTCTGCTCGGCAGAGCTTCCTCCGGAAATGAATGTTGTGATTCCTCAGGCGGCCAACGACTTGCTGACCATTAACGGGATCCAGGCAAGTGTTGTTGCGGTGAATGTCGGCAATCAAATCAGCGTTTCTGCGCGCAGTATGGGCGAAGTGAACGTCCAGCTCATTATGGAAAAATTGGGGGGCGGAGGTCACCTTACGATGGCCGGTGCACAGCTCAAGGATATGTCCATTGAAGAAGCGCGTCAGAAAATTTTGGAAGCCATTGCTGAATATCGGGAAGAGCAGAAAAAAGAACAGAGCAGGCATACTGTACGGGCTTGAAGCAAGCTCTGAATCTGTACTAATTGCAAAATCAGGAGGGGCAGCGTTCCAATGGAATAAAAACTGCCCGGAATAGGAGAGAGATTCGATGAAAGTAGTATTAAAGCAAGATGTAAAAAGCATCGGTAAAAAAGACGGCATGTATGAGGTGTCCGACGGATACGCAAGAAACTTTTTGTTTCCCCGCAAGCTGGCGGTTCCTGCCGATGCGGCTGCTGTGAATGAAGTGAAAACGAAAGCAGCAGCGCAAGAACACCACAAAGCCGAGGAACTGGCGCAGGCAAAGGCGGTCGCTGCGCGATTGGAAGGAAAGACGGTTTCCATTCAAGCAAAAGCCGGCCAAGGCGGCAGATTATTCGGCTCTGTAACGGCAAAAGACATTGCTCAGGCCGTTTCGCAAAATCTCGGCGAGCAGATTGATAAACGCAAAGTTGTGCTGGACAGCGATATTAAAACGTTCGGTACATTTGAAATTGAGGTAAAAATTTACCCGCAGGTTACGGCGAAAATTAAAGTATCCGTTGTGGAATAAAAGGGCAAGGCGCGCCGATATGCTCGGCGGGCCTTGTTTTCCCGTTGCAGAGGGCATCCGTTCAGCGCGGTGCTGCCCCGGTAATTTGGCAGGATACAATACAGGGCTTTTTGAAAAATAGGAATAGAATTGTTTCTTGCATAAGAGGTGCTTGCAGCGTTTGCGAACGGCTGCACATTTCTTTGTTAAAAAGCTCTCAATGAAAGGAGATACAAAATGGCGGGAGAAATAAGCGTTTCTTTGGACGCAATGGGCTTAAATCTGCCATACAGCATGGAAGCTGAGCAGGCGGTGCTCGGCGCATTGATTGTTGACAGCAGTTTATTTGCCAAAGTGGCGGGAATGCTAGAGCCGAAAATGTTTTATTACAAAAACAACGGCTCCATCTTTGAACAAATTTCCCGCTTGTATTCCGAAAGCGGTGCAGTTGACTTTGTCACCTTGCTGGCCGCAGTACAGGAAGCCGAAATTTTTTCAACGCCGGACGAGGCGAAAGTCTATGTAACGCAGTTGGCGGAGTGGGTTCCGACTCTGTCGAATATTGAGCATTACGCGAAAATTGTTGTAGAGCGTTATCGCGTCCGTGCGCTGATGCTTGCGGCAAAAAATATTTTGGAAAGCACCGGGGAAGAAGCCGATGCCGATTTGCTGCTCGAACATGCCGAGCGTCAAATTTATCAAATCCGAGCCGGTTCATCGTCCAATGCGCTGACTTCCATCAGTGATGTTATTGTAGACGCCTTGGCGCATTTGCAGGAAATCGGAGGCCCAAACCGCGACCGATATCTCGGAATTCCCACGGGGTTTACTTATCTCGACATGATGCTCACCGGACTGGGACGCTCAGACTTAATTATTTTGGCCGCACGCCCCGGTATGGGAAAAACCTCCTTTGCATTGAATATTCTCACGAATATCGCCAAACGCCAAAATTTGGGTGTGGCAATGTTTAGTTTGGAAATGACGAAAGACCAGCTTGTCAACCGCATTTTGTCCGGTGAGGCAGCGATTCACAGTCAAGCGTTCCGCACGGGAAATTTAACAGATGCAAACTGGACAGACCTTGTGCGAGCCTCTGAAGTGTTGGCGAAAACCAATATTTTCTTGGATGATACTTCGCAAATTACCGTCGCTGAGATGAAAGCGAAAATTCAAAGAATTAATCAAGACCCCCATAAAGGGAACATTGACGTTGTGATTATCGACTATTTGCAGCTGATGAGCACCGGGCGGCGCACGGAAAACCGTGTGCAGGAAATCAGTGAAATCACACGAAACTTAAAAATTATGGCAAAGGAACTGAATGTCCCTATTTTAGCGCTGTCACAGCTTTCGCGTTCCGCGGAAAAAAACCGTGCCGACCATCGGCCGATGCTTTCCGACTTGCGTGACTCCGGCTCTATCGAGCAGGATGCCGATTCGGTGCTCTTTTTGTATCGTGATGAATACTATAACAAGGATGAGGATAACGCGGGTGAAAACGGTGTGACAGAAGCCGAATGCATTGTGGCGAAAAACCGCCACGGAGAAACCGGAACCGCAAAACTCATGTGGGACGGTGCACATACAAGATTTACCAATTTGGATGGCTATCATGGATGAACGACTTGAGAGCGCATGGGCGCTCATTGCGAAAGACGGGCTGATTCAGCCGGACGATACGGTGATCGCTGCTGTTTCGGGCGGCGGTGACTCTGTCGGTCTTCTGCTTTTCCTTTCTGAGAATCGTGAAGCGCTGGGAATTTCAAGGCTTGTGGGTGCGCATGTCAATCACGGACTTCGCGCCGAGGCGAAAGCGGAGGAAATGTTTGTGCGTGCCTTGTGCAAAAAACTTAGAATTCCTTTACTGGTAAAACAGCTTTTTCCGCAAAGCAGCGACATGTCTGAGGAATGGGCAAGAAAGGAGCGGTATGCGTTTTTGAAAAGCGCCGCAGAAGCTTTAAATGCGAAAATCGCCGTAGCCCATACAAAAGATGATCAAGCGGAAACCGTTCTCTTTCATATTCTGCGAGGAACGTTTGTGCACGGTGCCGCCGGGATGAAAAGCAGCAACGGCGTTGTCATTCGCCCTTTTTTGCAAACGGCACGGGGCGACGTGCGCCGTTGGCTTGCTCTGCGGGGGCAAGGATGGTGTGAAGATGCCACAAATGCAACGCTTCAGTACACAAGAGGCCGTATCCGGAACGAAACACTCCCGGTGTTGGAAAAAGTGCATCCCGGAGCGCAGGAGGCCTTGCTGCGCTTTTCTCAGGAAATGCGGGAAATGTCTGATTGGCTGGAAGAACTCGCGTACCAGCTTTTGGAGCAGGCACTATGTGAGTACGGCTGCTACGATGCGGAATGTTTGGCAAGTGCACCTGCGCCCGTCGCACGTGAGGCGGTGCGCCTGCTTATTTTGAAAAGCGGAGCAAAGCCCGAGAAAACTGCACTATGCGGTCAAATTTGTGCACTCTTAAAAAAAGGGGGCGCAATTGCCGTATCGAAAGACTGTATTTTTCGTGTGTCGCAGGGACGGCTTTCTGTGGAAAAAAGGCGAATGCCGTCTGACCGAGAGCCTTGGCATCAGCCGTTTTCTGAGGGCGTGATTGAAGGGCCGAACGCAAAAATATTGGAAATTACACTTGTTCCTGTAAAAAAAGCAAACTTTTCTGCAAAAGATGAGAAAAAAGCCTTAAAATTTTGGGCAGATTATGATATGATAAGTGATGACGCACAGTTTCGTACCAAACAGCCCGGAGATACCTTTTGCCCTGCGGAAAGAAATGTTACAAAACCGCTGAAAAAATGGTATTCCGAAGCGAGAATTCCGCTGTCGGAACGGGAGCAAATTCCTGTTTTAGCAAAGGGAAGCGAAATTTTGTGGGCGCCGGGCTGGGGTGTTTCCCGTTCGGCGGCGGTTTCGGCCGCCACAAAAATGATTGTGGAGTTTCATGTGCGGTAAGTGCCGGGAACACCGTTTTTAAAGGAGATGTAAAAAATGAGCATGCATGATGATATCTTAAAAGTACTTTTAACGCAGGAAGAACTGCGCGAGAAAGTGAAAGAACTTGGCCGACAGATCACGCAGGATTATCAAGGAAAAAATTTGATGATTGTCACCGTTTTAAAAGGTGCCGTTGTCTTTTTAGCTGATTTAATGCGTGAAATCGATGTGCCGGCAGAAATTGATTTTATGGTGGTTTCCAGCTACGGCGCCGGTACGAAATCGAGCGGCGTTGTCAAAATCGTGAAGGATTTGGATGTTCCCTTAAAGGATAAAGATCTGCTGATTGTTGAAGATATTTTGGACTCCGGCATGACGCTGAGCTACTTGAAGGAGCTGCTGGAGGGCCGTGAGCCGCGCTCTATCCGCATTGCGACGCTGCTGGATAAACCCGCCCGCCGCAAAGTAGACTTAAAGGCAGACTATATCGGATACTCTGTGCCCGATGAGTTTGTTGTTGGTTACGGTTTGGATTATGATGAAAAATACCGCAACCTGCCTTATATCGGCATTTTGAAACCGGAAGTGTATTCCGTATAAATCGGGCTTTGCCCAAAGAGGTGATAGAATTTGAACAAACGCAGAGGAACCAATGGTTTGGTGATTCTTCTGGTGCTGGGCATTGTCATTATGCTGTTCATTGTATCCGGAATGGGAGGGGAACAGCAGCAATCTCGAAAATACAGCGAAATTATTTCGTATTTTGAAAAGGGGCAGGTAGAAACTTTTACCCTGAACCTAAAAAATAATTCCCTTCAAATGGTGTTGACAGAGGGCGCTTTGAAAAAGCCGGAAAAGCAGGAGGATTGGACACAGTCTACCATCGGTTCGCTCTCTCTGTTCGGCGGCAATCAAACGGCGGCGGCCCAAAGCAATGCAAACAAAATTGTATACAGCTTGCCTTCTGCGGGACTGTTTGTCGATCATTTGGATGAATATATTGCCGCTTTTGAAAAGACACACCCGGACCAAGAGTGGGAGTATGACATTCTGCCCAATACGGAAACGCCGTTCCTTCTGACGATGCTGCCGTTTATTCTTGTCAGCGTCCTGCTGATGGGCGGACTGTACTATTTTATGTATATGCAGGCCGGCGGCGGCAAAGCGATGAATGTCGGGCGCGCCAAAGTGAAAGATCAGTCGGATCAAGGGCGAAAAGCTACGTTTAAAGATGTAGCGGGCGCGGATGAAGAAAAAGCAGAGCTGGAAGAAATTGTTGAGTTTTTGAAAAATCAGCAAAAATTTAATACGCTCGGTGCCAGAATTCCGCACGGTGTGCTTCTTGTCGGCCCTCCGGGTACCGGTAAAACCCTGCTGGCGCGTGCCTGTGCGGGGGAAGCGGGTGTACCGTTTTATTCGATTTCCGGTTCTGATTTCGTAGAAATGTACGTCGGTGTCGGCGCTTCGCGCGTGCGCGATTTATTCGATAAAGCGAAAAAGACGGCGCCCAGTATTATTTTCATTGACGAAATTGATGCAGTGGGCCGTCAGCGCGGAACCGGTTTGGGCGGCGGCCATGACGAACGTGAGCAAACCTTGAACCAGATGCTCGTTGAAATGGATGGCTTCGGTGCAAATGAAGGCGTTATTGTCATTGCAGCCACGAACCGCGCCGATATTTTGGATAAGGCACTTTTGCGCCCGGGCCGATTTGATCGGCAGGTGTATGTTGGTTTGCCGGATGTCAAAGGCCGCGAAGAAGTGTTGAAGGTACACACCCGCAAAAAACCGCTTGCACCGGATGTGAACTTGAAGACGATTGCAAAGACAACGGCCGGTTTCACAGGCGCTGACTTGGAAAACTTGGTGAATGAGGCGGCGCTTCTTGCCGCACGCCGCAGTAAAAAGGCGATCACCATGAAAGAAATCGAAGAGGCAACCATCAAGGTGGTGGCAGGCCCTGAAAAGAAGAGCCGTGTGGTAACCGAAAAGGAAAAACGTCTGACAGCATACCATGAGGCAGGCCATGCCATTACGCATTATTACAGCGAAACGGCAGACCCGGTTCACGAAATTTCCATTGTGCCGCGCGGAATGGCCGGCGGCTATACGATGAGTTTGCCCGCAGAGGATAAAAATTACGTCACTAAAAATCAGATGGCGGAGGAAATTGTCACGCTGCTTGGCGGCCGTGTGGCGGAAAAGCTGGTGCTGGATGATATTTCAACGGGTGCATCAAACGATTTGGAGCGTGCAACACGGATTGCCCGCAATATGGTAATGCGCTACGGCTTCTCTGAGCGTCTGGGCCCTGTGGTGTACGGCACCGATCCCGGTGAAACCTTCTTGGGCCGCGACTTGGCGTCGGGACGCAACTACTCCGAAGAAGTGGCGTCTGAAATTGACGCGGAAATTCGAGAAATGCTCGACGAAGCTTTTGAAACAGCTCGCGCCATGCTGGAAAAACACATGGATCGCTTGCATGTTGTGGCGAAAGAGCTGGAAGCGCGTGAAAAATTAACCGGGGAAGAGTTCCGTATTCTTATGGAGGGCGGAAGCTTGGAGCCTATGGAAGAAAAAGAGGAGAACGGAAGTCGGGAACGACAGGTAGAGGCTCAGGTGGCGCCGCAGGAAACGGCGAAAGCTGACCCGTCCGCTCCCTCGCAGGCGTAAGCGTTAGGCGATGCGCGCCGTGATGTTTGCAAAGGGGAAAGGCGCGGCCTTTCCCCTTTTTGCTTTTTCTTTCAGATTGCGGGCATTTCAGAAAGCCGAGAGAAAGGAGCGAAGAAAGAATGCGAATGGTAGATTTGATTGCAAAAAAACGCGACGGACAGGAGTTGACCGGGAAAGAAATTGAGTGGCTCGTTCAAGGCTACACGCAAGGGACGATTCCCGATTATCAAATGAGTGCTTGGATGATGGCGGTCTATCTGAAAGGGATGACCGCGCAGGAAACAGCATTTTTGACAGCGGCGATGGCAAAGTCGGGTAAAGAACTGGATTTAAGCGCCATCAGCGGCGTTAAAGTGGATAAACATTCAACAGGAGGCGTCGGCGATAAAACCACCTTGATTGTCGGCCCGATTGCAGCTGCGTGCGGCTTGTGCGTGGCAAAAATGAGCGGCAGAGGGCTGGGCCATACGGGAGGCACCTTGGATAAGCTTGAATCGATTCCCGGCCTGTGTGTTACGATGACGCAGGAGCAATTTCTTCGTCAGGTCAATGAAATCGGCTTAGCCGTGATGGGACAAAGTGAGCACATTGCTCCGGCTGATAAAAAGATGTATGCTCTGCGCGATGTAACAGCAACGGTTTCATGTATTCCTTTAATTGCGTCAAGCATTATGAGCAAAAAGCTGGCCGCAGGTGCAGATTGTATTTTGCTGGATGTAAAAGTGGGAAGCGGCGCATTTATGAAAACTCAGCGTGAAGCAGAACAGCTCGCCCGCTGTATGGTAGAGATTGGGCGCGCCCACGGCAAACAAACGGCGGCGCTAATGACGAATATGGATGTGCCGCTGGGGGCTTGCATCGGAAATTCTTTGGAAGTAGAGGAAGCCGTGGACACCCTTTTGGGAAAGGGCCCTGCGGATTTAACACACGAATGTTTGATGCTGTCGGCGCGTCTTTTAATGCTGGCAGGGAAGGGTTCTTTGACGGAGTGTTTGCAGCAGGCGAAAAGTGCGCTTGAAAGCGGAAAAGCATTTGAAAAATTCTTGCAGATGATTCGTGCACAAGGCGGAAGCACAGCGCATATCGAACAAGGCGAGCCGTTTTTGAAGGCCGCTCATTGTATTGTCGTTCGCAGCCCGAAGACAGGGTATCTTACCCATATGGATGCTGAGAAAATCGGCCTTGCGGCAATGCTGCTGGGGGCAGGCCGTGAAACGAAAGAAAGCGTGATCGACCATGCGGCCGGAATTCGTCTTTTGAAAAAAACCGGACAGTATGCTGAGAAAGGGGAAGTGCTCGCAAAGTTTTACTTAAATGATATTTCAAAACAAGAAACTGCACAGGAAACCTATTTGCAGGCATTGTGCTTTGCAGATCATCCGCCAGTTCTGTCGCCTTCCATTCTGGGTTATGTGAACCCTCAAGGAGAAATAGAGCTGCCGGAATAAGCAGGGGATACTTGATAAAATAAAAGCTGCGCACGAGGCAAGAAAAAGCGCCGCGCCGTTGATGAAGAAAGCAGAATTTCAGCGCTTTCACGGCATGGTGTCGGGATTGCCGAAGTGCGCAGCTTTTATTGTGTACAGAAAGAGCACTTTATTTTTCTGCTTTTTTTGAAATTTCGGCTTTTAGGAATTAGCAGCCGACGACAAAACAGCGGTTTCCATTCGTGAAATTGGCAAAAAAAGCGGCAAAAAAATGATGCACTTTGCATACTTGACAGTTTAATGGGGCAGTGCTATACTTCATTTAACAATTAACTTAACTGTTAAATGAGTGAAAGGAGGCGAGCGCAGTGAGTTTGCAAAAAACGTTAAAGGCCATCTCCGACCCTGTGCGGCGAGAAATTTTGAATTTGTTAAAAGAGAAGAAATTATCCGCCGGGGAAATTACGGCCCATTTTTCCATTACGGCCGCGGCAGTTTCGCGTCATTTGGCTGTTTTAAAGGATGCACAGCTGATTCGTGACAGCAGAGAGGGAAAATACATTTTTTACGAGCTCAATGCCTCGGTGCTGGAAGAGTTAATGCTCTGGGCCGCTGATTTGAAGGGAGGAAACCAAAATGATGAAATATAAAAAAATATTGTTGCTCACATCAGTGATGTTGTTGCTGCCGATCATTGTCGGTGTGTTTCTGTGGGGACAGCTGCCCGAAAAAATGCCTACACATTGGGGCTTTAGCGGGCAAATAGACGGCTGGTCCGGCAAGGCTTTTGCTGTCTTTGGAACACCGATTCTTTTGCTTGTGTTCCATTGGATTACTGCCGCTCTTGTCTTTTTGGACGCACGAAACCGTGAGCAGTCGGAACAGGCGATTAATCTTGTCTTTTTCATTTTTCCGGTTTTGTCTTGGATTTCAAGCGGCATGATTTACGCAGCCTCTATGGGAATAGAAATGAATACGACAACATGGATGGAGGTTCTTTTGGGAGTGCTCTTTCTGATTATGGGAAATTATTTCCCAAAGATGAAACGCAACTACACGATGGGAATCCGTGTTCCATGGACCGTCAGCAATGAAGAAAACTGGGTGAAAACACATCGCTTTGGCGGAAAAGTATGGGTTGCCGGTGGTCTTGTGATGCTGATGAGTGCATTTTTGCCTGCGGATATTTCCGTAAGCGTGCTGATTGCAGCGATTGTCGTGATCGCTGTTGTCCCGATTGCCTATTCCTATCTTTACTATCGAAAGCAAACAAAAAACAATTCGTTTCATGTTGATGACCCGATGATGCAGCAGAAAAAAACGCGGATTTGGTGGTTTGTAACGTTGGGAATTGGTGTTTTGGTTCTCGTATTCGTCGGAGTGATGCTCTTTACCGGCGATATTACGGTAGAATACAGTGACACTGCTATGACGCTTCAAGCAGATTATTGGCCGGATGCCTCTATTTCGTATGACGACATTCAGGCGTTGGAATATCGCGAACAGGATGTGCACGGAATCAGAACAAATGGCTTTGGTTCACCGCGGCTTCTCATGGGAACATTCCGCAACGATGAATTTGGCACTTATACACGTTATAGTTATACAAAATGTACGTCGGCTGTCGTGCTGGAACTGCAAAATGAGGTTTTAGTAGTCAGCGGGAAGGACGAAGCTGCAACGCGTCAGATTTATGAAACGCTGTTAGAGCATGTCAGCTCTGAACAATTGAATGCAGCATAAATTGATACAGCAAAAGCCGCAAAAGCCGATTTTTAAGGTTTTTGCGGCTTTTTGCGCGAAACGTAAATTTTTCAGCAGAATTGCGTCGGCTTTCCGGGAGATGCTTTTCATTCCCTGCAAAATATGGTATACTATGTACGATTATCAGGAAAACAAGAGGTAGTTTATGATGGAACAGCAGTTTCCGGCGCTGCGCAGGAATTATATCGAACAACAATTTAAAAATCTGAACGAACAGCAAAAGCAGGCCGTTTTCTTTTCAGACGGGGCGCTTTTGATTTTAGCCGGGGCAGGAAGCGGAAAAACAACGGTGCTTGTCAATCGCATTGCCAATCTGATTCGGTTCGGGCGTGCACATGATTCACAGCGAATCCCCGCAGGCTGTACGCAGGCACACGTGCAGGAGCTTGCTGAAATTGTGAACAGCGGGGGAACGCCCAGTGAAGAACTGGAACAGATGCTGAGCGAACGGCCGGTGTATCCGTACCATATTTTAGCGATTACGTTTACAAACAAAGCGGCAGGAGAGCTCAAAAACCGTTTGAGCGCGATGCTCGGACAAGCCGGGCAGGATGTACATGCTTCTACGTTCCATTCAGCATGTGTGCGCATGCTCCGGCGCGATGCCGACAGGCTGGGCTATCCTAAAAGCTTTACCATTTACGATACAGACGACCAGCAGCGGGCGATGAAAGATATTTACAAAACCCTTTCGATTGACGAGAAATTTTTGCCGCTCAAAGCGTCGCTTTCTGCGATTGGACGCATGAAAGATAAAATGATCAGCCCCCGCGATGCCATTGCCGAAGCGAAGGATGTGCGCAGCACCTCTTTGGCACGCGTATATGAAGCTTATCAGAAAAAGCTGTTTTCGGCGGGCGCAATGGATTTTGATGATTTGATTTATAACACCGTGCGCCTTTTGTCGGAGCATGAGGATATTCGCGAATTTTATGAAAACCGCTACCGTTATGTACTCGTGGATGAGTATCAGGATACGAGTATTGCCCAGTTTCAGCTTGTGTACCTTTTGGCGGGGCGTCATCAAAATGTCTGTGTCGTAGGTGACGACGACCAGAGCATTTACCGCTTCCGTGGGGCTACGATTGAAAATATCCTGAATTTTGAAGAGCATTTCCCAGGGGCCAAGGTGATTCGCCTTGAGCAGAACTATCGCTCGACATCCAATATTTTGAATGCGGCGAACTGTGTGATTCAAAACAACCGCGCTCGAAAAGGAAAGACGCTTTGGACAGACAACGGCGAAGGGCAAAAGATTGTCTGTCTGCAAGCGGACAATGAAACGGATGAAGCGGCGCAGGTGGTTGCCGAAATCGGCAAGCATGTTAAAGAGGGCGCAAAGCTCAAAGACCATGCGGTGCTTTACCGTATGAACGCCCAGTCCGGCCCCATTGAAAGTTACTTTGCACGCGCGGGTATTCCGTACAAAATTGTGGGCGGCAGACGCTTTTATGACCGAAAGGAAATTAAAGATATTCTCGCTTACATGAGCATCGTGGCAAACCGCCAGGATGATTTGCGTCTGCGCCGCATTATCAACGAGCCGGCAAGAAAAATCGGTGCGGCAACCGTGCAGAATTTAGCCGATATTGCCGCTGAGCACGGCGTTGCGATGCTGGATGTGCTGGACAATCCCAAAGATTATCCCAGCTTAGGGCGTTCAGCTTCGGCACTTGACAGTTTTTATCACCTTGTTTATCAAAAAATGGTGCAAGCGTATGAAACGATGCCGCTGGATGCTTTTGTCAATGCAATTTTGGATATTACCGGGTATCGCGCGATGCTCAAAGCGGCCGGAGAAGAGGGCGAAACACGCTTAGAAAACATCGGTCAGCTGGTATCCTCTGTGAAAACTTATGCCGACCAGCAGGGAGAAGAGGCCACGCTTGCCGGATTTTTGGAGGAAGTCGCGCTCATCAGCGATATTGACAGCTACGACGAAAGTGCCGATGTTGTTGTTCTGATGACGATGCACGCCGCGAAAGGGCTTGAGTTTGAATACGTCTTTATCATCGGCATGGAAGAGGGCATTTTCCCCGGTGAGATGAGCCGTTATTCGCAGGAAGATATGGAAGAAGAGCGCCGTCTTTGCTATGTTGGCATTACGCGCGCGAAAAAAGAGCTGTACCTTTCCAATGCGATGTCGCGCATGATTTTCGGACAAACAAAGCGCTACCGCCCGTCGCGGTTCTTAGATGAAATTGACAGCGATTTGCTGGAAGGCCGTCAGAGCAGTGCGATGAAGCGCATGAATGATGCGCGCATGGCCTATGCGCAGCGACAGGCGCCGATCATTCAGCGAACCGCGGCGAGAACCTCGGGTGTGAATGCCGGTTATGTGCAAAGCGGTGCGCGAAATTATCAGCCGGGCTTTGGCCGTCCCGGTGTCGGCGCCGGTACTGCATCTGCGGCACAGCCGGAGAAAAAGCAGACAGGCACAAGTTATCAGCCGGGTGATGCCGTAGAGCATAAGGTGTTCGGCAAAGGCACAGTGCTGAAAGTGACCCCCGTTGCAGGCGATTGCATTGTGGAAGTGCAGTTTGACACAGCGGGAATCAAAAAAACGATGGCAAACTATGCGCCCATGAAGCGCTTATAAGCAATGACAAGGCAATAAAGGGGTGAAAGTCCGTATGAAGGGAAAACTCATTGTTTTAGAGGGTCTGGACGGAAGCGGAAAAGCCACGCAAGCAAATCTCCTTTACGAGTTTTTGCGAGAGAAAAAGATTTCAGTGCGAAAAATTACATTCCCGAATTATGAAAGCGATTCCAGCGCGCTTGTGAAAATGTACTTAGCCGGAGAATTCGGGGACAGCGCACAAGATGTCAACGCCTATACCGCATCGCTGTTTTACAGTGTAGATCGGTATGCGGGATACCGCAAAGATTGGGGCGAATTTTATGAAGCGGGAGGTATCTTGGTGGCCGACCGTTACACGACATCCAATGCGGTTCATCAGTGTGCAAAATTGCCGCGGGGTGAATGGGCGTCTTATTTGCAGTGGCTGTTTGATTTGGAATATCAAAAGATGGGGATACCGCGTCCGGATCTTGTGATTTATTTAGATGTGGACCCTCAGATTTCACAGCGCTTGATGGAAGAGCGCTATCACGGGGATGAGGCGAAAAAAGACATCCACGAAAAAGATGCTGCTTACATGCGCCAAAGCCGCCGCGCTGCAAACTACTGCGCACAAGAGCTTGGATGGCATACGGTGGAATGCTGTAAAGGGGATAACATGTACACGCGCAGCGAAATTTTTGAGAAGATAAAAAGTCTTGTAGAGATACTTTAATTGAGGTTTTAACTGAAAAGGAAAAAGACTTTACAGAGAAATACTTGATCAACAAGCGGAAAAGAGGGTCGCTATGCAGGAAAACCAGGAACGCAACGTACCGACAAGGGAAGAGCAGGAAGGATACGCCAAAAAACTTGCCCAGCTTGCCGTTACTTTTTACCACATGCCGCAGGAACAGCGGCAGTATTACGCACCGAAAATGGATGAGCTGAAAGAACGCTTAAAGCGTCTTCCGCCTTGGCTGAGCGAGGTTTACGAGGATGAAGTAAAGCGTTTGATGGCGAGCAAACCGCATGAGATTGATAAAACAAAAGAGCAAGCACCGCAGCGGGCTGCTGGCTCCAGCACACCGCAGGATGATGCGCATCCGCAGCCCGCACAGCCCTCGGCAGTGAGAAAAGAGCCGTCTGTAGAACAGGCAGAGGTGAAGGCGGAAAAAGCACCCGAAGCTGCGTTAAATCAAATGCCGCAAGTAAAACAAGAGGCAAAGCAAACACAGCAGTGGGATGATCCGTTTGACCAGGAAATCACGGAGGAAGAAGAGCAGGAAGACGAAGAGCACCTTGATTTGACAGAAACCGCGCATGAAGACTTTGAGAGGAATATGAAAGGAAAAAAGCCGAAGAGAAAAAAGCGCATTGGCTGCCTGATTGTGATCATTCTGTTTTTGGCGTTGTTTGCAGGAGGAATTGCCGTGATGGTGTGGGGAATGAACGACATCATCGGCAACCGTTCGCGCACGATTGAGGCAAAGACTGTCGAAATTGAAAAAGGCTCTTACTTGAAGAGCATCAGTCAAACGCTGGAAGAGAACGGTATTATTCGGTCGGCTCTTTTGTTCCAGCTTTATGTAAAGCTTCAGCAGGAGGGCGGCGCTTTGCAGTACGGCACGTTCGAGCTTTCCAGCGATATGACGTATGACGAGTTGATCGAGGTACTGAAAACGGAACAAAAGCGCGACACCGTGCGCGTAACCTTCCCGGAGGGGATTCCGGCGGTTCAATTTGCCCAGCGCATGGAAGATGCCGGGCTTTGTACGGCAGAGGAATTTTTGCAGGTGGCTAATGAAGGTGATTTCAGCCAGTTTAAATTCTGGAACCTGCGCGATGAAAATCCAAACCAATTTATGAAGTGTGAAGGATATCTTTTCCCGGAAACATATGAATTTTATCAAAACGACGATGTCTACAACATGGTTGCAAAAATTTACGGGGAATTTGATAAGCGATTTACAGATGAAATGTACGCGAAAGTGCAGGAAATGGGCTTCACGCTTACGGAATTTGTCACCTTGGCTTCGATTGTACAGGAAGAAGCCGGTTTGCCGGAGCATCAGGCAGATGTGGCCGCTGTGTTTATGAATCGTCTGGGGCCAAACTCCATCGTAAGCTTGCTCCAAAGCAACTGCAGCAGCTACATTCAAAACGACGATGATAACAACTATATCAACAATACCATTGCACCCGCATGCGGCGGATGGGAAAATATTCCCCAGGAGATCATTGACGCATACGACACCTATAAAACACCCGGCTTGCCCGCAGGCCCCATTTCCAACCCCGGAATGGATGCGCTGACGAATACCTTAAATTATGCAAGCAGCCAGTATTATGGTGACTATTATTTCTTCGTCACCGACTTGGCGGGTACTTACTACTATGCAAAAACGGATGCGGAGCACGAAGCAAACAAAACGGCGGCGGCACAGGTGAACGCCTCGCTGTAACATTGGCAGAGATACGCCGCCGCGAACATTTCGCGGCGGCGTATCTTACGAATGAAGGAGAAAGCAATATGTTGAAAAAACCGGAACTGTTAAGCCCGGCAGGAGATTTAGAACGTTTGGAATATGCAGTGCGCTATGGGGCAGATGCCGTATATTTAGGCGCGTCGGAGTTTGGAATGCGTGCGGCTCCGAAGAATTTTACGCCGGATCAGATTGCAAAAGGCGCCGAATTTGCGCATCAGCACGGGGCAAAAGTGTATCTGACGATGAATACGCTGCCCACGAATGAGGAGGCTGCCCGTCTGCCTGATTTTATTCGCACCGTCCGCGATACCGGGCTCGATGCGTTTATTGTGGCTGACCTCGGCGTGCTCAGCGCCGTCAAGAAATATGCGCCGGATATGGAAGTGCATTTTTCTACCCAGGCTGGTATTACCAACTACCTTGCGGCGAATGCCGCTTGGGATTTAGGCGCAAAGCGTGTGGTGCTGGCGCGTGAGCTTTCTTTAAAAGATATCGCTGTGATTCGCGATAACACGCCGCCGGAACTGGAGCTGGAGGCTTTTGTTCACGGAGCAATGTGCATGTCGGTATCCGGGCGCTGTTTGATTTCTAATTACATGAATGGGCGCGACGCAAACCGCGGGCAATGTACGCAGCCCTGCCGCTGGAAATACCACTTGACCGAAGAAAACCGTCCTGACCGGGCGTTTGAAATTGGAGAAACCCAAGAGGGAAGTTATATTCTGAATGCGGATGATTTATGCACTGCGCCGTTTATCCACCTGATTTGTCAGGCAGGTGTGGACAGCTTAAAAATTGAGGGACGTGCAAAAACCTTTTACTATGTCGCGTCTGTCACGGCGGCTTACCGAAAAGCACTCGATGCTTATCTCGAAAATCCGGACGAGTTTTTGTGCCCGGAACGAGTTTTAGATGAGCTGACAAGAACTTCTCACCGACGTTACTCGCCGGGCTTCTATTTCGGAAAAGAAGAAGCGCGCCAAAACGTTGCCGCGGGGGGCTATATCCGTGAATGGGAGTTGGTCGGCGTCGTGAATGAATGGAAAGACGGCCGCGCATACTGTACACAGCGCGGAAAATTTGTGACGGGAGAAGCTCTGGAGGCGCTGCTGCCTAACGGCGACGTTGTGGCTTTTTGCCCCACAGTGATCTATGGGGAGGATGATACCCCCATCGATGCAACGCCGCATCCGAAAATGAGCTTTTCTGTTCCGTGTGAAACGCCTTTGCCGCCGTATTCGATTTTAAGAAAGCAGTCGAAGGCAGATGTGTCGGAAAAGGGGAGTCAGGAATGAACGAAGTAGTTGCGGCATTGATTTGCCGCGGTGAACGCTTGATGATTTGCCAGCGGCCGGAAGGAAAAGCGCAGGCTTTGCTTTGGGAGCTGGCGGGTGGAAAAGTTGAGCCGGGGGAAACGAAAGAGCATGCTTTGGCGCGCGAATTTCGCGAGGAACTGGGTGTGGAGCTGAAAGTGGGCAGTGCCTATATGGAAGTGACGCATTCGCACGAGCTGGGCGTGATTCATTTAACTGTGTTTTCTGCGGAAATTGCAGCCGGAGAGCCGAAGCTCTTGGAGCATCGAGATTTGCGCTGGGTTACCGCCGAGGAATTGGAACAGTATGAATTTTGTCCGACAGATATTCCTGTTTTACAGCGATGGAAACAAGAGATGCAGCGCGCTGCGAACGAATAAAACGGTATGCCATGTTCAATCATTTTGCAATGGCTGCATGTTAATTTGCTTTTAAGGGTTTTCTGAAAGTTTTGGGTTTTCAGAAAGCCCTTTCTTTATTGGGTAAAAACTTTGCCGAATATGGCCCCAAAGGTGGGAATATGGGCAAAGAGGTGCATAAAATGGCTTTCGGCAAAAGGGATGTCCCAAAATAAAACATTCTTTATCGAAAAGCAGCATAAAATGATTAAGCGTCCGTTATGCGGTGAATACTGCAAAGGAATCGTTTTTTGTTGTGATTAAAGGATGTGATGAGATGAATCGTTATCAGGGATGCAGCCGCCAAATGGTACAGGCTTTCAAACGGGCCGGATATGAGGCGGCGCGGCTGGGCAGCCGCTGCATCAGAACGGAGCATATGCTGCTGGCCTTGGCAAGAATGGACCATACGCAGGCAGGGGAAGTTTTAGTGCAAAAGCGCGTGTTTGGATATACGCTGGGGCGCACACTGGCTGAAAATGCTGTGGTGATTTCCGGAAAGAAACGACGGGTACAGGAACTTTCTGATAACTTAACTGTCTGTTTAGAGCGAGCAAGAAGAGAAGCGGGAAAAAAACACACGCGTTTTTTGTGCTTTTGGATTCCGGGACGCGTTTCCCCGATGGATATGCTTTTAACCATGCTGTCGCTGAACTGCGGCGCCAAAAAGCTGATGCTTCAGCTTGGTATGGAGCCCGCGGGCGTTATTTTAGAATGTGAACGACGAATGGGGCGCATGCATCGTGCGGAACATCCGCAGGCTTCGCGGCCCTCTTGCGCAAAGCCGATGTCATTAACCCGAACGGCTGATCGCTTTGGAGAAGATTTGACTCAGCTTGCGAAAGAAGGGCGCTTAGACCCCGTTTTAAACCGAGAAAATGAAATTCATCGTTTGGAACAAATTCTGCTTTGCCGAAGGAAGAATAATGCGTGTTTAATCGGAGAAGCGGGCGTGGGAAAAACCGCGGTTGTCGAGGGTTTAGCAAGGAAAATTGCGCAGGGAAAAGCACCTGAGCCGCTTTTGCGCAAACGAATTCTTTCCATTGATGTGGCAGGTTTGGTGGCGGGAACAAAGTACCGCGGCGATTTTGAAGAGCGTCTGCGAGGAATTCTTGAGGAAGTGCGCCGGGAAGGCAATACGATTTTATTTTTGGACGAGATTCATTCCATTGTCGGCGCCGGCGCAGCAGAAGGCGGTATTGATGCGGCTAATATTTTAAAGCCCATGCTGGCGCGCGGCGAGCTTCACCTGATTGGGGCAACGACAAGAGCGGAATATCACAAAAGCATCGAGCGTGACAGCGCGTTGGCGCGCCGCTTTGCCCAACTGGAAGTCGAAGAGCCGACTGCCGAGGCGGCTGTGTCTATTTTGCAGGGTGCGGCGGAACGATACGCTTCTTACCATGAGGTTGTGATTGCCCCGAAGGCAATCGAAGCTGCGGTAGAATTATCAATCCAGTGTCTGCCTCATCGGCGCCTTCCCGATAAAGCGTTTGAACTTTTGGACGAAGCGTGCAGTGCGGTTCGCATGGAGCAGGCGGCGGGTAAAAAAGAACGTCCCGTAGTAGACCGCGAAACCATTGCAATGGTAGCTTCTCGGCAAAGCGGAATTCCTTTGGAGCGCTTAGGGGATAAAGAGCTGTGCCGTATGCGGGAAATTGAGCAAATTCTGCAAGAAAGCATTTTAGGACAAAGTGAGCCGGTGCACGCTGTTTCTGCGGTGCTTCAGCGCGCCAGGCTGGGCCTTACAACGCGGACTCATCCATTAGGAGCCTTTTTATTTTTAGGGCCGACGGGCGTGGGAAAAACAGCGCTTGCAAAAGCGATTGCCCTTGAATATTTCGGCACAGAAAAAGCGCTGATCCGTTTTGATATGAGTGAGTATATGCAGTCTCATACAGCATCTCGCTTGCTTGGAGCGCCTCCGGGCTATGTAGGCCATGGGGAAGGCGGACAGCTGACAGAAGCAGTGAAAAAACGGCCGCACAGCGTGCTGCTGTTTGATGAAATTGAAAAAGCGCATACGGATGTAACACATTTGCTTTTGCAAATTTTAGACGGTGCCTGCCTGACGGATGCCTTGGGATGCAAAGTGGATTTCAGCAATACTTTGGTTTTGCTCACCTCAAATTTAGGTGCGCAGTACTTGTCGCAAGGAGCGGTGTGTCTTGGGTTTGGTGACAGCGCAGGTGCTTTTGATGCGGCAAAAGAAAAAGCAATCGGTGCAGTAAAAGCGCATTTCAGCCCTGAATTGCTCGGAAGAATGGATGAAATTTTGGTGTTCTGCCCCTTAGAGGAGCCGGTTTTACACGAACTTGCAGACCGTATGCTGTCGGAGCTGGAGGAGCGTGCCTTGAAAAAGGGAATTGTGCTTTCGCACCCCGAGCAAGCGGTGCAGGCTCTGTGCCAAATGTACGATGAAAAGGCCGGTGTGCGCAGCTTAAAGCATGCGGTGGAACGCATTGTGACAAAACAGCTTGCACAGCAATTGCTGGAAAACCCCGAGGAAAAAAATTATGTGTTGTCTGTCTGCGAAAAAGAGCTGAAAGTAACCCCGGAAACCGCAGAACAGGAAATGCTTTGCAGCGGTTAATATGCCATTTGCAAAACAATGGAATAAAAAAATCGGATAAAAAAGCCGGAGCCGACAATCGGCCGCCCATTGGTGCGGATTGTCGGCTCTTTTTATGCTGTATTTGATACATTTCATGCTTAATACATTGCCGTTTGGCGCAAGATTTGATATGCTGTTAGCGTAAGTGTGGTGATTGATAATGATAAAATTTGCGGTTTGTGATGATGAACCGACGATGGTAGAAGCGCTCTGTGCAGAAATTCACACGTGGATGAAAAAGAGCGGGGAAACCGATTATGATATCAGCTGTTTTTCCGGCGGTCAGGCACTGCTTGAAAGCACGGAAAATTTTGATATTGTTTTTCTGGATATTCAAATGGAACATCCCAACGGCATGGAAACGGCGAAAATGCTCCGACAGCGCAGCCGTGATACGGCGTTGATTTTTGTGACGGTTTCAAAAGAATATGTGTTTGATGCGTTTGAAGTGACAGCCTATGACTACTTATTGAAGCCGCTGAACCGTGAACGTTTTCAGCGAATGATGAGCCGCGCCGTCGCGGCGTGCACACGGAGGGCCGAGCGGTCTGTCGTCATTCAAAAAGGTGTGTCCTGCGAGGTGATTTTATTCTCGCAAATTGTGTACTGCGAAGTGCAGGGCAGAAAAATTTACATCCATCAAGAAAACGGAGCGGTAACGGACTATTACGACAAACTGGAAAAATTTGAGCGCCGCTTGGATGGACGATTTTTCAAATGCCATAGGAGCTATCTTGTGAATTTGGACAAGGTGTGCGGATGCCGTTCCGGACAAGCCTCGCTGTCGGACGGCAGTAAAATTCCCGTTTCCCGTTTGCGCGAACATCAATTAACCGAAGCACTTTTGCGCCACATGAAGGAAACAGGAGGTTGATATGGATACATTTACTGTCGTTTTCCATGTTGTGTGTCTGTTTGTGCAAAGTGTGATTCAGCTGGCGTTTATCAGCCGTCTTTCGGGTAAGTCATACCGGGTGCGGCACATGCTCTTCTATGTGCTGTGCCTGCTTGCATTGAGTGCCGCGTCAGTGAAAAGTGCGCTTGTCAGTACACTGGCCATTGCGATACAGATGTTTATTTTGTATGGGATGAACCGTGTGTTTTTGCGTGCGCCGCGCTCAGAGGCTTTGCTTTGTGCAACACTTGCCGACTACATCTGTCAGCTTTCCTTTGGCATGACCTATTCCATAGAAAGCGTGATATTTCCGTATTTTATGGGAACCTTAACGCTGTATCTGCTTTTGATCATCGCAACGCTGGCGGCTTTTTTCATCTGCATTGTCTGTTATGCGCTTGTGTTAAAATTAGTGTCGTTCAAACAGACCGCCCCAATGCCGTACCTCACTCTTTTGCTGATTCCGGGACTGTTTTTCTTTACGGCAGAATTGTACATCCTTCACATGTCATACAGTAAGATTCCCGTCACGCTTTCTTTGGTGCAAAAGGGGGAGCATGCCGGGCTGTTTGTTCTGCAAGTGCTGGGGCTGGCGGCTCTGCTTTGTACGCTCTATGCCTATCAAAGAATTTGTGCCGGTTTTGAGGCGCAGGCGGCATTGCGTTCGCTTGAGCAGGCAGCCAAGGCGCAAAAAATCTATCTTGCCGAGGCACAAACGCGCTATGAGCAAACAAAAGCGTTTCGGCATGATATTAAAAATCATTTATTGATTTTAGACAGCATGCTGCGCAAAGGGCAGCTCGAAGAAAGCCGCGCTTATTTGCAAAAGCTGAACGCGGCATCAACTGCGCTGTTTTTTCCTTATCGAACGGGAAATCCGGTGGTGGATATTCTGCTGAGCGAAAAGTTGGGGCTGGCCGCAGCTGAGCAAATCAAAACCGGCGTATCGGTGATATTGCCGAAGTCCTGCGCAATAGAAGATGTGGACTGGTGTGTCATTTTTGCCAATGCCCTCGACAATGCGCTGAATGCCTGCCGTGCACTGGAAGGACAAAGCGAAATCAACATCAGCGGAAAACGGCAGGGGGATTTTTACCTGCTGGAGTTTCAGAATACTTGCGTTGAACATTCCGCACCGAAAAAGGGAACGGGCCTTTCCAATATTCAATCTGTGGCGGAAAAATACCACGGTGCAATTTTAACGCAAAAGCAGAACGGAATGTTTTCTTTAAGTGTGCTTTTGAACATTTCATGACATACACACGACAGTTCATTGCAAAGCCATTGAACATGGTTTGAAAAAACAGTATGCTTCCATTAAGGAGGCGATAGCGATGAAACTTTCTTCTGTGAATTCCAATCAAACACCGGCCGTCTTTATGCCGGAGAAAAGCGCAGGTGCAAACGCAGATATTCAGGCACTGGAGAAAAAGCTTCAGCAGCTGCAACAAGAAAAGCAAAAAGCCGTTCAGCGCAAAGACGAAAAAGAACAAAAAAAGCTGGAAAAACAAATAGAGGAAATTAAAAAGCAAATTCAGCAGCTTGAGCGCAGCAAAAAGCAGAGCAGCAAAACTTCTTCTCCCGCGTCGGAACAAAAAGGCGACACTTACGAACCGCAGTCGGAAAACCGGTCTGCGGGTGTGTATAAAATTTCCCGAGATGAAAAAGGCCGCCCCGTCGTTGAAACGGGCCAAAAACCGCAAGAACGGCAAAAGCAGGTAAGCGGAAAGCCGGACGAACAGGGCGAACAACCGATTATCATGAAAACGACCGGGAATACTGACCAAGTTGACAGAGAAATTGAAAATCTGAAACAAACGAAAACGCAGATGGAACAGAAAATTGCCGCGGCAAAAGATGAAAGGGAAAAACAAGTCTTGAAAACTCGCTTAGAGCAGGTAAAAGCCGAGCTGAGGATGAAAGACAATGACACATATCGTCGTCAGCATATGCAAATTACGGAGCAAAAGGTTGTTTCAAAAATAGGGGAATAACGATTGCCTCTTGCTCAGAATATGACAAAAAAGGAAGCCGGTTTCCGAAAAGAAAACGGCTTCCTTTTTTGTCATAATGCTTAAAACAGCTGAAGGCTGACGGCCATAATCACCATGCCGGAAATTAAACCGTAAATTGACAAATGGTGTTCTCCGTATTCACGGGCGGCAGGCAAAAGCTCGTCAAATGAGATGAATACCATAATGCCTGCTACCATGGCAAACACAATGCCAAAGAGCGTTTCATTTAAAAACGGCATCAGCACCAGCCAGCCAATCAGCGCTCCAATGGGTTCGGCAAGCCCGGAAATAAAAGAGTAGGCAAACGCCTTTTTCCGAGAGCCGGTGGCCTGAAAAATAGGCACGGAAACAGCAATGCCTTCCGGAATATTATGAATGGCGATTGCGGCTACAATGGGAATCGCGACTTCCGGGCTTTGTAAAGCCGAAACAAACGTTGCCAAACCTTCCGGGAAATTGTGAATGCCGATGGCAAGTGCTGTCATTGCGCCGATGCGCAGCAGTTTTTTCGGCTCGTGCTGTTCTTCTAAAACAAGCTTTACTTCGTGCGGGTTTTCCTCATCGGGAACGCAGCGGTCAATGAGCGCGATTAACAGCATTCCGCCGAAAAAGGCGGCAATCCCAACCCAGCCGCCGACAGATTTACCAAGCCCTTTGGTTAAAGAAGCACCGGCTTCTGTCAAAAGCTCGGTCATGGATACATATACCATAACGCCCGCAGAAAAGCCCAAGCTTAAAGAAAGAAAACGCTTGTTGGTGCTTTTGGTGAAAAAGGCAATTGCACCGCCAATTCCGGTACTCAATCCGGCAATTAAAGTGAGCAAAAAAGCAAGAGCCAAGTTTCCCATTACAAAACCTCCTTCATCTGTTTCTGTTAATTTTTATATAAAGTATTTACGAATACAATCCATCGGTTTGAAAAGCGTCCCTTTGAGAATATCCGCTCTTTCGAAGGATACGAAACGTTCCCTTAAAACAGACTGTATCGGTGTGGTTTAAGATAAGAAAATTGTACCAGATTTATTTAGTAGTGTCAAATTCGACTGAAAAAGTATTTTTTTGAGTCAGATGCTTGACAGCAATGAAAAGAGGTGATAATATAAAGATACCCCCACGGGGTATGAGAGGTGATGATCATGCAAAAGCAAAAATATGATGTCATGGGGATGACATGTTCTGCGTGCAGTGCGCATGTGGAAAAGTCCGTTCGGCAGGTGCCGGGCGTGACGAATGTGACAGTTAATCTGTTAACCAACAGCATGGTGGTAGAAAGCGAAAAACCCATTATGCCCTCAGTCATTATGAAAGCAGTGCACGATGGCGGCTATGAAGCGGCGCCCAGTGGTGCGGTCGCTAAGAGTCAAAACGAGCCGGCCGCTTCTGTTCGTGCACAAGAAACGAAGAAAAAACAAGATCAAGCAGAAAAAAACAAAGAGTGGGAAACGCGCTTAATTGTGTCGTTTGCTTGCTTGATTCCGCTCATGTATCTTTCTATGGGCGGTATGATGGGCTTGCCCCTGCCGGGCTTTCTGTCGGGGCATGAAAATGCCGTTACCTATGCGCTGATGCTGTTTTTATTGACGCTGCCTGTCATGTATGTGAACCGCACTTATTACCAAAAAGGCTTTTTTACCCTATTCAAGGGAAGCCCGAATATGGACAGCTTAATCGCCATTGGCTCCGGTGCAGCTGTTGTGTATGGTTTATTTGCGTTGGTGCGTATCGGAAATGGTCTTGCTGCAGGTAATATGGAATTAGTGGCACATTACCATATGGATTTATACTTTGAGTCTGCCGCAATGATTTTAACCTTAATCACGCTTGGCAAATATCTGGAGATGAAGGCAAAGAGCAAAACCGGCCAGGCCATCGAAAAGCTGATTCAGCTTGCGCCGGAAACGGCGTGTGTGTTCCGCGCAGGTAAGGAGCAGACAGTACCCATTGAAGAAGTGTGCAAAGGCGATCTTGTGATTGTACGTCCAGGCGAGAAAATCCCCGTAGACGGTGTTGTGGAAGAAGGCGCAGGCAGTGTAGACGAAGCGGCCATTACGGGAGAAAGTATTCCTGTCGAAAAGCAGGCAGGCAGTACCGTAATGGCGGCGAGCGTGAACCAAGAAGGAATGTTCCGCTTGCGCGCAACGAAAGTGGGACAGGATACGACGCTTTCGCAAATCATTCGTTTGGTGGAAGAAGCCAGTGCCAGCAAAGCGCCGATTGCCCAATTTGCCGACCGAGTTTCCGGTGTGTTTGTGCCGGTGGTTCTGGTGATTTCCCTTGTTACTTTCATTGTGTGGATGATTGCAGGACAAGGGTTGGAGTTTGCACTGTCAAGCGCGATTGCAGTTTTGGTTATCTCTTGTCCTTGCGCTCTTGGCCTCGCAACGCCCGTTGCAATTATGGTTGGCACGGGAAAAGGTGCTGAAAACGGGATTTTAATCAAATCAGGTGAGGCGCTGGAAACGGCACACCATGTTGACACCGTTGTTTTGGATAAAACAGGAACGGTAACGCAGGGAAAACCGGAGGTAACCGATATCATTGCCTTCGGGCAATTATCCGAACAGCAGCTTTTAAAAACAGCAGCATCTCTTGAACATTACAGTGAGCATCCGCTTGCAAAGGCGGTCGTTCGACATGCAAATGAGAAAGCGCTTTCATATGAACCGGCACAAAACTTTGCAGCTGTGTTCGGCAAGGGTGTCAAAGCGGTTTGTGCGGGTCAAACATGGTACGCCGGCAATGAAAGCATGATACAAAATGAGAATATCAGCATTTCTGAGCAAGTGCAAGCGCACTTAAAACATTTGGGTGAAGAGGGGAAAACGCCGCTTTTATTTGCTACGGCACAAGGTGTTCAGGGCGTGATTGCGGTTGCTGACCGCGTGAAGCCGACGAGCGTAGAAGCTGTAAAAGAGCTGCTTGCGATGGGGCTTGATGTTGTGCTCTTGACGGGTGATCGCTGGAGTACAGCAACCGCCATTCAATCTCAAACGGGAATCCCGAAAGTGATTGCACAAGTGCTGCCTCAGCAGAAAGAGCAGGAGGTCGCGCGCTTGCAGCAAGAAGGGTGCAATGTAGCGATGGTGGGCGACGGCATTAATGACGCACCTGCATTGGCGCGCGCAGATGTGGGCATCGCGATTGGAGCAGGCACAGATATTGCGCTGGAAAGCGCCGATATTGTGCTGATGAAAAGCGACTTGCGCGATGTTGTTACAGCGATTCGTCTATCTAAGGCAGTGCTGAAAAATATCAAGCAAAATTTGTTTTGGGCATTTTTCTATAATGTGCTTGGCATTCCGCTTGCCGCAGGTGTATTTTTCCTTCCGTTCGGTTTGCGCCTCAGCCCGATGATTGGTGCAGCGGCAATGAGCTTTTCCAGCGTGTTTGTAGTGTCCAACGCACTTCGACTGCGCTATTTTCACTCTTTACATCAAACAAAAAAAGAAAAGGAGAAAAGAACAATGAATCACACGACGATTGCAATTGAAGGAATGATGTGCGCCCATTGCGTAAAGCATGTTAAAGATGCACTCGAGGCACTGCCCGGTGTACAAGCGGAGGTTTCGCTGGAGCAAGCAAATGCAGCTTGCACCTATGGAGAAGGTGTCACTGTGAACCAACTTTGTGAAGCTGTAAAACAAGCGGGCTACGAAGTGAAGGGGACAGAATGAAAGCAGATAAAAAAGCAGTAGGCCGACTGCTCAAAACGGCACGGGGTCAGATTGACGGTATTTTGGAAATGATTGAGAACGACCGCTATTGCGTGGATATTTCCAACCAGCTTTTAGCAACCCGTTCGATTTTGACAAAAGCCAATCAGATGGTTTTAAAAGCGCATTTGCAAGGCTGTGTGCAGGATGCATTTGAAAACGGCGATGCAGAAGCAAAAATTGATGAAGTGATTCAGCTTTTGGAAAAAATGAACCGTTGAACCGTATTAAAATCAATACATGAAAAAGATGGCTGTGTCAGGGTTCCTGTACACGGCCATCTTTGCTGTTTTAGTATTAGCGGCAATTGCTGTGGCTGGGGTAGGTTTAATTCAAGATGTATTTCTCTTTGCGGTTCACAAGGATGGAATGCAAAGTTTTCAGGCAGTTTTAGAACAAGCGTTCAACTTGGTCATCGGCATTGAATTTATTAAAATGCTTGCAAAGCATACGCCCGGATCTGCTATCGAGGTGCTTTTGTTTGCGATGGCAAGGCAGCTTGTGATCGGACATATGACGCCGTTTGAAAACTTACTCGGCATTATTGCCATCGCGATTATTTTTATTATTCGCCGTTTTTTGTTTGTGCCTTCTTTCGGCGCCCATCTGCCGGCCAATAACCCAGCGCAAAAAGAGGAGCCTTCAGTGCATGAACAAGAGGAATAAGCAAATTGGTCTGATTTTATTTATATGAATAAATCAATAGAAAAGTACGGGAGAAATTGATTTTTCCGTACTTTTTATTTGTTTATATTTCACGATATTGAATAAAATTTGTCGTATTTTTATGAATCTATGGACATTTTTGAGAATCATGTGTATCATAAAGAAAAGGGGCAGGTGAGTAAGCGGCTTTCTGAATCGTCGAGTTTTATCTTTTTCTGCAAAGATGCGGCGAGTGCTTTGCAAAAAATGCTTTGAAATCCAACGAGGGTTTTCGTATTCTTGGCTTTGAGCTCCGCTGTTTGCTGTGAAAAAAGCTATGCATTCTCCGGCTTTTCAGAGAGTTATTTGCCTGCTTAATAGGTTGTACAAATTTTTGTTATTGAACAAAATTGCTTTTGAAATTGCTTTTGAAGGCAAGAGGAAGGAGTTTTATCATGAAAGATCAAAATTGTGCGTATTGTGCCCGCGGTGAGCTGCTCGACCAGTTTGGTATTTTTATTTGCGACCTGAAAGTAAGCAGTTTAATTTTATTCCGAGAGCAGAGTCATCCGGGACGCTGCATTGTGGCATATCGTGATCATGTGAGTGAAATGGTAGATATCAGCGACGAAGAAAGAAACGCCTTTTTTGAAGATGTCGCACATGCGGCTCGTGCAATTCATGCGGCTTTTTCGCCCGATAAAGTAAACTACGGCGCATACGGCGATACCGGATGCCATCTTCATATGCATTTAGTACCCAAATATCGCGATGCATACGAGTGGGGCGGCACCTTTGAGATGAATCCCGGAAAAACATTGCTCACACAAGATGAGTACGAAGAAATGATTGAAAAAATCAAACGCTGTTTGTAATCCAATGCAAACGAGGTAATCCCGGACAGGAGGGAAGGCGATGCAAAAGAAATCTCGTAAGCCTGGCAAAGCAATACCGAAACATGTGCGGCAGCCCTCAAAAAAGCACACAAAAAAGAGCGCTGTAACAGGGGCGATTTTGGCAGTGAGCGGTGTATGCGTATTAGTACTTGCGGTTTCAGGGCTTCTTTTCGGCGCGATTGAAGCTGCTCCGAAGCCTGTGCAGGGAAGTGCGGCACAAGCGAGCAGTACATCGTTTGATGCAAGTCTTCCGAGTGTGAGCGAACCTGCACAACCGACTGTGCAAACGGTGCGCTTTTCTGCGACCGGAGATAACCTGATACATGACGGAATTTATTTGCAGGCGGCGAAGCGTACCGGCGGAACAGGATATGATTTTGCACCCGTGTATGAAAATCTCAAAGAGTTTTATGCCGAGTTTGATTTAAACTGGCTGAACCAAGAAACTTTGGTGACAGATGAAATTGAACCGGACGGTTATCCGCAGTTCTGTACACCTGCGGCTTGCGGGCAGGCGGTTTATGATCTGGGTATGCGCGTTATTTCTATGTCAAATAATCACGCCTATGATAAATACGCAAAAGGCATAGAAGCAACCATGCGCTTTTGGGATTCGATGCCGGATGATGTTTTGACAACCGGTTTGTGGAGCGATGAAACGGAAATTCCAATATTAGAGAAAAACGGAATTACCTTCGCGTTTTTGTCCTACACGGAAAGCACAAACGGAATTCCGACTCCCGATGATGCGCCTGCACACGTGATTTACACTTCGCAGGAGGAGGTCATTCAATCACAGATACAGCGTGCCAATGAATTGGCGGATGTCGTTGTTGCAGGCATGCACTGGGGCGTGGAAAACAGTCATGATGTCAGTGCTTCGCAGGAGCTTTTGGCGCAGAAGCTCGCTGATTGGGGCGCAGATGTTATTATTGGAACGCATCCGCATGTTGTTCAGGCGATTGATATGCTGACCGCAGCAGATGGGCGCCAGGTTCCGGTTGCCTATTCTTTAGGCAATTTTGTTTCTGCACAGCAGTATGCCGACCAAATGATTTCTGTTGTGATGACATTTGATGTTACAAAGACAACGCAAGTTGATGGTTCGTCTGAGATCAGCGTGACGAATGTGAAAGCGGTGCCGTCTGTGACGCATTATGACGCTAATTATGCGAATATTCGGCAGTATCTTTACCGTGATTATACCGAAGAATTGGCAGCTCAGCATGGTACAAGAGCATCTTCCGGGCGGTTTGATTTGGCCTATATCCGCGAAGTGCTGACTCAAACGATTGATGAGTCTTATTTGCAGTGGGATTAAAATACTTCATAAAGTTGTTTTTTCAGACACTGTATTATAACGCACTGAGAACAATGAAAGAAAGCACAGAGCAGGTTGGAGCGGCCGCATAAGAGTGTGCGGCAAATGCGGGATTTTGCTCTGTGCTTTTTGCGCTTTGCTTTTACGAAAGATGGGAAGTTTTTCAAAAAGGCATTGACAAAAGTAAAAGAGATACGTATAATGAACATTGTTCAGATTGAGGTGGTTCGGTGAATACCAACGTGACATCAAAAGAAGAAATTCTAAAGGTGAGCAGAGCACTGATTAAGGAAAAGGGCTGGTCAGCCGTTCACATTCGTTCTGTTGCTGCGGCTTGCGGCGTTTCAGTAGGTTCTATTTACAATTACTTTCCGTCTAAAACGGAGCTCATTGGAGCTGCGGTGGAAAGTATTTGGTGTGAGATTTTTCATCGTCCCGAAGATACAGCTGTCTTTCAAAACACACAAGCATGTATCGTTTGGATTTATCAGAGAATGGAGTATGGGTGTAAAGAATATCCGGGCTTTTTTAATCTTCATTCCTTCAGCTTTATGCGGGACGAGAAAGAGAGCGGAAAACGGCGCATGCAGCAAACATGGAAGCATATTTTAGAGGGGCTTTGTTTTGTTTTAAGAAATGACGAAAAAATTCGGCCGGATGCGTTTTCGAGAGAGTTTACTGCGGAAAAATATGCGGATGTTTTGTTTTCTCTGATGCTTTCCGCGCTTATCCGCCAGGACTATAACCCGGCAGCAGTGCTCGAAATCATTCGCAGAACGCTGTATTAATATTGCCACGTTATCGTGGTTTTTTTATTCAGCAAAATGAACATTGTTCATTAATGGAGAGTGAGAATTTAATGAAGGTAAAACCCAATACTTTACTTCTCCGTTGATTGGAATGCTCATGATTCCAAAAACGTGTGCCTATGTTTGGACGATTTTAATTGGTTATTTTGCAATGAAAAAAGAATGTCAAGAAAAGGGGAAATAAAGATGAAGCGTTATATCAATACAGCTTTGCTCTACGCAATTTTGGCTATGGTCGGCGGAGTGTTTTATCGAGAGTTTACAAAGTTTTTTGGATTTACGGGAAAAACGACACTGTCTTTTGTACATACGCATTACTTCATGCTGGGAATGGTGTTTTTTATCCTGATGCTTTTGTTGGAAAAACATTTTTTATTCACCAATCCTAAAAGCAAAAAATGGACAGTGCTCTACCATGTAGGTTTAAACTTAACTGTGGTGATGTTTATCGTGCGCGGTATTGCTCAAGTATTGCAGCTGCCCTTGTCAAACGGAATGGATGCGGCCATTTCGGGCATTGCAGGAATTGGACATATTTTCTTGGGTGTCAGCATGGTTCTTTTGTTGCTGCAAGTGAAACGAGCAGTGATTGAAGCAACCGTAACGGAAAAATAAAGTTAATCAAAGATAAGAGCAGAAGAGCATTTTTTGCCGACAATAAAATTCTCTTCTGCTCTTGATTTTTTTACTAAAATTTTTTATAATAGCTAAGATAACTTAAGTTAAGTTTAAATCGCTTTTGCCTCCGTAGTTAAATGGATATAACAAACCCCTCCTAAGGTTGCGTTACAACGGCCACCTCAAAAAAAACTAAATAAGGGATTGCAGTTCGACTTTGATCGGGCTATAATCATATATCAGACACGTCCATATAGCTCAGCTGGATAGAGCACACGCCTCCTAAGCGTGGGGTCGGAGGTTCAAATCCTCTTATGGACGCCAGTGAACAACGCCGAAAGCCTTTGTTTTCAAGGGTTTTCGGCTTTTCTTATATAAAAAGCTACGAAAAAGCTCTTTCACTGTATGAGATAAAATTCTACTCCAAAATTTGATTTTTGACAACCCCTCCAGAATCGAACGGTTGTTATAAGACAAAATCGCCAGCTAATTTTTAGCAGAAAACGGGCTGTTCTTGCTAATGAAAATGCCCTTCCTGCTAATCAGCCCCAAAATCGTGCCAAAAATCCAGCTAATCAAAAAAGGCGGATGTTTTGAATACCATGCAGTTATAGCAGATAAAATTAAATATCGTTATGTACATAGAGCGTCTATTTGCCCCGCATTGGGGATGGATAGGCGCTCTTTTTTTATGCCCAAACCCATGGGCAAATACAAGAGATTGGAGGTGTTTTATTTGAGCAAGCCTGTTTATACCGCAGACAAGCCGAGCGACTGTCATTACTGCTACTTCTGGACGAATGGCAGAAAGGGCTGCCGTCTGGGTAGAAATAATTGCTACTACTTAATCTCTTTGCCGCCGAAACCCAAGTCGGAATGTGATGGCTGTCCCTATGGGCGAGATCACCCGTGCATTGGTTGGTGTACGAAGAAGGTTATGCGTGAAGTGGGGCTTCGTTGATATGGATGTGTATGAACAGGAATACCGCTTCTACTATTTTGCCCGATGTCCTTACGAAAAGACGGATACGACTTTCCGCAGCATTCCGCTGACAACAGAAAGTTTTCCGCAGAAAGAAGGTGGTGAAGCCGTGTGAGTTTTGATTATTTTTACGGTCAGCAATCCGATCTATTCACATTCTATCGAGTTCCGAAGGTGTTGTTCACGAACGAGAGGTTCTGGAATATTTCTGCCGATGCCAAGATGCTGTATGGCATTTTGCTTGACCGCATGAGCCTGTCTGCCAAGAATGGTTGGATAGATAAAAACGGTAGAGTGTATATCATTTTTACAATCGACGAAGCGAAGATGGCTCTGAACTGTGCTGAACAAAAGGCTATCAAGCTGCTCAGTGAACTTGAGAAGAAAGCAGGATTGATTGAACGTAAGCGCCAGGGTTTGGGAAAGCCCAACCTGATCTATGTGAAGAACTTTATCTCTGCTGTGGATTCACAACTCTTGAATTGTGAAAATCACAATTCTGGAACAATGGAAATCACAACTCAAGAACTTCCGAAATCACAATGTAATAATACTGATATTAAAAATACTGAATTTAGTGATACTGATTCTATCTTTCCTTCCGGAAATGGTGGAATGATGGACGAGAATGACCGGTATCAAGAATACTTTGATTATTTCTCGGATCAGCTTAGTATGGATTTGTTGAAGAAGGATTACCCTTACGATTCCGAAATGCTGGATAACATTCTGGAGTTGATCGTTGAAACAGTTTGCACGAAGCGACCGTTGATTCGCATTGGTGCAGAGGAGCGTCCGGCAGAAATTGTCCGCAGTCGGTTTATGAAACTGAATGCCGAACACATTCGATATGTTATGGACTGCTTCAAGGAGAACACCACAAAGATTAGAAATATCCGTCAGTATATGCTGACTACGATATACAATGCGCCGACGACAATAGACACCTACTACGATGCTCTTGTTCGGCACGATATGTCACACGGATATTTGGAAGGAGGATTTAAGAAATTGAAAATGAAGCGAGAGGAAGGAGAGTGACGATAAATGTCGAAAAAAGCAACCATCATTGCGGTGGTCAATCAGAAAGGAGGCACTGGAAAGACCACCACCACCGAGAATCTGGGCGTTGGCTTGGCTCTTGAAGGAAAAAAGGTGCTTCTGGTAGACACCGATCCCCAGGCTTCCCTGACAGTCAGTTTGGGCAATCCCTGCCCGGATGATCTGTCTCCGACACTTTCCGATCTGATGGGAAAGATTATGATGGAAAACCCTATTACTCCCGATGAAGGGATTCTTCATCATCCGGAGGGCGTTGATTTGGTGCCGTCCAACATCGAACTCTCAGGTATGGAGGTAGCACTGGTCAATGCCATGAGCCGGGAAACCATTCTCCGGCAATACCTGGATACAGTCAAACAGAATTATGATTACATTCTTCTTGACTGTATGCCGTCTTTGGGTATGCTGACCGTCAATGCGTTGGCAGCTGCCGACAATGTGCTGATACCGGTTCAGGCAGCATACCTTCCTGCAAAGGGTCTGGAACAGCTGCTTGGAACCATCAACAAGGTCAAGAGGCAAATCAACCCGAAACTGAGGATTGAAGGGATTCTTCTGACGATGGTGGACAGCCGCACCAACTACTCCAAAGACATCAGCAATCTGATTCGGGAGAGCTACGGCGGAAAGCTGAAGGTTTACAAGACCGACATTCCCCGCTCTGTCCGTGCAGAGGAAATCAGCGCAGAGGGAACCAGTATCTTCAAGCATGATCCCAAAGGCAAAGTTGCCGAAGCCTATAAAATTCTGACGAAGGAGGTGTTAAACAATGCAGAAAAAAGGCGCAAACATCAGCTTGAAGGGGTACGATGATATTTTCTCCACCGATCAATCCAGAGCTGAAGCCCAGCAGGAGCGTGTGCAGGAAATTCCGCTTTCTGAGCTACACCCCTTTGAGGGACACCCCTTCCGTGTGGTTGATGATGAAGAAATGATGAAAACGGCAGAGAGCGTCCGAGATTTCGGAGTTCTCACTCCTGCGATTGTCCGTCCTGACCCCGACGGTGGTTATGAAATCGTTTCTGGTCACAGGCGGCACCGGGCATCGGAGCTTGCGGGTAAGGAAACCATGCCTGCGATTGTTCGTGACCTGGACGATGATGCAGCCATTATTTTGATGGTTGATGCGAATTTGCAGAGGGAGAGTATCCTGCCGAGTGAAAGAGCATTTGCTTATAAGATGAAGCTGGATGCGATTAAACATCAAGGTCAACGCACCGATTTAACTTCATCCCAAGTTGGGATGAAGTTGCAGGCAATGGATATAGTCGGTCAGGAGGCAGGAGAAAGCAGAAATCAGGTACACCGTTATATCCGTCTGACCGAACTGATTCCGGAACTGCTGGATATGGTAGATACGGGTCAGATCAAATTCAATCCTGCGGTGGAGCTTTCCTATCTGGCAAGTGAAGAACAGAAGGATTTTCTTTCTGCAATGGATTATGCTCAAGCAGCTCCTTCCCTTTCGCAAGCACAGCGAATTAAAAAGCTCGCACAGGAGGGCGAGTGTACGCTGGATGCGATGTGCGAGATTATGAATGAAATCAAGAAGGGAGAGCTGGACAGAGTAACCTTCAAAACGGATTCGTTGCGAAAATACTTCCCGAAGTCCTATACCAACAAGCAGATGGAGGATAAAATCATTCAGCTTTTGGAGCAATGGCAGAAAAAAAGAGAAAAATCAATGGAAAGGTAAGGTAAAAAATGTTTACACCCAAAAACATTCAGGGCGCTTTGGAAGAACTCTACGACCTTTGCGATCCTGATTATATGGTAGATATGCTCGTAAACTACAGTGAGGAGTTCGATGATATTTCTCCTGCGCTTCTGGCAAAGTCGTTTCAGAAAAATGCCGAGATGATTAGCGAGTATCGAGTATTGTCCTCTGCTGGTGAGGGTATCGACTATCAGGGAAAGGTACTTCTGAACAGCAGAGCCGTGCGGCTTCTGTCCTATGTAGAAGATATGAGCGGCGATGAAAAAGTTCGCACGATTCAGAGCAAGGAGCTGTGGTTAGCAGAAGATATGACATTCTATGTGGTGTCCTGTATGTCTACGATCACGATGGACAAGGAAGAAGCCATTTGTCTTAACGAACACCGCAGCGTGGTTACTACGGTGGAATGCGAGGACGATATTTTCTTCGACATGGGTTCCCTGATTTGCGAACTGGACGATATTTGCTTGTTCGAGCTTTTAGCCGATGTGGATGCGACTATTTATGAACTGTAACAGGTTCATGGATGGTCGCTTTTCTTATTTCCAAAGAAACGGAGGTATCGAAACTTGAAAGAATACGATGTGAAGATCACCGAAACCTTGGAGAAAACGGTTACGGTGCAAGCAGAATCTCACGATGCGGCAGAGGAACAGGTTAGAGCCGCTTATTACAATTCGGAGTACATTCTGGACTCCGAAAACTTTACCGGTGTTGCGTTCGGCACGACCGAGGAACGGGAGGTTCAGAAAGAACAGGCAGATACCATGAATGTGTTGCTGGTAAAGCCGTTCATGTATCCGCAGGCTGTGCAGATCGGCTGTGAGCTGGAGGATTTGCAGAAAGCCGTAGGTGGCGATATTGAGGCAACTTATCCGTTCAATGAGCCGGTTGCACTGGTGATGCACGACGAAGGTAAACTCGTAGGCAAAGAACTGAACCGTGCGCTGCGTGATGATGACGGCGATATTTATGACATTATCGCCGGTGATTTTCTGGTTGTGGGATTGGGCGAGGATGATTTTTGTTCTCTGTCCCCGGAACTGATGAAGCAGTTTGAGGAACACTTTCATCAGCCTGAGACTTTTGTACGCATGGGGCGCAGCATTATGGCGCTTCCCCTGCCGGATGACATGGTGAAGAAAGAAGATGCACCTGTCAAAGCTGATTCGGTTCCCCACAAAAGTAACCCTGACCGAGATGTTCTGTAAGGAGGTTCTTATGCAAAGAAATTCGACGATTGGAGAGCTGATGGAGCGAAAGCGGATTCAGGATGGTGCCAAGGAGTACCAGGGACATACCTATATGGACTTGGCACGATTTGATGACGCCACCAAGCACATGATTATTTTCGATGTGCTGACCGATGAATCGCCTGTCGGTTGGAAAGGCGAAAGAAATCGCCTGTATTTGAGCGATGTGGGTTATCAGAAGGCTCTGGATAACCAGAAAGCTGGCAATATCAAGATTATCAGCCATGCCGCAGTTGCCAAGGGCAATCTGTATTACGACCACAGAGATATGGCACGATAATCTGTTCACTCTACTGCTTGCAGGAGGTGATGAATCATGCAGGAAGAAGTTGAAAACAGAACAGTAAACCTGGCGATCAGCACAACCAAGCTGACGGGGCGCACTATCATTGCCGGTATCCGCAAGTATTTGCAGCACCGGGAAAAAGTGAAGATGAAAAAGGCACGAGACCCTGCCGTTCATGGAAAGCAATCCGTGAAACAGCTTTTGGGACAGAATCAGGGTGCTACGAATGTTGAGATCGACAAAGAGAGTATCCGTGATTTTGAAAAGCTCGCCAAGAAGTATGGCGTGGACTTTGCCGTAAGAAAAGATAAGTCCGTTGATCCTCCCCGGTTTCTTGTTTTTGTCCGTTCTAAAGATGCAGATGCTTTGGATGCAATCTGCAAGGAACATCAGGCAAGGGCATTAACCAAGAATGAAAAGCCGAGCGTTCTGGCGCAGCTGAAGAAGTTCAAGGAAATTGTCGCAGCGATTCCGAAGAAGGTTCGAGAGAAGAAACAGGAGCGTGATCTGTGATGGATAAGAGAAAAATGAAAAAGCTCCTGATTCTGAATTTACCGTATTTTCTGGTAGGGTTGTTCGCTACGAATTTAGGAGAAGCATGGAGATTGGCTGAGGGGGCAGATTCATCTGCGAAAATCCTCAGCTTTTTTCATGCCCTTCCGATAGCCCTGAACAATCCGTTTCCCAGCTTTCACCCGTTGGATTTGCTGATTGGTATTCTCTGCGGCGCAGGACTTCGGCTGGCTGTCTATCTAAAAGGCAAAAACGCAAAGAAGTACCGACACAATGTTGAGTACGGTTCTGCTCGTTGGGGAACGGCAAAAGATATTGAGCCGTTTATTGCACCAAAGTTCGAGGACAATGTGATCCTGACGAAAACGGAGCGGCTGATGATGAGCAATCGCCCGAAGAATCCTGCCAATGCCCGAAATAAGAATGTTCTGATTATCGGCGGTTCGGGTTCCGGTAAAACTCGCTTTTGGTTGAAGCCAAACCTTCTCCAGATGCACAGTTCCTATGTGGTCACTGACCCGAAAGGCAGCATCGTGATTGAGTGCGGCAACGCCCTTTTGAAGCATGGCTACACCATCAAGATTTTCAACACCATCAACTTTCAGAAGTCGATGCACTATAACCCATTTGCCTATATCCATTCAGAAAAAGACATTCTGAAACTGGTGACAACGCTGATTGCCAACACAAAGGGTGATGGAAAAGCCGGTGATGAGTTCTGGACGAAGGCGGAAACGCTGCTCTACTGTGCCTTGATCGGATATATCCACTATGAAGCTCCGGTTGAGGAACAGAATTTCTCCACCCTGATTGAGTTCCTGAACGCAATGGAGGTGCGGGAAGATGATGAGGAGTTCCAGAACCCGGTGGATCTGATGTTTGAAGCCCTGGAAAAGAAAAAGCCGAATCACTTTGCAGTCCGTCAGTATAAAAAATACAAGCTGGCTGCCGGCAAGACCGCTAAGTCGATTTTGATTTCCTGCGGCGCTCGTCTGGCTCCTTTTGATATTCAGGAGGTCAGAGATGTGACTGCCTATGACGAGTTGCAGTTGGATACTCTCGGAGATAAGAAAACGGCGCTCTTTCTGATTATGTCAGATACGGATGCGACGTTTAATTTTTTGATCTCCATGATTTACACACAGCTGTTCAACTTGTTGTGCGAGAAAGCAGATGATGTGTACGGCGGCAGACTGCCGGTTCATGTGCGCTGCTTGATTGATGAGATGGCAAACATCGGTCAGATTCCCAATCTGGAAAAACTGGTAGCGACAATCCGAAGCCGTGAAATATCGGCTTGCCTTGTTCTCCAGGCACAATCACAGCTGAAAGCCATTTATAAAGACAATGCCGATACCATCATCGGCAACATGGATTCCCGAATTTTCCTGGGTGGTTCTGAGCCAACCACGCTCAAAGAACTGAATCAGGCATTGGGAAAAGAAACTATCGACACCTACAACACCTCCAACACCAGAGGTAACAGCCCGTCTTACGGCTTGAATTATCAGAAGTTAGGCAAAGATATGCCATAATTCATGGTGACGAGTTCAGTTGCCTTGAATAACAGATGAACAGGGACACGATCAACTGGATTCGGAGAAAAATCGAATACAGGAGGTCGCTATGGAGAAATTGAAAAAACATATTCACGATGACGGCAATGGTCTGGACTATGTTTTGGTCGGTGACTATTACATCCCCGATTTGCAGCTGCCGGAGGAAAGCCGTCCCATTGGTATTTGGGGACGGATGCACAAAGCCTATCTGGAGTTATATCATCCAGCACGCTATGCTGATTTAATCCTGTCTGGTCAGCTCTGGACATATTTAGCAGATCTGAACGAACAGGCACAGAACCGGCTGGATTGTATCATTGCCCAGATGAAAGAAGCGGAAGGGATTACCGAAGAACTGAAATCTCAGGATCAGATGGCATGGGTCAGGGCAATGAACAGCATTCGCAACCGGGCAGAAGAAATCATTCGGTCTGAAATAATTTACTGCTGAAATGTCAGTTTCCCTGTTCAGCCAGTTCCACAATGATATTGCTCTGTCGGAGCAGCCAGTCCGAAAATTCCTTCGGGCTGGCTGTTTTCTTTTTCACAGCCTGTTTCCGCTGCAAGGCTTCTTTTTTGAAGGATTCAAAAGCAGCCAGCATTTCTTCCAAACGGTCGGCAGGAAAGCCGGGGGTTTTCTTTGCCTTATTGATTTTGTTTCGCCAGTTCTGGCACTCGTTTTTGTAGAGCAGATCATAATTGTTTTCTCTGGCTCGTTCATCAAACTCATGCTTGTTCTTGAGAGATTGCTTTTTACGACACTTATCACTGCAAAGCTCATATCTCTGGCTTTTGGCAAGGAATACTTTCCCGCAGATTTTGCATTTCCGGAAATAAAGCCCCCAATCGTTCAGGCGGTTCAGATAATAGATAATCAGCGGATACAGGGAGGAATAGGCAGAAACACATTCCGTATTTCGTTTGCTGTCCGGATACCAGAGGTCAAGCTGGGTATCTTCATGCGGTACAGAACCATAAATATGCGTAGAAATATTCAGATGCTTGGGCTTTCCTGTATCCTCATCAAAGTCAAGGGGTGGATTTCCCATAAATAAGGCTGTGAAGCCGTTCATTTTTCCAATAAAATGCTCGCAGGCAGATTCCCGATCTCGTGGTTCTCTTGCCTTTAAATATTCGTTCCAGATACGAAGTGCCACATACATTCTCACCGGATCACCGGTGAGATATTTTTTTGCCAGAAAATCACCGGAAGCCTGTTCCAGTCCTGGCTGCTTCCAACGGTTGGAGTGTAGTGCTTCTCTCAATGGCATCAGACCAAAACGGTTCCATTCGCCGTCCGGATCATGCTCAAAGGCTGAAAGCATAGTTCCCAAAGGGCGTGTAACATCACACAGCACCTCTGCATCGGCATATCCCTGTAAACGAAACCGGATTTGCAGTTCTTCTCCAATCAAAATACGCTCTTTCATTTTCTGTCTGTCCAGCGTCAGTACCAGCAGAATACGGTCATAAAGCGGTTCGTGCCGCACAAATTCAAAGTCCATGCAATTCCCTCCCATTCATTTATGGTAATTTTATAATCTGATTATATCTGTTACACTCATGGTACTGCAAAGCTATTGTTTTGTCAAGTTTATAGCGATATGATGACATCAGATGGTAATTTCATTCCATCGTGTACCTTGACAACTAAATGACCGTCTGAACTGAGATAAACCGCCATGACCTCTCCTGAAACGGAGAGCGAGCGCATCGAGAAATCGGTGACTCATGTATGTCGAGCAGGGCAGCATGAAGGAAACGGGACAGGTAGAACGGCAAATATGCGGAAAATGAAAATCAATCAATTTAAATAAAGGAGGAACACCGATATGAAAGAAAAAATGAAGTGGAATGATTATGATTCGCTGCCCCTGATTTTGGATGTTACGGATATTCAGCATATCATGGGAATTTCCAGAGCCAGCGCCTATGAGCTGGTGCACACGCCGGGCTTTCCGGCAGTGCGCAGCGGCAGGCTGATTAAGATCAGCAAGAAAGCCTTCTTCAACTGGTTGGACAGCGGCGGCAATTCGCAGAATAACAAAAGGGAAAGGAAGATGTAACCATGAAATTGAGTGTTCGAGAAAAGAAAATTCTTTATGCCTTTGCCTGTCCCAATTATCACAATACGGTGACACGGCTGAAATGGCTGACCGCATTGACGGTTGATTCAAAAGCAAAACGCTGGATGTTGGAGCTTACCAGAAAGATGGAAAATGAGGCGGAGGAACACTGGTATCCTTGCTTTTATCAGCGGCTCCGCATGGAGATGGCAAAGTATTACGAGGCAAAGAAGTATCTGCGGATGGTAGAGAAAAGCACTGACTATGAGGAGGATCTGTATGACGAAGCTGTCTAAGTATGAGAAAGAAACCATTATCAACTGGAACGAAGCAGAAAACACCGCCAGTATCTATACCTTCAATGCCGATCTGAAGCGCAGGTTGGCCGAGTTCAGCCGAAAGTATCCCCAGTTGTGCCGGTTGGAGCGCAGCACCACTGAGGGCAGCGTGACCTATGTGATTGATAAGTCC
>DWWA01000004.1 GCA_019119935.1 Candidatus Ruthenibacterium merdavium | reverse complement strand
GGTGGATTTGATGATTACCACCGTTGCCGCCACAAGCGACAGCTTGAACATTACATGGAAAATCTGACGGGCGGTAATCCTCCCGTCAGACCGTTACCCTGTGTAGTCCCTTGTAAACTGTACTTTGGTATCCTTTTTAAATCATTTATGATAAAATAAAAGCAGTTGAGCGCCGTATGATATTTGAGTTAGGGAGGAATGAGTGCATGAATCATTCAAATGAGAAAAAGCCGAAAGAGCACAATGAGATTGCAAATAAAGAATTGAAAGAACAGATTGCCGATGCAGCCTTAGAAATGCTGGAAGAACAGATTGACTATCAAGACTTAATCAATACAAAAGTGGTGTTTGGCTATTTATTTGACATTGAGGGCCACGGAATTGAAGCGCTTTTGAAAGTGATTACCGACAAAACAACCGCCTATTTTGCCGTTCAGGGAGAAAGTCTGCTGCGCCTGAATTTGTCCGAGGAATTATTTCAAGGAACTACCGAAACCTTTTTAATCTTGCACGGCTGATTTTCACGCACAGAGAAAGGCAAACGATGATGGACAAGAAAATGATTTGCGGCGTATTGGTAACCGTAATCGGACTGACTTTTTCCATGTTTACGCTCGCCTATGCGTCGATGAATCCTTGGGATTATAACGGCATTGATGGCCTTTTAGGCTCCCTGCTTGGAACGCAAATGTTGATGCCGTTGATGCTGTCTATGACAGTGATGCTGGCGGGGCTGGGATACTGCTTTTGGTGCGCGTATCAAAAGGACAAATAAAAATGAATGAAATCCGGGGCTTCTTTGGAGTTGTGATGCTCAAAGATGCCCCGGATTTATAATTTTGTTAGAATGTGTCGCTAATGGCTTGATAGTTTCCCGCATTGTTCCAATAATCGCTTTTTGAAATTAGTGCATATTGAGGGAATGCTGCTTCAAGCGTTGTAGGGACACCCATTTGATCGGTAATGGTAATGGGAGCCTGTTTCACGCTGTTTCTGACAAGAAAACGATCTCCTCCTTGCGCCAAGATATAGATATCTTTTGTTGTACCCAAACTTTCATACTTCAAATTACTGACGGAACACGTTCCGGAAGTGGTGTCAATAATGTATTTGATCGGTTTGATGTCCTCTGGGTTTCGATTATCTGACGTTTCAATTTCAATGTGATTGTCAAACACGCCGGAAATTCTCGTAGGATCAACATCATAAATGGCGATGGACTCAGCAACTTTTTGTTCAGCGCCGGAAGTTAAATCCACTTGATACAAGGAGCAATTCGGCAATTCATCCGACCGAAGACTGTACACAAAGTTTCCATCAACCAATTCGGTTCGTACTTCTTGGGTATAGTCGTACGAATATTGCGGTGCGGATTTTTCACCGGACACAACGTTCAACGAAACGTAACTGCGAGCAGTTTCGCCAAGCTCTTCGAGAACGAGGCAGTCGCCATAAGCGCCGAAAATCCGTTCCCCAGTGTTTTCGGTGGTGTAAATTGTTTTGCTTTCACCGGTTTTTAAGTCGATTTCTCGAATTTCAAGCGTCATTTTTCCGGTTTCATAATTGACAACCTGAACACCGGTATAGAGTTTGGTGTTGTTACCCGCGGCGGTTCCGCTGAACTGTTCATTGCTTTGCAGCTGATACAATACGCGGCGGTTTGCGCCGCTTGGGTCAAATTCAAAGATACGGCCTGTCACCGCCGCAGTGTCGGAAGCGGTGCCGTCGGAAGCAACACCGCAGGAAACAAGATAAATTTTATTTTGTGCTTGGCTGGCAAAAAGATAAGTTTGCCCCATGGTTGGCAGCCAAGAGTTGCAGGTGTCATCATTGTGCAGGCATTCAGGAGAAGAGCATAGATACGTTCGTGTCAGTGTTTGGTAATCGGTGTACAGAACGTTGATGTAGTCGGGCTGTGTATTCATAATTTCGTAATAGCCTGTTTCGGTTGCAGCACCGTTTCTGAAAAGGCCGCCGTAAGGGTCGGTGATTAACGACAGCGCGCCGGATTCTTCTGTGGAAGCCGCGGCGCTGTCGCCGCTGGAACTTGTGGAATTTTGCGCAGTACTATCGGAGTTGCTGCACCCAAATAATGAGCAGGTAATAATAAGCGTGAAGCAAAAGCATAACGCTTTTTTAAAGATGCATTTTGTCATATTAGATTATTCCTATCACTCTTTTTATTTTCCGGAATTAAATGCAGGGTCGAAATAGTGGAGATATGAAAAATCTTTTCATAGACTATTTCGACCCTGTATAGAGTTATTTTTGCAGAAAAGAATTAATCAGCTACGGTTAACTCGAATGGTCCAGAGTTGGTTCGTTTGGCCGTTGGATGCTTGCCAAGTAACATTGCTTCCGTTAGAGAACCCCGAAGGGGTCAGGCAGAGGAGATATGCGGGTAAAACAATTCCGAAACGGTCATTGCCCTCATCAACACATTTAATGGCACAGTCATTGTAATCATTAGCAGAAATGGGATAAAGATCACAGTTAGTACCTTGGGCTCGATAAATATTGAGTCCATACGCTGTATTGGCATAATTCCGAATATAGAATAGATTTTTTGAGGCATCAATTGGCTGCAAATCCCAGCGTTGAGTATTAGATGTAGTGATCTGCCACATTGTAACGTTTGTATGATCGCTTGGAGAGGTTGAACATTGTGCATTTAGGTTTGGGGCTGCATTTTGAACATTGTAAATCCAAACTCGTTGATTATAGGGCGGAGTTGCTGCAAAGGTAGGTACTGCCATACTAAAAGCTAATGCCAAAAGTAAACAAGCAGTTAAAATTTTTTTGCTGAAGTATTTCATGAGATAAGTCCTCCTTTTTATGAAGATTATTACAAAACTTTAGATGAAGAAACCGATATTGGTGCACAGATATCGGTTGTACAAGTCATGGTAGATTCCCAGGTATCGCAACCTTTCCCTTGTGATTATAAGTTACTACAAATATCGCACAGAATTCCACTTTTTTGTCATAAAATAGGACAATTTTGACATGAAAAACGAGTATTTAAAAGCTGTAATGCAGTTCTAGTTGATTCTGCTTGATATATAATAGGATGCTAAAGTATAATGAGAGAGTAAGTAAGCTCACCGTAACGATATAGCTGAAACTAGATAACAGCGGATTTCGGTGAAACGCCAAAGGGGGGGAGATTGTGTGGAAATCAAAGTATTGATTTGTGATGATGAGCCGGCCTTTGTGGATCAAATGGCACAAGCGGTGCAAAGTCAGCCTTTGCCTGCAGGAGTGTCAATGAATATTATAAAGACTACTCGGCCGGAAGAACTTACAGATGAGCAGCTGCGGCAATGTCAGCTGATGTTTCTCGACATTGATATGGAAGAGCGCAGCGGCATGGAAATCGCTCGATGTGTTCGTAAATTGGGGCTTGATACCATTTTGATTTTTGTCACACACTATGTGCAGTTTTCGCCGGAAGGTTACGAAGTGAGTGCCTTTCGCTATCTGCTCAAGCAAGAGCTGCAGCAAAAGCTGCCAGGCTATTTTCAAGAGGCGATGGCAGAAATTCTACGCGAGGAAAAGGTGCTGCAATATTCCCTCAATGGGGAAGTGTATCAACTTGCCCATACGAACATCCTTTACTTAGAAAGCTACCAAAGAATGATTTATGCGCACACAGTAAAACTTGAACAGGCGGAATATCAGTTTTATGGTATATTGGAAAAATTGACTGAAGAACTGGAGCCGGACGGCTTTCTGCGAATTCAAAAAAGCTATCTCGTCAATATGGCGCATATTAAAAAGCTCAATTTCGACCGTGTACTGATGAGCAACGGAAAAGTACTGCCCGTAAGCCAAAAGCGCTATTCGGAGCTAAAAAAACGCTATCTGAGCTGGATAGGAAGCCAATGGGCAAGGCTGCACTGACAAAAAGTCTTTAGAGCGGCGTATATTTTTGCTTTCTGTGATAAGAAATTTTCTGTGCGTCCGACTACTTAAAATTATGCGGCATGATCGGGGCAGACCTTCTGACGGAAGCTGGTTCCTCTTTTGAAAAAACAGACTTTCGTTTCTTTTCGCGAATACAAATGGAAGATAGAGCCAGGAGACAGAGGAAAGCTTATGCTTTAAAGACTTGGATCAAAGGAAGAATACAGCAATCTTCTTGACCGGACTGCCGAAATCATAAGCAAAAAAGAATATCAAAGGAGAAGTCATCCCATGTCCCGAATACCGGGCGTGGGATGGCTTTGTTATGATGTTTTGCCCTCCCGACGGGTCACCCGCGCGGAAATTTTGAGGATATAGTGCGCAGGGTCGGGGGTGGAAAAATGGTCGATTAAATCATCTTCGTAAAGGTCGCCCGAAAGCTGATAGCCATGCTCTGCAATCTCTTTTAAAAACAGCGCATAGGCTTCATTTTTTAAGCTGTCATAACTTCCCTTATAATAGTAAACGGCATACAGCCCTGCCGGTTTTTCCCAAACGCTCGTTTGCTCGGTCGGCTCAAAAATCGGGTTGAAATAATAGCTTTCCACAAAGCGGCCTTGCAGCGCGTCTTGCTGCAAAATAATTTCTCCTGTTTGAAACCGTGCCCCGAAGCCGCTTTGCTCACACAGCGCGAAGTGCTCACCGATTTTTTCGCAGAAAGCCTGCTCTGTGGGCGGCGCGGTGAAATCGGTTTTTGTCACAAGCAGATATTCAGCGTCAAGCGGCTGCACCGTCAGCTTTCCGCATACGCAGTTCAGCCCTTCCCGAATGCTTTCAATCGTTTGCGAAAGCGCCTGCTCCATTTCCAAAAGCCGCTGGCGCTCCTGCGCAAGGGCCTTGCGCCGCTCTTGCAGCAGCTGAAGACCCGCTGAAGCGTCCGGGTTGTGCAGATAATCCCCGGCTTGTGCCAGCGGCGTTCCGCTTGCCTTTAAAATAGCCAGCAAGTCCATCTCGTAAAACTGCGAAAGCGTATAAAAGCGGTAGCCGTTTTCCGCTACAAAGGCAGGTTTCAGCACGCCGATTTTGTCGTAATACAGCAAGGTGTCGCGCGTTACGCCGCACAAAGCGGCAAATTCGCTGATGCGATAAACGGTTTTCATGGAAATTTCCCCCTTGACCCGTGTGTTACTCCATAGTTTACAATGAAACAGGATTTTCAGCAAGGGGCGGCACACGCGCCCTTTGCCGCATGGTTCATGGGAGGAAGCTATGAAAAAAGAAATTTCACACACGTTTTCGCTGGGGCAGCTGGTGCTGTTTTCGCTGCCTGCCGTGGCGATGCTGATGGTTACGTCGCTGTACACGGCGGTGGACGGCGTATTCATTGCCCGCTATGTGGGAAGCGATGCGCTTTCCGCTATTAACATTATGCTGCCGCTGGACACGCTTTCCTATGGCGTTGCCATTATGCTTGGCACAGGCGCCAGCGCGGTGATTGGCCGCAAGCTGGGCCAAGGCCGCACACAGGAAGCCTATGAGAATTTCAGCCTTGTTACGGTGGCGGCGGTGGTAATCGGATTGGCGTTAAGCGTGGGCATCACCGTGTTTTTCGAGCCGCTTGCCGTTTGGCTGGGCGCCAGCCCGCGCCTTTTGCCGTACTGCATGCAATACGGCTATATTTTGTTTGGCGCGTCGGTGTTTACGGTGGTGCAGGTGATGTATCAATCGCTTTTTATCACGGCGGGGAAATCGCAGCTTGCACTGTGGCTGACGGGTTTCAGCGGCGTATTAAACGTGGTGCTCGACTGGCTGTTTATCGTTGTGTTTCAGTGGGGCATGGCGGGTGCGGCACTGGGCACGATTGCCGGGCGCATCATCGGCGGCATTGTGCCGATTGTGTACTTTTTCGCCAAACGGGGCGGAATGCTTTCGTATGGCGCTTTGCGCTGGGATGGCCGCTTTTTGGCAAAAACGCTTTCCAACGGGTCGTCGGAAATGGTGTCAAACTTGGCGGCGGGTGTAACCACGCTGCTGTTTAACCTTTCTATGATGGAGCTTTCGGGTGAGGATGGCGTGGCCGCCATGACGATTGTCCTTTATACGCAGTTTGTGTATACGGCGGTATATATCGGCTTTTCCAACAGTGCCGCCCCCGTGATTAGTTATCACTATGGCAGCGGCAACCGCGCATATTTAAAAAAGCTGTTCCGAAGCTGTGTGGTGATTGTCACAGCGAGCACCGTTCTGATGCTGGCCGGGTCGATTGTATTTGCAAAGCCGCTGATCAGCCTGTTTGCGAAAGACCAGCAAACGGTGTTTGCGCTGGCGTATCACGGCTACATGATTTTCATTTGGAACTTTCTGTTTGCCGGGTACAATATTTTCAGCTCCGGGTTGTTCACGGCGTTGTCAAACGGCGCGGTTTCGGCGGCGATTTCCTTTTTAAGGACGCTTGTTTTTGTCACGGGCAGTATTTTGCTTTTGCCGCGCGTGATGGGCATGGACGGCATTTGGCTGGCCATTTCGCTGGCAGAGGCGCTGACGTTTTGTGTGGCTGTATTTTTTGTGATTCGTTACGGCACGCGCGAATATCATTTTTTAGGAAGAGAATAAAAACAGCCCCTTGCGGTTCATTTGGCAAGGGGCTGAAATGTTTTTTGTTGATTCGGCCGGACTTTCAAAAACGAAATACCCCAAGCCGCGCTCACTGCCCTTTTAACTTTTCGCGCAGGGCGAGCACATTTTTCTCAATTTGTGCAATCGTTTCGCGGAATACTTCGTCTGATTGCCCGGAAGGATCGTCCAAGCCCCAGTTTTCCGCATATTGATACGGCACATTCGGGCAGCTGACATTGCACCCCATAAAAATCACCACGTCCGGCGCGGGAATGTCGCTGAGAAGTTTATTGTGCTGTGTTTCTTCCATGTCAATACCGTGCAGCTCTTTCATCATGCGCACGGCGTCGGGGTTGATGTGGTCTTTCAGTTCCGTGCCGGCAGAATAGCTTTCAAACACATCGCTTGCCAGTTTTTTGCCCAGCGCTTCTGCCATTTGGCTGCGACACGAGTTGTGTACGCATAAAAACGCAACCTTCGGCTTGCCTTCGCACTGAATCTGCGGGCGGGAGTGCGCGAAATCATAGTCAGTCAAGGAGTCGAAGCCTTGGATCATTAAAATCAAACCTTTCTGTTTTAGGGTAATGCTATCCTTACGCTTTGCCTTGTTCCAGCGGCTCCAGCAGCTTTGCGGCCTCTTCCTGCGTGAGCACTTTGCCGCTTGAAACGACGGTTTCTTGAATTACCAGCGCGGGCGTGCTCATCACGCCGTATTTCGCAATTTCGGCAAAATCGGTCACGGCTTCCAGCTTTACGGAAAGCCCCAGCGCACGGGCGGCGGCTTCGGTGTGCTCCATCAGCGTGTGACACGCCGCACAGCCGCTGCCCAGCACTTTCACCACGGGTGCGCCTTCGGGTGCCGGGGGGCTTTGTGTGGACGGAGCGCATGTGCCGCCGCAGGTGCAGGCGGTGTTTTGCGGGGGTGTTTGTTTTTTCTTGAAACCGAATAAACTCATTGAAAAATCCTCCTTTGTGAATCTGTTAAAAATCAGGGCACAATGCTGCGCAGTTTACTACACAAGCCATGCTTGAAATGCATTAAAAAAACAGCCTACGAGTAGGATGCCCACTGCACAGATAGCGATAAACGCCGCCAGCAAAGGCGGTTTCACCGCCTTTTTCAGCATAATCATTGAAGGCAGGCTCAGCGTGGTGACCGCCATCATAAAGGAAAGCACTGTGCCAAGCCCTGCGCCTTTCGCTAAAAGGCTTTCTGCAACGGGAATTGTGCCGAAGATGTCGGCGTACATGGGAATCCCCACTAAGGTGGCAAGCAGAACCGAGAGCGGATTATTTGTGCCGAGAATCCCCTCCACCCACGCGGACGGGATGGCGTTGTGAATGACCGCCCCAATGCCCACGCCGATGAAGATATAAGGTGCAACCTTTTTCACCGTGGAAACCAGCTGGCCGCGGGCATACACCACACGGTCGCGGCGCGTCAGCGTCTGTGCGGCGGCGTTCACGTTGGGCGCGTTTTTAATGAAATCTTCCACATAGCGCTCCATGCCGAGTTTTTGCAAAACCGTGCCGCCGATGATGGCCACCACAAGCCCTAAAATGACGTATACCACCGCGACTTTTGCGCCGAAAATGCTCATCAGCAAAATGAGCGAGCCAAGGTCTACCATGGGGGAAGAAATGAGAAACGAAAACGTCACGCCCACAGGCAGACCCGCGCCGGTAAAGCCCATGAAAAGGGGAATGGACGAGCAAGAGCAAAACGGTGTCACCGTGCCCAAAAGTGCGGAAACCGTATTAGCAGAAAGCCCCTGAAAACGGCCTAAAATGCGTTTTGTCCGCTCCGGCGGGAAATAGCTTTGAATGTAGGAAATGCCGAAAATCAGAACCGAAAGCAAAATGAAAATTTTAATGGTGTCGTAAATGAAAAATTGCACGGCACCCCCGAGCATGGTGTCAGGCGAAAGCCCCACGGCCTTGAGCGCATTGCCAATCCATGCGTTCAGCCACTTCATTCCTAAAATTTGATCTTGAAAAAACAGCCATGCATTTTGCAGCCATTCCATTTCTCAAAGCCTCCTTTTAATAGTTCTAAAAAATTCGATATGAAAATCGAAAAGAAAAGCCATCTGCTGTGATGGCTTTTCAAAATATGTCAAACAATGTGCAAAGCACCCGTTACAGCCCAACCGCATTTTGGAAAGGCGCCAAGAGGGAAACGGCATGCTCCAGCCCGGCTTTGCTCAGTGAGTAATGAATCCATTTGCCCTCACTGCGTCCTGTTACCACGCCGGAATCACACAAAATCTTCATGTGATACGATAACGTAGATTGACTGATTTTTAAATGCTCCAGCAAAACACAGGCGCATTTTTCGCCGCTTTGCAGCAATTCTAAAATTTGCAGGCGGTTCACATCGCAGAAAGCCTTGAACACCTTTGCCTGCTCGTCGTAAGTGGACATAAGCGCCCTCTCTTTTTCAAATTGATAAATTTCGATTTATTGCTATGATACCACAGGATTTACTCGGTGTCAAGGGCCGCGGCGCCCTCGTCTGTGCAAAGCACAAAATCGGCGTGTCGTTTCACACGGAACGCCGCTTCATACGCGCGCTCCATCGGAATCCACTCTGCAACAAAGCGCCGCAGCATGGCCTCTCCGCTGCGCTGTAAAATACGGTGCTGCTGCTCGTCCGGCTCAATGTCAAAAAACGCCGTTAAGTCATATTGTGCGCGCAAAAACGGGTGCAAAGCATAACTGCCCTCGACAATTACAAGCGGAAAAGACGCAATTTCGCGCGGCGCACCGTAATCCATGCGCGAGCAGTCAAAGCGGCGGTAAGAAAACGCCTTTGTGCTGTGAAGCAGAGGGGAAACTTCTTCGGCGAAGCGTTCGTAGTGCACATTGCCGCCGGGCTGGGCAAAGCGCTCCGGCGTGCGCAAGTCGGCGGGAAGGAAAAAGTCGTCCATTGCAGCAACGGGCGCGCCGCCGAACAGCTCGGATAAAAACGCGGCCGCCGTGCTTTTTCCCGCCCCGGCAAAGCCGTCGAGCGCCGCGACAATGCGCGTGCCTTCCGGGCTGTCTTCCAGCTTTTGCGCTATGGCAAGCGCAAACTGAAATAAGCGTGCCGCATGGCCTGCCAGCACGCGGTAATGCGGAGCATAAGCCGCACGGTATTCTTCGCTGTGGCTTATCGGCGGGCAGCCCTTTGTGCGATAGGCTTCGCATACTGTGCGCATGTTCTGTGGTTCAAAGGGGAGCGCTCCCTGCGCGCAAAGAGGCTCGAGTGCGTCCAAGGCTTCGGAAAACCACGCTTCATTTTTCGGCGCATGGGCTGCACAAAGGCAGAAAAACTGCGCAAAAAACGCAAGCGGAATTTGCTTTGCCAGCGCCGCGCGCAGAGAAACGCGTACCGCACCGCCGCCGATTTCTGTGAGGAGCGGTTCGTTTTCATCTCCGGAAAGCGCCGCACATTCGTGTGTCAGCGCATCGAGCGCTTGCTTTGGCGTGCCGCAGAAATGCGCCGCGCCGAATGCGCGCTGATAGCAAAGCTTAATGCAGTCAATGGGCTGTGCCTTGGGATGCTGTTTCAAATGTGTGGAAAGTACACGGCTTAGATCTTGATAGGCGGCTTGATTCATAAAGCAGGCGCTTTCTGGGTGCGCTCAATTAAAAGTACAATGGCAGGAACAAGCAGCAGCTGGCACACAATAGCAGGCACGGCGTTGATAAATGCACCCGCCAAAAACGCCGAAAAGGTAAATGCTCCGCCGCTGACAGCCAGAAGTACAAACTGCGCCGCACCCCATACTGCGCGCCCCAGCAGCATGGAGAGAATCAGCGAAAGATATACACTCGCCGCGCCGCGCATGCGGTTTGCGCTAAGTTGATAGAATAAGCCGCAGAACAAGCCGTAAGCACCCATTTCAAACGCCATTGCAATGGCGGTAGGGAACATCGGCGGCATGCCGAACAAAAGACTGCGCAAAATAGGCGCAATAAAGCCTACCGCCAGCCCCCACGGGCCGCCGCATACAAAGCCGCACAGCATGACCGGGTAATGCATGGGGCTGAGCATGCTGCCGATTTGCGGAATCTGCCCTGTGAAAAACGGCAGTATAAAGGTAAGAGCCAAAAAGAAAGCAGAATACGTCAGTTTTTTTACAGAATGGTTCATCGGAAAAACAGTCCTCCTAAAAGTAACCGCGGCCCCAAGCGAGAAGCCAAGCGGCTTCGTGCCGCCTTTTTTTCTTTCTCTGTGTGCTTTGGCGCACAAATAAAGGCCCGGTAAAATGAAAAAAACAAGAGAACTTCAGTTCAAAGAAAAAGCGGCTTCATGCCGCTCAAAATCGATATTATTCTATCATAATGCCGATTTTATTGTCAATTCTTCCGCCGGAAGAAGGCCTTTTGAAAAGAGCTGCAAAAAATATTATTTTTTTGAGAAAAAAACATTGACAAACAGAAAAATATCCGTTATAATAAAACACGTCGCCAAGAGCGATACACAATATTCCTCCTTAGCTCAGTTGGCAGAGCATGCGGCTGTTAACCGCAGGGTCGTTGGTTCGAGCCCAACAGGGGGAGCCAAAAAACTGCTTCATCGGAAACGATGAAGCAGTTTTTGTTTTCTGTCTTGGTTTTCTTCGATGATCAATTTGCTGCGCCGCCCTTTGGGGCGGCGTTTTTGCATTTTGGGTGTTTTTTGCAGTTTGCGCCACAAAACATGCAATTCACGTCATATCGCTTGAAATTTCGTGTGGAGATTCCTATAATGTCAGTGTGAAATTTGTTGTGAAAAGAAAGCATCGGTGCAAAATCTTGATTACATTTTATAAGGAGAGGTCAAAACGTCATGAAAACGCCAAACAAATGGGTTTCGCTGCTGCTAGTTGTCTGTTTTGTTGCTGTTTTTACCGGCTGTCAAGGCAGAGCTGGTTTTGGCGAAAGCGCTTCCAATCCGTCATTAGCACAAACGGCGGCGCAGGAGCCTCTCGGTGTTTCTGACATGAAGCTGCTGACCAAGTGGAATGGAGTGTGTTCCGGAGCAGCCGGGGAACAAGGTTTTTACTATCCGAAAGTAAAAGACGACGGCTCCATGCTGATGATGTATTTAGACTACGCCACGGGAACCGAAACGGTTTTGTGCGCCAATCTCAGCTGTGAGCACCGGGATGATTCCTGTCCCGCATGGATTTCTGCCCATCAGGGTGGCGTGGTGCCGTTGGTTGTGGGGGATTCCCTCTTTTTGATTTCACGCGGCAGCGACAACCCCTCTGAAGAAATCTGTCAGCCGAAAATCATACGCATGGGGTTAAATGGAGCCGATAAAACGACGGTGATTGAGCTCGACGCCAGCGAAGAATTAATTCCGCCGTTTGCGGGCAATGAAGACACCATTGTTTGCGCCTATCGCAGCAGCCGCACGGATGGAGCGTCGCTCGATTCCGACAACTGGATTGCAGCAATTCAAACGAAAAACGGCCGCATAACAAAATTAGCGGATATCAGCGAAAATACAACAACGGTTGTGGGGGCGCTGGGGGAGCAGCTGCTTTTGCAAAGTGTGTCGGGCGACTCGTTTTTTCTGTCTGCGCTCGATGTCAATACAGCCGAGCAAAAAGTACTCGATACATGGAGATACGGCGAAAAGGTGCTATTTACAACGCATGAAGGATACGGCTTTGTCTACGCCGATGGACATATCGAGTACAGTAAAGCGCCTTCTTTTGAAAAACAGGAGTTTCCCGGTGTTTCCATGCCGCTTGATGAGCAAATCGGGCTGGAGGCCGTGACATTTGTTGATTCGTTTGATGATAAAGTGATTTTTGAAGTGTTTCATCCGGGAGATGTCCCGGCGCAAACGCAAGTAAAGGAATGGGGACTCAATTTAAGCGATGGAACATTGCGCGAGTTGACACTGTGCACCGATTTTGATGGTGTGACCGCCCCCGTGGAAATCATATCAGTCTTAGAAAATCAGCTTTTGGTGGTTGCGCAGCTCTCTTATCAGCAAGTTAGTATGCTGGACGAGAATCAAATGCCGATGCAGATGCAGACGATTGCCAATCAGTATGCCTTGATCACGAAAGAGGACTATTGGAACTCGAAAGCGAATTATCAGCTGTTTGAATCGGTGTGGTTTTAAGGGTTGTTGATGTGCTGTATTTATTTTGTCTGCTATCATTTTCGGAATCGGTGATTTTTCTGATGACAGAAAACAGCAATATAATTTCACTATCACACTATGGTATAATGGAATCTGCCAAACATCCCGCGAAAGGCATCCGTTTTGTGGCGGGAAGATGCGAGGTGGAGAAATGTTGCAAGCAGCGATATGCGATAACGAGGAATTTTTTACACAGAAAATCAAAAGCCTTTTGGCTGATTTGTTGAAACAATATGAAATTGACGCACAAATAGAGCCGTTTGTCAGCGCGCAGACATTTTTGCAGGCGTGTGAAACACGGCGCTATGACCTCGTTTTTTTAGATGTCGAACTAGGAGAAATAGACGGAATGAACGTGGCCTGCGAAATGCGAACAACAAACCCCGACGCCATTCTTGTGTTTGTTTCCGGGTTTGTGAGATATGCCGTGCAGGGCTATAAGGTGCGGGCGTTTCGGTATTTGCTCAAACAGGAATTAGAGGAAGAATTTCCCCTTTGTATCAAGGAAGTTTTGCAGGAAATCAAACGGCAAAAACAAACGCTGTCTATTAAAACAGTAGAAGGCGCGACGGTCACTGTGCGCCTTTCGGACATCTTGTATTTGGAAAGTAAAAATCACAATGTATCCATACACACAGCGGGCGGGGAGTATCTTGTTCACGATACGTTAAACCACTTGTGCGCACAAATCCCTTCGGAGGATTTCATGCGGATTCAGCGCAGTTTTTGCGTCAACATGCGCAGCGTCGTTCAGGTGAAAGGCAATACCGTGCAGCTTACAAACAAAACTGTGCTGACGGCAAGACGGCAGGCAGGGCCGAAGCTGATGCGGCGGTTTTTGCAAATACAGGGGGAATGCTGATGGAATATGTACTAGATGTGGGCTTGTGCTTCATGGAAGCGCTTGCCATTACTTTTGCGCTGGATTCTCGCTTTCCACGTCGTTTTAGAAGCAATGTTTCCCAATTCCTTCTTGTTATATGTTTCAGTCTTTGCATGAGCGTATCAATGATTCTGGTGTTTGCAAAGTCCTTGACTGGGTTTAAAATAATGTCTGGTACAATCATCTATTTTTTCTTTGTCATGTTGCTGTATAAAGAAAAGCCTGCGGCGGTATTGCTGACAGTTGTGATTTACATGGGCGTACTGTATGCGATTGACTATATCGTGGCAGTTGCTGTTATGGGTTTCTTTCGTTATTCTTATCCCATGCTGGTGGAGTTGCAAAGCGTGTATTTTTTGTCTGCATTCAGCGCAAAAACCTTGCTGGTTGTGTTGGCGGCTTTGTGGGGAAGGTGGGAAAGACGCAAAAAATTGGGCGCCGGTTATCTGCCGTTCAGCAGCTGGTTTTTGCTGTTTTTCATTGCGATGTTCAGCATTTTTATCATGGTGCTGATGGTTAACCAAGCCATCAAGCGAAACGAGCTGAGCATGTGGGTGCTGGTTTTGTGCTTGGGGCTTTGGGCATGTGATGTTGCGGTTGTTTTTCTATGGAACCGCTTGGAAAAAGAAGGCGAAATCGCTGTGGAAAATAAGCTGCTGCGGCAGGAAATTCAAAGCAATCTGGAAAAGGCATCGGCGCTGGAACAGGCGTATCGCCGCCAGCGTCAGCAAACGCACGATTTTAACAACCACATGAAGGCCGTGCAAGGGCTTTTGACGATGGGCAAGGTGGAAGAGGCGCTGCAATATGTCCGTCAGTGGACAAAAGAGGAAGCGCCCGGCCAAATGGCGATTGAAAGCGGCAACCCGCTTGTGGATACGGTTCTCACGCAGAAATATTTGCAGGCAAAAGAAAAAGGCGTCCACATGATGGTTCTTTTAGAAGAGGTTGTAACGCTTCCCGCCAGCAACGCAGAGTTTATCACCGTTTTGACAAATTTGCTGGATAATGCAGTGCGGGCAGCGGCAGAATGTGCGCAGGAAAAAGAGGTGCGCGTCAAGCTGAAACACCTTGCAGACGGTGGGTGCCTGCTTTCTGTGCGCAATACGTCAAACCCTGTTGTGATTGAGCAGGGAAATATCCAAACAACCAAACAGGATGCACACGAGCATGGCTTCGGCATTGCAAATGTCAAGCGAGTGGTGGAAAAATACGGGGGAACGTGTTCGCTTTCGCAAAAAGACGGCTGGGTTCAGTTCACGGTGCTGTTTCCCGCTTCACACAAAATTTCATAATTTCAACAGGCGCATCGAGGGTTCTCGGTGCGCCTATTTGTCTGTCTTTTCGGGTTTATTTTGCAGTTTACGTCACGAAACAAGCATTTTACGTCACAGGGGTTGAAATCAATTGGAAAAGATTGTTAATATAATGCTACAAGGAGATAATAAACTTTTAGTAACATAAAACCACCGTACAAAGTGTGATAAGGCGGTGATGACAATGTTTTCAGGTAGTTCTGTTTTTCAAAGTGAAGAAATTAAGCAATGGTTTTTCTATGCAGTAAAACGCAGGACTTTTGCCGCGCTGGGCTATGTATCTATGTTGATTTTGGGCTGTCCGGGATCAGGCGTAGCAGGAATGCTGTGCTTTCTTTTGGCCTTTTGTGTGTTGCGGCGGTATATTGGGGGCTATCACGCTTCAACAATGCTGCGGTGCCTTTGCTTTTCCTTGTTGCAAACGCTTATTTGCGTGTATGTTCTATTTCCAATATTTGCTCAAAATGCAGCGGTATCCACACTGTTGTTACAGGCGTTCTCTGTTGCGAGTGTGTTTTCTTTGGCGCCGCTGTCACCTCCTCAGATGAAACGTGACGCAGTACAGGAAGCGGAGTGCAAAAGACGCAGCCGCCGCAATGTTATGGTACAGGCTCTTGTCATATTTGCGCTGGGCATGGCAGGATGTATGGATGAAATGCTTTGGGGAACACTGGGGACCGTATGCGCAGCGGTTTCCTTGTGGATAGAATACTTTTGCAGAAGAGAGGAGAAAAGAAATGAACAAAATCAAGCAAAAGCTGCTGGAAAAGGCAGCTGAAACCGTCGTCAGAATTGCCCAAGAGGAAATGAAGGAATGGCCAAGTGCATGTGTAGGTATCTTTTATCAGCCCGAACGACCGAGTCTTCCGATAGAGGATCAGTCCCTAAAATACCAACCATGATCTAACCGTTTTCCACATTGTCAACCGTATTGAATGGAATGAAATTCAGCCTGCGGCCGAAGGATGATTGAAGTTCCATGAGATAAAATGAAAGTAAAAAAGATTGTAGAGAAAAAGTACAGTAGGTTTAAAGGGGGTGTTAAATTTTTTGAGTGTGTTGTATTGCTTTAAATTGTGTGACGTTTTATTCGTAATTTAGAGAGAAAAGATTAGAAGGTGTTAAAATGTTAAAAGTAAAAAAAATATTGTCGATGGTTTTAGCTATTGTAATGGCAACGAGTGTTGGTGCAAGTGCCTTTGCTTCTGAAAGTTCCGAAGATGTTTACCAAGTAAACGGTATTCAAGTTTCAGCTGAACAGTTAGATAATTTGAGTGAGGGGGTATTATCAATCACTCCTTCCTCTGAGCGAATTAATAGTAACGGGTCATTTACCTTTAATTTTGGAAGCTCTTTAACTTCAAGTAGATTTAAAGTTAACAGTACAAGCACAACAATTTCTATTAATGCTAGTATCCAAAACCCTGTAGGAAGCGATGTTACTAGCAGCTATCCGAATCATCAGTATCAAATTATTTTGTACAAAGATGGTGTTTTTGATACCAAAGTAGATCAAGACTTTTTCTATGCCGATGGATGTACCTATACTTTTACAGCAATTGGATTAGATACTAATGCAACTTATTATTTTAAAATTATAAACAATGATTACTTGCCAGCAGGAACGACGCTTGTTGGTTATGGAAGTGTAAGCAGTTATGTTCATATCTAATTCTATAGAAAAAAATAACAAGCTTATCTTGTTTGTTTTTTCATTTTATTTGATTGCGCTGGCATTCTTCAGCCTTCGCAGTGAAGTTTTGTACTGGAGCAGTTTATCTCTTTATGAATTTATCATTAAATCCACCAATTTGATTCCGTTTAAAACGATTTCCGCCTATATTCAATCCTTCTTCACGCAGTCCGTCAATCTTGACATTGCATTGCGCAATCTGATTTTACCAATCATTGCCTTTGTGCCATTTGGATTGTTGGGCTATAGACTGACTGGCGGAAAAGGAAAGTTTTTGCAAACGCTCTTAGGCTGTGCGGCATTTTGCTTTATCTTGGAAGTACTGCAAACCCTTCTGCGCAGAGGTAGCTTTGATGTGGATGACATTATTTTAAGTGTAATTGGCGCGTTTTGTGGTATGTTGGTGTTTTTTGTGGCATCTAAGATAAAATTATGGGCGACGAAAGCGGCAGGAAAATGAAAAGGTATAGATGAAGAACGAAATGGTTGGCATAAAGCAGGAATAACGTGTACCCCACAGTGCTTTTGTGTGCTGTGGGGTGTACCTGTCAAAAGCAAAAAGGGGAACAAAATGGAGTACCTCTATCTTTTAGTGGGTATAGCAGCACCGCTTCCTCACAAAAGTGGTATATTGATCCAGTCTAAAGCAAGAATATAACGCTACTAGATATCACCGGATTATTTATATAAAATGTCCGGCGATGTCTAGTTTAAAAATCTTTTTATCATCGGGAGTTAAAGATGAATATAAAAAAAATAGTTTCGCTGACGGCTAGCGGTATCGTGGTGGTTGCTATGATAGCCGGGTGTGCTCAGGCTGGGGAGGACAGTGGTAGCGTCCAACAGGATGCCAACGCATTGCACTTTGCCGACGGAAAGAAAATGGGCGATGGCAACGGCAGCGGCGATGGATATTACCGTATTATTCCCCGTCCAGACGCTTCCAACAATATTGTCTTCGTAGATTATGAAACAGCGTCAGAAGTGCCTTTATGTAGTCGCCCAGAGTGTCAGCACCAAGACGATACCTGCACCTCTTGGCTGCCTTACACTGCGGGCAAAGGAGCGATTTTTGCGACGGGTGACTTTTTATATGACATATGTTTCGGAAATCAAAATTCAGAGATGGTAGAAGAAATCGGAGAGGACGCTCTGCCGAAAATTATTCAGATGAAACGAAATGGAAGCGAGAAAGAGACGGTATACACCTTTCCCGCGTCCAGTGTCATTCGAGAGGGGATCGTGTACGACAACAGCGCAATTTATTTTATCTGCGATTCTTTTGAAAACTTTGAGCGAAACGGCAATCTGCCGGAGCGTGTGCTGTATCAATACCGTATTTCTGACAGAACGATGCAGGAATTAAAGGTGCTTTCTGCCGCAGATGAAATCATTGGCGCCAGTGGGAGAGAAATTCTTTTGGGTACAACAGAAAATGCGTGGGATCTTTCTGTCGATGCAGCGAATTTGCAAACCAGTGTTGTGTGTTATAATGTCGATACAAAGCAGGAGTACGCCCTGACAACACACCCTTATCTGACCATCGGGCGGGTTTACGGCGACGTTTATTATTTATATGACCCATTGACAACCTGTCTTTCTAAAATTGAAATTGAATCGAATGCAAAAGCAGAAATCATTCGGCAGGAGGTATTCGACGAGGCTTTTCGTAGCTACCCCTATGAGGCAAAGACTGTTTTTGACAATCATCTTTTCATTATGTACGAGATTCCGGAAGATAAAGAACGCGGCATTTATACAACCAATTTACAGGCGATTGACCTTTCTTCCGGAAAGCCGTGTTCCATTGAAATGCGTGTGGAAAAAGTTGGTGGAATGGCTCCGGCAAAACAGGTGGAAATTGTAGACGAAACAGAAAAGCAGTTTTTAGTGATATCTTCAGTAGAATATCAGAAGGTCGAAATTCCCGCAGGAGGGAGCAGCATGAAACTGGAATATCCCTATTTCCGCTACGCACTTATAGACAAGCAAGATTATTATAATTCCAATATGGGCGCTGCTAAAATCATTGCTTGAACAGTACTGTAAAAATGATCGTGAGGAAGTCATTGGTATATTCTGTGGGGTGTACCTGTCAAAAGCAAAAAGGGGGACAAACATGAAACGATACCAAATAGCAGGGATGTTATGTTTATTATTCAGTCTTTTGCTGTGCGCTTGCAGTGCACCGCCAGAGCCGGCAGCCAGCGAACCGGAACAAGCCGCCGCGGAAATATCTTTGACGCCGGTGACGCCTTTTTTGGGTGCAGATAATGCAACCGCTTCCAAGAGTGGCTTTTATCGGCTTACACCCAACCCCCAAAAAGGAAGTAATATTGTTTACATAGACTATGCCACGAAAGCAGCAGTTTATCTGTGCAGTCGCCCAGAGTGCCAACACAACGATGAAACATGTCCTTCTTGGTTCCCGTTTGCCGTAGGAGGGTTATTTTTGGATGCGAAAAATGAGCATTTGTTCTGTGTGGGAAGTGCTGACAGCGAACAGGAACAGACGGAAGTTATTTGGAAAATGGATGCGAACGGCGAAAACAGAGAAAAGTTCTATACCTGTTCGCCGAGCGAAAACTTGATTGATATGGTGGTTTCGGACGGCAGCTCTTTGTATTTCGCAACGGGAGTTGTCGACAAGGAAACGTGGAAGCTCAAAAAAACGCTCAAACAGGTAAACATCGAAAGCGGCGAGGCAGTGGATTTGATGACATATCAGGATACGGAATGGCTGTTTGGTGCGTTTGATGATGAACTGCTGGTACTGTTTTTTGACGGAGAATCTCGCCGCTACGATGCCTATTCGCTGAAAACGAAAACGTCCAGAACAGTGCTTACTTATGACATGAACGTTCTTTCAAGGCCATCGGGCGACAGCATCTATCTGATGCAGCCCCTGACCGACAGCACAGCCGAGGTGCTGAAATTTAATATTAAAACGGGGGAAACGGTTTCGCTGTGCAAAGATGCGCCTT
>DWWA01000022.1 GCA_019119935.1 Candidatus Ruthenibacterium merdavium | reverse complement strand
TGAACTGCACCCCATTTGTTAGACAGTATGTTATACTGAATAACAAGTGGGGTGCTTTACTATGCCAAAAGGAATACCGAACAAGAGATATACTCCAGAATTCAAAAAAACTGTTGTAGAAACCATGCGGAAGGAAAAGCTGAGTTATAGCGAAACAGAGCGCCAGTACGGTGTAGCTCGTAGCCGAATTCGTGCATGGGAACGCATCTACCTAGAGGAGGGGGCAGAAGGGCTTGCTGTAGAACGACGAGGGCGTAAAAGTACCGGACGTCCGGTAAAGCTGTCAAAATCTGTTGAAGAAGATCTTATTGCTGAAAATCAGCGGCTGCGTGCAGAGGTGGAATACTTAAAAAACTTGCAAGCCTTGGTTTTGGAGAGAGAGCGGCGCCAGGAGAAAAAGCCCTGGTAGTCCAAAAACTAAGGCAAAAATATTCTCTGCCGCATTTACTTGAAATCGCTCGCTTGCCTCGAGCAACCTTCTACTACCATGTAAAGAGGATGGGACAGGCAGACAAATATGCTGCAGCAAAAGCGAAAATCGAAACAATTTACCACGAAAACAGAGGTCGATACGGCTACCGACGAATCACTATCGCACTTCGCAACAAAGGGATTTTTCTGAACCACAAGACCGTGCAGCGGCTTATGAAACAAATGGGGTTGGTTTGCCGTGTAAGAGCCAAAAAATATCGTTCTTACAAGGGTGAAGTAGGCAAAATCGCCCCCAATCTGTTGAACCGGGATTTCCATGCAGAAAAGCCAAATCAAAAGTGGGTCACCGATGTGACAGAGTTTAGTCTGTTCGGAGAGAAGATTTATCTCTCTCCAATCTTGGACTTACACGGTGGTTACCTGGTTAGTTATACGATCTCTGACAGACCGATTCTGAGCATGGTTACTACCATGCTGGACAAGGCTTTTGAAACAATACCGGATGGAACAGGGCTGATCCTCCACTCTGACCAAGGTTGGCAGTACCAGCATAAGCAGTATCAGCGTATGCTTTGTGAGAAAGGTATTCGGCAGAGTATGAGCCGTAAAGGTAACTGTCTGGATAATGCTGTTATGGAAAATTTCTTTGGCTTACTCAAAAGTGAGTTGCTGTATCTGCAAGAATTTGAATCCATGGAACACTTCAAGCTGGAACTAACTGCCTATCTGGCTTACTACAACAACCACCGCATCAAGGCAAAGCTAAAGGGCTTGCCGCCTGCAATTCACAGACAACAAGCCCTTTCGGCTGCTTAAACAATTTCTGCTCTTAAATATTGTCTAACTTTTGGGGGTCACTTCAAACTGCATGTCTGCTTTTTTCTAAATAGACTGATTCATCGCACAGCAACAGCGGATTGTCGCTTTACCTGATGGGTATTTTTGTGAATTGGAATTTTAGACATCGAAAAATTTTATGGCGATATATATCACTTAACTTTTCTGATGTCAAAAGATGTATCATAAAGATGCTCTGTCCTGACAGCCGTAAAATGTTCGGGCTGAAAATCCTTGCGCACAGAAATTGTATTTAAGCAATCGTATCCTAAACGGCGGTACAAACGAATGGCCTGTTCGTTTCTTGCTGCCGCCTCGATATATAGAGATTCGGAATATTGCCGCACGATTTCTTCGGCGCACATAATGGCTTTTGAGCCGAAGCCCTTATTTCGGTGCTCTGGTTTGATATAGAGATGTTCCAGCCAGTCAATGGCACCGCCGCGGCTTCCCAAGTGGATAAAGCCGACAATTTCATCAAAAGCCATAATAAAATAAAGCGCGTTGCCGTCACCCGACCATAACTTTAAATCGGCCAGCGCCTCGGCATCCGTTTGCATTTCGTTGCTGTGGGAAAGCCAGAACCCTTGAATGAGCGGCAGCATTTCGGTTTCCTCGGTGCAGTAGTTTTTTAGCTCAAGCATATCGTTATGACTCCTTTTATTGATGAACCAACACTGCGATATTCTCACAATGCTCTGTTTGCGGAAACAAATCAACGGGCTGGACGGCCTGGACGCGGTACAGGGGAGAGAGCATTTTGATGTCGCGTGCCTGGGTTTCGGGATTGCAGGAGATATACACAATTTTTTCGGGCTGCATCTCTAAAAGCGCCTGCAAAAAATGTTCAGAGCATCCGCTGCGGGGTGGGTCGGTGAAAACGACATCGGCGCGCCGGCCTTGCGCTGCGAGCCCCACCATTTTCTGCCCGGCATCGGCACAAACAAACGAAATATTAGAAACGCGGTTGCGCTTTGCGTTGCGCACGGCATCCTGCACGGCGTGTCTGTTTTGCTCAAAGCCCAGCACACGCTTTGCGTGCGGTGCGGCCAAAAGCCCAATCGTACCCGTGCCGCAGTACGCATCAATTACCGTTTCTTTTCCTGTCAGCCCGGCAAAGCGGATGGCGGCTTGATACAGCCGTTCCGTTTGTGCGGGGTTCACTTGGAAAAACGAAGCTGCGGAAAGTTGAAACGTCATGCCGCACAGCTTATCCCGAATAAACCCGCTGCCGTACAGCACTTTTTCCTGCAGGCCAAGTACCATAGAAGTGAAATCAGGATTGATATTTTGCACCACGGTGGTAATTTCCGGGTGCAGTGCCAGCAATCGGCGTACAAAATTGCGGCTTCCGGGAAACATACTGCGCGCGGTGACAAGCACCACCAAAATTTCTCCTGTTTGGCGGCCGTAGCGCACCATGGCATGGCGAAGAAAGCCCGTGCCCTTTCGGTCATCAAAAGGCTCTAGACGAAATTGCTTTGCTAAAGAAGCAATACTTGCAAAAATAGGGTCAGCTGCCGGATGATGCAGCAAACATTTTGTAAACGGTACTAAGCGATGAGAGTTTGGGGCGTAAGTGCCAAAGACAATCTCGTTTTTCCCTTGGCGGCGAAACGTTACTTGGCACTTATGGCGATAGTGAAGCGAGTCCGGTGAAGGCAAAATAGGATGAATTTCACAGCCTCCGGGCATGAGCTGCACAATATTTGCCTGTTTTTGTTCCAGCTGGCGTGCATAAGGCCACTCCAGAAGCTGACAGCCTCCGCACTGAGTGGCGTGAGGGCAGGGGACAGACGGTTTCACAATGCATTACTCCTCTCGCTGTGTTTGACGGGACCGCGACAGATAACGCTGAAGCGTAAAGATAAACCAACCAAACACCACAATACCTTTTAAAATGCTGGAAATGCTGATGCTCCACCAAACACCGTCCAGCCCGAGCACGGTTGCGGACAGCACTATCGCCATCGGCACACGAAGCAAATTGCCCACAATGCCGGAAACAGCAGGGGGAACAGGATGGCCAAGCCCTTGGAATGCGCCGGAAGATGTGATTTCAAGGCTCATTAAAATTTGCGAGTAGCCCATGATACGCAGATACGATACACCAATTTCCACTACGTCCGGTTCTGAGATAAAGATGCGGCAAAGCGGCTCGGGGAACACAATTAAAATAACGGTAGTGAAAATACTCCAAACAATCATCAAGCGAATGGCTGTCCAATAGCCTTTTCGGATGCGTTCCGGCTTATTGGCCCCATAGTTTTGCGCCAAAAAGGCGTTGACAGCCGTTGCAAAGCCATCGGCGGTCATATAAGAAATCGATTCAATTTGCGTTCCTACTTTTTGTGCGGCAATGGCAGCATCACCCCACCCGGCAATCAAACGGGCGATAATCATAGAAAGGCTGGAGAAAAACATGCTTTGCAGAGAAACAGGCAAGCCGATTTTTGCCACGGCGCGCCAATCCTGCCAATGGCTGCGGGAAAACAGGTGCACATAGGGGAACAGGTGACTTTCGCGCAGTGCCGCCAGTAAAAAAATGACAGATACCACGGCTTGCGCCAACACAGTGGCCAGTGCCGCGCCTGCCACATTCATTCTCGGAAACGGTCCAAAGCCGAAAATCATCAGCGGGTCTAAAATCATGTTCGCTACAAGGCCCACGGCTGTGGAGCAAAATACAATACTGCTGTTTCCCGTTGCGGTGAAAAGCCCGGTGAAAATCTGCGTGCAGAACGTAAACAGAAAGCCGGATGCAACCACAATTAAATAAAGCTGGGCATCCTGTGTGACAGCGGCACTGTTCAATTTGAAAAACGCAATGAGCGGCACATGAAAAATCAGACACACTGCGGTGAAAAATGCCATCAATACTGCACCCATGTGGAAAGCCGTTTGTGCATAACGGGCGGCAAGCGGTGCGTCGCCTGCACCGATGGCGTGGGCAACCTTCACCTGCGCGCCAAGCCGGGGAATGGTGGCAAGGCCTTGTGCAAGCCAAAGATACATGCCGGCGGCGCCGACAGCCGCTACGGCATCCGCAGAAACGCGGCCAATCCAAATCATGTCGATCATGTTGTACGCCATTTGCATCAGCGATGTTCCCATGATGGGAAATGCCAGCCGCGCCAGCGTCGGCGTAATGCGTCCGTTCAACAAATCAATTTTTTGCATCCAATCTTCCTTTCACAATCTTTCAACATTCACACACAATCAGTGAAAAACTTAATGCGAAACAGCAAAATAAATATTATCCGATCCCGCCGTAAAGAAGCCCTAAAATAAGCACTAAAACGGTGAGCGGAACATACACAAACCGCCCCGCGACGGGGAACAAACGGCTGAGAGGGCGTGTGCGCCCTTTTTGCAGCTCAGCGCTGATTTTTCCCCAGCCCAAAACATAGTAGATAGAGATTGCCCCCAATACAGCCCCGATGGGAACAATGACAATGGTGACAAAGTCAAGCCAAGAGCCCACGGCAGGCTCGGCCTCCAGCCAAATACCGACAAAAAGCGTTAAAGCACCGCAGAGCAATGCGGCCGCTTTACGAGGAAAGTGAAAGCGATGCTGCAAGCTTTCGATGACGGCCTCAAACATATTGATGAGCGACGTAATACCGGCAAAAAACACCGAAATAAAAAAGATGATGGCAAATACCTGCCCGAAAGGCATTTTTTGAAAGACTGTCGGCAAGGTAATGAACATCAACGCCGGGCCGCTTGTCACTTCCACTTGAAAGGAGAAGACAGCGGGCATGATGGCAAGCCCGGAGAGAAGCGCGGCGCAGGTGTCAAAAAAGGCGGTACGCAGCGAAGCTTTGGGAATATCGGCACTGTCATCGAGATAAGCCCCATAGACAATCATGCCGGAGCCTGTGATAGACAGGGAAAAGAAGGCTTGTCCCATTGCCATCACCCAAGTATCCACGCGGAGAAGTGCGCTCCAATCGGGAATAAATAAAAAGCGATAACCTTCCGCCGCGCCGGGTAAAAACGCCACCCAGACCGACAAAAATAAAAAGAGTACAAAAAACAGCGGCATTAAAATTTTGCTGCATTTTTCGATAATTTTTGTCATGCCGAATGTCAAAAGAAAACAAACCAGCACAATCACGGCAATGTGCCACGGCCAGCTGCCGAAACTGCCGGTTGCCCCGGAGAAAAAGGCGGCAGGCTCTTGACTCAGCACAGCACCGCTCACACTGCCGAATAAGGCGCGAAGCACCCAGCCCAGGATAATGGCATACCCAATCGCAATGCCAAGCGAGCCCAGCAGCGGAATCCAGCTGAGTGCAAAACCTGCCTTCTTTTTGCCGCGCTCAGCAAAGCAAAGCTCATAAGAGCCAATGGTGCCGGTGCGCGCAAGGCGGCCGATGGCAAATTCAGCGGACAGGCCGACCCACCCAAACAAAAAGGTGAACAGCAAGTACGGAATTAAAAAGGCAGCTCCGCCATATTGCCCCAGACGATAAGGAAACATCCAAATGTTTCCAAGCCCGACGGCCGAGCCGACACAGGCAATAACAAAACCAATGGAAGAGCTGAATACACCGTTTCGGTGCTGTGATTGACGCATAACGATCCTCATTTCTTATGGTAGGTAAAAGATATCTGCCGAAAAGAAAAGCAGAGCAACGCTTTCGGCAAAAGCCGAAACAGGCTGCTCTACTTATTGTACCGAAAAAAGAAGAAAATGAAAAGGGGACAAGCGTAAAATGCGCTGTGCCCCGGAGATTCAGCCGGTGTTTTTATCAGAAGAAGACGAAGCAGGCGATGCCGGTGCAGCCGAAGTACTGCCGGATGAATCTGTGTTCGAAGATGCGGCGGAATTCTTGCTGATAAAAATTTCCGACTCTTCCAAAACCTGTTTTACCAGCGAGAGGTCGTCTTGTTCTTCATACTGATAAAAATAAAGAGGAACAACGTATCCTTGCGTTGCGATAAAGGTATAAGAAGGATACCAAGGGGTGTCGCTGTCGGCAGGGTATCCCTCATAGGAATAAATCAACGCCTGTCTGGAAAGCCCTTCTTGCTCACTCAGAGAAATCTCCTGCTGATTGAGAAATACATTACCCGGCTCGGCATTTTGTTTATCAAACTGCGTAACACGTTCATCCGAAAATGCAGTGCTTTCGGAAACGGCAAAGGGTGCGCCGACTTCCAGCGTTTTTTTGCCGCTTGCGTCTGTAAACGTGTTGAATCCGTTGTAGACCCAGTCTTTTGGGACTTGGAGCACCAGCAAAAGCTTCTGTGTGCTGTTTTGAGCGGTAAGGGAAAGGAATTCTTGTCGTGTTTCGACCCGCTTTGCATCGGAAGAGGAATCGGAAGAGGATGTGTTTTCAGAAACCGAAGTTTCGATACCGGAAGAGGAAGAGATTGCAGCGGAGGAAGAACCGGCGCTCGGCTGGCGGGAAGATGCGGCAGCCGATGAAGATGGCGCTGAGGAACAGCCGCTGAGAAGCAACCCGGCAAGCAGCGTGCAGATTAAAATGCGTTTCAACAGGATGTGCGCCCCCTTTCAGCATTATTGGTATCAGACATATAGACAGTTTGTGTCGGGAATGCCATAGAAGCCCCGCGGTCTGCAAAAATTTTCATAATGCGCAGGTTGATGTCTTCGCGCGCGGCGCGGTATTCCATGATATTTGTGACAGTGGTATAAAACTGAACATAGACATCCAAACTGCTGGCGTTAAAGTTTAAAAACCGCACCTGCACAGTTTCAGGATGCACTTGAGGATGCGTGGTAAGCATTTCGCGAAGATCGGCTAACACCTGTTCCATTACCTCGGGAGAAGTGCTGTACTCCAGCCCAAGGGTAAACTGTGCTAAACGGCGCTGCAATCGAGTCCAGTTCGTAATAGCCGTAGAGGTGAATTTTTGATTGGGAACAATGGTGAGTGCATCATCCAGTGTTCGGATTTTTGTGGAGCGAAGGGAAATATCTTCAATCGAACCCTCGACATCCGGTGTTTTTACCCAGTCGCCGATTTCAAAGGGACGTTCCAGTGAAATGATAATGCCGCCGAAAATATTGCTCACAATATCCTGGCCGGCCAAAGCAAACGACAAGCCGCCAAGTCCAAGGCTGGTGAGAATCAGTTTAATATCTAAGCCTAAAATACCGAGAATTAAGGAAATGGCGATCAGAATAATAAAAGCCTGTAAGATGCTGGCGATGAATTTGGAGAAGGCTTTGCTGGTTTCCACTTCCAGCTTGCTCCCAACCCCTAAAATTAAATTGGGGATAATGCGCACGGCGCGCACAAGCCCGATAGTGAAAAAGACTACGCAGGCAATTCCGGCGGCTTTCCCGGTGGCAGAAAGCCAAGGAAAAAGTTCCACCATGAATTGGGGAAGAGAAGAAACGGCTAAGAGTGCGCCAAGCGCAATTAGGCAATAGGAGGAAGGTTTTAAAAATACTTTTAATCCTTCGGCGATACACGGATGGTTCCACCGCTGAGCAAAACCGGCAAGAAAAGGACCTAAAAATTTAGCGCATACAAAGGATGCCACCAAAAAACTGATGAAAATAATTACCGAAGGTAAGAAAACAGTATAATTCTCTGCCAAATAATTCAAGTCAAATCCCTCTTTATAAAACTTTTATTGCAGGAAGGTACAAAATTGCCGTTTCTCTTGATGAAAAAGAGAAGTTTTCATGATTGAAAGCAACACTTTCGATTCTAAGTTTTGATAGAAAAAGCCGCACAGCTCTGCGCAGAGTTTATACCAGTGCGGAGAGGTGCGGCAATTGATCAAAGTTTAGTTAAGCGTTTGGGCCGAAAACTCCCAGCAAATTAAACATTTTTTTGGAAGGTAGCCGGTTCGAAAGACCCGATGGCCTGGCACACACTGCAAACGTCAGGGCGTGTTTCGTAAGTGGCACCGCAGAAAGCACAGCGATAACCGTTCACGGTTACGGAGCTGTCAAGTGCAGGCGCTGCTGCCGGAGCATTGCTGTGCAGACGCGCAAGCGCTTCCATAAAAGTGTATTCATGGTTTTTCTCAATCTTTCCAATGTTTTCAAACAGGTTGGCGATGTCCTCATAGCCTTCCTCGCGCGCAATCTGGGCGAATTCCGGATACATGGTTTTCCACTCGTCAAATTCTGCGCGAATCGACGATTGCAGATTATCACTTGTAGTTCCTACACCGTTCAAGTGCTGGAACAGAAGTTTTCCGTGGACGCCTTCGTTTTGCGCCATGCGCTCATAAAGCTCAGCCACTTCATCATGTCCTTCTTGGCGTGCCTTGTCGGCAAAGAAAAGATACTTATTGCGAGCCATAGATTCGCCGCTGAAAGCAGCAAGCAGATTTTGTGCGGTGCGAGAATTTTTGAATTCCATACAAACCTCCTAAAAGCTAAAAACAGTTAACAACCTTCATTACAAAAACGAACAGATGGATGAAAAAAGGTTTTTCTGAAAGGTTTGGTTTTTCACTGGTTCTGCCAATAACGGCGCATGCAGAGTGAAATAAGCGCGGGAATCATCCACGAAGAAATCCTGTGCGTTTTGCTTTGCAGCTTTCCGGTGTTTGCAAAATTGGTGCGTCACGCAACTCTCAGAAATACCTTTTTTATAATACCATATTTTTACGGCTTTGTCAGCTATTTAAAGATAAAAAAAGTATAAATTATTTTTCATATTCTAGGTCTTCCATGGCGGGAATTGGATAGCGATGAAATCCGCTTAATTCATCTTGTGCAGTCCAATTTTCTGAAAATGCCTTTGCGCGAAGCAGAGCATAGGCTTCTGCTTGTACCGCACAATAGAAAGGAAACGAGAATAAGAAAACCGCAAGCGCAAAATAACCCAAAAAGAAAATCGAAACGCCCCACACAATAAAAAAGGGAACTTCCAATAAAAATAAGCGGAATTTTTCATGTTTCGTCATTTGCCGGCTGAGCGTAAAAGCGCGTTTTTGGGACAGCTCAGGATTTTCTGCCAATAAAAATGGAACCATTTTTAATTCGTAGGCCTTCCAGATGCCCGGGAATACCAATAGCAAAGAAAACAAAAGTGTGATAACCTGTCTCCAAAGCAAAATAAAAAAGATGCGCACCACACAAAACGATTGCAGCGGCGACAGCAGAGTGGCAAACGGAGCGCCTCCGATGCGAAATTCTTGAAAAAAGCGTTTTAATCCAACAAAAAGGCATCCGTTATAGGTAAAAAAGCACAGAGCCATCAGGAAAACATCAAGCAAAAACAAACGCCCGTTCAAAAGATACAGCGTTACGACGCAAACGATGAAAAAAAGCCAGTAAAGCAAAGAAGCAACGAAAGCGCTCCAATAGCGGGCCGAGAGAGTCCGAGCGGCATTTCTCATTAAAAGTGAAACAGACCACATGGCGGTTCCTCCTTCTGTATTATATAAATAGTAATATAAAGGGAAAACGAGAAGTTTGTGACAAGGTAAAATGCTTTACAATCTAACATGCGCTCTTACATTTGAAAAGAGAGCAAGAGTCTTGGAAAAATCAGTGTTTTTGAAAACCTGCTGAAATGCTTGAAAAAATGCCGTTTTACGGAAAAATAAACCCAGAAAGATATGTAAAGTGAAAGTGCTTTACGCAAAATTAAGCTAAGGCAAGTAAGAAAAAAGCCGCCAAACAACTGTTTGGCGGCTTTGGTGGACCCGAAGGGGATCGAACCCTCGACCTTACGGATGCGAACCGTACGCGCTCCCAGCTGCGCTACGGGCCCAAATACTTTGTGCATATATTATAATAAAGCATTTTGTGAACGATGTCAAGATATTTTTGATAAAAGCAAATATTTTTTCGAAAGAAGTGAGAAAAAAAGTGAAAAAACTGGAAATGGATGGAAAAACATAGTAGCATAAAAAAGGCAATATAAAAGTTTACAAAGTAGATAAAGATAACAACAGAGTGGTACTTGGAAATGTAGAATTTGACTTATTCTCACACGAATTTAATAAAGTAATTGGAACTTATTATACAGATGTGAATGGAGAATTGGAAATAAAAGATTTAAGAATTGGCGACTACTCATTAATTGAAAAGGAAACAAACAAATGGTATAATCTTGCTGAAGATACTGAAGTTGAAGTCGAGTGGAACTTAACAAAAGAACTACAAATTGAAAATGAGCTAAAAAAAGGCTCTATAAAAATAATAAAAGTTGACGAAGAAGATAACGAAGTAAAACTTGAAAATGTCAAATTTAAAGTTATGGACAAAGATGGAAATGTATTAGAAGAATTAATAACAGATGAAAATGGAGAGGCTGAAACATCTAGTTATCCTATAAGAGATTTTTCAGAACTAAAAATACAAGAAGTTGAAACACTAGACACTTATGTTTTAGATGATGAAGTTCACACTATCAAACTTGAAGAAAATCAAATAAAAGATGTTGTATTTGAAAATGAAAAAATTAAAGGACAGATTGAAGTAACAAAAGTAAGTAGCGATGATAACGAATTAACAGGAGATAAAAAGGGTACTCCACTTGAAGGAGCAGTATTTGAAGTTTATAATTCAAATGATGAATTAGTGGATACTTTAACAACTGATAGCGAGGGCAAAGCTATTTCTAAATTACTTGTAAAAGGAAAATACTATTTAAAAGAAGTAGATTCAGGATCACCATATTA
>DWWA01000021.1 GCA_019119935.1 Candidatus Ruthenibacterium merdavium | reverse complement strand
ATTATTTATAATATTAAATAAAATCACTTTAAACTTATGATTATAATGTTTGTATGATATTTTTCGACATGTTTAGGAAAGCACTTTACCGCACTAATACAGTTGACATAAGGCTGTGATTTCTGGTAAGGTTAGATTATTAGCTATATTTTAGTCAGCACGATGCCCGGTGCGGATGGCGCACGGCAAAACGGAGTGCACAGTGCTGTCTGATGATGTGAAAGAGAGGGGTTTTGCTTTATGAATATTCTTTTGAACCAGTTTATCCTTCCCGATGACCTTCAAAAGCTGTTGAATACCAGCCCAAGCGTCATTGTGCCGGAAACAAAATCCATGCTGTATGATCTCATCTTCGGCAGTAAAAGCACCCGTCAAGTTGACGTGCTGTATGAAGTAAACGGAGAGCTGGTAAAAGAGGCCACTGTTGCACGCTGTAAAAACGGCGCGGCCGTAAACTTCACTGAAGATTACATGCGTCGTCGCGATCCGGACTGCATGCGTATTTCGGACGACCAGCCCACCGATAAGCCGCGTTTTCAGGATGTATACGGTTATCCGTTTGACACGCTGCGCAAAGATACCTATGACTGGCTGGCAAAGCAGGAGCTGATTTTGGTTCCGTTTATGGCCGGCGGCTATGACTACGGCTATCCCGCTGTGATGGTTTGCCCGCGCAACGCCGCCTTCTTCGGCTTTGCGCTTTCCCAGCTGCAAGCTTTTGTCGAGGGCAAAAATCTGCAAACGTTTAAGCCCCGCGCCATTTTGTACGTTGCGCCGCCGTTCCGTCACACTCATTTTAACGGACGTCAAGTTTGCGTGCATCACCGCTCGGAAGACCTGCACGAAATTTTTGCCTACAACCTCTATCCGGGCCCCTCTGCGAAAAAAGGCATTTACAGCGTATTGCTGGATATCGGCGAGCAGGAGGGCTGGGTTACGGCACACGCCTCTGCGGCGCGCATCATCACCCCGTATGAAAACGAAATGGTCATGATGCATGAGGGCGCATCCGGCGGCGGCAAAAGCGAGCTTTTGCAGGACGTTCACCGCATTCCGGACGGCCGCGTTCTGCTCGGCACGGATACACAGACAGGCGAGTGCTACTACCTGACGATGAGCGACACTTGTACCATTGAACCCGTTACGGACGACATGGCAATCTGCCATCCTTCCTTCCAAACGGAAAGCGGCAAACTTGCCCTTTATGACGGTGAGGACGGCTGGTTTTTGCGTGTGGACGGCATTAAGCAGTACGGCAGTGATCCGATGTATGAACGCATCACGATTCACAGCAAAGAGCCGCTGATGTTCTTTAATATTCAAGGTGTTCCCGATTCCACCTGCCTTGTGTGGGAGCACACGATGGATTCCACCGGCAAGCCCTGCCCCAACCCGCGCGTCATTGTGCCGCGCAAAATGGTAGACCATATTGTCACAAAACCTGTGGAGATTGACGTGCGCAGCTTCGGCGTTCGCATGCCGCCGTCCACGGAGGAGCATCCTGATTACGGCATCATGGGCTTAATGCACATTATTCCGCCCGCTTTGGCTTGGCTGTGGCGTTTAGTTTCTCCGCGCGGGTTTAAAAATCCCAGCATCACCGGAAACTCTCCGCTTGCCGGCGAGGGCGTCGGCTCCTACTGGCCGTTTGCCACGGGCCTGAAAGTAAAGCAGGCAAACCTGCTTCTCGATCAGATTCTCAACTCGCCCGGAACGCGCTATGTGCTGATTCCGAACCAGCATATCGGTGTGTATCAAATCGGCTTTGCGGCGGAATGGATTGCGCGTGAGTATCTGGCGCGCCGCGGCGGCGTTAACATGAAGATGGACCGTCTTGCACCTGCCCGCTGCTCGCTTTTGGGCTATGCACTGCGCGAAATGAAAGTAGACGGCCAGGAGATTCCCTCCAAGTTCCTGCGCACGGAAAAACAGGAGTCCCTTGGCAAGGAAGGCTACGACAAAGGCGCAGAAATCCTGTACGATTTCTTTGCCAAAGAGCTGGCTGAGTTCGACGTGGAAGAGCTGCACCCTGTCGGAAAGCAAATTCTCGACTGCTTTAAGAACAATGGCAGCGTAGAAGATTACTGCGCCATCACGCCGCTTGGCTTACAGCGCTGAAAACAGATTGCCGCCTGCATTTTGCAGGCGGTTTTTTCTTTTGCCTTTTCCGTTTGCATAACAGGTGTGTCCAATCGTGTTGTTTTTGGACAAAACTGCAAAAAAAATCAATCTTTCGCACAAGAACACAGCCGCAAAAGGTGCTATGATTAGGGTAAGAAATGAACAGAGCGGCATCCTTTTTATTTTCTCTTACAGGATGCCGTCGTGCCTTATCATCAAAGGAGTTTTGTGTTATGAAGGTTATTGTAACTGCCAGCTACGACGAAACCTGCCGTGTCATTGCTGAAATGATTGCCGGCCTTGTGAATGAAAAACCCGACTGCAAGCTGGGCCTTGCCACCGGCGGCACTCCGGTTCCTATTTACAAAAAGCTGATTGAGATGAACAAAGCCGGAAAAGTTGATTTTTCCAAAGTGCGCACCGTCAACTTAGACGAGTACTGCGGCATTCCCGGCACGCATGACCAAAGCTACCGTTATTTCATGAACACGAATTTGTTCGACCACATCAACATCGACAAAGCCAACACCTTTGTGGCGAACGGCATGGGTGATTTTGAGGCAAATGCCCGTGAATTGGAAGAAAAAGTGCGTGAGGGCGGCGTGGCTGACCTTCAGCTTTTGGGCATCGGCAACAACGGCCATATTGCCTTTAACGAAGCCAGCGATCATCTGATTTCCGTGGCTCACATTGAGCACTTGACCGAGAGCACCATCGACGCAAACGCCCGTTTCTTTGAAAAGCGCGAAGATGTACCTACCATGGCAATCACCATGGGCATGGGCGACATTATGGCCGCGAAGAAAGTAGTTTTGGCTGCAACCGGCCTTGCCAAAGTGCCCGCCATCAAGGGCTTGATCATGGATGATGTCATCACTACACAGAACCCCTCTACCATGCTGAAAATGCACAGCGATGCTGTGATTGTCATCGACAAAGAGCTTGCTGGCGCCGTGGGCTATCAGGCTTAAAACAACTGTTTCAAAACGCAGAAGCTCCCCTCTTTCACTCTGGTGAAAGAGGGGAGCTTTTTTGCTAAAACCTATTTTATACTTTTTGCAAAACACGGCGCTTTAAGGTTTGCGCCAGCCAAAACGCCGCAATTGCCTTTGCTGCGTCTGCCGGAATAAACGGCACAACACACAGCGACAAGGCCGCGGGTAAAGACGTGCCTGTTGCAAGGATAAACCAAGCCGTTCCCAGCGTATAGCAAAGCACGAGCCCCAGCGCCATGCCCGCCCAGCGCATTGGTGCAGAACCCTTTGCCGCTAAAGCCGTGCATCCCGCCAAAAGAAGATATCCTGCCACATAGCCGCCGGTAGGCGACAGGACAGCTCCAAGGCCGCCCTGCATGCCCGCCATCACGGGAAGACCGATTGCCGCCATGAGCCAATAAGTTCCCATGGAGAGAACCGCCATACCCGGCGAAAGAAGCATTCCGGATAAAAAAGCACCAAAAACGGCTAAATTAAACGGAACCGGCCCAATGGGAATAACGATTTGCGCCAAAACGGCAGTACATGCCGCCAGCAAACCCGCAATACAGAATTCCTTTGTCTTTCCTTTCTTCATAAGCGTACACTCACCTCTTCAAAGTTTAATGTTTCTTCTCCCTGCGGCGTTTTTACCAGCAAACGCGCATCGTCTAAAATGCGCTGTGCTTTTGCAGGGGTTCGCTGTCCCCCGCGCTCAATCCAGATTTCTTTGCCGAGCAAAAAGTTCCGTGTGCGGTATTCTTCCAGCCACTCAGCATCACTAAGCCACTCGGTCATACCGGAAATTTCGTCGGCAAGGCATGCCGTCAGTTCGCTCATGTGCTGTGGGTGCGGCTCTTGCAAAATCGCGCCTGCAATCGCCGTTAGTTCCTGCGGGAAGCCCTGCGGCGGCGGGGCAACATTCAGCCCCACCCCAACAACGGCATATTCCAAACCGCCGCCTTCCAAATCGACAGCAGCCTGTGTTAAAATACCGCCGCACTTTTTATATTCAGCATTATATAAATCATTCACCCATTTTACAAAAAGCTGTGTGCCGTAAACTTTCTGCACGGCCCGGCACACCGCCACAGCTGCCGCGGCCGTGAGCATTGCGGCGCTTTCCATCCCTGGCAAGCCGCGTAAAATCACAGAGAGGTACACCCCGCCCTCCGGTGAAAAAAAGCTTCGCCCGCGCCGTCCCATACCCGCCGTTTGATGGTGGGCAAATACTGCCGTGCCGTGCGGTGCGCCGCTTTGCGCTAGCTCCTTTGCGGCAGTGTTGGTCGAATCTACGGCATCATACTCTTTGACGGGTGCATCTACCCGGCGCAGCCTGCGCACATTGGCAGCGCAATAAGTAGGCTGTTTGGCACACAGCCGATATCCCCGGTTGGGTGCGGCCTCAATTTGGCAGCCTTCTTCTTTTAAACACGCAATCGCTTTCCAAACCGCTGTGCGCGAAACTGCGAGCTGCTGTGCCAGCTGCTGGCCCGAAACGCCGTTCTGTCCTGCCTGCTCCAGCAAGGACAGAACTTTTTCTTTGGTTGTTCCCACCGCTATCCCCTTCTCTCATCGTATTGCTCGACCATTGTAACAAAAAAAAGCCAAATCGTCAACCATAAAATAAAAACAGGTTAACAATTCAGCTTTTGTTACAAAGAAAACAAGTGAAAAATTGTATTATTTCACCGTAATCAATTCATATTCTGCGCTGCCAAGGCCGATTTTCTCGGCGTGCTCCATACACGTTTTCCAGTTCGTGTTAGGCGAAACGTTGGTGAAATGGTCGTGATGGTCGCAAGCGCCTTCGGCGTGCATGTGGTCATCCAGCAGACTGCCGGGAATGACGGGCATTTTGTTGCAGGCATCGGCACAGGCAACGTCCAGCGCCACCGGGTCAAAGCTGGCGAACATGCCCACATCGGGGATAATCGCCGTGTCGTTTTCTCCGTGGCAGTCGCAGTAGGGCGAAACCTGATTGACAATATTGATGTAAAATGCCGGGCGTCCGTCCACAACCGCTTTGCTGTACTCCGCCATGCGGCAGTTCAGCTCATCGTTTGCAGCATAATTTCCGTTGTAAATGGCATCGAAATTGCACGCGCCCAAGCAGCGGCCGCATCCTACACAGCGGTTATGGTCGATGGAAGCCTTTTTATTTTCGTCAAAGGAAATTGCACCGTGCGCACAATTCTTTTCGCACATGTGGCAGCTTTTACACTGGTCTTTGTTGACAGTGGGTTTTCCTGCACAGTGCATTTCCATTTTGCCTGCACGCGAACCGCAGCCCATACCGGTATTTTTAATTGCACCGCCAAAGCCCGCGGACTCGTGGCCTTTAAAGTGCGACAGCGCAATGTAGACATCTGCATCCATAATGGCACGCCCGATTTTCGCCGATTTTACATACTCGCCGCCTTCTACCGGCACTTCCACCTCGTCCGTACCTTTTAGGCCGTCGGCAATAATGACGTGACAGCCCGTAGAAAACGGAGAAAAGCCGTTTTCATAGGCAGCTTCCAAATGGTCGAGCGCGTTTTTGCGGCGGCCCACATACAAGGTGTTGCAGTCGGTTAAAAAGGGCTTTCCGCCCAAGCTTTTCACCACATCGGCAACCGTTTTGGCAAAGTTCGGGCGCAGATAAGACAGGTTGCCCGGCTCGCCGAAATGAATTTTAATGGCCGCAAACTTATCTTGAAAATCAATGGTTTCAATTCCTGCGCGGCGCATGAGCTTTTCCAGCTTTTTCTGCAAATTGGTGCCGGGCAGTGCGCGCATATCGGTAAAGTAAACTTTTGACGCCATATTCCTCTACTCCTTATTCCATCCATAACAAATCGCAGCGCGCAGATTGTCCGCCCGCCGCGTATAGGTTTATTATAATGCCGATTGCATTTCCGCGCAAGGCTTTTCCTGCAAGGATGCAAAAGGCAGCCGGACAAGTGCTAAAAACACCTGTCCGGCTGTTTATTTTCATCAAGAAAAAAGCGAAAGCTTAAAACTCGATGTACAGTGTTTTAATTTCGTACGGCAAAATGGTGAAGCTGACTTGATTGCCGCAGGGCAAGAGGATATCCTCTTTCTCCTCCATCAAGTTGCAGCTGTAAACCTGTTTCGGCTCGTGTGCCAGTGTCAGGCAGGCATTGGTGCGCTTGTTCTGGTTCTCGTATACGCGCAGAACCACGCCCTTGCCGTCCTCAGAAGCCTTCACGGTTTCAATGATGACGTTGTCGTCATCGCTGGAAACAAAGCTCATCGGCTCAACCGCGGCGCCCAAAGTGGTGAGAACCGGCTGGTTCAGCATCTCGGCCTCTTTCACGGTGTCGCTCTCTTTCCATGTTCCGGCGTGCGGATACAAAGAGTAAGTGAAAAAGTGCTCCTCGTTGTCGGTATCGGGGTTCGGCTCAATGCCGGATTTAATCAAGGTTAAGCCGATTTCCGCCTCTTTCACAGAGTGGCCGTATTTGCAGTCGTTCAGCAAGCTGACGCCGTAGCCGCCTTCGGAAACGTCCACCCACTTGTGGCCGCAGCTCTCAAAGCGTGCCTGATCCCAGCTGGTGTTCGCATGCGTTTTGCGCGTAACGTTACCAAACTGAATGTCGAACGTTGCCTCGTCGGTATGCACATCGGCAGGCATAAAGACTTTCAGCAGGTGCTGATGCTCGTGCCAATCCACCCATGTGTCAAAGTCAATGCGGCGGCTGTCGGTATAGAAGCGGATCTTCTGGCGCATTTTGGACTGCATAAAGTCGCGCTCGATGGTCAGCTCGGCAAACAGAGCGCCGACGGAAGTCCACTCCATGGAAGTGACGTCGGTCAAATCCCAGCCTTTTTCCGTGTAGTACACGTCAATATCCCAGTTATCATAGTAAATGGGCTTATCTTCAAAGACGCGCAGACGGTTGCCGTTCTGGCCCGGTTTAAACACATTGCGCTGATTCTCTTTGTCAAACAGGGTTTTCATCATACCGTTTTCATCAATGCAAACGGTATAGAACGGGGTTTCCACGAGGTAGCCGCCGTTTTCCGCCTGAATGGAGAAGGGCGCCTCCTCTTTTGCGGCAGCACCCGTTTTTGCACTTGCCATACCTTTGGACGGTACAGACGGAATGCGGCTGTACACTTTGCCGTCGGCTTCCTGAGCAGCAAAGCCTTCCAAGCCACTGACACCTTCGGGCAGAACTGCCAAGTCGTTGCGGGCAAAGCCGAGGGTGTTGAACAGGACAACGTCGCTTCCCTCACCGGCAACGGCTTTCATCTTCTCGTCTGCCAGCGCCTTGCACTCAGCGGCAATCTGTGCGTACTCTTCGCGGGTTACTTCGTACACTTCTTTGATGGAAGAACCGGGCAGAATGTCGTGGAACTGGTTCAAGAGCACCATTTTCCACAGTTTTTCCAGTTTTTCTGCGGGATATGCCGCACCCTTTTCCTGTGCCAAAACAGACAGCAGCTCCACATCGCGCAGTGCCAGCTCGCTCTTGCGGTTCGAGCGCTTATTGCGTGCCATCGAGGTGTAAGTGCCGCGGTGATACTCAAAGTAGAACTCACCCGTCCACACCGGCAGACGACGGCTGTCCTTCACGCGCTCTTCCAGCTCGGTGAAGTATTGCAGCGCACCGCACTGACGCACCTTAGGCACACCCTTGATGCCTTTTTCCATACGACGGCCGGTTTCCAGCATTTCACGAGTGGGGCCGCCGCCGCCGTCACCGTAACCGTAAGCGATGAGGATATCGTTATTCATTTCTTTGTTCTGATAACGCTCCCAGCCGCCCATGATGGAGTCGGGGTGCAGCATGCCGTTATAAGTAGTGAAGAACTTCTCCACGCTCTGGCCGACGCCCAGCGTCGAAATGAAGTGCGTCAAAACGCGGCTTCCGTCAATGCCTTCCCACATCATGGTGTCGTTCGGAACCTTGTTGAACTGGTTCCAGGAAAGCTTTGTCGTCATGAAGTAATCAATGCCGCTCTTTTTCATAATCTGGGGCAGCGCACCGGAATAACCGAATACGTCCGGCAGCCACAGCACACGGTTTTCCACGCCGAACTCCTCACGGAAGAAGCGTTTGCCGTACAGGAACTGACGCACCAAGCTTTCACCGGCAGTCAGGTTGCAGTCGGCCTCGAGCCACATGCCGCCTTCCGGCTCCCAGCGCGCCTCTTTGACACGCTGTTTGAGCTGCTCATACAGCTCCGGATAGCGCTCGTGCAGGAAGGTATACAGCACAGGCTGGCTGGACATAAAGCGGTATTCGGGATACTCCTCCATCATCTTCAGCACAGTGGAGAAGCTGCGGGCGGTTTTCTCGCGGGTTTGCGCAACCGTCCACCACCAAGCCACGTCAATGTGGGTGTGGCCGATGCAGCTGGCAATCACATCGTCAAAGCCGGCCATTTCGCCGTAGATGGTTTTATCCAGCAAGTCGCGTGCCTGCTGTACGCTCTCATAGAATGCCTCACTGGGTACGCGGCGCATATCCAGCAGGTTGATCGCGTCGTTCATGGCGGTGCAAAGGTCAATGTACGTTTTGGACTCTTTGTCCATGCGGTCCAGTGCCCACAGGGGAACCTGCAAGTCATAGTACAGGTCTTTCACCAGCTCGGAACGCTCCTGCACGTCTGCCATCAAGCGGAACTCGGGATGCAAGATGCCGCTGTGTGCCTGCAAGTCAATCACAAAGCGCTCGCCTGCCTTTGCGCAGTCGACAAAGGGCAGCTCGCGGTGGTTCATATCTGCGCCTTGACGCACCACACCATTGATGAAAATGAGGAACTGCGGGTTCTTCGCATCGTCCCACTCTTCAATCTGGGTGCGCAGATACAGCCAAAGCTGTTTTCCGTCGTATTCTTCCGGCACGGTGAACTCAGTGCGGAACCAGTAGTGACGGTCTTTGCCGTACCAGTGGTCCCGCGTGGAGTCAAACGGCTGCCACGGCGTTTGGGTGTCGGCATCTGCCTCGGCCGGAGTGAGGTAAAATGCCTCTTTCATCTGCCAGCTGTCCAAAGAGAAGGACTGCACAACAATTTGTTTTTTGAGCTGCGAAGCAATGACTTCGACACGTTCTTTTGCAAAAATCATAAAAACCCTCCCGAATGAAAGTGATTACAGGGGAAACTCACGCATTACGCGCATCAGTTCCTCCACAGTGGTGAATGCAAGGCCGGTCACGGTATCGGCACAGCCATAGTAAATGGCAATGCGGCCGGTTTCGGCATCGGTCAGTGCCGCGCAGGGGAATGTCACGTTGGGAACATCGCCCACGCACTCATACAGTTCCTGCGGAGCAAGAATGTAATTGCGGCTGCGTGCTTTTACCTTCCAAGGCTCATCGAGATCCAGCAGAGCCACGCCCATGCGGTATACAAAGCCGTTGCAGGTGTTAATGACGCCGTGATAAATCATCAGCCAGCCCTCATCCGTTTCGATGGGCACTGCGCCCGGGCCGATTTTCTTGGACTGCCAAGCGGAATCATCGCCGGGAACGGTTCCCATCACCCAGCGGTGTTTGCCCCAGAACGTGAGGTCGGGGCTTTGGCTGCAAAATACGTCGCCAAAGGGAGTGTGACCCGTATCAGACGGACGGGACAGCATCATGTACATGCCGTTGATTTTACGCGGGAACAAAACGCCGTTGCGGTTATACGGCAGGAAAGCATTTTCCAGCTGGTGGAAGGTTTTGAAATCCTCCGTCCACGCCACACCGATGGTGGGGCCATGGGCACCGTTGCACCACGTGATGTAGTAGCGGTCGTCAATTTTGCACACGCGCGGGTCATAGCGATACTCGCGCACAGTTACCTCGGGGTCCCCCTCAAACACGATGGGGGTGCTGTCGATTTCCCAGTCGATGCCGTTTTTGCTGCGTCCGGCAAAGATATCCATGCTGATGGACTTCGAGTCACAGCGGAACACGCCGGCATAGCCATCCTCGAAGGGAACCACAGCGGAGTTAAACACGCTGTTGGAAATCGGCGTTGCATTGCGCTGAATGATGGGGTTGTTGCTGTAACGCCAAACGGGCTCGGTATAGCCGGCGGGCTTATCCTGCCACGGCATATTCGGATTTGCCTGTCCAATAATTTTTGTCATCTTCGATCACCTGTCTTTTTAAAGTATCATTTTGCCTTCTTGTGCAGAGCATTGAAGAAATCGCTTAAACCAACTTGCCAACACAGCATGCGGAAACATAGCTGCTCCAAAGGTTGCGGCAAACGGCGCGGCCTTCTTTATCCTTCAAGTAGGTCAGCTTTTCGCACATGAATTCCGGCAGTTCCTCGAGCGTGCCGTCCGCATACTGCTGCATGCGCTGTGCGGCCGTTTCAAAGCGTGCCATGACACCGCCAAGGCGGATGTCCAGCACTTCAAAACCAAACGGTTTATTAACGGCATCCCACTGTGCACGCCATGCCTTGCGAACCTCGTTAACCGCATCGGCACACTCTTTTGCTAAAGCAGTCAATTCGCCGGCTTTCGCACGGTTTCCGGCACGTACCGCCTTGGGCGCTTCTTCACGCCAGCGGCAGCGCAGCACAAGTGCTTTCGCCATTGCGGAAAGAGCATTCAGCATCGGCGCATAGCGCGGATTTTCTTTCGCAAATGTGTCGAACTCTGCGGCGAGCTTTTCATAGTATACAACATACTCGCTATTGTTCGTCAAGTCTTTTTCGAACATTAAGAGCATCGGGTCTTCATAGAGCAGCTCTTTGCAGAAGTTTGCAGTGCTTTGATCCTGCAAAATTTCGCCCGGCAGCTCGTTGAAGCGCGACATTTCCAAGAATGCTTTTGCATCGGCTTCGCAGGTAATTTTAAAGCGGGCTGCCAATTCTTCCTCGTCCCATTTGCCGCAGTAGCAGTACTCGGCAAACAGCTGTAAACCGTAAAGCATGGCCATGGGGTTACACTCTGCGCCATCGTCCATCCACGCCGTCGCAAACACTTCTTTTACGCCGTGGCGCACACATTCTTCCAATGCGGGCAAGGTGGTAACCATCGTTTTGCGATAGTCAGCCGCCGGTCCAAGCCATGTCCAAATGCCGCCGGCAAAAATCGTCGGCGCGCGGAACTGCGCATGCTTTTTCAGCATGTTGTCGTAAGCGTTGTTCGTTTCATGGTAATAATCCCAAAATACCAAGCCAATATCATCCGGCGCGCCGTCCAAAATCTCTTTGGTCAGCTCGGCCTCTGGGTGATACACGCCCTCGTCACGCGCCGCGGAGAAATGCATATCGCTCCACATCATGGCTTCCAAACCCAGCTCGTGCAGAATCGCACTCACCTTTTCCAAGTGTACGCGCATCAGCTCTGTGGTGGTGGCAAAGCCATAACGGTTGCGGTATTGACCGCGTCCCAGCCAATAGGCCTCGTCCATACCGATGTGTACACGCTTAGAGCGGAACGGTGCACTGGCCGCTTTAAGCCATGTGCGGATCAATTCATAAGTTTCAGGTTCTTTTTCACCAACTAAAAGCACATCATTGGCGTCCTTGTGCTTTTCCATCACGGGCCATTGCAGCACGCGCTCCAAATGGGCCAGGGTCTGTACACAGGGAATTGCCTCAATGCCAAGGCTTGCGGCACAATCATCAATTTCACGCAGCTCTTCGAAGGTATAGCGTCCGCGCAGATAGCCAAAATAGGGTTGGTCGGGCACTTCATAAGTATCCTCGGTGTAGAGCATTGCCAAATTCAGGCCCATCAGTGCCATGCGGCGCAGAATATCCTTCACCGACTCCACCGTGGGAACGGCATTGCGCGAAGCGTCCAGCATCAGGCCGCAGGACTCAAAGCGCGCCGTCTCTTCTGCGGACTGTCCTGTCTGCATACAGCGCAAAGCCAAAGCTGCTGCGCGGTAAAATTCCACATGGCGTGAATAAGTAATGTGCCATGTGCCGTCCTTTTCAAAAACACGAAGTTGATCGCCTTTTTGTGCCTGTACCGTCACCCCGTCCCCGGCACACTCAATTCCTAAAATTTTGTACAGCTGCTGCATGCCGGGCAGCAAAAGTGCGTCGTTATCCGTGGAAAGATTCCATTTCATTGGTGATTCACCATCCTCAAGCAAGTTGATTGTGCCGCACATCTGTGATTCAGAAATGTGCTGCGCCCTTTTTGGGCATACGGCTGCTTCTCTTTGCAGGGCAATGAGAAACAGGCGTATACTCAAAAATCAGCTTATTTTCCCCTTAAAACAGGCGCACCCAGCCGGTAAAATCACACGGTTAGATGCGCCTGTGCCTTCAAAAGCCATCAGACTTCCGCGAACATCATTCTAACGATTCAGTTATCAAAAACATGTTTTTAGAAGTCTTTTGTCTGTGCGCTTTTTGAACAGACTATTTTGAGAAACAGCGGTTCTTACTTATTCTCTGCCGCCCAAGCATCTACCTGAGCCTGTGCTTCTTTGACGATATCGTCAAAGCCTGCGGCACGCATTTCATCCATCATATCAGCAACGCCCTGCTCCGGATCAATCGTACCGGTGGTAACCTCACCGCGGTAACGCATATAAATCTCGTTGCAGTTCGCAATCTGGTCGGCAACGTTGGTAATATCCATATCGAAGCCCAGCATGACGGATTCTTCCGCGTTCTCGTTCAGCTCTTTCACTTCGTCCCACTCATTGAACTCGACGGCATCTGTCGGAGTAACAATGAAGTAAGAGCCTTGGGTGTAGCCGGCCATTTCCCAGCTGTCTCTGTTGCGGTGCACGCGCTTGTCAGCGCCTTCACCAACATACTCCCAATCGACACCCTCTTCGCCGTAGTAGAACATGTCGCGCAGATAGCTGTCGGTATTGATGAGCTGCAGGAACTCGAGAGCCTTTTCAGGGTTTTTGCAGTTTGCAGAAATGGAGTTGATGGAACCGCGCACGCTGTCGTTGCTGACCATTGTCGGGCTCCACTGCACTGCCACAGCGTCTACGCCCATATTCGGGCCCCAAGTGGTTTTTGCAGCGCCGCTCCAGCCTTGTGCCACAGAACAGATTTTGTAGCTGTTCTCTTCTGCCTTGGTGCTGGCGTCAGCGTTGATGATGCCGCTTTCATACCAGCTGCGGAACAGTTTGAACTGATCCATAATTTCCTGCTGCTCGAACACGGGAACTACTTTGCGCTCTTCATCGTTATAGCGCACGCCCAGTGCGGGCAAACCGGTGCCGAGGTTGTCGTACAGAGAATACGACCAAGGTGTACCATTGCTGCCCAAGGGGAAGGAAGCCTCTCCTGTCGCATCATGCAGCTTTTGCAGCGGCTCAGTCAGCTGATCCAGCTCGGTGTACTGCGCCGGATCGATGCCGTTCTCTTTTGCAAGGTTCTCATCCCAAACGAGGTAGTAAGTGACGGAGCTGTCTTTGTAGGTGGGAACACCGTAGATTTTGCCGTCTACTTCCATAGCATCCCAGTATTCTTCCGGCATGCTGTTGTACAATTCGGGAGTATTTTTCAGGTACTCACTCAAATCAAGGTAAGCGCCGAGTTTCACATCGTTGGCATACACATTCATGTTGCCGAACACGATGTCATAGTCACCGCCGGTGTTTACAATGACGCTGCGGCGGGGGTCCCAGTCGCCCCAGGGCACAACTTCCATTTCGATGTTGACGCCGATCTTTTCGCCAAGATACTCGTTCACTTTAGCAGCCCAGCTGTCATAGTTGGCGGGCATACCCGTGCCCACCGTTACCCATTTCAGGTTTACAATATCACCCGAAGCGGTGGTGCCGGCAGCGCTTCCTGCTGTCGAACCCTCAGTGCTTCCGGCCGCTCCGGACGAAGCCGGCGCAGAGCAGGCCGTCATACCTGCGGCTAAAGCTGCGCACAAACCAAGTGAAACTGCCTTTGTAAGTTTTTTCACAAAAAGTCCTCCTTTATTCCTACCCTCTGTTCGAGGGAGTTTCTACGAAAGTAAGAGCCGTTATCCTTTCACCGCACCGATGGTCAAACCGGAAATAAAGTATTTCTGGAAGAAGGGATACGCGCATGCAATCGGCACAACAATCACAATGGCAATTGCCATGCGGACGGATTCCGTCGGCATCGAGTTTTTATATTGCTGAAGCGTTAAGCCCGCGCCGGGGTTGTTCGCAATATACTCGAGGTTTTTCATCATGTTATTGAGCAAAGCCTGCAAGGAAACGAGCTTGCTGTTGCTGATATACAAAGAAGACTGGAACCAGTCATTCCAATAACCAAAGGTTAAAAACAGACCGATGGTTGCAAAAACGGGTTTTGAAATAGGAACAACGATGCGCGTAAAAATGGTAAACTGCGTTGCGCCGTCCAGCTTTGCCGATTCAATGAGAGAATCGGGAATCGTTGTGCGGAAAAACGTTTTGCAGATAATAATGTTAAACGATGAAACCGCCAGCGGAAAAATCAACGCGCCGAGCGTATCGTTCAAGCCCAAAAAGTTGCTCACAACTACATAGTTTGCCACCATGCCGCCGTTGAAAATCATGGGGATGAATACCATCCATGTATAAAACCGTTTCAAACGATATTGCGGACGAGAAAGTACATATCCCATACTCGTCGTCAAAATCAAGCCAAGAATCGTTCCGAGCACAGTTACAATGACGGAAATTTTAAAAGCCTGAAAAATGGTTCCTCTCTCGTTCCATAAAAACTCATAAGCTTTCCCGGAAAGTTCCATCGGGAAAAAGCTGTAGCCCATCAAGCGCAGGGAATCTTCCGACGAAATCGAAATGATAAATACGAAAATGACCGGAATAATGCACATGAGAGATAATACTACAAACAGTGCGTTAAATCCAACGTTCGTCATGGGACGAATGCGATTCATTTTCATGCTGTCGGCTTCTTGGGAAAAGCCTTCCTTTTTTACCTTAAGCGTTGCCATATCGCTTCTCCTTCCTGTTCGGCATTGGGTAGACAAGCTTTGTGCCTGTTAGATCAAGGCGCTTTCCTCATCTACTTTCGTTACCAGCCAGTTTGCCAGCAAAATTGTCACACAGCAGCATACCGATTGGAACATGGAAGCCGCCGCCGTCTTTCCGATGGAAACACTGGAGCTTCTGAGCGCTGCGTAGATATAAGTATCAAACGTAGAGGCAACTTCCGTCAGGGAGTTCGGCAATCCCTGGGTCACCTGATAGAACAGGCCGAAATCGGAATAGAAAATCTTACCGATATTCATAATGAACATAATAATGATAATCGGCTTTAAGCAAGGCAGTGTAATATATTTCGCCTGCTGCCACTTCGTTGCGCCGTCGAGCATGGCGGCCTCGTACAAGGTATGGTCAATACCGGTGATGCTGGCAAGATATACCACCATACTGTATCCAAGCGTCTTCCAAACCTGCATAAACACAAGGATGAAAGGCCAATAAGTAGAATTGGAATACCACATGATGCGCTCGCCGCCCAGCGCCTCAATGATGCTGTTAATCAAGCCTTTGTCCGGGCTGAGGAACGCATAGACGAAGTAGCTGATAACAACCCACGACATAAAGTGCGGGAAAAACATCATGGTTTGGTAAACCTTGGACTTGCGCCGGCTGTAAATCTGGCTGATCATCATGGCAAGTCCTACCGGGAGCACAATACCCAAAACAATAAACACAAGGTTGTACACAATGGTGTTTCTCAGCAGCATCGGAAACTGCTTGCTGGACAAAAAGAAGTTGAAGTTTGAGAAACCCACCCAATCGCTGTGCAGCAAACTGTATAAAAAGCTTTTTCCCGGCTGAATTCGGTAATCTTTAAATGCAATGATTAAACCGAACATAGGTAAGTAGCAGAACAGCAAAAACCAAATGGCAGCCGGTAAACCAAGGAGCGTCAGCTCGGTATCGTCACGAGTCCAACGTTTCTTTTTCAAAGTTCCTCCGGGCTGTTTTAAAGCATCTTTTTTCACTGTTTTAATCTCCTTTCAGACCCGATTTCAAAAAAGCAGAGCAGACGCTCGCAAGGTACGCTGAAAGACGCAAAATGCGCGGCCAAGTTTTTCACTTTCCGCGCTGTCTTCATTAACATTTCAATTAACCAAAGGTTAACATGCTTATTGAGCATCTAATTTCTCTTTCTTTGCTCTGTATCTCTTTCTTTCATCATTCTAACAATTAAAACGCAAAAATACAAGTAACATTTTAAACAATTTGTCTGTTTAAAATTTGTCAAAAGAAACATTTTCTCATCTTTTTCACAATTTAAAACTTAACTTTTGTTAATTAATTAAGAAAGAATTGCAATGATATAACGAAGATGTTATAATAAGTTAACAAACGCTGTTTGCGAGGAGGCATTTTCATGAAAAAGAATACCATGCAATCTCTCGCCGATGCGCTCGGCGTTTCACGCATTACGGTGTGGAAAGCGCTGAATCATAAAGAGGGTGTTTCTGAAACGCTGCGTCAAAAAATTATTGAAAAAGCAGCCGAGTGCGGCTATCGCATGCCTCACACCCAGCCTGCACCGCCTGTTTCAACGCCTCCCGTGAAAGTACAGCGCAGCGTATCTGTTGTCGTTTCCAGGCCGGAGTCCTCTACCTTCTGGATGCAGATTATCCACCAAATTGCAAAAGAGCTTTCGCGGCTTGGCATCAATATGATGTACACTTATCTTCCCAGCCATTGGTATGAAGGGTTTCAGCTTCCGGCTTCTTTAACCGCCGGCGGCGTTTCCGGCATGATTGTGTTAAACATCTACGACCCGGCGATGCTGCGGGCACTTGCCGCGCTGAGCCTGCCTAAAGTATTTTTGGATACCGTCCCTCTTTTGGGGGCCGATCAACTCAACGGCGACCTCGTTATGCTGGAGGGGCGTTGCCTGGTTCGCCAAATTACAAATCGTCTCATTGAAAGCGGAAGAACCCGGCTGGGCTTCATCGGCGATGTGCATTATGCGCAGACGAACACCGACCGCTACCAAGGCTTTTTGGATGCCCTGCGCGAGCACAACATTACCTTGGATGAAACGGTGTGTCATACAAGTCCCCTTCCCCTTCATTTGCACACGGAAGAAATTGAGTCCTTTTTGCGGGGGCTTACCTATTTCCCCGATGCCTTTGTCTGTGCGAGCGATTTTATCGCCAGTTATGTTGCTTCGTTTTTTGACCAGCCTGCCTATGCAGACCAAAAACGTGTTGTGTTAACGGGGTTTGACAACAGCAGTGAATATCCTTCCATTGCCGGAAAGATTACGAGCGTCGATGTTCAAACCTCTACTTTAGGAAAACGGCTGGCGCAGAAAATTGCGTTTCGCCTGCGTTACCCGGATGCCTCTTTTGAATGCAGCTATATTACCTCAAAAATTATTTATCGAAGCCCGCTCACTTCTCCCGACGAGGACAAGGCTCTGCTTTAAGCTGGGGGTTCGCACATTATTTGCACCCGTTTTCCGTTATAGTCAAGTAAATAGAAATGCTTTTTCTTCCCCGGCACGCCGAACGGTGAGGCCGGGGATTTTTCTTTTTTATAAAGCAGAAAAAAGCACACAGAGTTGCCCCGGAGGGTTCTCTGTGTGCTTTTTTAGAAGCTTACCGTCTTGCGACGCTCCTTATTTTGCGTGCTTTTCTTTTAAGTAAGCGTCAATCGCTTTTGCCGCATGTTTGCCTGCACCCATCGCCAAAATAACGGTTGCCGCACCTGTTACAGCGTCGCCGCCGGCATAAACAGCCTCACGAGTAGTCAAGCCGTCATCGCCGTTTGTAATGATGCAGCCGTGCTTATTGGTTTCCAAACCGGGTGTGGTGGAACGAATGAGCGGGTTGGGGCTGGTGCCGATAGACATAACCATGCAGTCAACATCCAGCGTAAAGGTTGCACCCTCTTTTGCCACAGGACGGCGGCGTCCGGAAGCATCCGGCTCGCCCAGCTCCATCTCTTGGCACACCATGCCTTTGACATAGCCGTTTTCGTCACCCAGCACTTCGATGGGGTTCGAGAGTGTTTTAAAGATGATACCCTCTTCCTCGGCATGCTCAATTTCCTCACGACGTGCAGGAAGCTCTTCCATACCACGGCGATACACGATGTAAACATTCTCTGCGCCTAAACGCTTTGCGCAGCGCGCAGCGTCCATCGCAACGTTGCCGCCGCCGACAATGGCCACATTTTTCGCGTGCTGAATCGGCGTTTTGGAGTCCGGCTGATAAGCCTTCATCAAGTTGATACGGGTCAAGAACTCGTTGGCAGAGTAAACACCGTTCAAGCTTTCGCCGGGAATGCCCATAAAGCGCGGCAAACCGGCGCCGGAACCGATAAACACGGCTTCGTTGCCCATGTCAAACAGCTCGTCAATGGTCAAAGTGCGGCCGATCACCACGTCAGTTTCCACATCGACGCCAATCGCGCGCAGACCGTCAATTTCCTGGCGCACAATTTCCTTGGGCAGACGGAACTCAGGAATACCGTAAACAAGCACGCCGCCTGCGGTGTGCAGTGCTTCGTAAACCGTTACTTTATAACCCATTTTCGCCAAATCGCCGGCAGCGGTCAAGCCGCTGGGGCCGGAACCGATGACCGCCACTTTAATGCCGTTCTGCTCGGGCATTTTGGGCTTTTCATTCGAGTGCTCGCGGTGCCAGTCGGCCACAAAGCGCTCCAGACGGCCAATGCCGACCGGCTCGTGCTTAATGCCGCGCACACACTTGCCTTCGCACTGTGTTTCCTGCGGGCAAACGCGGCCGCAGACAGCGGGAAGGGCACTGGAAGCGCTCAAAATTTCAAATGCACCTTCCATATCCTCCTCGGCTACTTTACCGATAAAGGCAGGAATGTCAATCCCGACAGGACACCCGTTCTGACAGGGTTTATGTTTGCAGTTTAAGCAGCGCTTTGCCTCTTCCACTGCCATTTCATAGGTGTATCCCAGTGCCACCTCGTCAAAATTCTTGTTGCGTACATCAGGGTCCTGCACCGGCATCGGGCATTTTTTCGGGTCCATATTAGGCATTTTATTCTACCTCCTTTTTCAGCAGATTGCAATCTGCCTCACGCGCATGTTTTTCAAAGTCACGATACATACTGCCGCGGTGCATCGCCTCGTCAAAATCCACCAGATGGCCGTCGAAATCCGGGCCGTCAACGCAAGCGAATTTTGTTTCTCCGCCCACGGTCAAACGGCACCCGCCGCACATGCCCGTACCGTCAATCATGATGGGGTTCATGGAAACCATCGTTTTGATGTTATGCTTTTTCGTCAGCTCCGACACAAACTTCATCATGATGATGGGGCCGATGGCGATCACTTCGTCATACTGATTGCCCTCTTCAATCAATTTTTCCAGCGCGTTGGTAACAAGACCCTTTTCGCCCCAGCTGCCGTCGTCCGACATTTTCACCACACGGGTGGAAACATCCTCAAATTCTTTTTCCAAAATCACAAGATCCTGATTGCGGAAGCCGATAATGCTGTGAACTTCAGCGCCCAGCTCATGCAGACGCTTTGCCGTGGGATACGCAATCGCACAGCCTACGCCGCCGCCGACCACGGCCACCTTTTTCAAGCCGTCCAAGTGGCTGGGCATACCCAGCGGGCCAACAAAGTCGACCAGACTGTCGCCCACATTCAGCGTATTCAACTCCATGGTAGAACCGCCCACAATCTGGAAAATGATGGTGACAGTCCCTTTTTCTCTGTCGTAATCGGCAATCGTCAAAGGGACACGCTCGCCGTCCTCAGACGCGCGATAAATGATAAACTGGCCCGGCTGCGCTTTGCGTGCTACCAGCGGCGCTTCTACAACCATTTTGGTAACAGTGGGGTTCAACGCCTCTTTTTCTACAATTTTAAACATATTTTGCCTCCCTGATTACGGCTTGATAAATTCCGAAAAAGCGAAGCCGCTTTCACAGCTTCGCTTTTTCATAACCGATTCAAATGTTACAAAAATTAGAAATCGATATCCTTGTCATAGTAAACAGCAGTCAACAGCTTCTCCATATCTTCCTGGCTCGGCTGACGCGGGTTGGAGCCTGTGCAGGCGTCTGCAATGGCATTTGCCGCTACGTCATGCAGCTTGTCGTTAAACTCTTTCTCGTCGATGATGCTGACGTCGGCAATCACGCCGCCCTCGCCGTAATTTTTGATGGCAAGAGGAATGTTCAGCTGTTTATTCATCTCACGCAGCTCAGCCACCAGCGATTTCACCAATTCCTCAGTGGTGCTGCCCGGCAGGTTGATAAAGCGTGCAATCTCTGCATAGCGCTCTGCTGCTTCGGGGTTCTTTGCGTTGTACTGAATGACTTTCGGCAGGTACATTGCGTTCGCTGCACCGTGGATGATATGTCCGCCGCTGAATGCAGCACCGGTCTTATGTGCCATGGAGTGAACAATGCCCAGCAGTGCGTTGCTGAATGCCATACCAGCCAAGCACTGTGCGTCGTGCATACGGTCACGAGCTTCCATGTCGCCGTCATAAGATTTCTTCAAATCAGCATGAATCATCTTGATGGCGTGCAGTGCCAGAGGATCGGTGTAGTTGCAGTGCAGGGTGGAAACATAAGCCTCCACAGCGTGCGTCATAGCGTCCATACCGGTGTGAGCCGTCAGCTTCGGGGGCATTTTCTCAGCCAGCTCGGGGTCAACAATAGCCACGTCCGGCGTGATGTTGAAGTCTGCCAAAGGATACTTGATGCCCTTGTCGTAATCGGTGATAACGGAGAACGCCGTTACCTCGGTAGCCGTACCGGAAGTGGAGGGAATCGCGCAGAAGTGTGCTTTCTGACGCAGCTCCGGGAAGCTGAACGGGGTGATCAGCTGCTCAAAGGTGCACTCGGGATACTCATAGAATGCCCACATTGCCTTTGCTGCATCGATGGGGCTGCCGCCGCCCATTGCCACAATCCAATCCGGCTCAAATTTGCGCATAGCCTCTGCGCCTTTCATAACCGTCGTGACAGAAGGATCGGGTTCTACGTTTTCGAACAGCTCTACTTCCATGCCGGCTTCCTTCAGGTAAGCAACGGCGCGATCCAAAAAGCCGAAGCGTCTCATGCTGCCGCCGCCGACAACAACGATTGCCTTCTTGCCCTTGAGGTTTTTCAGCTCTTCCAAAGAACCTTTTCCATGATACAAGTCACGCGGTAAAGTAAAACGACCCATGATACACAACCTCCATTATAGCCGGCCTTTGCCGGAAAATTCAAAAAAATTGAAGATTCGGAAGGATTTCTCCCGACCTTGATAAAAGCTTATCATATATCAAAATATTTGACAAATATTTAATTTGAATGTATGATATTCCAAAAAAGAATAACTAAAGATTACTATTTGGCATAACCACAAGAACTTAAACATAAAATTATGCGTTTTCACCATTGACAAACCAATATTTGCCTTTATCGGATATGAATTAGGGCATTTCTGAAAGCGCTTAGTGAGGAGAAATCATGGAACTTTCACAACTTCGCTATGTTGTTGCGGTAGCAGACCTCGGCTCTATCAGCGCGGCGGCGCGTCATCTGTATGTAGGCCAGCCCAGCCTTTCCAAAAGCATTAAGGAGCTGGAAAACGAATTGGGCCAGCCTTTGTTTCGGCGCACGGCCCGCGGCGTAGAGCTAACGCCCAGCGGGCGCGACTTTTTGTCACACGCACGCAGCATTGTTGCGCAGATGGACGCAGTCACCGAGCTGTATCGTCCCCCGCAAAGCAATAGTCTGCGGCTTTCGGTCTGCGTGCCTTGCGCCAGCTATGTTTCGCATGCATATTTTCGCTGGGCAGGGCAGCATGCAAAACAAGACTTTCGGCTGCAATATCGAGAAACAACCGGATTTTCCACTATGGATGCCGTTGTCGCAGAGGAAGCACAAGTTGGCATTGTGCGTTACCCTGTGGCACGCGCCGATTATTCCGAAGGGCTTGTCGGGTCCCGCGGGCTTCATTTGGCCCCGCTTTGGGATTACCATATGGTGGTTTTGGTGCAAAACGCTCATCCCCTCGCCTATGCCGGCCGGATTTCTCCTGAACAACTCGCACCCTTCACCGAAATTTCTCACGGCAACCTAACCCCCATTGTGCCGCCCGACGAAAGCGACCTTTCGCACGAAAAAGAAGGCGGCGCCATGCTGATTTATGACCGGGCGGGCGAGTTTGATGCTCTGCGCCACATTCAAGGCTCATACATCTGGGCAAGCCCCATTCCGTCCGAAATTCTAACACGGCAAGGGCTTTGTGCCGTTTCCTGTGAGGATGCTCCGCTCTACCGCGACAGCCTGATTTGGAAAGGTCATCTTTCCTCTCAAGCGGCTGCCTTTGCCGACGAAGTGCGCAAAGTAATTCATCAGCTCATGGAATAATTGATTTAAGAGGTTTTGCCCGGCTGCATCGGAGCAAAAACGGGAACATTGGGGTCAAGGCCATACAGCAAGGCGTTTTTTTGATAAATAGCTGTTTGCTCCAAAAGCAGCTCCCGCTGATGATCGTTTTCTATAAAATATTGGCTTAGAATAGCTTCCTGCTTTTCCGCGCGCTGGTCGGCATCCGCGTCTGCCAACGCCTTCACCTCGGCTTCGGGCACTCTGCGCAGTATTCCGCGATTTCCCATTGCCTCGGTGCTGACACCGTAGCTGTCAAAGGAAGCCTTTTCTTTCTGTGCAATTTCATACGCTGCAATCAGCGTATCAATCAGCCATTGACGATAGCCATTTTCGTCGACATCCGGCACAGCATCATCGAAAAACAATGCACAAAGCTCCATCGCCGCCCCTTCGGGAAGGCTTTTGTCTGACATTTCCGGGTAGAACACCGCATCTTTGCCAAACAGGGGCTTTTCACTGTCTTGATAAACAATCATGGTTGCACTTTCCATGCCCAGCTCTCGAAACTGTGCATAGACATCCTGTGTCAAAAACTCGTCGCGCAATTTCCAGTTGATACGGTTATAGGCGTTCATCCCGCTGTCGGTTTCAATTTCTTTTGTGGTGTATACCTTTCCCTCGCTTTTATAGGCTAAAAACTTTGTATCCTGCTTACCTGTTTGATACACCGGGCAGACATAGCGGTTTGTGCCGTCCCAAAAGCCGTAGCTGCCCGGGGCGACGACATAGCATTCACCGGGGAATTGTTCGTCAAAAAAGCGCTGCAGCGACTTTTCCGTCCACCACAAACTCACGGGATTGCCCTGAATAAAATCCACCACCATAAAAAGCCCCAAAATAATGGCGATTGCGGCCAAAGCGGCCAAAACACGCGTGGCCCTGTTTCTTGGAATTTTCCATGTGGGCCATGCAATTTTTACTTGTTTGATATTCCACATCATTGCTCACCTTTCTTTTTTCCGAATGCAAATTTCAGTAATGCACCCACCAAACTTCCCAGCGCCAGCATGATGAGCAGCATCATGCCGTTTGTCACCGTTTCATAGCAATACCCAATGATGGAATCGGGCCTGAGCCAACCATTTAAAAATGCGTTGCCGAAACGCCCCAAAGCCAGCAAAACCAAAATGGCCGCCCATGCAATAGGCATATTTTTTTTGCCGAAGATAAAATAGGTTGCCATGCCGACCGCAGGCATCCACCACAAAATGTAAATGCTGCTGGAAAGCATAAACGTGCCGATGCTGCCCGCTACAGCAAAGCCGAGCGCATACAGCAAAAAGCTTCTTCTTACTTTGCGAATCGTTTTCATATCATCCTCATAAGAAATTTCCGGCGAAAACCCGCTGTGCTGATAAGCTCTGCAAGCTTCGCACTCTTTTAAATGTTCTTCTACCAGCTGACAAGTGTCTTCACTTGCCACGCCGTCATTGACAAGCGGTATCAAATCCCGATAAACATCACAGGAAAGCCGCTGTGGTTGTTTTTCATGCGCCATTCATGTTCTCCCTTTCCTCAAAAACAATCGTTTCTTGCTTGTTTTTAGGCTGACCGCACAATGTACGTCCGCATCTGTCACAAGAAGCCCAGCTGTTCTTTCAGCCAATGTTTTGTACGAAAATCCAGTGTCCTTGCCGAAGATTCGCTAATACCAACCGCCTTCGCAATTTCCGCAAATGTGTAGCCCTGCGCACGCATCCATACAACCTCTTGTGCCGGCTTTTTCCTTTGTTCCAACAGCTGTTTCACTTTTTCCAGCAGCTCGGCCGTTTCGTAATTCTCTGCAAGCGAATCCGAGGTGTGGGGCAGCTCCAAGTAACGCTCTATCATCTCATCATAGGAAATGTTCATTCGTTTTTTGCGCAGCAAGTCGAGCCAAGTATTGCGTGCAATCACGCAAAGCCATGTTTGAATGCTGGCGGTACCGTCGTAAGTATTCAATTTTTTCATTGCTTTAATAAAGGTTTCGCTCAGCAAATCCTCCGCTAAGGAAGCGTCGTGCGTCAAGCTGCACAAGTAGCGATAAACCGCTTTGTGATGATTTCGATAAAGTGTTTCCCACTCCTGCATTGATTCACCTCCCGCCGTCATTTTCATGGATACGCGCGTTCCAATCACATGTTATACGACAAATTGCCAAGCATTGTTACATTTTTTGAAAAAATATTTTGCCATAGCAAGCAAAAACACCGGAACTTTCCAACCACTTTTGGAAAAATTCCGGTGTTTCTTTGTTTTGATTGATTTGCCGTTCAAAAAGCGGATTATTTAAGGCGAAACGTAATTCAACGGGTACTGGTGCTGTCCGTTGACGCGCACCTCAAAGTGCAGATGGTTGCCGCTGCTGATGCCGGTGCTGCCGACATAGCCAATCACATCACCCTGATGTACCGTAGCGCCTTCATAAATGCCGTCGGCATATGCCGCCATGTGCGCATACAGCGTACTGTACCCGCCCGCATGGCTGATGCGTACGCAGTTGCCGTAGCTCCAGTGGTTATTGAGGCTGACAACGCCGTCTGCGGCCGCATAAATTTTTGTATAGGCAGGTGCAGGAATGTCAACACCCGTATGGAATTCCGGCAAATTCGTCACCGGATTGATTCGCTCACCGTAAGAGCCGGCATACGGTGTGTAACCGGGGGTCGGCCAAATAAACTGTGCCGTCTGCGGCGGGGCAGGTTCGGGTTCCGGTTCCGGTGTGGGCTCGGGCGTCGGTTCCGGGGCAGGCTGGCCCTCGGTTCCGCCTTCCGGAGTTTGCGTCTGATTGCCGCCCTCGGGTGTGGAGGGATCGGGCGCAGGTTCCGGCGTGGGTTCCGGCGTGGGTTCGGGTGCAGGCTCGGGAACAGGGACATTCTGAGAAGCCCATGCCTCAAACTCACGCTGTGCCTGTGCCATTTGCTCGGCGTTCACCTGAAATGCCACCTGCTGCGCCTGCTGGTTGGCTTGTGCTTCGTCTAAATCGTTGTTAGCCTGCTGCAAAGCCTCGGCATATTCATCACTTTTTTGCTGTAAAGCATCTTCACTTTGCGCAAGCTGATCCAACTGCGCTTGCTGCTGAGCCGCAGCTTCATCCAGCTTTGCCTGAATTTCCGCAAACTGCGCAATCACCTCTTGGTCGTAGGCCGTTATACTGCGCAGATTTTCCGCATAACGGAGCACATCCGACAGGCTTTGCATAGACGTCAGCGCTTCAAACCAGTTCACGCTTCTTGTTTCATACATGCTGCGCAAACGAAGCTTAAAGGACTCCTCCATCTGCTCCTTTTCTGCGAGCGCTTGTGCTGCGCTGTCTTGGGTTTGCTTGAGCTGAGCGCGCTGATCTTCGATACTCTTCTGAAGTGCCGTGATTTCCTGCGCCACGGTATCTGCTTTTTGCTGATACAAACTTGCCAGAGCCTGCGCATCTTGGATATCCTCCGTATAGGCGGCAATATTCTGTTCAATTTGTTCCTTTTCTTTTGCCAAACGATCCAACGCTTCAGCGGGCGTTTCTGCAAACACCATGCTTGTCCCAAATAAAAATACAAACGCACCAACCGCTAAGCGAAAAAAACGATTGTTCTTCATGTTCAAAACCTCTATGTAAAAGAATATTCCTCTGTGTGTAACATTGAAAATCCTCCACTAAAGCGTAACATATTCGTAATACAAAGTCAAATTTTACGCTAAGATTTTACAATTCGTTTTAAAAACTTCTCTTCTTCCTTTTACCTTTCTGCCGCTTTCATACGGCATGTCCTGTTGAGCAAGTCGTGTACAGCTTTTTGAAAAACAGAATCGCTGCGTTTTTTTAGCTATCGCCGCCTGCATAAAAGTTAAATTTGTCAAGACGCGAAAAAACGCTCTCCATGTTTTTTCAAACATGGAGAGCGTTTTGGCAATTCAAGCTTGCGCTGTCAAAAATTCTTCTACATATTTTGAAGCAACGGCACCGTCGCTGACAGCCGTTACCACCTGACGCAGAGGCTTTGTGCGGACATCTCCCACCGCAAACACACCAGGAATGGAAGTGCGCGTTGTTTCATCTGCTTCAATATAACCGAACGCATCCGTTTTTAAAACATCTTTAAACAGCTCTGTGCTCGGCACGCGGCCAATCGCCACAAACAGGCCCTGTGCGTCCAGCGTTGTCGTGTCTTTCGTCACGGTATCTTGAAGCACAATTTTCTCCAGCTTGTCTGCACCCTCTAAACCCGTAACTACTTTATTCCACACAAATTCTACGTTCGGCGCTTTTTCCAACGCTTGAACCTCGGCACGAGAAGCACGCAAGGCATCGCGGCGGTGAATCAAATATACTTTTTCACACAGCTTTGACAAAAACATCGCATCCTCTACGGCAGTATTGCCGCCGCCGTTTACGGCAACCGTCTTGCCGCGGAAAAACATGCCGTCACAAGTAGCGCAGTAGCCCACGCCTTTTCCGCGAAAACGCTGCTCATCTGCAATGCCAAGCTCACGCGGGGCAGCACCGGTTGCGATAATCACTGTTTTTGCATACAAATCGCCGTTTGTGGTTGCAATCTTTTTCGGGTTTTCCGTTAAAGAAACGCCCGTGACATCCGCATAATGCGTCTTTGCGCCAAAGCGTTCCGCACCTTTGCGCATTCTGTCACCCAGCTCAAAGCCGTCTACACCCTCATCAAAACCGGGATAGTTGTCAATTTGTGTCGTCGTTGCCATTTGTCCGCCGGGTGTCATCTTTTCTACAATCACGGTAGAGAGTCCCGCACGGGTGCAGTATAACGCCGCCGAATAACCGGCAGGGCCGCCGCCGATGATGACGGTATCTAAAATTTCCATAAAATCTGCCTCCCTTTTCTATTGCCGCGCCCGCACCGAGCGCTTTGAAAAACACAATTTCAGCACTGCTCGTGAATCCACGCTTCCAGCTTTGCCTGCGAATCCGGCGCAACTAAACGGTCGCCGTGCGCGCCGTTTTGGAAGATCAGCAGCGTGGGAATTACTTCAATATTGTATTGACGTGCCAGCTCCGGCTCTTCGTCGATATTCACTGTACCGATTTTAGGAATGCCGTCATTTCCGTCAATGCGCTCCAAAACAGGTGCCAAACGACGGCAGTAAACACACCAGGGCGCGGTGAACTCCACCAGCACCGGCTCGGCGGCTTGCAGCACGTCTGTATCAAAATTTTGTTTCGTTAATGTTTCAATTGCCATTGTTTACTCCCTCATTTCCCGGGCATTTCCGAAAAGCAAAAAGAAAACTATTTTTCAGAAAACCTCTAGTTGTTTCTCCTCCAACGATGTATGTAGTATACACAGATTTGCCGCGTCTAACTGTGATTATGTTACGGTTTTTCCTTCCATACGCGAGAAAAAGAAAAAGCAGGGGCGCGCCCCCTGCCTTTTTTACTATTACCCTTTAAAATCCGCGGCACTCCCATGTGGTTTCTGTTGCAACTCTGTGACTCGAAAAGCAACATGTGTCGCATTTTGTTTGATAGATCAATGTCCGGCTCTTTTCGTAATCATGTCCATTGGAAAAACCATGTGTACAACGCCGAGATAGCTCCGTAAAATTCCACGGAGATTCAAAAATCAGACTCTCTACAATCTGCCCCCCACAGGAACAGGAAATATCTCCTGCTTCCGCACTTTCACCCAGTACAGCCACTTCCTCTCGATGCGCTTTAATACTTGTTCCACAACTGCACATCACAACGCCGTCCTGCACATAAACTCCGTCTTCCGATGTCTTCTCCGCCGCAAAAGCAGAAGCCGTAAAAGCAACAGACAACAGCGCAGTCACAGCGCAGACTTTCAAAAATAATGTTTTTTTCATAACGAACACTCCTTTACTACTTTCATGTGTTGTTTTCGTTCTTTCTATATCAATCAGAAATCGGAACCCAATCTCATACACATCTCCAATAATCCATCCCCCATTTCCCGAGACTGTTTAGAGTCCTGAAGCTTCCTTTCTCGCATTTAAAATACCATAAAAAGGAATTTTTATCAATTGTTATCCATGTATTTTTTACCAATAATATATATTTTTACCATAAAAATATATAAAAAGCAGGGGCGCACCCCTGCTTTTTTTAAGTAATATGAACTTTTAAACAACTCCATGACACTCCCATGAGGTTTCGGGTACGACCTTGTCAGAACCTATGCCGCATTCGTTGCACTTCGTCTGATAGATGACCGTTCTGCTCATTTCCTTATCATACCCGCCGATAGTACCATGTGCACAAAACCGCTCTTCTCCCGTAAATGCCCACGGAGATGCATCCACTAAGCCCTTCGTAACACTTCCGCCACAGTAAGCACAGGGAGTCACTTGTTCCTCCGTCACAGCCGGCTCTTCCTGCTGGGCTTCTGCACTTGTTTCGCTGACAGGGGTCGAAACTTTATTTTGCATACGCGGCCCGTCAATAAAATCACAGTTCCACACAGCTTTTTGTTCCTGCCGCTGTGCCGACAAGGTGCATCGGCTGCATATAATATTATACGTCACCGTGCAGATTTTTTCATAATCCATTCCGACCGGAGAATGTTTGCAATTGGTGCTTTCTCCGGTGTACTCGCCCGTGGAAGTATAAATCGGCTCTTCAATCAGCCGCCCGCCGCAGGAACAGTTAAGATAATCCAGCGTACTCGTATCCGCTGCGTTGATTTCGTCCTGATGCTCCTGCATGGTTTTTCCGCAGCTGCACACCAGCCAGTCATTTCCTGTTTGCGTTTTTGCTGAACTTTCCGCCTGTGCAAAGCCCGATGCCGTAAAACCAAAGGTCAATACAGCACAAAAAGCGACGGCTTTTACGAATAATCCTCGTTTCATGGTCAACAGCTCCTTTTCTTCTCTTTTGCGGCGTTTCTTCCCATTTCTTTTGATTGACCTCTCAAGTTTTCCTCGCTCAGCACGCACCTTTTCGTTGCGCGCCAAAGCGTTTCCAAGCATGTTGAAGGCCAACCAATTCCTCTTTATTTTGAAAATATCATAAAATTACGTTAGAGTCAATTATTTTGTTAATTTTTTAATTTATCTCTCATTGTAGAACGAAATACAAAAAAGCCCCCAACGCGGTAAAAACCACGTCGGGGGCTTGCAATGCCAAACAGGAAGAAAAATTACTTCAGCTCGACCTTTGCGCCAGCCTCTTCCAGCTTCTTCTTCATCTCTTCAGCGTCAGCCTTCTGGGCAGCCTCTTTCAGAGTCTTCGGAGCGTTGTCGACCATCTCTTTTGCCTCTTTCAGGCCCAGGCCGGTAACTTCCTTAACAACCTTGATGACGTTCATCTTGCTTGCGCCAGCCTCAACCAGCACAACGTCAAACTCGGTTTTCTCTTCAGCTGCAGCAGCAGCGCCGCCAGCAGCGGGAGCAGCAGCAGCAACGGCGGAAACGCCGAACTCTTCGCAATAGGTGTCGATGAGCTCTTTCAGCTCGAGGATGGACAGTTCCTTAATGGAATCCAAAATGGCAGTGATCTTTTCAGAAGCCATGGTAATACCTCCAAATTCAAAATATAGTAATGTTTTAAAATTCTTTGCTTACGCGGCAGAACCTTCTTTATCCACATAAGCCTGCATCGCAACAGCAAGACCGCTGAGCGTGCCGGTGAGAGCGCCCGCGAACATAGACAGCATGCCTTTGTAATCGGGCAGTTTGGCGATGGCGGTCAGCTCGTCCATGGACAGAACAGAACCCTCCATATAGCCGCCTTTCAGGGAGAAAGCACCCTTGGAATCCTCCGCAAACTTGTTCAGAATGCGGGCAGCAGCGATGGGGTCTTCCTTGGAAATTGCAATAGCGGTAGAACCTTTAAAAGCGTCCGCAATGCTCTCCAGCTCCGTACCCTGCACCGCCAAGCGCAGCATGGTGTTCTTGATAACAGCGTACTCAACGCCAGCCTCACGCAGCTCCTTACGCAGCTTTGTGTCGTCAGCCACATTGATACCCTTGTAATCCACCACAACGCCAGCCACAGAACCTTGCAGCTTTTCACGCAGCTCGGCAACAAAGGCTTGCTTCTCGGTCAGAATCTTTTGACTCGGCATATTGGTTTCACCTCGTTTCAGACAAATTTCGCCATTTCAACACAGGTGCAAAAAAAGCCCTTTTCTCGCACGAGAAAAAGGCAAAAAAATCTCATTTTTGCACGTTTCTCGGCAGGCGGGACAAGCCCATTACGCGTTCAAGCACCTGCTGTCTTTAAAACAGCTCTTATACTATATCAAATTTTATTTTATTTGTCAAGCATTTTTTCACGTTTCATCCAGCACTTGCTCCATTTTTCTGCGCAAGGTGACAAAACCTAATTTCTCGTAAAAACGAAGCGCACTTTTATTGAATTCCCAAACATCCAATTGAACCGATCGGCATTCTCGGACTTTCGCCGCATCTTTCACTGCTTGAATCAGCGCAGTGCCGATTCCTTTCCCTTGGGATGTTTCATCCACACCGATTTCTACAATATGGGCCTCGTGAACGGCATAGATGCTGTTTGTTTCTTCGCGCTTGATATACTCCACCATGGCAAAGCCCAGCAATTGCCCGTTTTCCTCCGCCACCAACACATCTTGCTCCGGGTCTTCCATCATTTTTAAAACGCGCTCTTGATGATCTTTTGCAAATACAGGCTTGAAAAGCGCCGGATAACCGTTTGAATGCAGCGCACATACCGGCGCGCGCAAAGCGTTAATTGCCTCATAATCTTCTTTCCTTGCAAAACGAACCATGATTTTGTTCTTCCCTCATATTCCCTATGTATTTCATACTGATGTTCACATTTTCAGCTTTTTTTCCATCACAATATGCTCCACCGGAGCATAGTCCAGCAGAAAAATATCTCCGACTGCTTCATAGCCATGGCGCGCATAAAATTTCTGTGCCGACACGCGCGCATCCATCAAAATTTTTTCCGCTCCCTGTTCTTTTGACATTGCTTCGAGGCGTTCCAGCAAGTTCGCCCCAATGCCGCAGCTTTGGATTTCGGAATCAATGCACAAATATTCCAGTTTATACTCCGGGCCGTTGTTTGACATGACGCCTACGCCCAATAAATTTTCGCCCTCGAACATGCCGACCATCAAAGCTTCTTGTTCTGAGGAAAAATCTTCGTCATAGATGCTTAATCCAAGCGGAATCCGCATCACTTTATTTCGGAGTGCCAACGTTTTGGCATATTCCTCTGTTGCATATGCAATCTCTTTGATTTCCCGCATTCCTTTTTCCTCCTGCCTAACGTTTCCATCCTTTGCGCTGATGAAAAACAATCCCTCCACGCAAAGATAAGGCTTATTGTAGCCCAAATGAGTTTTTTGCAATAACAAAAAGTTAAAAATTTTGATCCTTCGTACTTTTCGCCAATCCGCATGCCATAAGTAACAACAGCATCCTTTCTTAACGCCTACAAAACTAAAAAGTTTTTACGCCAAATTCTTGCCGTCCTATCAAACGCAGTATAAAACGAAGGCCCTCCCGATAAAACGCAGGAAAGGGCCTTCGATTCATGAAGTTAAGCAGTATTAAAATATTAATCTATAGGCAGACAGTTCTCATTTTTTCAGACAAGGAAAAACACTGTGCGGATTACTTTTTGGCGGTAAAGTACACAAAGGTCATATCTCCAACACTCTCATCGTCGAACACTTCCTGATAGGAAAGGGAAAAATCCAGATTGCCGCCAGGTACTTCAAACACCAATAGACCGGTAACTTCTTCGTCCACCGCCAGCGGATAAGTACCGGGCAGCTGCTCTTCGTTCAAAACCGGCAGCTCATCAAATGTTTCGGGATCGGTAGTAATCGGAAAACGGTAGGCATCTTCCGCATCGTCATTCCACTGTGCTTGGAAATCGGTATCATACATTTCAATGCTTTGCGTTCCGGTATTTTTCACTGTAACTTCAGCAATCAGCATTTGATTTCCCTCTGCGGGAACATAGCCCTCATATTCAGCGGCTACACGTGCACTGTTGACAGTATAATCAAAGAAATAGGTGTGCATTACATCACCGATGCGGCCCTCGCCGTAGCCATCTTCGGCCGTTATTTCAGAACCGGAAACCGCGCTCTGCACTGACACTTGACTAGTTACAGTACTTTCCAGCAATGAATCACTTTCAATCACCGAAAACTTGCTGCTCGAACAGCCTGTGACAGACAATGTCAATACCGCAGCTGTTAATAATAAAATTATGTTCTTTTTCATATCATCTTCTCCTACACCAATGTTTTTGATGAGCCATCCAATAAAACAGAAAATCCTCTCGCGCAGCAAAGTCGCTGTTCCGCTTAACATCGGCTTTCTTTTTCAATATTGTTCTCAGCAATAATGTAATGCGGCCTGCGTTTTGTTTCCATATAGATTTTTGCAATATATTGGCCCATAATTCCCAAACAAAACAACTGGATGCCACCGATAAAAATAATGACGCAAATCAAGGACGTCCATCCGCTTACAGGATCATCGATCATCAGCTTTCGCACAACCAAATAAACCAGCATTACAAACGAAAACGCTGTCATGCCGATGCCAAACCATGAGGCTAAGCTAAGGGGAACTTTTGAAAAATTGATAATTCCGTCTATGGCGTAGAGAAACAGCTTCCAGAAATTCCATTTTGTTTCTCCGGCAACACGCTTTACATTCTCATAAGGAAGCCAACAGGTTCGAAAGCCAATCCAACCGAAAATCCCCTTAGAAAATCGATTGTATTCACTCACAGAAACAATAGCATCCACCATTTTTCTTGTCATTAAGCGAAAATCTCTTGCACCGTCTGCAATATCTGCATCAGAAATATGGTTAATAAGTTTATAAAACTGTCTTGCGCACCAGCTGCGAATGAGCGGTTCACCTACCCGGGTTACCCTTCTCGTCGCAACACTGTCGTACTCTCCGTGGTCAAGAATATCAATCATCTGCGGCAAGAGCGAAGGCGGATCCTGCATATCCGCGTCCATTACCGCCACATAATCACCCGATGCCCAGCAAAAACCGGCATACATAGCAGATTCTTTGCCAAAATTTCTCGAAAAAGAAAGATACTTCACTCTCGCATCTTTCTGCGCATAGCTTTTAATCAACTTCATCGTTTGGTCGGTTGATCCGTCATTGATAAAAATGATCTCAATTTTTTTGCCCCTGCTCTCCAGGCCGTCTGAAATTTCAGTAATCGCATTCATAAAATACGGCAGCGCCTCTTGCTCATTATAACAAGGAACAACGATTGATACCTTTTTCATATTACTTCCCTTTTTCACAGACGAATAGAACCCTTTTACAAACCTCGACGCTTTACACTACATTGTAAAGCATACCGCACATTCCAAAAATAAACAGCAGCCAATAAGGAACGCTCATCTTATTGCTCACCAAGAGAGATATTTTCCCGCTGTTTTTCTGCTTTTCTGCATGCCTTCCCACAAGATACGTGGTCATCGCCATCAATCCAAAGCCCATCACAATACCCGTACGATTTCCTGAAACAAAAATGGTGGGCGAAAAGCCAATGGCGACACGCGTGGCTACGGAAGATAACAGTAAAGTAAATGTCACAATCAACTCTTCCGGTGTATCCAACAGTAAAAACAGCTCTAAAATTACAACACAAACCAACGCACCGAAGCAAATGAATTGAGCAAATGTCTCTCGCTGCCAGAAATTAGAGGCATCAATCATGCCGAATGAAGAAATTTCCGCGCTTAAAGTGTTTATCCACGGATAGGCTCCCTGCAAAGAGTTAAAAAACAAATTATACCCTGTAGTAACCACAACAGGAATCAGCGCCAGCGTTCTGTAAAAAGGAGACTGATACCGTTCAAACATCATAATCATCAGGACAACACAGATGAAAACAACAAAAAGGTTGCCGCCAAAGAAAAGCCATCGAATGGTTGTGGATAAGCCCAGTTCCGCTTTATCCATAAAACTCATCATATCAAAAGTCTGAAAGCGGTATTGCATTTCATGCGCCGAACGAGCGGCATTGCCCGGTGCAAGAAAGTGGAGCGCCAGCGAAGCACTGCTTAAAAGAAAGAAAAACCAGATAATGGCATGATTTCTTTTTCGATACAAAAAATATCCCGCCGCGGCAAAATAGGCCGCAAACAGCACCACAGCCATTTGCTCATTATTCGCGGCAAATACCAGCGACAAGCTGTATGAGGCATATTCCCATGCGCGAAATGACACCCGCTCATAAGCTTTTTTGATTGCCGTCAAGCAATAAATTCCCAAAGCCGTCGGGAAAAAATATGTAACTGTTGTGGAAATCCAGCCGGCAGTGCAAAACTCCGTATAAGGAAATGCCAAGGCTAAAACAGCAATCAAAAGCGCTAGGTTTTGACTTCGGTAATTCGTGCAAATGTAATATAGACTCCATAAAAGAAGCAGCATTGCACCGCCCATGCACAGCGCCCACAACAATTCTCTGTCATCATTAAAAAAGAAAACAAAGTAATTAACAAAAATACGTGACGACCAAGTAGTCCAAAAGCCTGCCGTTTGCTCAAAGTAATCTGCCAGTATCCCTCGAGCCGCTGTTCCGCCGGTGTTATAAACAACGTCATCACCAAATATCTTCACTTGAGAGGCCAAAAGAAAAAAGAATGCCCCAGCAGCAAAAAACAGTTTTGTACTGCTTTTCACCTCTTTTATGGGAAGCTTTTTCATCCTATCACGCCTCCTTTTGTCACTGTAATTACCTGCTCCAAATCAATCAGTACAGGCTCTTGATTGACATTCAGCAGCAAAAAAACGTTATACATCGCGGTATCGCTGTTGATAAATTCGGAAGGAAGGCTGAGATAAAACCCGGAATTGTCATAATTTAACCCGTCGTTAGCCATCTCGGTACCTTCACTTCGCACTGTCATAACTGTGGGGGCAATAAACATTTCCTGTGTTGTAATATCTTGAAACACCACTCTGCATTCTACACTCTTATACTCCGTTCCCTTTTTCAAGCACCAGCCCTCCACAATCAAGTGCTCTCCGCCCACAATCTGATCAATATGTACTAAATAAGGCGAATTTTCATCATTTACAGAAACAATGTCATAGCTTTTGTCTTTCATGGAAACCAATCTTTGATCCGACCAGCTAAATAGAATCCAAAGAGCAAAAAGGATTGCCGCCATTGCAGCCATGATGCGAAGCACCATTTGCGGCGTCTGTAATTGTTTTAGCGTCACATGCTACCTCCTGATACCCTTTACATACAATATTCTTCCGAACGTGACACACACTTTCTGCTCTTCCAAACGTGAACCGTCCCTTTCCAAACAGACATTACGCGTTTTTCAAGCATAAACGCAACCTCCTTTAGCGCTGTGCGTGAAACTCTAAACAAACACACCGCACCGCGTGCTTGTTCCACCCCTTGCATTGAAAAAAAGCCTTCCTGTAAACGCAGGAAGGCTTTTGTAGTTCATTAGCCGCCGAACTTTGCGTTGTTCAGCTTAATGCCGGGGCCCATCGTGGAAGCAACAGTAACACTCTTGATGTACTGGCCTTTTGCAGCGGCGGGTTTCGCCTTCACGATAGCCTCCATGACGGTGCTGAGGTTTTCGCCCAGCTTGTCAGCGCCAAAGGAAGCCTTGCCGATGGGAACGTGGATGATGTTCGCCTTGTCCAGACGATACTCAATCTTACCGGCTTTTGCCTCGGAAACGGCACGACCCAAGTCGGGAGTAACCGTACCGGCTTTGGGGTTCGGCATCAAGCCACGCGGGCCGAGCACTTTACCCAAACGACCAACCTGACCCATCATGTCGGGAGTGGTGACGAGCACGTCGAAATCCACAAAGCCCTCGTTCTGGATCTTAGCAATCAGGTCGGCATCGCCTACCAGCATTGCGCCTGCTTCTTCTGCAGCCTTTGCAGCATCGCCCTTAGCGATGGCAACAACGCGAACGTCCTTACCGGTACCGTGGGGCAGAACAACTGCACCGCGAACCTGCTGGTCAGCGTGACGGCTGTCAACGCCCAAACGGACGTGCAGCTCGACAGTTTCGTCAAATTTTGCTTTCGCAGTCTGGCAGCACAGGCTCAAAGCCTCTTCGCTGTCATACAATTTTGTACGGTCGATCAGCTTTTTGCTGTCAACGTAATGTTTACCGTGATTCATAGTTTCCTCCTGTGGTATATCGGAATATTCCTCCCACTAATGGCGGGGCGTATTAGTCAGTTACCGTAACGCCCATGCTGCGGCAAGTGCCTGCAACCATGCTTACGGCTGCTTCCAGGTTGGCAGCGTTCAAGTCGGGCATTTTCGTGGTTGCAATCTCCTCCAGCTGTTTGCGGGTGATGGAAGCAACCTTAGTTTTGTTGGGCACACCGGAGCCGCTCTCGATGCCGACAGCCTTCTTGATCAGGACAGCCGCGGGCGGCGTCTTGGTGATGAAGCTGAAGGAACGATCCGCATAAACCGTGATAACCACGGGAATCAGATAACCGATGTCTTTCTGTGTGCGCTCATTGAATTCTTTTGTAAACGACATGATGTTTACGCCGTGCTGACCGAGCGCAGGGCCAACAGGGGGAGCCGGGGTAGCTTTACCGGCGGGAATTTGGAGCTTAATATACCCCACTACCTTCTGAGCCATTTTGTGCACCTCCAAAAATTGTGGTAAGTTACGGGTGACAGCCGGATGCCGCACCCTCCCACGAGCATACGGGCGTATGCTCTATAAGAAGCCGCGCAAGACACGCGGGTCTTACCGAAAAAATGTGAATTACAGGGGTTTCACCTGTGTGAAGTCCAGTTCGGCAGGCGTTTCGCGTCCAAACATGGAAACCTTCACGCTTACCTTTTTGGCCTTCGCGTCGATGGACTCTACAAGGCCGATAAAGCCTTCCAGAGCGCCCGCAACGATTTGTACGTTTTCGCCCACGGCAAAGTCGGGCTGAACCGTGTGAGTCGCCATACCCAGCTTCTCTACCTCTTCATCCGAAAGGGGCACAGGCTTGGACGACGGGCCGACAAACCCCGTTACGCCGCGCGCGTTGCGCACCACATACCAGCTGTCGTCGGTCATAATCATTTTCACCAGCACATAGCCGGGGAAGAGCTTGTGCTCCACCTCACGCTCTTTGCCGTCTTTGATCTCGGTGGCGATCTCTACGGGTACGCGCACCTCATAGATCAAGTCCTGAAGCCGGCGGTTCTCCACGACGGTTTCAAGGTCCTGACGCACCTTGTTTTCGTAGCCGGAGTAGGTATGCACCACATACCATTTCGGCTGGGCATCTCTTTCGTCTGCCATTGAGCGAACCCCGCTTTCCGTTAAATGAATTTCGGCCGCAAATTACACTGCGGTCTGCAAGAACATCCCCAGGCCAAAGCCGAAGATAAGATCCAAAAGAGAAAGGATGACAGCGGCGATGACGACAACGACAGCCACAATGATGGTGTTGTTGAGCACCTGCTTCTTTGTCGGCCAAACCACTTTTTTCATCTCGCTTTTGATGTCGCGGAAGAATCTTCCGAACTCAAGCACTCTCTCTTTGACGGACGCGAAAAAGCCTTTTTTCTTTTCGGTCTGATCAGCCATCGTACTTGTCCGCCTTTCTTATTTGGTCTCGCGGTGAGCAGTGTGCTTTTTGCAGAAGCGGCAATACTTGTTCATCTCAAGACGATCAGGGTTGTTCTTCTTGTTTTTCATTGTGTTGTAGTTGCGCTGCTTGCACTCTGTGCATGCCAGTGTGATCTTCACTCTCATGTTTCGGCACCTCCATATAAATAGCCTCCCTCTTCCGGCGGCCGGCGCATCTGCCATAGGCCGAAAAATGCGCACAAAAAAAGAACCCTCCGAACGAGGTGACACCATCATATCATATTTACGCCGCCGCGTCAAGGGTAAACCTGCGTTTTTTCGCGGGAAAACCCCCTTTTCATTTTTCTTTTTCTATGGTATGATAATCATGTTTTGCATTGCATAATAGTGTAACAATCACGCGCCGCGCACGAGGGTGTTCCCGTCCGGCCGTTTTTTTGCACGAAAGGTGGGTCTTTTTTTGTCTCAATATCGCGTAGCCGTCCTGTTTGGCGGCGTTTCCAGTGAACATGAAATCTCACTGCTCAGCGCGCACAGCGTTTTGCAGCATTTAAACCCTGAAGTTTACACCATCTATCCGGTCGGCATCAAAAAGGACGGCAGCTGGCATTGGTATCGCGGAAGCTTCGACGCCATCCCCACCGGTGAGTGGGAAAACGGCGACACGGTTCCGGCCGCCTTTTGCCCGGGCAGCGGCATGCACGGCCTTGTGTTGTTTGAACAGCCTTTGCGCACCTTGGAGGTAGACGTTGTCTTCCCTGTTCTGCACGGCAAAAACGGCGAGGACGGCACCATTCAAGGGCTTTTGGAAGCAGCTGGCATTCCCTATGTCGGCTGCGGCGTTTTGGGCAGTGCCGTTTGCATGGATAAAATTATTGCCAATTTGGTGATGGACGCTGCGGGCATCGACCGCTGCGAATGGGATTGGATGGAGCGGTGCGACCTTCCCCGCTTTGACGAAATTGAACAGCGCGTAGCCGAAAAGCTGCACTACCCTATTTTTGTCAAGCCGGCAAACGCCGGTTCATCCGTAGGGATTTCCAAAGCACACGATAAAGATGAGCTGCGCCGCGCGGTTTCGCTGGCCTTGGAGCACGATGACCGCATTGTGTTCGAGCGTTTTGTGCAAGGGCAGGAAATTGAGTGTGCCGTGCGCGGAAATGAAGACGTTCACTCCACGCTTCCGGGCGAAATTCTGGCGAGCGCCGAGTTTTACACCTACGATGACAAATACGTTTCCGGCACATCGCGCACCGCCATTCCCGCCTCGGCCCCGAAAGAGGTTTTAGAGCGCACGGCGCGCATTGCCGAGCGCGCTTATAAAACGCTTTGCTGCCGCGGCCTTTCGCGCGTTGATTTCTTTTTGGAAAAAGACACGGGGCGCATTCTTCTCAACGAAATCAATACCCTGCCCGGCTTTACCTCCATCAGCATGTATCCCAAACTGATGATGAACGAGGGCGAAACCTACGGACAGCTGCTTGACAGCCTGATTGCGCTTGCACTGAAAAAGGAGAAAACGACATGACGGCAATGCGTGAACGTCCCATCGGCGTGTTTGACTCCGGCCTGGGCGGATTGACCGCCGTGCGCGAGCTTCGCCGCCTGCTTCCTCATGAGGACATTGTGTATTTTGGCGATACCGGGCGCGTTCCCTACGGCACACGCGGGGTGGATACCATCATCCGCTATGCCAAACAGGACATTGCCTTTTTGCTGGAACAAAAGGTAAAGTTTGTGATGGCGGCATGCGGCACGGTTTCCAGCACATTGCCTGCCGAGTTCTCCGCCGCTTTGCCCGTTGGGTTTACGGGAGTTGTGCAGTGTACGGCACAAGCGGCGGCCGCCGCCACAAAAACAGGCCGCATCGGCATTATCGGAACGCCTGCCACCATTGCCAGCCGCAGTTATGAAGCTGCGCTGCGCGCCCTGCGCAGCGATGTACAAATCACCGCGCAAAGCTGCCCGCTGTTTGTGCCTTTGGTGGAAAACGGCTATTTTAACGCCGACAACGAAGTAACGCGTCTCGTGGCCGAGGACTATTTAAAGCCGCTTCAAAAAGCCGAAGTGGATACGCTGATTTTAGGCTGTACCCACTACCCGCTGATTGCACCCATTTTGGCAAAGGTCATGGGTCGGCAGGTTGCTTTGATTGATTCCGGGCGCGAAACGGCGCTTTGCACCGCCGCTTTGCTGCGCGAGGCTGATTTGCTGCGAAACGACGGGCACATCGGCACCGCGCAATATTTTGTCAGCGATTCCACCGAAAGCTTTGCCACACTTTCCGGCTGGTTTTTGGGCGAATATGCAGGCGGCGACGTGACACGCATCAGCGTGGATCACTACCCTGCCGACGGCGGCATTTCTCAATGATTGAAGGAAAGGGTTTCTGAAAGCGTTGAATATTTCAGAAATACCCAATAAAGAAGAAAGGAATTTTCATGCGCGAGGATTACCTCATCACCATCCGCGGCATCATGGAACAAGACGGAGAATCGGACGAAGTAGAGCTGATGACACGCGGCAGTTTTATGAAAAAGGGCGACCACTTCTATATTGTATATAAAGAAAGCCAGGCAACGGGCTATCAGGGATGCATCACAACCGTCAAGGTGGAAAGCGAAGAAAAGGTCAGCATGATTCGCTACGGCAAAGCGCCCAGTCAGCTGATTATCGAAAAGGGCAAGCGCCACGTCTGCCACTACGAAACCGGGATGGGCGCGCTCAATTTAGGCGTTGCTGCCGACTATATTGAGTCGGAGCTGTCCAGCGAAGGCGGACGCATCCGTTTTGGGTATTATCTTGATATGGACACCCATACGGTTAGCCGGAACACTGTGGATATTACGGTAAAGCCCTCATTATAAATGTTTGCTTGTCCGCATCCGCAGCCACACACGACGTGAAACAATGTTTTAAAGAAACAACCTATCACCGATACCAAGAAAAAAGCGAGGAATAGAACGTGTACGAAGAAATGAAATACTGCGATCCGAAACAATTTATTTTGGACGAAGCGCATGAGCTTCTCTCAAAAGCGCTGACTGCCGCGATGCAGCAGGGGACATTGCCCGAGCGCGAACTGCCGGAGTTTATCACGGAGATTCCGGGCGATGTGAAAAACGGCGACGTTGCTTCTAACTTAGCGATGGCTTCTGCGCGCGTGTTCGGCATGGCGCCGCGCAAAATCGCCGAGGCGGTTGTGGCGGCAATGCCCTCTTTGGAAAGCAGCTCTTTTGAGCGCATCGAAATTGCCGGGCCGGGCTTTATCAATCTGTTTTTATCGGCAAGCTGGTTTTCCGGCGTTGTCTTTTCCGCAAATGTGCTCGGCAAGGACTACGGACGCACCGAATACGGCCGCAACCAAAAAATTAACGTGGAGTTTGTTTCTGCCAACCCCACCGGCCCGATGCACCTCGGCAATGCACGCGGCGGCGCGCTGGGCGACTGCCTTGCCGCAGCGCTCGACTGGGCAGGCTACGACGTCACCCGCGAATTTTTGATCAATGACGCAGGCAATCAGGTGGTCAAGTTTGGCAAGAGTCTGGCCGCGCGTTATTTACAGATTTACCGCGGCGAAGAAGCGGTTCCTTTCCCCGAAGACGGTTATCAGGGCGACGATATTAAAGAGCTGGCAAAGCTGTTCAGCGAAAAATACGGCGACCGCTTTGTCAATGAGGACGAGGAAACCCTGCGCCGTGAAATTGCCGCATTCGGTCTGCCGCACAACATTCATGCGCTGAAAGACGACATGGCAAAGTACCGTGTGACCTATGACGTGTGGTTCAGCGAAACGACGCTGCACGAGTCCGGCGCCATTCAGGACGTGCTGAAAAAGCTGGCAGAACGCGGCGCAACCTACGAGAAGGACGGCGCAATCTGGTATCGTTCCATGAAATACGCTGAGAAATACGGCGCAAACAAAATGTCCCGCAAAGGCATGGACGGAGAAGTTACCGAAGAGGAAAAAGACGAGGTGCTCGTGCGCGCCAACGGTATTCCCACCTACTTTGCCGCAGACATCGCTTACCACTACAACAAATTTGCCGTGCGCGGTTTTGAGCGAGCCATCGACGTGTGGGGCGCCGACCATCACGGCCATGTGGCGCGCATGAAGGGTGCTATGGACGCCATCGGTTTAGACGGCGAGAAACTGGATATTGTTTTGATGCAGTTTGTGCGCTTGATGAAGGACGGCCAGCCGGTAAAAATGTCGAAGCGCACAGGCAAAGCCATCGGCCTTGCTGAGCTGCTGGACGAGGTGCCCATTGATTCCGCGCGCTTCCTGTTCAACATGCGTGAGCCTGGCAGCACCATCGACTTTGATATGGACCTCGCCATTAAGAAAGACAGCGACAACCCCGTTTACTATGTGCAGTACGCACACGCCCGTATTTGCAGCATTTTGAAAAAGCTGGCAGAAGAAGGCATTGTATTCGGCGGTGCGGAAAATGCTGACCTGTCGCTGCTCACCGAGCCTGCTGAGCGCGATTTGATTCGCATGATTGCCGCATTCCCCGGCGAAATTATTTCCGCGGCAAAGAGTTATGACCCCGCGCGTATCACCCGCTATGCCACCGATTTGGCAACACAGTATCACAAATTCTACAATTCATGCCGCGTGAAAGATGCCGATGACGCTTTGTGTCAGGCTCGTTTGTCGCTGTGCACGGCAACCAAAAACGTCATCTCCAACGCACTCACCATGATGAAAATTACCGTGCCGGAAAGCATGTAATCTTTTGTTTTGTCGATTGTTTGATTTCCTCGATAAAAGGGACAGCCCAAAGCGCCGAAAAGCGCTTTGGGCTGTCTTGTTATTTACGAGTAAAGGTTACTCATTTTTGTTTCATGTGATTTCGTTTGTGTCCCATAATCATTAAAACTGCAATCGCTGTTGCCGAGATTGCCAATGCCAGCGCGAGCAATTCCGTTGCGGAGGTATCACCCGTTTGGACAATGGGCGATGCAGCAGGAGGCGTCGGAGTTTCCTCCGGCGTGCCGGGCGTTTCTCCCGGCACTGTGGGCTCTTCTACTTGCTTTTCTACCAAATTCCACACAATCTGATACAGGGCCGTCTGACCGTTGTCATTGGTGAAACGTGCTTCTACGCTGTAAACTGCCGCAACTGAGCGATCAATTTGCTGCACATCATGTCCGTTTGCATCTTTGATACTCAGGCTTACCAGCGTTGTGGGAACGTGATAATACTGCGTGCGAATCCACTGTTCCATGTCCTGCACTGTCATCACGCCGCTGCTTACTTCTTCAGTGTACTCATCGGTCACTTTTAAATCGTTTGTAATATCAGCCTTAGCAAGCAAAAAGTCTTTTTCTAACACATAATTCCTCTTCGCTTGTTCACTAAGCAGTTCAAATGTTACACGCACCTGCTTGTTGACGCCCGTTTCGGGATCTTCAAACAAAGCGCTCACAATGCGGTAATCAACTCCCTCTTCCAATTTCTGGCCGTCCGGCAAACCGGAAAGCACCAAATCAGAAGCAGCAGCCTCTGTCGTTCCGTCATAAAGCTTGTCCTGCACTTTTACGGAAACAGGGGTTAACGTACGCTGTGTAATTTCAGCTTGAGAACCTTGTGCCGCAAGAGCCATGGTATAGTTCTTCATTTTGGAATCGTTTAAGATTTTCAGCGTACCCGTTACCATATGCACTCCCGCATCCGAAACAGGCTGTCCATTTTCATCCGCAAACATCGGATTTTCCAATGTGTAGTCGGCCGCAAATTCAATTGTTTCCGGCAAAGACGAAGGAAGCGTTAATCCGCTTCGATTCTGCTTTGCGATACTTACACTGGGCGTCCCTTTTAAAACAGCCTTAGCAGAGCCGTCATACACTTTGTTTTCCGCCTGAAGAGAAACCTCCAAAGGCAATTTTAAAATTTCCGCCGTTAACGTGAACTGTGCGGAGGGCCAAATATAGTTTTTCGCAAGGTCGGTTCCGTTTGGTTTGACCTGAATGTTAACATTTCGGCCTGCCCCCGCTTGTGCACTGTCAAACGATGCCGTCACGGTATAGTCTGTACCCTGAACAGGCTCCACGGGAAGCGTCTGCGGCAGTGTCAGGCCGCCTTGTGAACCCGCAGATGTATCGACGATCAACGAAATCGTCGCCTGCGCAGCATTCGTTGCATCATAGTATTTGTCCTGTGCCTCGGCCTTGATCGCAAGAGGAATCGGATAAATCACCGCTTTTGAAGTAAGCTTGATGCTCCTCAAAGAAGGAAATACTTTCAGGACATCTTGATTCTTTACGGAAATCGTAATTTGTACCGTTTGCTCTTTTGCAGACGTACCGTCAAAAATCACATTGCCCTGTGCGTTATTTTCAAACGTCGCAGTATAAGTATAGTCTGTTCCCTCTTTCAAGTTTTGAAAAAGTTTTTCCACTGCGGGGTCTACATTGGACCACGCTGCATTGGTTAAAGAAGTTTGATTCGTTCCATCGTAATATTTACTTACCGCCTGCGCGGAGACAGTTGGTGTCTGAATGGGATGTGCTTTTAAGTAAACCTGATTATAATTCTTACCCATTTCCGGGTGCGGTGCGGAACGCACCACAGTTTCAAAAATGCCTTTTCCGGTGCTTGAATCATAAGGGTTTCGGTCACTCGTAAAGTAGCCGGCATAATCAGCAGTAATGCCGTTTGCACTTCCGTTATACGTTTTTCCGACCATGTACAGCACTTCATTGCTTCCGCCGTCCGTCGGCCAAACCTGCAAACTCACGCCGATTTTTGTTCCGGCCGAAAGACCGCCGTAGTCCCAGTAACATTCCACAGGCACATTTTGGTCTGCACCGGGGGCAATTTTACCGCTGGCAATCAGCAAGTTAACTTCACGACCCTCGGTTCCGACGGTATTCTCTGTAATGATGATTTTTCCGGCGAGCTTCAAAGTGCTGGTTTCATCCACACGAACGCCGCCGCAGGAAAGCTCCTCTTTCCACGGTGTCGTAGGCGCGCCGTTTTCCCCGCCGCGGTTTGCGCGGATATTAACAACCTTCGTCAGCATTCCAACCGCTCCGTTTTCCAGATACATCGCGCCTGCCATATTTCCTGCTTCGTTATAAAAAATTCCCACAGTGCTACTTTCGCCGACTGTAATTTGAGTCTCGGCGTCGGCAGCATAAATTCCGCCGCCGTTGCGCCCGGCAATATTCCTCAGCAAACCGCTGTTTACAGTATCAGGGTCATTATATCCATTACCGCCGCTTTTCAAGGTAACTTTTGCTTTTGTATCGGCATAGATCGCACCGCCGTCATTCGTCGCCTCATTGTCTTTCATTTGTACCGTGCCGGCAATAAAGCTTGCGCTATTTGAAACATACACGGCGCCCCCGTTTTCGGCTTTGTTCTTTTGAAAACTGGTGAGCGGCAAATTCACCACGGTGTTCGATCCTTCAATGTAAAATGCACCGCCGTTTTTCGAAGCTGTGTTCGAAAAAATATTATGGTTTTTGCTTTCCGAAATAATTCGTGCCTCGTTTGTCGCATACACAGCGCCGCCGTTCTCAGCGCTGTTTCCTTGAATGTTAATTAACTTTAAAGAATGAGGCGTAGAAACAGCACCTGTGACATAAATACCACCGCCGTTTTTTGCACGGTTGTTGACAATTCTGACATCCGTGCTCGTAGATCCATTCGCGACAAAACGAGCGCCGCCTTCTAAATATACACCGCCGCCATTAACCGCCTCACAGGAAGAAATCGTTGCTTTTTCCAAAGTGAGCACTGTGTTGGTACCCGTGGCATAAATTCCGCCGCCGTTGCCTGACGTGTTCCATGCATTTTGAAGCTTCGTTGTGCCCGATAAGGTAAGCAAAGCATTTTCCACTTTCACAAGGGCTTCATTTGCGGCAACTCCGCTCCAAGTCCAAGACCCGTCCCCTTCAACAGTCACAGAGGCCCCGCCGTCCAAAATCACATTAGTGAGTTTTAAGCTGCCGCCTTGCACGGAAAACAGTGCGCCCTCATGGCTGCTTGCACGCTGCAGAGAATAGCCGTTCGCCGTTCCGTCGATCGTAACCGTTTTATTGCCGGTTAAGGTATACGTTTGGGAAACCTGAATGTCGGCGTTCAATTCAATGTGAGCTGACGTGCCATCGGAGGAAGCATTGATTGCCGCAATTGCATCCGCTAAAGAAGCACTGACCGCCGGGGCACCATCAATCGAATACTGCACTTCATCTGCCGCATACGGCTGTGCACTAACCGGCACGATACTTGCGCCGAAAACTCGATTGATACTTGCACTTCCCACTACCTCCTGTGCAAAGCAGGCTCCCTGTAAAGAGGCCAGCAAAATTGCTGCGGCACCTACACGGAATACAAGTTTGCTTTTCATCGGTATCATCTCCTCATCCGCATTTTCACATCAAATTACCCGATTATAACGCTGCTTGCTTCCCTTCGATTTCCCCATGCACTTCTCAAAAAGCACACGCAAATAAGCAGCGTCAAAAATCCAAACACTTATTTATCATGTCATTTTTAAAGCTTCGTCAAGCCCTAAAATGAAAAGATTTCCAACATAATTCTACACGGAAAAAAGAGCAATCACAATAAATAAAAGCAAAAAAAATAAATTTCAGAAATATGTACACAATGCGATATGAAAAAACACCCAAAAACAAATTTAGTGCAAAATCTGTCGTTATTTGTAAAGGTTATGTTTCTGATCTGTGCCGTTTTTTATGACATAGCCCCTGTTACAAAACTTGTTCCATCGTAATTTTCTGCGGTACTAATCCCATTTTTTCATAAAACTTGATGGCCGCCGGGTTACATGTCCACACATTGAGAGTTAAATGATAACACCCCTGCTTTTTGGCAAAATCTTTTACAAATTCATACAATAATTTTCCCACCCCTGTTCCTCGGCAGGTTTCCAAAACGCATAGATCGTCTAAGTAAAGCGCCTTGTGCTCCACAAATGCACCGTTTCCGTGGCTTTTTGTCAGCTGGCAAAAGGCATAGCCGTGCACCACATCCTCTTGCACCGCAACAAACACCGGCGTTTTGTCACACGCCAACATCTGTGCCAATTCCTGCCCATTGTATTTGCATGTATCGGGCAAAAACAAATCCGGCCTTCCCTCATGATGCACGTTCCCCACTTGTTTCAGCAGTGTTTGCAGCGCGGGAATATCTTTCGTTTCCGCTTTCCGAATCAACAAAAAATCATTTCCCTTTCTTTTGGCATTTCAGCATCTTTTCTGACACTATGCAAACAAGGAGGAAACCGCCCGCAGGCAGTTTCCTCCTTGCAACAGGATACCGTGTATCTCACAACACTTATTTCACTTCGGGCAGGCTTGCTGCGGCGGCAGACTGGCCTACGCGGCGTGTTTTCTCGTCCGGTGCTTCAGGACGGAAGGCAACACCGGGATACTCCTCATCCATCACGCGGGATGCAACTTCCATGATGATATCGCCGCCCTTGCCGGACATGACACGGCCCATCATCTGCACATGCTTAATGTCATAGAACTGTGCATACAGTGCCAGCGTGTGGCCGAGATAAACGCCGATGGACTCGTATACCTTCACGGCGCGCTCGTCACCCTCAGCCATCAAAGCCTGAACCTCTTTCAGCTTCTCAGCGGGGCTTTCACCTTTCAGCTCAATGCCAGCGCGCGGTGCCAGCTTGATGACACTGTCTTGGCTGAAGTATTTCACACCACAGCCAATGTCGCCGCTCCACTCGTCCTGCATGGCGTCGGGCTGTGCGTCCACGGGAGCAAATGCCAGCTCATTCAGCCAGCCGCAGATATTGCCGTCGGCATCTACATAGCCCACAGCCTCACTGGTGCCCATGGCAATGCCCATAATGCCGTTCTCGCCCAGACCCATTGCACCGGCCAAAGCAGAAACGTCGCCGTCGTTTGCAACCACAACGGGAATTTCATAACCCAGCGTGCGGCCCAGCTCTTCTGCAGCGCGCAGATAGATGTTTTTCACCTTTTTGTCAAAGTCCTCTTTGCCCACTTTCAGGAACAAGGAAGCCACCATGCACTTGTTGTCGATGTACACACCGGCAGAAGAAATGCCGATGCCTTCCACCTTGCCGCCTTTTTCCAGAATCTTTGCAGCTGCTGTGTGGAATGCTGCCAAAATTCCCTGATAGTGGTAATCGGGGTCAGAGATAATCTTCGGGAACCAGACAACTTCTTCGCTGTAAATGGGCTCGCCGTCGATGACAGCGGAAACCTTACGGTCGGAACCGCCTGCATCAAAGCCGATGCGTCCGCCATTCGTATGACGGCCGATGCTCTCCGCTTTGTGGCACTCCTGCGGCTTCTTGTCGTAGGGCAGGCTCTCCACCACAAACTCAGTTTCATAAACCTGCTCCATGAAGCCTTTATCAAACGCGCGGGAGCTGTTTTCGCTGTAAGCCTCTTTCACACTTTCGGCCACAGCGTCATCACCGCAGATGGAAACTTTAAAGCCGCCCCAGCTCCACAACAGGAACTTCACCAAACGGTCAACATAGTAGGCGTCTGCCTCTTTCATTTCCGGGGTACCGTAAATCTTCGTTTCATAAGTACCAACCTGACCGCCGGAGCGCTCGACAGCAATGCACAAAGGTTTCTGTGCACCTTTGCGATAGCTTTCAAAGAACAGGCCCAGGGGGATGAAGCCTTCGTCCAGAACAGGAAGATTTTTGACCGGGATTTCGACATTTAAAAATTTCATACCGTTTTCTCCTTTGTGAATCTGTTTTTACGGCGCCGCTGCACGAACCGTCTGCGCACCGGCATTCAATCTGAAATTGCCTTTATTGTATCACAAAAAAAATCATTTTTCTTGCACTGAAAGCATCCCTTTTTTGCACTTTCTATCTGTTT
>DWWA01000020.1 GCA_019119935.1 Candidatus Ruthenibacterium merdavium | reverse complement strand
CCCGGCGGGCAAGTGGTGGCGGCCGCCAGTGAAGCGGGCGGTGTTGCAACAAACGGAATGAGCCTGCATGCCCGCGACGGCAAAAACGCCAATGCCGCGGTAGCTGTCAGTGTGTCGCCGGAAGATTTCGGAAACGATGCACTGCGTGCGATGGAGTTTCAGCGAACCTTGGAGCGGCGTGCTTTTGCCGCGGGAGGCGGCGGTTATGCCGCCCCGGCGGAAAATGTGCAAAGCTTTTTGAAAGGTGAGGGAAAGCTGAAGCTCACCGATGTACAGCCCACTTATCCGCGCGGTGTCACCGCTGCAAATTTGGGTGCACTGCTGCCGGATGAGCTGGCCGAAACACTGCGCATCGGGCTGGGCGTCTTTGACCGAAAACTGCGCGGATATACTGCGCCGGAGGCGGTGCTCACCGGTTTGGAAACGAGAACATCAGGGCCGATACGCCTGCAGCGCGGCGAGGATTTTATCAGCCGCGACATTGATGGGCTGTACCCTTGCGGAGAAGGGGCAGGCTACGCGGGCGGCATCATGTCGGCCGCTGTGGACGGCGTTCGTGTTGCATCTGCCGTTCTGCGTTCACTGGAGCATTTCTAAAAGTTAAAATATGCATCGGTTTTTCTGGGTGGTGAGGGGCTGTGAGGACAGTACTTTTTCAGAAAAACGAAAAATTTTGAGTTTTCAGAAAACTTATATAAAATTTTAAAAGATGGTTTGGGTGAAGGGCCATGGAAGATAGGAATAAAAAAGGATATTCGAGCGGCGAAGACTGGGAACGCGACTTGGCGGAACTGGGAAGAGACCTGCAAAATACGGTGCAGCAGCTTTCGCAGGAATTGGCACCGCTGGCAAAAGATGTCGGAAAGACAGTAGGTCAAGTGTCTAAAAGCGTTGGCAGCGGCCTGAAAGATGTCGGGAAAAGTGTCGGCAGTGAGCTGATTGCCGGCCTTGGTGCCGCGCAGGAAAAAATGGTGAAAGCCGGCTGGCTGCCTCCCAAGAAAGCAAAATGGGAAAAACGCCTGAAAGAGCTCAAAGGAAATTATGAAGCATTGAAAGGCACTGCGTTCGGTTTGGGGCTTGTATCGTTTATCTTATTGGCTGTCAGCGGTATGATTGTGCTTGATGGTCCGCTTTCTGATGCTGCACCAATGTGGGTGCTGGCGGGCGCTTTTGCCATTCCCGCGGTGATTTGCAAAGTGAAAAGCTACCCGGCTTTGCGGCTAATGCAGTATCACCGCGTTTTAGCCGACCGCAGCAGCTGCAAAATGGAAGAACTTGCCGCGGCGGTGGGAAAGCCTCTTCCGCAGACCGTACGGGAAGTGCGCAAAATGGTCACGGGCGGCGGTTTTGAGGGAATGTACCTCGCGCCCGATGCGAGCCGGCTGTTTGCAAACCACACCGCCTACCAGGCGTATCTCGCCATACAGACGACGCAAACGGACGCTCTGCCCCAGCAAACGCGGGAGGCTGCTTCTCAGGAAAGCGTTACGGCGGAACTGCGGGACTTCTTAAAAGGGTTGCAGCAAGAAAGCGTGCCCATTACAGAGCCGAGCGTCAAAGAACAGACCGACCGATTGAGCGAACAAACGGGGCAGCTGATTGACTGGCTGCAAGCGCACCCGGAAAGCGAGAGCGCTGTCAAGCGTTTTACGGGATATTATCTGCCCACAACGCTGAAGCTGCTGAAAACCTACAATGATGTAAGCGCACAAGACAGCCGTGTGAGCGATGAAATTCAAACAAACATTACAGGTATTTTAAACACCATCAATCAAGCGTTTCAAACGCTGCGCGATGACCTTTTAAAACATACGGCCATGGATGTATCCGCTGAAATTTCTGCTATGCAGACAATTTTGCGTCAGGACGGTTTACAGGATGATGGATTGAAGCAATAACCGCTCCGGCAGAACACGTTGATATCGGCTGAGACACAAGAGTCAGCGATACGGTCAGAATAAACCGTCAGATGTGTGGGGCGGAAAACCAAAGGGAAGAAGGAAGGGGTAGTCATGAATCAGCAGCATAGTTTTTGGAAAGAGGCTTCTAATTGGTTATTCGTCACTGCGGGTGTTCTGTATGTTATGTGCTTACTTGCGCCTATTGTAGTGCAACCGCCGCTGTCAGAAATACAAACAGTTTTCTTCGGTGCTGCTGCAATTGCCACTGTTGCGCTGGTTCTGCGGAATGTAAAAGAGCCCCCAGCACGCCCGGAGCCATATCAGTGTATTATGCAGAACCGTGTTTTCTGCACGTTAGATGAACTTTCCATGTCCCTGCGAAAAAGTATCCCGAACATCGTTAGGGAAATCCGCAGCTTATCTGAAAACGGCAATTTAGGAGATTTATACCCCTGTATCGAGGAGAATAAATTGTTTGCAAGCAAAGAAGCGTATGCACTCTATTTAAAAGAAGCCGGCCGACTTGGTTCTTCTGACGATGTTTTGCACTCGCAAGCAGCATTTGCTGCACAAACCGATACAATTTCGCAGGTTCAGAAATTTTTGCTTTCCCTCAAAGAGGAACAAAAAAATAGATGTTGAAGAAGTGAAACAGCAAACCATTCAGCTTTATCAGCAGGCAGAACAGCTGCTTGATTGGCTGCAGAGCCGCCCGGAAAGCCAGGGCGATGTCAGGCGGTTTGCCAGCTATTATTTGCCTACTACCTTAAAGCTTTTGAAAGCATACAATGATGTGGAGGATCAAAACAGTTCGGTCAGCGATGAAGTTGAAAGCAACATTGTCGGCTTTTTACACAAGATCAATGGTGCCTTTCAAACGGTGCGCGAAAAACTGTTGAAACATGCAGCAATGGATATTTCTGCTGAAATTTCTGCTATGAACGTAATTTTGAACCAAGACGGGCTGGAATATGAAAGCCCGCTGCTGAAATAAATCGGCATATTATAGGCCCGAATGAGGAGAAACTGATTTATGTACTATCGCCCGTGGAAAATACAAGCTTTGGAATCTGAGCAGGTGCAGCGTTTAGCGCGCGAGCTGGAAATGCCCCAGCTGCTTTGCCGTGTACTGGCAGCCCGCGGTTACACGAACCCGGAAACGGCCCGAACCGTGTGTGAAGGGGTGAGTGCGCTCAGCGATCCAATGATGCTGGCCGGTATGGAACAGGCGGTAGAGCGTATTCACCGTGCGGTTGACGGCGGAGAACGCGTGGTAGTGTTTGGGGATTATGACGTAGACGGCGTGACGGCAACCGCTATGCTCTACACTTATCTGGACTCCATCGGCGCGGAAGTGTACTACAAACTGCCTAACCGCGAAGAGGACGGCTACGGGTTGTCTGTACCGGCCGTAGAGCAGATGGCCGAAAAAGGCGTGCAGCTGATTATTACCGTAGATAACGGTATTTCAGCCGCTGAAGCAGTGGCGCGCGCGTCAGAGCTGGACATGGATGTCGTGGTAACCGACCATCACTTGCCTCCCGAAACACTGCCGCAGGCCGCAGCGCTGATTGATCCGCAGCTGCCTTATGATACAAGCCCGTGCAAAACGCTGTGCGGTGCAGGGGTAGCCTATAAGCTGATTTGCGCCTTGGAAGGCGCCTCATGTGAGGAAATGCTGGCCTATTACGCCGATTTGGCCGCCATTGGAACGGTGGCGGATATCATGGTGCTCGAAGGGGAAAACCGCACGCTTGTGAAAGCCGGCTTGGAATTGATGCAAGACAGCGAGCGCCCGGGACTGCGCGCGTTGATTTCGGCCTGCGGGCTGGAAGATAAGCCCTTGACCGCCGAAAGCATTTCCTATGCCATTGCACCGAAGCTGAACGCCGCAGGACGCATGAAAGACGCTACTGCCGCTTTGCAGCTTTTGCTGTGCGAAGATGAGGTGGAAGCCGAGGAGACTGCACATGAGCTGATTGAGCAAAATAATGAGCGCCGCAAGACCGAGCAAGATATTGCCGCTCAAATTATGGAGCAGATTGCCGGTGCAGACGGACACGACAAAGAGCGTATGATCGTAGTTTGGGGCAAGGGATGGCACCAAGGCGTCATCGGCATTGTTGCCTCCCGCTTGGTAGAGCGGTTCGGAAAACCTGCGATTGTCATTTCGATTGATGAAAACGGAGAGGGAAAAGGCTCAGGACGCAGTATTCCCGGATTTTCGCTTTATGATGCGATTGCCTCTGCGTCTGAGCATTTGCTGCGCTTCGGCGGGCATGCCGCCGCTGCGGGGCTTTCGGTGCGCGAGGAGAATTTGGAGGCGTTTCGCGCGGCGGTAAACAGCTGGGCAGCCCGGCATCATACGGTTTTGCACCATCCGCCGCTGACGGTTGACGCGGAGCTTTCACCCGCGCTTGTGCGCGAAGATCAGGTGCGCTCGCTGGAGCGCTTAGCGCCTTTCGGAAACGGGAACCCCACCCCGGTTTTTCTTTTGAAAAACGCCTTGATTGAGGGGGTTTATCCCGTTGGTGACGGGCGCCACTGCCGTGTACGGATGCGCCGGGAAGAGTGTACGCTTTATGCCGTGGTGTTCGGCACATCTTGCGCACAATTTGCTTACGGGGCAGGTTCGTGCGTCGATGCGGTAGTTTCGCTGTCGGTTTATGAGGGCAAAACCGGCGCCATGGTGTCGGCGCGTCTTTTGGATGTGCGCCCTGCCGGAATGAGCGAGCGCCACGCACAAATGGCAGAGCTGTGCGAAGCTGTTCAGTACGGCATGCAGCCGTCGGCTGAGCAGTGCGCCGAGATTTTGCCCCAGCGCGCCGATACGGCTTGCGTTTATCGCTTGATTACTGCCGCGCCTTCGGGCTTGCCGGCGGATGATTTGCGGCCGGTTTTCTCAAAGCTCGGAGAAGAGCAGACCGGTAAAATTTTAATTTCACTGCTGGCGCTGGAACAGCTTTCGCTGATTGAACGCGCCGTGAATGAGCAGGGCGTTTCGGTATGGCGAGCCCTGCCTGTGACAGAAAAGAAGGACTTGTCTGCTGCGCCGATTTTGTGCGCGCTGACAAAGGGGGAAGAAAAGAAGCTATGATTTACGCTGACCGTAAAGAAACCGTAAAAACATATGAAGACCTGCTGCACAGCATGCAGGAATCCGGGCGTCAATACGACCTTGAAAAAATTGAAAAAGCTTATCATATTGCAGAAAAAGCGCATGGAGATCAGCGCCGTCTTTCCGGCGAGCTGTACATCAGCCATCCGTTGGCTGTGGCGTGCCTTGTAGCAGACTTGGGACTGGACACGGACAGCATCATTGCCGCGCTTTTGCATGATGTCGTAGAGGATACAACGGTGCCCTTAGACACGCTGAAAAGCGAGTTTGGCGGCGATGTCGCGCTTTTGGTGGACGGCGTCACCAAGCTGACGCGGATTAAGTTTTCTTCCGTGGAGGAACAGCAAGCGGAAAATCTGCGCAAAATGCTCATGGCGATGAGCAACGACGTGCGGGTGATGCTGATTAAGCTGTGCGACCGCCTGCATAACATGCGAACCGGTGATGCTTGGCCGGAAAAAAAGCGGCTGTTCAAAGCGCAGGAAACAATGGAGGTTTATGCGCCGATTGCGCACCGCTTGGGTATTTCGAATATCAAAGAGGAGCTGGAAGACCGAAGCATTTACTACCTTGACCCGTTTGCTTATAAGACCATTTGCAGCCATCTCGAAAAAAATGAGGATGCGGAAAGCTTTATTTCCGGCATTGCTGAAAAAATCGGTGAGCGGCTGAAAGAAAACGGACTAGAGAAATTTTATATTAAAAAGCGCGTTAAAAGCGTATATGGTATTTACCGCAAAATGTATCTTCAAAACCGCGATTTTGAAGAAATTTACGATGTGTATGCGGTGCGTATTATTTTGGATACTGTCGGCGAGTGCTACAATGCGCTGGGTATTATCCACGATATGTACCATCCCATTCCCAGCCGTTTTAAAGATTATATTTCCACGCCCAAGCCCAACGGCTACCAGTCGCTTCATACCACGGTAATCGGCCACGAGGGCATTGCGTTTGAGGTGCAGATTCGCACATGGGAAATGGATCACACTGCCGAGTACGGTGTAGCTGCCCACTGGAAGTATAAAGCGGGCGTGACCGCCAAGGATAAAATTGACGACCGTGTCGCATGGGTGCGCCAGCTGCTGGAAAGCCAGCGCGAAACGGATGACGCGGGCGACCTTCTGCATGATATTAAATCCGAACTGCTGCCGGAAGAGGTGTTTGCCTTTACGCCGAAGGGCGATGTCATCAACCTGCCTGCGGGTGCGACGGTCATCGACTTTGCCTATGCCATTCACTCTGCGGTGGGCAACCGCATGATTGGTGCGAAGGTCAACAGCCGTATGACGCCGATTGATCACAAAGTTGCCACGGGTGAAATTATTGAAATTATTATGGGCCCGAAGGACAAAGGCCCCAGCCGCGACTGGCTGAACATTGTTCGCACAGGCGAGGCGAAAAATAAAATTCGCAACTGGTTTAAAAAAGAGCGGAAAGAAGAGAATATGGCGGAGGGCAAAGCGGCTTTGGAAAAAGAGCTGCGCCGCAATATGATCAATATTCCCGCAGACCGGTATGACGAATTTATGCGCGATATGGCGCGCCGCCAGAGGATGAACAGCGTCGATGAAATGTATGCGGCGCTGGGTTACGGCGGCTTGCAGATGTCGCGCCTGATAATGAAAATCAAAGAGGAATATGCAAAGCTGGATAAAGAGCCCGCGCCGCCCGTCGAGGTGAAAATTCCGGAAAAGACAGAAAAGACAAACGGCGGCGTGATTGTGGAGGGCATTGACAACTGCCTGACCAAGTTTGCAAAATGCTGTAATCCGCTTCCGGGCGACGCAATTGTCGGTTTTGTGACGCGCGGCTTTGGCGTATCCATCCACAAAGCGGACTGCATCAATGCCAAAATGGGCTTAGAGGGCGAGGATGCCCCCCGCTGGGTGCGTGCACATTGGGCGGAGAACGTGAAAGAAAGCTTTACTTCTTCTTTGGAGATTTCCGCCATCGACAGAGGCGGCTTGATGATGGATATCACCGTTTTGATTGCCGAGATGCGTCTGCCGTGCTATGCGATGCAGGCAAGAAGGCTGAACGACGGCAGAGCGGCCGTTTCGCTTACCATCGGTATCAACAATACGGAGCATTTGAACTCCGTGATTGCAAAAATCAGAAAGGTGGAAGGCGTCACCAGCGTACAGCGCGTCTGATGAGGCCGGAGGAAGAAGATGAACCAAATTACTTTATCAAAACGCCGCGCTGCGTTGCTCGGTGCGGTGATTGGCGCGGTGTGCTTTTTGCTGGTTTATGGGCTGAAAACGCTCAATGTCATGGACGATAGCTGGATTTTTGCGGCTTATGATGAGTTTGACATCATTCAGCGTTATATGGGTCAAGTGTATCTGCGAGCGTCGGACTGGAGTTTTCCGCTGATGATGGCGGATAAACTTGCTGCACCTGACGGCACCGTTACCGTGTTCACGGACAGTTACCCGCTAGTAATGGTTTTTGTCAAGCTGCTTTCGCCCTTTTTGCCGGCCGTATTTCAGATTGAGGGCTGGTGTGTACTGGCGCATTTTGCGCTTCAAGGTGCGGCCGCGGCTTTGCTGGCACAGCGCGTGCGGGCCGACTGGGTATTCTGCGCATTGGCGACCATTCCCTTTACGCTTTCACCGATTTTGCTGGAGCGCGCGTTCCGGCACACAACACTGTCGGCACACTTTATTATTTTGCTTTCTATTTACGCATATCTCGAATACCGTGACGCGCTCAGCCGCGGTGAGCGTCCGCGCCTGCCGTGGATCTTTTGGGTGCTTGGGGTACTCAGTGTAGGATCATCACCGTATTTTTTGCCGATGTGCATGATTTTTGCGCTGGCTGTGGTTGTGGAAGACGTGCGCTATCGGCGGCGTATTCTGTATCCTGTGTTATGGTTTGCGGGCTGTTGTGTATCGGCACTCTTATTTGCGTATCTGTTTGGCAGTGTCGGACACGGCGTTTCCGCATCGCGCGGCGGCTACAATTACTTCAGCTTAAACTTAAACGCGCTTTTTAATCCCACAAGCACCGGCGGTTACCGCTGGTCGCTGTTTCTGCCTGTGCGCCCGCAGACGGCAGGCCAGTACGATGCCTTTAATTACCTCGGCGTTGGAATGTTAATTGCGGCTGCGCTGTTTGGGGTGCAGTTCCTTGTGCTGATTGTGCGCACCAAGGGCGCTCTGCGTGCCTTTGTGTCGCGCTGGTGGGCAGTGGGGGCTGTATGTGTCTTCCTGACCGCATTTGCCCTCAGCAACATTATCACCTTTGATTTGATTGACCTGATCATTGTTGTGCCGCAGAAACTGCTGGATTTGTGCGGGGTTTTCCGTGCGTCCGGCCGTCTTTTCTGGCCGGTATATTATCTGATCATGCTCTTTGTGGTACATCGCGCGGCACATGTGTTTTCTGCGCCGCGTACGGCCGCGCTCGTATTGGCGGCGGTTGCCTTCGTGCAGATTGTGGATCTCTCTCCGGCTCTTTTGCAAAAACGTGCTTGGGACACCGGCCTTCTTGACGAGGTGGAACAGCTTGGTTCCGGTCCTGTTCACGGCACGGTGATTTCCGAATTGATTGAAAGCGATGCGGTTGATATGCTGGATGACTGCCGCTTTGTCTGCGTGACATCATCAAACGGTGACGCAGAGCAGTCGATTTTGCTGCGGTATCTTGCGATGTTTGCGGGGCGTGCAGGCGTGCCGACCAATTTCTGGGACGCCAATTCCGGCACTTACCTTCGCGCCGATGCCATGCGTGCAGAGGCTTCCGAACAGCTGGAACAGGGAAAAGCAGAGTCTGGCTTCGCCTATGTTACAACCGATACGGCACAGTATGACAGATGGAAGGCAATGTACGCTGATTCCGGCGCGGTGTTTGAAACTGCGGGAACGCTGTATCTGATGTTCTCTGCATAAGACCGGAAAGGAGAAACCAATGAAAGCAGTGATTCAGCGCGTAAAACGCGCAAGCGTAACCGTGAACGGAGAATCGACGCGGAGCATCGGCAAAGGACTGATGATTCTGCTGGGTGTGCAGGACACGGACGATTTGAATATTTGTGAAAAGCTTGCCAAAAAATGTGCCGAACTGCGCATTTTTGAAGACGAGCAGGGAAAGCTGAACCTTTCCGCGCAGGAATTGGGACTGTCGGCACTTGTCGTTTCGAATTTCACGCTTTACGCCGACACAAAAAAAGGCCGCCGTCCCAGCTTTGTGCGCGCGGCGAAGCCCCCGCTGGCCGACGGCGCATATGAGCGCTTTGTGGAAGAACTGCGCAAAACCGGCCTTCACGACGTTCAGACGGGTGAATTTGGGGCAGACATGCAAATTGACCTTGTGAACGACGGCCCGGTGACGATTGTGATTGAAACAGACGACTGGAAATAGACAGGAGAAAACATATGAAAGTATTACATTTGCGGGGTCCCATTCCCCTTTTTACCAACACCTTTATCCTGCTGGATGAACACGGCAGCGCCGCTGTGATTGACCCCGCCGCGAAAGCCGGGCAGTATCTCGATATTTTACAAAAAGAAGGCGCGAAGCTGACGCATATTCTTTTAACACACGGCCATTTTGACCATGTGGGTGCGGTGCAGGAGCTCAAACAGGCAACGGGCGCAAAGGTGTTTGCGGGCGAAGGAGAGGCACGAGGCACGCAGCTGCACCCCTTGACACCGGAGCAGGTAGACGAATTTTACCGCGATGAACAGACGATTCCCGTCGGGCAGGCTGAGGTGAAGGTGTTTTACACGCCCGGCCATTCGCAAGGGTGCGTGTGTTTGCTCTGCGGCGATGTGATGTTTACCGGCGATACCCTCTTTGCGGGGGACATTGGCCGAACGGACTTGGAAACCAGCAATCCCGATTCCATGCGCAAAAGCCTTGCGCGTTTGTGCCGTACCATAGAGGATGATGTTCAGGTACTGCCGGGACATAACGATTTTTCCACTATGGGCCGCGAGCGTGCGCAGAATCCCTACTTGCAGGAATTCGTAAACGCATAAGCCTTTTCAAAAGGAGAACACTATGGAATTTTTTGCACGCGGGCTTTCCTCAACATATGAAGCCGAACATGTCGCGCGCTTGTTCTTCCCAAGGCTGACGATGGCAAAACGCCGTCCGGGAAAAAGCAGTGAGGCTGTATGGGTAACACAGACAAAGCAGTGGCTGTGGTGTGCAGTGCGGTGCCCGCAGGGGAAGGCGTTTCAAAAACAGCGCTATACCTCCGAAACAGATGTAGAGTATGAGGTGTGCAGAATGCTGTTCAGCCTGTTGCGTGACGTGACGGGAAATACGCCGCTTTGGGGCATGCTGACCGGCGTGCGCCCCGTTCGTTTGCTTCATGACTTGCGAAAAAAAGGCATGAGCGATGAACAGCTGGATGACTTTTTCCTGCGGCGGCACTTTGTTTTGCCGGAAAAGCTGGCTTTGGCAAAAGAAATTGAGCAAAACCAAGCGCCGGTGCGTGCCATGACAACTCCCCGGAGTGTAAGCGTTTATATCTCTATTCCGTTTTGTCCGTCAAGGTGCAGTTATTGCAGCTTTGTTTCCCGCACGACAGAACAGTCAAGGGCTTTGATGGAGCCTTATGTGGACTGTTTGCTGCTTGAAATTGCGCAGACGGCAAAACTGATTGAAACACTGCATCTGAAGCTGGAAACCATCTATATCGGCGGAGGTACGCCGACCGCCATTACGGCCGCACAGCTGCGGCGTGTCATGCAGGCGGTGAAAGATCAATTTGATCTTTCTAAGGTGCGGGAATACACCGTGGAGGCCGGGCGGCCGGACTGCACGGACGAGGAAAAGCTGGGGATTATTTACGAACTCGGCGCCACGCGCATTTCCATCAATCCGCAGACGCTGTCCGACCGCGTGCTCGCCGCCATCGGGCGCAGGCACACCGCGCAGGATATTTTAGACTGTTTTGCCGCGGCGCGCCGGGTGGGACACCGGAACATCAATATGGACTTGATTGCCGGTTTGCCGCAGGACACGGTGAAAGGCTTTGAAGAAAGTCTGCGCGGTGTGGCCGCTTTGCAGCCGGAGAATATTACGGTTCACACGCTCACCATGAAGCGTGCATCCAATTTGGTGATCGACGGGGCCGAAAGCCCCGAAGCGGATGTGGCCCGCATGCTGGAGGCCTGCGCAGCGCTGGCCGAACAAGACTATGCGCCTTACTATCTTTACCGCCAAAAAGGAACCTTGCAGAACTTGGAGAATACCGGATACTGCAAACCCGGCTTTACGGGGCTTTACAACGTGTTCATCATGGAAGAGCTTCACACCATTTTGTCCGTAGGTGCGGGCGGTTCTACCAAGCTGGTTGCGCCGGGCGGGCACATTGAGCGAATTTTTAATTTTAAATATCCGACGGAATATGTCAATGACTTTGCGCGGATTACGGAAAAGAAAGAGGGGGTCAATGCATTTTATGGGAAATACTTTAATTTGGATTCCGAAACGGTTGGTTGAGCTGGGGCTTTTGAATGTCGCGGCGCAATTGCCGCAGGCGTTTGTTGATTACTGCGAAAACGATTACCGCGCGCGCATTCAGGATGCTGCAAATAAAATTCAAGAGAGCGGCGTGCGCGTTGTGATGCTGACCGGGCCTTCGTCTTCCGGCAAAACAACAACCGCCCATAAAATTGCGCAGGCACTGTGTGATCGAGGCATGAAATCGGCTGTGATCTCTCTCGATAACTTTTTTAAGGATGTGTGCGATTATCCGAAGCTTCCCAGCGGAGAGCCGGATTATGAGAGTGTGGATGCGCTTGATATCGGAGCGATTAACCATGCTTTGAAAGAACTGGCCGAAACGGGAAAAACTCTGATTCCTGATTTTGACTTTCAGCGGGAAACGCGGCGCATGGGCACTTTGCCCGTTGAAGTGGATGACGGCGTAGCTGTGATTGAGGGCATTCATGCGCTGAATCCTCGTTTAACGCAGCTTTTGCCCCACAGCAGCGTATACCGTATTTACGCGGGTCTGCGCGAAGAATATTCTTTGGGCGGCCAGCGCATTTTGCCGACGCGCGACGTGCGCTTGGCGCGCCGTTTGGTGCGCGATTGGAAGTTTCGCGGCCACAGCCCGGAAAAGACATTCGCCATGTGGCAGGGTGTGTGTGACGGCGAAGACCGAAACATCAAAGTGTTTAAAAATGAAGCAGATTTGCTTTTGGACACCAGCTTTTCGTACGAACCGGGCTGCCTGGCGCAGGCGGTGCGCGAGATAAATGAGTCGATGCCTGCGGAAAGTATTTGGAAAGAAAGCATGGAACATCTTTGGCGGCGCTTTTCGCTGTGCACGCCGATTTCCAAGGAATGGATGCCCGCTGATTCCATGCTGCGTGAATTCTTAGGATAAATGCCGAATGGTTCGGCTTTTGAAAAAACCTTGATTTTTATGATATAACAGGGTACAGGCAAAAGGAGTGGATTGATGATGCTGGATTTTGAATTTTTAAAACAAAGTGCTTCGGTTTTGGCCGATGCTGCCGTAAAAACCACAAAAGATTTAACGGATAAAGGCAAGCATAAAATGGATGTGCTCGCCGCCGAGCGCCATTTGGCAAAAACACAGCGGCAGCTTGGTGCGCTTGTATATTCGCTTTATAAAAACGGACAGACGAATGACCAGCTTGTCAAAAAGTATCTTCAAGCGGTGGAGCAGGCGGAAGGTCAGCTGGAGAAAATTACCACAGAACAGGCTGAGGAAAGCCGCGATGTGCGCATGGAGAAAATCTGCATGCGCTGCGGCGCGGAGGTTAGCAAGGATGCCACCTTTTGTTCTTGCTGCGGGCAGAAGTTTGAATCGGCCGATGATACGCGCGGTCGTGTTTGGAACACAGAAAAATGATGCAAGCGACTCGCCTGAAAGCTGAAATCCTTTCTCTTTTTTTAAAAAACAGTGCTTATTTTAAGGAAAAGCAGGAAAAACTCTTGAAAAGTGGCTCTGCTTCATGTAAAATTACGAAAGGTGTTTTGGAAAGGCGGGGATGAAGTGGAAAATTGGATCGGCCGCGAAAAGTACACCGTAGAAGACCTGCTGGAAATTGTTACACTGCTGCGTGACCCGGAAAAGGGCTGCGCATGGGATAAGGTGCAAACGCATGAGTCCATCCGTAAAAATTTTATTGAAGAAACGTATGAAGTAGCGGATGCGATTGACAAGCAGGATGCTCATCTGCTGTGCGAAGAGCTTGGCGATGTACTGCTTCAGATTGCTCTGCATACGCAAATGGAACGCGAGCGAGGAGCTTTTTCGTGGGATGATGTCTGCACAGGCATCTGCAAAAAGCTCATTGCGCGACACCCGCATATTTTCGGCACGGTGAAAGTGGACAATCCCGAGCAGGCATTGCACAACTGGGAACAGATTAAGCGTGCGGAAAAACACCGCGAAAGCCTGTCGGTGGATTTGGACGATGTTCCCGAGGCGCTTCCTGCGGCGGTGCGAGCGCAAAAGCTGCAAAAGCGTGCTGCGGCTCACGGCGTGGGCATTACCGACACAGAGGGAGCAAAGCAAGCGCTTTTGCGTTCGGTGGAACGTTTGCAGGCGATGAGCGAGCAGGAAACGGCGGAGATGATGATCGGCGAGGTGCTGTTTTGCACGGCCGGTTATGCGCGTCTTTTGGACGTGGACGCCGAACAGGCGCTTGAGCGCGTGAACACAGCTTTTATGCAGGCGGCAAAAAAACTGGACAAGGCCGCTGACAATACGCTGTTGCAAGAGGAATCTTGTTAACATAAAGCCTGCTGCTGTTTTGCGGCAGTGCCTAGGGGCTTTTTGAAAAGTGGGAATCTTCCGCTTTTCTTTCAAAGCAGTTTGTGACGGAAAAAGAATCCTTGAAATCCGCAAGGAATTGTTGCTTTTCTTTTTCAGCCTGTTGTTTTTGAAGGAAGCAGGGTGTTTCTTTATTTTCGAAAGCACTTTGATGAAGTGTTTATTATTAAAAAATTCGGAGGATTAGACTATGACTAAAGTTGAATTGATTGCAAAAGTGGCCGCAGAGGCAAACCTGTCCAAGAAGGATGCAGAGAAAGCAGTAAGCGCTGTGCTCGAAGGCATCACCGACGCACTGAAAGCAGGAGACAAGGTTTCTCTCGTTGGTTTCGGCACATTTGAAACCCGTGAGCGTCCTGCCCGCACCGGTCTGAATCCCCGCACCAAAGAGACGATTCAGATTGCCGCAAGCGTTGTGCCCGCTTTCAAAGCAGGCAAGGCGCTGAAAGACGCAGTTTCCGGCAAATAAGAAAATAAACAGCGCGGCTTGAGCAGGTTCAGGCCGCGTCTTTTTGTAGGGAGAAATTTATGAGAATTGATAAGTTTTTAAAAGTGAGCCGCTTGATTAAACGCCGCACCGTGGCAAATGAAGTCGCAGACGCCGGGCGCATTATGGTGAACGGCCGTCAAGTAAAAGCCAGCTATTCCGTCAAGCCCGGCGATGTGATTGAAGTAACGTTCGGACAGCGTCCGATTCAGGTGAAAGTAGTTTCCACGGACGCACCGATGGGAAAAGATTTGGCAAGAGAAATGTACGTTGTGCTTTCGGAGGGCGGAGAACCCACCCAAACGAACGGAGAAGGATAAGCTGCACTCAAAGATGATATCAACGCCATTATGAAAATCCGGAGTCAGAGCAGATGCTCCTTAAGAAAATACCGAAGCTTTGGAGGCAGGGAAAGAAGTGACGGAAAAAGAAAAGGTGCTAAAGATGCAAACAGCCAAAGAAGTATTGGCATGGCTTAAAGCCCATGAGGGTCAAGCGGACGAGGAAATCTGTGCATAGTTTAACCGCCTGGTGCGGGATGAGTTTGCAAGCAGAATCAAGAATTATGACCCGGAGATCCATTACGATATTGGTTTTAAGCGCAAATAAATCATCGGAAGAAAAAAGTATAAACAAAGGCGGAAAATGCTTTTGAAATCATGGGTGAAAGATATCTTTTCAAGAACGATGTTTGACAGCTGAAATTTTTGACTTTTCCGAAAGACATCAACGGGGATATTGCCGCGCACCTTCGCATATAGATGAAGAAAAGAAATCAAAAGCGGAGGGCAATTTCAATGAATACGGTAGGAATGACAGGAACAAACACGGAAAAGTCAAAAGAGTGGACGGCGCAAAAGCATCACGTAATTTTGCAGGACCGCACCGCAATGACAGTCACAGGCGTGAAAGAAGTGGTTTCGTGCGATGAGACGGGTGTTTGCGTTGATACAGTATGCGGCAGGCTCAACGTGGGCGGAAAAGGGCTGCGTGTGAATGAGCTGAGCGTCAAAGAAGGCGAGATCCGCGTCAGCGGCGAAATTGAATTTGTGCAGTATACGAAGGTGAAGGAATCGGGTACTTCCATTTGGAAGAGGATGATGCGCTGATGGTTGCTGGAATTACGCCCGGCATGGCGCTGCGGGACGTCGTATTTTCCGCAGGGCTGGGCATGCTGCTGTGCGTAGGCTATTGCCTGTTCGGCTTTTTGCTGGGCTGGCGCCGCCCGGTGCGTTTTGCGGCGGATTTGCTGGTGCTTATGCTTGGGGCCTTTTTTCTGCGCAGTGCGGCGTCGATGCGTTTTTACAGCGGGTTTGTGCGCTGGTATGACGCAGCGGCGTGTGTGGGAGCATTTTTAATGTGCCATGCGCTGTTAGAGCCTGTGGCACGGCGCTGGCGGCGCTTGCTTTTGCGCCCGGTTCGAAAAGGCGCGCGCAAAGCGTGGATGCCCGTGCACGGAGCAATTTTGCAAAAAAAAGAGAGTTTGAAAGAAAAACATCGGAAATATCGCGAAAAAAAACAAAAGTCGCGCTTGCAAAATACCGCCAAGGTGTTGTATAATTCATATCATGGCGATATAGAAGCATCGTCGTGAATTTCATGAGGAAGGGAGGCGCCGCGCTTGCGAACGAAGCAAAGGCGGAAGTATTTTTTTACGCCTGCGACAGCGCTGCGCTTTTTAATTGCCGGCATTTGTATTTATCTGGCAGTCACCTTTATCTGTGTGCAGATGGATATCGTGTCTAAACGCCAGCAATTAGAGAATCTGACCCAACAGGTACAGGCACAACAGGCGGAAAATCAAGAGCTTCAGCGCATTGTGGAGGCGGGGGATGAGGCCGCCTACATGGAGCGTATGGCGCGGGAGAAGCTTGGTTATGTGCGCCCCGACGAACGTGTCTATATTGATATGTCGGGTAAGTGAGCCTTGCGGGCGAGCCGTCCGTTTTTTATCATTTATTTAAAGGAGAGTATTTACGGGTTTATGGGAGTCGAGGTAGGAAGCATCCTGGAAGGTAAAGTAACAGGAGTGAAAAAATTCGGCGCGTTTGTTTCGCTTCCGGGCGGACAAACGGGAATGGTACATATTTCTGAAGTGTCGAATGAGTATATTCAAGAGTTGAGCGACGTTCTCAGCGAAGGGCAAGAGGTTAAAGTAAAAGTAATGAACATTTCCGACGACGGAAAAATTGCCCTGAGCATGAAGCGTACAGAGCCGCGTCCCAAGCCGACCCGTGCCGATACCGGCCGCGTGTGGCAGCCGCGGCCCTCTGCGCCGCAGGGGAACTTGTCCTTTGAGGATATGATGAGCCAGTTTAAATCCCGCAGTGAGGAAAAAATGTCCGACTTGCGCCGCGTGACGGAAGCGCGCCGGGGCGGAGGCTATTCTCGCCGCCGCGGGTAAGGCTGAGGCTTTGCTTCGCTGTGTTCTTCTGTTAAGATTGTTTTTCAAAAGCGTCCGTTTTCCCGGCTTTGGGAGCGGACGCTTTTTGTTTTTTGCGCTTTTGGGGCAACAGACGGGTGAAAGCGGGTATTTTTTCACGTTTCGATGGGTAGAAAAGCGAAATTTTAGAGCAGAATTTGTGATAAAAGAATAAAAAATGAGTGTGTTATTTGAGTGAAATTGTCTAAAAGAGCAATAAAGTTCTTGAAAAGTGAAGAGTGACGTGCTATACTGAAATCAGAGAAAGTTACGGCTTTCTCAACCCGAAAAGGAGGCACGGTTTATGAAGATTACTTGCACAGGACGTAAGGTCACCCTGAAAGAGGCCTTTTTAGAGAGAGTTGAAAAGAAGCTTGCCAAGCTGGACAAGTTTTTCAGCGACGATGCACAGGCACAAGTGACGGTGACGGTAGAAAAAGACTGGCAGACTGTGGAAATTACAGTGCGCGACAAAGGGTTTGCCAGCCGTGCCGAGAAGTCCGGCGACCGCATGGAGGAGGCGTTTGATTCCGCTCTGGAATTGCTGACAAGAAGAATTATTAAAAACCGCAAAAAGCTGGAAAATCGTGTTTGCCAGCCCGCAGTTCAAGATTATATCGCACAGGAATATGCAAGCGGTGACCCCGCAGATGAAGAATATGACGTGATTCGTGAGAAACATTTCATTGTGAAGCCCTGCACGGTGGAAGAAGCCATTTTGCAGATGAATATGCTGGGACATGCCTTTTTCCTGTATCGCGATGCTGATACGGACAGCGTTCAAGTGGTTTACCGCAGAAAGAACGGAAGTTACGGCGTTTTGGTGCCGGAAAACAGCTGAGTTCGCGCTGGGTTTGCCGCTCAAAAAGTGATTTACCGCCTGCCGTGATATCACGGCAGGCGGTTTTTCTCTCAAAATACGCTGTTTGACACAAAGTTTACTCGTTTTTCGGTGTTTTTTGCTTTTCGAAAGGAAAAAATGGTATTATGATAGAAAAGTATCATCATATCAAAACTCACGGGGAAAGGATACCGCCATGTCAATTGTCGGAATTGGAACAGATTTGGTGAAAATTGAACGCATGGAACGTGCGGCACAGAGCGAACATTTTGTAGCGCGTGTATTTGGAGAACAAGAGCGCACGCTTTTTGCAAAGAGAAAAAAAGCGCCCCAGATGCTTGCCGCAAATTTTGCGGCAAAGGAAGCTTTTGGGAAAGCGATTGGCACCGGGATTATGAAAGAATTTGCGCTGGGCGAAGTGCAAGTTTTGCGAAATGAGCACGGAGCGCCCTATTTTGCGTTCAGCGGGCGCGCACAGCATTTGATGCACGAGCGCAGATGGACAGCGCACGTTTCCTTGACGCACGAAGGGGAATATGCCGCCGCATTTGTTGTTTTGGAGGGGGAATTCACATGATTACAGCCGCAAAAATTAAAGAAAACCCGCAGATTCGCACCTATGTCGAAGCGGCAGATGCCACGCTGAAGGAGATGGGGTATACCGAGCACAGCTTTGCACATGTGACGCGCGTTGCACATGTAGCGGAAAAGATTTTGGCAGACCTCGGCTATCCGGCGCGCCTTTGTGAGCTGGCTTGGATTGCGGGCTATATGCATGACATCGGCAATGTCATCAACCGCATTGATCATGCGCAGTCGGGCGCGGTGATGGCGTTTCGAATCTTGGACAAACTCGGCATGCCCGCCGATGAAATTGCAGTGATTTGCTCCGCCATCGGAAATCACGACGAAAGCACCGCTTATCCTGTGAATGAAGTGGCGGCGGCCCTTATTTTAGCAGATAAAACGGATGTCCGGCGCACGCGTGTGCGGACAAAAGACCGCGATTTATTTGATATTCACGACCGTGTCAATTATTCGGTAGAAAAAGCATCTACACGCTTTTTGCCCGAGCAAAAGGAAATTTTGCTGGAGCTGACCATTGATACGGAAATTTCGCCCGTGCCGGACTACTTTGAAATTTTTATGGATCGCATGCTGCTTTGCCGCAAAGCCGCCAAGCGGCTGGGACTTAATTTCCGGCTGGAAATTAACGGACAAAAGATTTTATAAAACCATGTTTAAAAACGGGGTGCGCGGCACATAATCCTGTCAGAAGCAATCAGACAGGAGGATGCAGAAAATGGAACAGCGTGAAGTGCATCGCGGTGAAGTATTTTATGCCGATTTAAGCCCCGTCGTCGGATCCGAACAAGGCGGAGTGCGTCCGGTACTTATTGTACAAAACGACGTAGGAAACCGCTTTTCCCCGACGGTGATTGCGGCGGCGATTACCTCAAAACAAGATAAAAGCCACTTGCCGACACACATCGGGCTAAAGGCCGGTACAGGCGGCTTGACCCGTGACAGTGTGGTGCTTTTGGAGCAAATCCGCACGCTGGATAAACGCCGTCTGCGGGAACGAGCCGGAAAATTGACGCAAAATGAATTAAAGCGTGTGAATCATGCACTGAATGTGAGCTTTGGCTTAGACGAACAGCAGTCATAATACAGCACAAACGCCCGCGGATTTTTCCGCGGGCGTTTGTGCACAAAAAAACCAAAAGTAAGAGCGGTTTTCGCCAAAAAGAGTTTCCCTGCATGAGCGCGTACAGGAAATCAGACAAAAACCATTTAAATGATTAGCTGTTGCTAACCTATGAAGAAAGTATAGCACAGGTGCCGGCGTGAGTCAATCAATGTTTTTGAAAAAAGGAAAAATTTTTAGGTAACCACCGCTCCCGAATATTTTTTGAAAGAAGAAAATAAAAAGGCTTGTTCCGGCACAGGTGTCGGAACAAGCCTTTCATTCGGCGGGGTTGAGAAAGAAAAAGCATTTTACGCGTTCTCTCTTTCAAGATTGTTTGGTTTAAAAACTGTTTGAAAATGCATCAGCTGCGGCACATCATTTTGGCGGCTTTGTAAATATCGCCGCACCCCAGTGTGATAACAAGATCGCCGGGCTGTGCGTTCTTCATGACGTAATCGGTGACTTCTTCAAAGGTTGAGAAGCAGACGCTGCCGGGGATTTTTGCGGCCAAATCTTCCGTGCGAATATTGTAATCTTCGGCTTTTTCGCGGCTGCCCATAATTTCGGTGAGAACCACATGGTCCGCAATCGAAAGCACGCGCGCAAAATCGTCTAAAAGCATCTGTGTGCGGGAATAGGTGAAGGGCTGGAACACTGCCCACACTTTGCGGTAATCCATTTTTGCCGCGCTGGTAAGTGTGGCTTCCAATTCTGCGGGATGGTGAGCGTAATCGTCGGCAATCGTAACGCCGTTGACTTCGCCCAAGAACTCAAACCGGCGCCCGGCGCCGCGGAATGCCTCTAAGCCGCTTTTGCACTGCTCCGAAGTGCAGCCGAACATGGCGGCACATGCGTAAGCGGCGAGTGCATTATAGACATTATGACGGCCCGGAACGGCGAGCCGGATATGTGCGGCAGGAACGCCTTTTTCCACAATGTCAAATGCGAAAAAGGACGGGCGGTATTCCTCAATATGAACGGCGTGGTAATCGGCGGGCGTGTCAATGCCGAACGTAATCACATTTCGGTCAACGCTCTTTAAAACTTCGCGGGTGTTCGCATCGTCAAGATTGGCGACAATGGCGTGCTCGGTTAAAAGCGCAAAGCGGCGGAAGGACTGCTTTAAATTGTCCATAGAGCCGAAAAATTCAAGATGGTCAGCATCTACGTTCAGAATGACGGAAACATACGGAACCAAATGCAGGAAGGTGTTGTGGTACTCACACGCTTCCACCACAATTTCGCGCCCGGCGCCATAACGGCCGTACGCATCGATCAAGGGCAGCTTGCCGCCGATGATTGCAGATGCATCTGTACCTGCGCTGATCATAATTTGAGCAGTCATTGCGGTTGTCGTTGTTTTTCCGTGTGTGCCTGCAATGCAGATGGGGTGGGGATAAGTGTTGGCAACATAGCCCAAAAGCACACTGCGCTCCACGGCGGGAATGCCAAGGCGCTCGGCCTCTGCCAATTCGGGATTATCCGAAGGGATGGCCGCGCTGTAAACCACAAGCTCCGTGCCGTGTACATTTTCGGCGCGATGGCCGTGGGATGCCGGAATGCCCATTGCACGCTCGCGGTCGAGGATATCGCCTTCGCCCATGTCAGAGCCGGTGATTTCGTAGCCTACCGCATGCAGAATTTCAACCAGCGGAAACATACCGCTCCCGCCGATGCCGATGAAATGAAGTTTTGTTTTGCCGTTTAACAGGTTGCTGTTGAATCCATTCATATCACGTTCACCTCTTTAGAAAATATTATATAAAAAAATTTCAAAAAAATAAACACTATTCTCATTTTTTTTGGTATAATAGAAAGGAAACCTGGAAAAGGGGCGTACTTGGAAATGGAACATACACAGGAACGATCAAGAGAATATATGCTGGAGGAAGGCGTACTGCGTGGTGTCATGCCCGACGCAGCCAATTATTACAAGGCGTCTCCCGCGCGCGTGCTGGCGTTATTTGTGGCAGCGGCAGCAAGAAACTGCGCGATTGAAAGCGATACTTATAAGGCGGCAGCTGCTGCCATTGACGGAGTAAAAAAAGTTCAGGCGCCGGTCGTGCGCGGTGCGCTGCAAAATATTTTGCTGTCAGCGCGGCCTCAGTCGGTGGCCCCGCTGGTGGCACAGGGCGCATTGACCCCGTTTGGAATTTTAAAAGGGACGCCGGAACTTTCTGTTTTAGCCGATGTGCCGTGCACCATGGAAACGCGCTGGTGGAGCTTTTTGCGCCTTTGCAATTCCCATTACAGCACCGTGTGCGAGCGGCTGGGCTTTTCTTCTGTGTTCGCTTCAACCCTTGCGGCAATGGACAAGCTGGCAGCTTTGCAGACACTGCCCGACAATGAATATGACTTGAAAATGATGCTCAGCTCTATGCCGGAATTTGACTACGGTGCGGCGGTTCGCACACTGTCGCTGTCGGATGACCGCTGGCAGGGACAGGCCGAGCTGTTTGACAAGCTGTATCGCTCCGGTGACCCTTACCGTGTGGGCGACCTTGCGATTACCACCGGTCAGCTGGCCGTTTTGGGCATTCGCGACAAAAAGGCGGCGTGGGTGGTAAGACAGCTGCTGGATACGGTGATTAAAACGCCGGAGCTCAACCAATATCCTCCGCTGGAAATGATGGCGCTTACCTTGGCGCAGCAGTATCAATAATCGGTAAAGGAAAAGGCGGCATGCACTGGACATTCCCATGTATGCCGCGTTCTTTTGCAATGAGAGCCGCTTTTGCTCAGACAAAGCACACACCGGCCGCTTTTTCGCGGCTTAAAAAGGAGAAATACGATTGGCGAAAATCATCATTGTAGGTGCGGGCGCGGCAGGGCTGTTTGCCGCGGGCGCGGCCGTTCGTCGCGGCCATCAGGTGACGGTGATCGAACACATGCCTTCCCCCGGCCGCAAGCTTTTGATTACCGGAAAAGGGCGCTGCAACTTAACGAACAACTGCGCACCCGACGAGTTTTTAAAACATGTGCGTCGCAATCCTCGCTTTCTTTATTCCGCGCTGAACGGCTGTCCGCCGGAACGTGTCATGCGCCTGTTTGAGCAGGAGCTCGGCGTGCCGCTGAAAACAGAACGGGGCCGGCGCGTATTTCCTGTGAGTGACCGCGCACAGGATATTTTAAGCGCACTGCTCGATTGGGCCGGGCCCTGTGAACTCATAACGGATATGTCCGTTGAGGAATTATATTTACAAGATGGCCGATGCGGCGGGGTGAAGCTGCGCGGCGGAAAAGTGTGCAAAGCGGATGCCGTGCTGGTAGCAACGGGAGGCGTGTCTTACCCTGTAACGGGCTCGACGGGTGACGGATACCGGCTGGCAAAGCAAGCGGGACACACGATTGTTGAGCCGGAGCCGAGCCTTGTTTCTCTTGTGGAGCGCGGCAACGTGGCAAAGCGCATGATGGGCCTTTCTTTGCGCAATGTTTCTTTGACGCTGTGGGAGGGCAAAAAAGTCCGGTTTACGGAAATGGGAGAAATGCTGTTTACGCATTTCGGCGTTTCCGGCCCGCTGGTGCTTTCGGCCAGTGCGCACATCCGCGACTTGAAAAAGTACGATTACCGCCTGACGATTGACTTAAAGCCCGGCTTGACGCCGCAGCAGCTGGAAAAGCGTGTGAAAGAGGACTTTGCGCTTTTGTCGAACCGGGAAACGGCGCACTGCCTTTCCAAACTTCTGCCTGCTTCGATGCAGCCGGTCATGCTTGATCTGTGCGGAATGGACGTGCATAAAAAGGTGAATCAAATTACGCGCGAAGAGCGCAGGCGGCTGCTGGAGCTGATGAAAGCGTTTCCCATTGAGCTGAAAGACAAGGGTGACTTGGCGCATGCTGTGGTGACAAGCGGCGGCGTATCCGTGAAAGAAGTTGACCCGAAAACAATGCAGAGCAAGGTGTGTCCGGGCCTGTATTTTGCGGGCGAGGTACTCGATGTGGACGCTTACACAGGCGGGTACAACCTTGGCATTGCCTTTGCGACGGCGTGGGCGGCGGCTGCCCATTGGTGTGAGGAATGACAGACCCAAAAACTGCATATAGAAAGAAAGGAAATAGCAAATATGAGTTTTGCAGTTGCGATTGACGGGCCTTCCGGTGCAGGAAAGTCCAGCCTTGCGAAAAAGCTGGCTTTGCATTACGGCCTTTTATACATCGATACAGGAGCTATGTACCGCGCCATTGCGCTGTATGCCATGCGCCGAGGCGTAGATCCCCATGATCACGCCCGTGTGATTCCTCTGCTTGAGGAAGTTCATTTGGAGCTGCGCCATGCGCACGCAGAGCAGAGAATTGAGATGAACGGGGAAGACGTTACAAAGGAAGTGCGCAGAGAAGAAGTGGGTATGGGCGCGGCTGCCGTGTCTTCCTGCCCGCAGGTGCGCACTTTCTTGGTGGAGTGGCAGCGCTCTTTGGCAAAGCAGGAGAACATCATTATGGATGGCCGGGATATCGGAACGGTTGTGCTGCCCGATGCGCAGGTGAAAATTTTTCTGACCGCCAGCGCGGCCGTTCGGGCACAGCGCCGCTATTTAGAGCTTTGTGAAAAAGGCGTTGACACCACTTATGAAAAAGTGCTTGCTCTGGTGGAAAAACGTGACTACGAGGATACGCACCGGGAGCAGTCGCCGCTTTGCCAGGCGCAGGATGCCGTGCTTGTCGATACGAGCGACTGTGATTTTGACGAGGCGTTCCGGCGCCTTTGCAGTGTGATTGACCGAAAGCGAAAGGACGGCTGATATGTTTTACTGGATTGTTCTTTCCGGGGCGTGGGTGATATGGCATCTCGCGTTTCGCATTAAAGTGGTCGGCAAGGAGAATATGATTCACGACAGAGGGTTTGTCATGGTGTGCAACCATGTGTTTGCGCTGGACCCCGTCTTTTTGGTGCTGGCTCGCTATTACGGAAAACGAATGGTTATCATGGGAAAAGAGGAATTGTTTGAAATTCATCCTCTTTTAACATGGTTTTTAAAGAAAGTAAACGTGATTCCCGTGCATCGCGGCAAGGGGGATACAAGCGTTGTGGAACGTGCGATTGAAGATGTGAAGCGCGGCCACGGCCTGCTGATTTTCCCGGAGGGAACGCGCTCAAAAGACGGAACATTGGGCCGCTTGAAAAGCGGGGCATTCGTTGTGGCCGATGCGGCTGGGGTGGATATGCTGCCGTGCCGTATCATCTATCAGGGCGGAAAGCTCAAGCTGCTGGGCCGCGTGACGATTGTCATCGGAAAGCCGATTGAGGCAAAGCGGCTTGCTCTGCAAGGAGAAAAAAGTGCGGCACGTCTGCGAGAGTGCAAAACGCTGGTGCACGAGGAAATGGAAAAACTGCTGGAGGAGAACCGAAACTGTTTATGAAAATTAAGGTGGCCAAAACCGCAGGTTTTTGCTTCGGTGTGAACCGCGCGGTGAAAATGACGTATGAATTGTTGGAACAGGGCAAGCATGTGGCTACACTGGGGCCGCTGATTCACAACCCGCAGTGTGTAGCAGATTTGCAAGCACGCGGCGCTTTGACGGTGGATGCGCCGGAGCAGGTTCCCGAAGGATACGAGCTTGTGATCCGCAGCCACGGCGTGCCCCGCAGCGTGTATGATGCAATTGCCGGTCATGGGATTGCTGCGCATGATGCAACATGCCCTTTTGTATCGAAAATTCACCGCATTGCCGAGCAGGCTAAAGAGGAAGATGCACTGCTGCTTGTGGCGGGAGATAAAAAACATCCTGAGGTACAGGGAATTGTGGGACATGCCGGAGAGCGTGTGCAGGTTTTTGAAGGGCTTGAAGACCTTGAGAAGATTTTAACACCAGAAATTTCCAAAAATGGTATTTTTATGGTTGCTCAAACCACTTTTGAGGTGAAAAAGTGGCAAGAATGCGTAGAGTTTACAAAAAAGCTATATACAAACGCGAAAATTTTTGATACAATATGTAATGCAACATGGGCGAGGCAGCATGAAGCGGAGTGTTTGGCCAAAGAGTGCGACTTAATGGTTGTCATCGGAGGCCGCCATTCCTCGAATACCCAAAAGCTGGCCGCCGTTGCCGGGAAGCACACACGCGCCGTTTTGGTGGAAACCGCACAGGAGTTACAGCCGGAATGGTTTCGCGGCGTGCGCACGGCAGGCGTCACAGCCGGGGCATCAACGCCATCGTCTATTATCGAGGAGGTACTGAGCAGTATGAGCGAGGAAATTCGTGAAGAAGAATTGAGCTTTGAGGAAATGATCGAGGCTTCGTTGAAGCCGGTTTATAACGGTAAGGTTGTTAAGGGCATTGTCACCGCAGTGAACCCCAACGAGATCACCGTTGATATCGGAACGAAGCACACCGGTTTCGTCAAGCTGGAAGAACTCACTAATGACCCCACCGCAAAAGCGGAGGATTTGGTCAAGAAAGGTGACGAGCTCGACCTCATCGTGACGAAAGTGAACGATCAGGAAGGCATCGTATACCTGTCCAAAAAACGCTTTGATGAGAACAAAGGCAAAGAGGAAGTGGCCGCTGCCGTTGAGAGCGGTGAGATCATGGACGGCTACGTTTCTGAGGCCAACTCCGGCGGTCTGGTTGTTTTGGTGAACAACGTGCGCGTGTTTGTGCCGCGTTCCCAGTCTACCCTGCGTCACGGCGAGGATTACACAAAGCTCGTGAAGCAGAATGTTAAACTGCGCATCAAGCAGTGCGAGGGCCGTCACATTGTGGGCTCTATCCGTGAGGTTCTGGCACAGGAAGCAGACGCAAAACGCGAGGCTTTCTGGGCTGATGTTGAAGTTGGCAAGCGCTACACCGGCGTAGTTAAGAGCCTGACCAACTACGGTGCGTTCGTTGACATCGGCGGTGTGGACGGTTTGGTTCACATCAGCGAGTTGTCTTGGGACCGCGTGAAACACCCGTCTGAGGTGGTAAACGTGGGCGATACCATCGAAGTGTATGTGAAAGATCTCGACACCGAGAACAAGAAGGTTTCTTTGGGCTACAAAAAAGCTGAGGACAATCCCTGGGAGAAGTTCAAGGCTGAGTATCCCATCGGCACTTCCTTCAAGGCTCCGGTTGTGTCCTTGACGAAGTTCGGTGCGTTTGTGCGCATTCTGCCGGGCATCGACGGTCTGGTTCACATCAGCGAGATTTCTCATGACCGCGTTGAGAAGGTCGGCGATGTTCTGAGCGTTGGCCAGGAGGTTGAAGTGCAGCTGATTGACGTAGATTACGACAAAAAGCGCATCAGCCTTTCCATGAAGGCTCTGGTTGAGGAGCCGGCTGATGAGGACGGCGAGGACGCAGAGTAATTTTTCTCTGTGAAGCTTTCAAAAGCGAATCAGCCGCATCTGACAGAAGATGTATTCGGGCAGCAGGTTTTACCTGCTGCCCGTTTTTGCTGTGATGAAAAAAATCGGCGATTTAGCATCGCATGAAATTTGAACCGCCGTTTTTCACAAGAACAAAAAATGACAATTTATGACAAAAAGATGTAAAAGTAGCCAGTGGGCGGTAAAGTATATTTACACCTAGGATGTGCTTATTATATAATAATAGTCGAATAGCCAAGAATAATCACATAAGAGAGGAACGGCGATTTTCATTTTGCATCAGCGCCGTACCGTTAAAAAGGAAGCGCGCTTGCTGCGTGCAGAGCCACAGCGTTTATGAAAATCAAAAAGGAATCTTACGCAGAGCGAAAGGATGCACTTGAAACTAGAGGCGAGGCTTGAACAATCCCGGCGGACTCTCTTTTCGCAGCAAAGGGGTATGCTGCAAAATTGAAAATGCGATTTTTAAAGAGCGGCAGCTGCTGGTCTGCCGTTGTGCTGAAAAAATAACGGCAGCAGGCTGTTTTGAAACAGTATTTTTGTGCAAATACAGAGGGATGTCCGCATATATTACGTGGAGTGGAATAAGGTTTAAGAAAGTAGACCTGAAAGCACATGAATACAAGAAATTGGAATTCAATAAAGTAGGCGTTTGGCCGACTGAAAAGAGGAGAGGGTCGGAACAAACGAAGCAAGAGAAGAGGAGAGAAAGCCATGAAGGGAAAACAAGCGGCGGCAATCATTGCGGCGCTTTTGCTTTGCGGTTGTATGGGGCAAGAACCACAGCCGATGGAGGAGGAAACTTTAAAACCCCCTGAAAATGCGCAGGCAGCCAGCGGCGTTGTGTTGGATATTACGGAAGAGTCTTTAATTTTGCGAACCAGCGCAGGAATGGAATATGTACTGGATTTAGATGGTGATGAAATTCCGGAGGGCACACAAGTGCTGAACGGCTCATTTGTTAAAATTTATTATGATGGCGACTTGCAAATTGAACCCAACAACGTAGATATCCTTTATATTGAGGCGGATCAGTCGGAAGAAATGGAATTGGGCTATAAAAACAGCACTGTCGACGGACGCGTAATTTCCGTGACGGAGGATACTTTAAAGCTCGAAACACAAACAGGTTCGATGTATACGTTTTCCATCGCGCAGGCCAAGCAGAACATGATCGGAAAGCTGGAGAAGGGTTCTTTAGCTCGCCTGACCTTTGACGGGCGTCCTTTTGAAACGGAAAAAGCGCTTGTCAAGCAAATTACGGACTTAGAACTAACAGGCGTTGTGCGCACCACGCCTGTTACTGTGCAGCAGTACGACGAAGAGGATCAAACTTTGACCGTTCAAACTTGGGACGGAACGAAGCGCAAGTTTTCCACGGAAAATGTAGAATGCGGTGCAGAAGATTGGGAAGATTTCGAATGGGAAGAAGCGGTTGTTTTCTCGGATACTGATGTAGAAGATGCGGGCTGGCTTTACGGAAAAGTGCTCAAAGTGCTTTTCCCGGACGATGCACAGCAGCGTTTTTACGGTGTGGTAGAAAGCTTTGACGAAGATGAAGGTTTGCTCACCGTACACCTGCTCACCGGTGAAACTTTGGAGCTGTTTGTAGATGAAGCGTTGATTCCGTCCGATGGATTGGATAAAAACGATACCATTTGTGTGGCATACGATGGCTGGCTGAACGGCGAAGATGTGCGCAAATTGGAAATTGAAGAGATTGAAGTAGAAACCAAAGGCAGCAATAGCGAAAATAGTGTAGCCGGGACGATTTGGGAGCTTGGGGAAGATTTCTTTACCCTGCGCACGATGGACGGAAGAACGCTGTGTTTTACAGAAAAAGCCGGTGAAGACAGTGTGCCGGAAAGCGTTGTCGTGGGCACTGCGGTGCGTGTATATTTTACCGGATGGCTGACCGGAGAGGATCAGGAAGAAAATGCAGTTGTCACCCATGTGGCTCAGCTTCTTCAATAATTTTGTACAAACGGCGGTCAGTGCTGTCGGATGCGGGGATATTTGCGGCATTGAAACAGCGAAAAGAGCCTTTTTTTGCGGAAAAGTCCGTGAAAGGGGGTTCTTTTCTTTTGTAGTTTTATGGTATACTGATAAAAAGCCGAAAGGAGGCACCTCACGTGATCGAAACCATACCGGCAAAAACGATTGTCACGGTCAATAAAAGCAGAGAATGGTTTGGGACGGATTATACGATGAATCTGTACCGCGGATGCAGTCATGGGTGTATCTATTGTGACAGTCGAAGCAGCTGTTATGGCATTGAAGATTTTGATCGTGTGCGCGTCAAGGAAAACGCCCTGACTTTGGTGAGAAACGGGCTGAGCAGCAAGAGAGCCACCGGGGTGGTTGCAATGGGCTCAATGAGCGACCCTTACAATCCTTTTGAAAAAGAAATGGAATATACGCGCAAAGCCCTGGAGCTCATTTCTGCCTACGGATTCGGTGCCATGATTACAACGAAAAGCCCGATGATTACGCGCGATATTGATGTGCTGAAAAAGATTCAAGTGCATTCGCCCGTTTTGTGTGCGCTGACGATTACGACATGCAGCCCTTCGCTGGCAAAAAAGCTGGAGCCCAATGCTCCGCCGCCTGCGCAGAGGCTGGAAGCGCTTCGCCGTCTTTCTCAGGAAGGAATTTTTGCCGGTGTTCTTTTAATGCCGGTTGTGCCTTATATAGAGGACAGCGAGGAAAATATCAGGGAAGTGGTGTACAGTGCGGCACTGGCAGGGGCGCGTTTTGTGTACCCGATGCTGGGTATGACGCTGCGCGACGGACAGCGGGAATATTTTTATCAAAAGCTTTCAGAACTGTTTCCCAAAGAACAGCTTCCCGCCGCATATCAGAAAAAATACGGGCCGCGTTATAAATGCTTTGTGCCCGGTGTACATAAATTGACACAGGCATTTCGCGAAGAAGCAGAGCAAAGAGGCTTGATGACGGAAATGGACGAGATTGTCAAAGCGTACCAAAGAACATACGACTTTGGGCAGCTGAGCTTTTTTGAAGCCTGAGATTTGCCTGTGCGGTACAGCGGCAAGGGAGGGGAATGCGCCTGAGCGTCCATAGCGCAGCTTAACGAGAGGGGAGAGGTCACACCATGCGTACGGAGGATTGGACAAAAGAAGAATGGGAGATGACCGTTCAGTTAGAGCGCATTACCGCCCAAAACGCGGAGGAAAAACATCAAGAGCTTTCAAAACGCAGAAAAAGTGAGCGGCCCCGCCGCACCAAAAAAGACTGGCTGCGCTATGCTGCCAATCTTGCGGCGGTTGCCGTTTTACTTTACTTTCTGGTAAACGGTACCATTCTGTTTATTTTTCGTGCTTTGTGGACTGCGCTGGAGAAAGGGCTTTCTGAAGAATGGAAGCTGCAAGGCGAGGGAATTTATCGGGGAATTGCGCTGGCAGTTCCTTTGCTCGGGCTGGCGGCGGCGCGGTTGTTGCTGGAGCAAGGTGTGAAGGAAACACCGATGCGTTTGAAGCCGAACCGGCCGTGGCCGGAGGAAAAACAAATTTGGCTGTTTGTGCCTGCCTTTATGGGGCTCAGCGTGATTGGCGACATGGTGACAAGTGTGGTGCGCTATGGCTTGGAAGCGCTGACCGTGTATCCGCCGGAGCAAGTGGTGCAGCTTCCGGAAAATCCGCTGGGTGTTTTATATTACTTTTTTGTGATTTGCATCGTTTCTACGGTGGTGAACGAGTGGCTGGTGCGCGGTGCGCTGCAAAAGATTTTTGAGCCTTGGGGTGCTTGGTTTTCGATTGTGGTGTCCAGTGTGATGTTTACACTGCTTCACGCAGATCTTGCTAAGATGCCTGCTATTTTTTTGGAATCGGTGCTCATGGGCCTTGCGGCGCATTGTACCGGAACGCTTACCGTGGGGATGCTGCTGCATTTCAGCAGCAATGTGATTTCTTTCGCCTTCTTGTTCATTCGGCAAAAGATGCAGGGGGTAGAATCTTTTGCTATGCTCGTGTATCTCGTTGTTATCATCTTTTTGGCCGCGGCTGTATGCATCGGAAGAATCTATCAAAAACAGGTGCTCCGCTCGTTTCGGCCCATTCCATGGGTGTATGACCCCAAAAACAGGCAAAGCCGATTCGAGCGCTTGGCAACAACGCCGCTGTATTTGTTTGTGATGATTGCGATGGCGCTTCGCGCGCTTTGGCCGATGACGGGCTGGACGATGCCTTTTTGGCTGACGTAAGGAAGGAGCGTTATGGAAGACGAAAAGTGGATGCGCCTTGCTTTGGAGCAAGCCGAATGTGCCGCAAAGCTGGGCGAAGTGCCCGTAGGGGCGGTGATTGTCAAAGACGGCGAAGTGGTGGCGACAGCCTATAACACGCGCGAAACCGAGAAAAATGCCGTGCACCATGCTGAACTCTTGGCGATTGACCGGGCTTGTGCGCGTTTGGGAGGCTGGCGCTTGTGGCAGTGTGACTTGTATGTGACGCTGGAACCGTGCCCGATGTGCGCAGGCGCAATCATCAACAGCCGTCTTAAGCGTGTGGTGTACGGTGCGCGTGATGCAAAGGCGGGCTGCTGCGGAAGCGTAGTTGATTTGTTTTCGCTTGGGTTTAATCATCGCCCTGCGCTGGAAAGCGGCGTTTTGGAAGAAGAATGTACCGCGCTGCTGCAATCCTTCTTTGAGGAATTGAGAAGAAAACGAAAATCGGGGGAGAAACCGAAATGGAAAAAGTCGCAGTTGTGACGGGTGCTTCGCGCGGCATCGGCGCGGCAATTGCAAAAGAGCTTTGCGCCCGTGGATATCGGGTGGCTGTGTGCTATCGAACCGGTGCGCAGGCGGCGCAGGCGCTGTGCGAAGCCCTAACGAAAGAGGGGAAAACGGCGGCGCCGTTCTGTGTTGATGTGCGCAGGGAAGAAAGCGTGCGTGTAATGTTTCAAAAGGTGCGCGAAGTGCTCGGTGAGCCGAGCCTCTTAGTGAACAACGCAGGCATTGCCCGTCAAAAGCTGTTTACGGATTTGACCGCAGACGATTGGGACGACATGATGGCAAGCACCGTGCGCGGTGCCTTTCTTTGCACGCGGGAAGCGCTTCCTGCGATGATTCGCCGGAAATGGGGCCGCGTTGTCAACATTTCCTCGATGTGGGGGCAAGTGGGCGCGTCGTGTGAGGTGGACTATTCTGCGGCAAAAGCGGCCGTTATCGGAATGACGAAGGCGCTGGCAAAAGAGGTGGCTCCCAGCGGCATTACGGTGAATGCAGTGGCACCGGGCGCGGTGGATACCGATATGCTGGCTTGCTTTTCACAAGAGGAAAAACAGGTGATTGCAGACGAAACGCCTTTAGAGCGCTTAGGGGCGCCGGAGGACATTGCAAAGGCGGTTGCCTTTTTGTGTTCGGACGACGCCGGTTTTATCACCGGCCAAGTGCTCGGGGTTAACGGCGGGTTCGTTATTTGAGATTGTATCATGATTTTCGGATAAAGTCTGAAAATCAGCGGAGAAAAACGATAGGAGGGAACATAAGTGAAAGGAAGCATGTTTGAAGAGGGAAAAAATGATATTTTAAAAGATATGTATGGCGAAGATATCTCTATGGTAGAGCAAAGCGAGGCGTCTTCTTTTTCCCCGGTTCCGAAAAATACAAGGGCGGTGCAGCAGTCTGCCCCCCGCACTTCAAGCGCGGCAAAAACATGGGCAAAGCGTTCCGCACAGCCTCCTGTGCGCAAGGCGGCGGCTCGCCCGAATGATTGGAATCCGGCGAGCGCCGGCACGGCGCAAAAGCGTGTGAAAAGCGGGAACGGCTGGTTTGTGATCGGATTGCTTGCGCTGATTTTCACCGTTGTCCTTGCGCCTGCAATTGCTTCCAGCGGAATGCAAAGTATGCTGCGCCCCAATCGCTATGAGGAAAAGCTTGTTGACATGCTGGATAAAAATCAGCCTGCTCGTGCTATGGAATTTATCCGTGAAAATCAGCTCGATGATTACGATAAGCGGGATGCCTCCTATGCACATTTGGTGACGCAGGCCGAGTGGGATAACACGGTACTCGAAACGATTGATCAATGGCAGCTTTTTGTTTCCGTTATCGCCGGACAGCGAGAGGCGGATCTTTCGTACATGGGGTCGGATCTTGCCTTTAGGATGGAAAGGATTTGCACGCCGGATGATGACGTGACGGCCTCGGTGCCAGCGGAGGATGTGGAGCGCGGACGCGAGGCGGTGCGCGGTATGCTTTTGATGCTCGGGGATGACGGAACGGTCTTTGAGGCGTTGTGCAATGAGGACTACGGTATCCGTAGCACGGCGGCAGATGTGATTAAAGCCACTTTGGACGATATGATAAGGCAGACCGGAAACACCACCCAGGAGGATGTTTTCTTCGATAGTCAGAGCAGTGGGCTCGCTGCGCCTTTGAATGAGGAGGTGTAACACATGTTGGAAGTAATTGTTGTCATTGTCATCATTGCTGCGATTGCGTCGTCAAGAAAAAAGAAAAGGCCGATGGAAGCCGGCGATTTTGCTGCCTTTCAAGAGCGCAGGGAGAGAAGCGCCCGTGTGAAAACCATCATCGGGGTTGTCTTTTTGGTTATCTCCGTGCTGGTGTGGGTTGCGGTTCTGCTTTCGCCGCCCAAAGAAGGATCTTTGGATGATTACAACATGCAGAAGCTGGAAGAATTAAGTCAGCAGGGACTGATTTTGGAAACTGATACAACAGAGGAAAACTACAACAGTGTGCAAAGCCGGCTTTCTTACAGCGGAGCAACGGCAGAGGAGTACGAGCATTTTTGGCAGGCAATCGACAGTGCGCGCTTTACGCGCGAAGCAGAGTTCTGGAGTGGGATGACACCTCTGATTGAGGAGGCAGATGCTTATATGCAAAACGCTTTAATGCGCGCACAATGAGTTTTAACAAAAATTCTTGCTATTTTAGCAAAGATAGGGTAAAATAAGAAAACAATACATTTTTAGTGTAAATATCACTTCTCAATGGAGGTTTTATGATGACATTTACAAAAGATACGATTATCGGTGAGGTTTTGGATCATTGCCCGGAGGCGGCACCGCTTTTTTTGGAAATCGGCATGCACTGCTTGGGATGCCCCTCGGCACGCAGCGAAACGATTGAGCAGGCTTGCCTGGTACACGGCAACGACCCTGAGGTTTTGCTGAATAAGCTGAACGAATTGGCGGCAAAATGAGTGCACAAGGGGCAGAAATGACCGCTCCTGTGCTGGATGCACGCCTGTCCGCCGCCGCGTCGTATGTTCGACGCGGCGGCGTTTGTGCTGATATCGGCTGTGACCACGGAAAGCTCTGCGCTTACTTAGCTGCGAGCGGCACTTGCAAAGGTGTGATTGCGTGTGACGTGAAGGCGGCGCCCTTAGAGCGTGCGCGCCAAACGCTGGAGCGTGCCGGGGTGCTGCATTTGGCGCAGCTGCGGCTGGGGGACGGTTTATCGGTGCTCACGCCCGGTGAGGCGGACAGCATCGTGATTGCCGGAATGTCCGGTGTGACCATTTGCATGATTTTGCAAGCGGCGCCGCAGTTTTGGCAAAGCGGGACGCGCTTTGTCTTTGTTCCTGCCACAAAGCACAGTGTTCTGCGCGGCTTTTTGGCGGAAAGCGGCTTTGAGCTTTTAGAGGAAATGCCCTGTGTAGCGGCGGGAAAGTGCTATACCGTGATGGCGGCGGAGTACACAGGCGTGTGCCGGAACCCCGGTCTTTTGGAGCGCGCCAGAGGAAAGGCGGCGCAGAAACAAACGCCGGAGGCGGCAATTTATTTGGAACATGTGGCGCATTTGTGCGAAAAATACGCGCGCGGCGTTTCGATGGAGCAGCGGCCGACGTTTTTAGCGCTCGCACAGCAAATCAGACAGGAGGCTCAGCAATGCAGACAGTGACGGTACAGGAAATTGCGGAAAAAATCAATGAATGGGCACCGTGGGATACTGCCGAGCCTTGGGATAACTGCGGCGTTATCGTCAATATGGGGCAGACGGTGACGGGTGTTTTGTGTGCGCTGGATATTACTCACGAGGTGATTGATGAGGCCAAAGCGCACGGCTGCAACGTGATTTTTGCGCATCATCCCGTGATTTTCAAACCTGTCAAATGTTTGTCCGAGCAGGATGTGTTTGTGCGTTTGGCGCGCGAAGGCATCAGCGCCGTTTGTGCGCACACGAATTTGGATAAGGCGGAAAACGGTGTATCTCATACCTTGGCAGAGTGTGTAGGGTTATCGGATATCAGCTGTGCGGATGGCTTTTTATACACCGGGGTTTTGCCGCAGGAAATGAAAATGGCGGAATTTGCCGCTAAGGCAGGGCAATGCCTGGGCGCGTCTGTGCAGTACACATGTGCAGAGAAAATCGTAAAACGTATTGCGGTGGTGTCCGGCGCGGGGGGCGACTTTTTCCGCGAGGCTGCCGCTGCGGGCTGTGACTGCTTGCTGACAGGAGAAGCCAGCCATCACGAAGCACTCGACGCACAGCAAATGGGCCTTGCTTTGGCTGCGGCGGGCCATTGCGAAACAGAATATCCCGTTGTTGCGGTGATGGCAGAAAAGCTGCGTGGCTGGTTTTCGCAGCTCAAGGTGGAGAAGGCTGAGAGAAACAGCCCCTTTTGCCTGTTTGCAGAAAGCATTCCCCGCCCTTGAAAGACTCGGATGAAATGAGGGAACAATATGGCTTTGGACGCGGCAACCTTGGCTTTGACGGCAAAAGAGCTGGAAAGTCAATTAGTAGATGCCCGTATTGATAAAATTTTTGAACCGACACGCGATGAAATTGTGCTGAACCTGCGCAGCCGCACGGCGGCTTATAAGCTGCTGCTCTCTGCGCGTTCCGGTTCGGCGCGCGCTTGCTTGACGCAGGAGGTGTTTGAAAACCCGGCGGTGCCGCCGTCGTTCTGCATGCTTTTGCGCAAGCACTATACGGGCGGGCGCTTGCTGGCGGTGCGCACGATTGAGGAAGAGCGCATTATGTTCTTCGATTTTCAATGCACCAGCGAAATGGGCGATACTGTGGTGAACACGATTGCCGCAGAGCTGATGGGGCGGTATTCCAATCTTGTTTTGGTGCAAAAGGAAAATCAGGCGTTCCCGGAGCAGGAAGGGAAAATCATTGACGCGCTCAAGCGAGTGGATTTTGAGGACTCCGAAATTCGCCAGCTCTTGCCCGGCCTGCGCTACACGCTGCCACCCAAACCGGAGCGCACCTCTTTTTTAAATACAAACCCGATGGGGCTGTTGGCGGCACTCGTGCAAAAAGATTTGCCCGTGGGTTCGGCGCTCGGGAAGCTGACGGGCGGCGTCGGTCCTGTCGTGTGCCGGGAAGCGGCTTACCGCGCGTTTGGGGCTGAGGAGGTTGTGGCCGACAGCATGACCGAGGCACAAAAGAAAAGTCTTTTGGAAGCACTCGAGCAGGTGCAGGAAGCCTATCGAAGCGGCGGTGTTCCCACCATGGTTTTGGTGCAGGGGCAGCCCGTAGAGTTCAGTTTTTTGCCGCTGACGCAGTACGAAGGCGCGGAGCTTGTCAGCTATCCCACTTATTCGGAATTGCTAGAGGGGTACTATGCGAAAAAAGACCAGGTGGAGCGCCTCAAGCAAAAATCAAAAGAGCTGGCAAAAACGGTGAAGAACCTGCATGAGCGCGCTGTGCGCAAGGCGGCGGCGCGCCGCGAGGAACAGGCGGAAAGTGCGTCCTCGGAGCAACTGCGCATTTACGGTGAGATTTTAAGCGCCAACCTTTGGGGGGTGGAACGCGGCGCAAAAGAGGTGACGCTCACCAATTACTACACGGGTGAGCCTGTGACCATTCCGCTGGACGTGCGCCTTTCGCCCAGCGCAAATGCACAGAAGTATTTTAAAGAGTATAAAAAGAAGCAGACGGCGGCGCGGCTGCTAACGAAGCTGATTGAAGAAAGCGACGCAGAAGCGGCATATTTGGAAACAGTGTGCTATGAGGTGGAAACGGCAACCGGAGAGGCGGCTTTGAACGAAATTCGCATGGAGCTGAAATCACAGGGCTACTTGAAATACTTTAAGCTCAAAGACAAAAAGCAAAAGCCGGCTGACTTTTTGCGCTATCGCTCCAGCGATGGCTTTGAGATTTTAGTGGGAAGGAACAACGCCCAGAACGACCGTTTGACACTGAAAACGGCGCGCGGAAAAGACTTGTGGTTTCATGTGCAAAAAGCACCCGGAAGCCACGTTGTCGTTTTATCGTACGGGGAAGATATTCCGAACAAAACGAAAGAGGAAGCGGCGAGCTTGGCGGCGCTGCACTCCAGCGTGTATTCCGCCGATATGGGTGCGGTAAAGGTAGCAGTAGACTACACCTTTGTAAAGCATGTGTGGAAGGCAAACGGCGCAAAGCCCGGCATGGTGCTGTATGACCCCTACGAAACGGCCTATGTGACGCCGGATGCCGCGCTGGAAAAGGCACTGAGAAAGTAAAGGAACGCGATGAAAAACCGTGCAGGGCGCAAAATCTACGCCCTGCACAAACTTTCTGTAAAAAAATCGGAATTTTTCCGAAAAACACTTGCAAAATGCAAAAAGGTATGATAAAATACTTCTTGGCTGCGAATGGCTTGCACGGCAAGTCCGCGCGGGCCATGATATGCGATGACGCGGGAGGTTGCGGCAATTGTGCCGGTTTTTCCGCCGAGTATGTCCGATCAAGAACCGGGCGAAGAAATACTGAATGCAAAGGGATATGTTCTGCAATGACTTGTCTTGCTGAACCAATGTTCGTGTACTTTGTGATGGAGTGTGTCCGGGGAGAACTGCGTGTCGGTTCACCGGTTTTTCTGTTGCAAAGGCGTGAAACACCCGGCCCAGTGTTCAGTGTTTATTGCGACGCCCCAGGGCAAAATTTAAGGAGGCGAAACAAATGGCAGTCAAGGAGAAAATCAGAATTCGTTTGAAAAGCTACGATGCTACGCTGATCGACAGCGCTGCGGAGAAAATCGTGGAAACGGCAAAGCGCACAGGCGCTCGTGTGTCCGGCCCGATTCCTCTGCCCACCGACAAAGAGGTGGTAACCATCCTGCGCGCTGTACACAAGGACAAAGACAGCCGTGAGCAGTTTGAAATGCGCACACACAAACGTCTGATCGACATCCTGAAACCGTCCAATAAGACGGTAGAGGCTCTGACGAGTCTTCAGCTCCCCGCCGGTGTGGAAATCGAAATCAAGCTGTAATCGTTACATTATATTGTAAGTTTGCAAAAGGCTTCGATTGCCGACTCTCCGGAGGAGAGGTCATGTTGGTGGCCGTTACCCATCAACCAATAACCTGTTAGGAGGCAAAACAAAATGCAAAAAGGTATTATCGGCAAAAAGATCGGTATGACGCAGATTTTTGACGAGAACGGCAAAGTGGTTCCCGTTACTGTAGTTGAGGCCGGTCCGTGCACTGTGGTGCAGAAAAAGACCGTGGAAAGCGACGGCTACGTTGCTGTTCAGCTCGGCTTCGGCGATATTTCCGCCAAGAAGGTGACAAAGCCTGCGAAGGGTCACTTCGACAAGGCTGACGTTGCTCCGAAGAAAACGCTGCGCGAGTTCCGTTTGGACGACATCAGCGGCATGAACATCGGCGACATCCTGAAAGCCGACGTCTTCGCAGCCGGTGACCACATCGACGTTGTGGGCACCAGCAAAGGTAAGGGCTATGCCGGCACAATCAAGCGCTGGAACGGCCATCGCCTTCGCGAGAGCCACGGTACCGGCCCTGTGGCACGTCATGCCGGTTCTATGGGTTCCTGCTCGACGCCGTCCCGCGTGTTCAAGGGCAAAAAGCTGCCCGGTCACCTCGGTGCAGAGCGCGTCACAGTACAGAACCTGAAAGTTGTCAAAGTGGACGCTGAGAACAATCTGATCGCTATTAAGGGCGCAATCCCCGGCCCCAAAGGTTCCGTGGTTTGCATCCGCGACAGTGTGAAGGCGTAAGGAGGGAAAGCAACATGAAATTTGACGTTTTGGATATGAACGGCAAGAAGGTTTCCGATATTGAGCTTTCCGACGCCGTGTTCGGCCTGACCCCGAACGAAAAAGTAATGCACGCTGCTGTTGTGAATTTCCTGGCCAATCAGCGTCAGGGTACGCAGAGCACCAAAACCCGCAGTGAGGTTTCCGGCGGCGGCCGCAAACCCTGGCGTCAAAAGGGCACCGGTCGTGCTCGTCAGGGTTCTACCCGCAGCCCGCAGTGGACACACGGCGGTGTCGCACTTGGCCCCAAGCCCCGCGATTACAGCTATCGCCTGAACAAAAAGGTGAAACGCCTGGCAGTTCTGTCTGCTTTGAGCAGCAAGGCACAGAGCGGCGAGATGATCGTGCTGGACAAGATTGAGGCAACCGAGTACAAAACAAAGACCATCGCAAACATGCTGAAGGCTGTCGGCGTTACGAAGAAAGCTTTGATCGTAACCCCCGCTGTGGACGCAAAGCTTGTAAAGAGCGCTGCCAACATTCCCGGCGTGAAGACCACGACTGCTGACTGCGTGAACACTTATGAAGTGCTCAACGGCGGCAAATTCGTGATCAGCGTGGATGCTGCGAAGAAACTTGAGGAGGTATTTGCATAATGAAAACTCCTGCTCAGAACATCGTGCTGGCTCCGGTGATCACCGAGGCTTCCATGGCCGGCATCCAGATGAAAAAATACACCTTCAAGGTTGCCAAAGAGGCAACAAAAGTGGATATCGCCCGCGCAGTGGAAGAGCTGTTCGGCGTTAAGGTGGCAAAGGTGAACACCATCCACGTTCGCGGCCGTTATCGCCGCCAGGGTATGCACGGCGGTTACACTGCCAGCGGCAAGAAAGCCATCGTTACCCTGAAAGAAGGCTCCAAGGGCATCGAATTCTTCGAGTCCATGGTATAAGATCTCCTTTTTGAGATCGGCGCGCCGAACGCGCGCACAAAGAACCCGAGCAGGGTTCGGCTATGGGGATATGACCCCGATAACATCATAAGAGAAAGAGAGTACGACAATGGCTATCAAAAAGTTTAAACCGACTACGCCGGGTCGCCGCGGCATGACCGTGACCGACTACTCCGGTTTGTCTAAGGTTGCTCCTGAACGCAGCCTGCTTGAGCCGATGAAAAAGGCTGCCGGCCGCAACAATACCGGCCGCATCACCGTTCGTCATCACGGCGGCGGAAACCGCACGAAATATCGTGTGATTGACTTCAAGCGTGATAAAGTGGATATGCCCGCAGTGGTGAAAACCCTCGAGTACGATCCCAACCGTTCCGCTCATATCGCTCTGGTGCAGTATGAGGACGGCGAGAAGCGCTACATCCTCGCTCCGGAAGGTTTGAAGGTAGGCGACACCGTTGTGAGCGGCGCCGGCGCTGACATCAAGCCGGGCAACTGCCTGCCCTTCGCCAACATCCCCGTTGGTACTATTATCCACAACATCGAGCTGTATCCCGGCAAGGGTGCTCAGTTGGTGCGCTCTGCCGGCAATATGGCACAGCTGATGGCAAAAGAGGGCAAATATGCACTCGTTCGTCTGCCGTCCGGTGAGATGCGCAACGTGCCGGTGAACTGCATTGCAACCATCGGCCAGGTTGGCAACATCGACCACGAGAACGTGAACATCGGTAAAGCCGGCCGCAAACGCCACATGGGTTGGCGTCCCACCGTTCGCGGTTCTGTTATGAACCCCTGCGATCACCCGCACGGCGGTGGTGAGGGCAAGAGCCCCGTTGGCCGTCCCGGCCCTGTTACTCCGTGGGGCAAGCCCGCTATGGGTTACAAGACCCGCAAACATCATGCGCGTAGCGATAAGTTCATCGTGAAACGTGCGAACAGCAAATAAGGAGGAGAGCTGTAATGGGTAGAAGTGTTAAAAAAGGACCTTATGTACAGCCGGTCCTGCTCAAACGCGTGCAAGCGATGAACGAAGCTGGCGAGAAGCGTGTCCTGAAAACCTGGAGCCGCTCCTCTACAATTTTCCCCGACTTCGTTGGTCACACCTTTGCCGTGCATGACGGCCGCAAACATGTGCCCGTCTATGTGACAGAGGATATGGTTGGTCACAAGCTGGGTGAGTTCGCCCCGACCCGTACCTTCAAGGGCCATGCGGGCGGCAAGACCACCGGAAGATAAAGGATAGGAGAGGATTTAAATGGAAGCAAGGGCACATCTTAGATACGCCCGCATCGCGCCCCGCAAGGTTTCGATCGTGCTGGATCTGATCCGCAATCAGGAGCTGGACAAGGCGCTGGCGATTCTGCAGTACACCCCGAAGGCCGCCTCTGAGCTCCTTTACAAACTGGTGAAATCTGCGGCCGCTAATGCGGAAAACAACCACAACATGGATATCAACAACCTGTACGTCGCTGAGTGCTTCGTGACACCGGGCCCCACACTGAAGCGTGTTCGTCCCCGTGCACAGGGCCGTGCGTACAGAATCCTGAAAAGAACCAGCCACATCACGGTGGTTCTGAAAGAGAAAGAGTAAGGAGGGTACACAGTATGGGTCAGAAAGTTAATCCCCACGGCATTCGCGTGGGCGTTATTAAGGATTGGGACAGCCGCTGGTTCACCTCCAAGCGTGAGTTTGGCGACAACCTGGTAGAGGATTACAAAATCCGCAAAATGCTGAAAAAACAGCTGTTTGCAGCAGGTGTTCCCAAAATTGAAATCGAGCGTACCTTTGACAGCCAGAGCGGCAAGCCCCGTGTGCGTGTAACCGTACACTGCGCTAAGCCCGGCATGGTCATCGGCAAAGGCGGCGCTGAGAAAGAGAAGCTGCAGGCACAGCTGTCCAAAGTTTTGGGTAAAGATGTGTATGTGAACATCGTTGAGGTTCGCAATGCAGACGTGAACGCACAGCTGGTTGCTGAGAACATCGCAGGTCAGCTCGAGCGCCGCATCTCTTTCCGCCGCGCTATGAAGCAGTGCATGGGCCGCGCAATGCGCATGGGCGCAAAGGGCATCAAGGCTCAGGTCGGCGGCCGTTTGGGCGGTGCTGACATCGCTCGCAGCGAGCACTATCACGAGGGTACCATCCCCCTGCAGACTCTGCGCGCTGACATCGACTACGGCTTTGCCGAGGCGGACACCACCTACGGTAAGATCGGCGTTAAGGTTTGGATCTACAAAGGCGAGGTACTCAAGGGCGTTAAGTCCAAAAACCACACCGATGAGCAGGCACCCCGCGCTCCGCGCGCTCCCCGTGCCCGCAGAGAAGGAGGCAACAAATAATGTTACTGCCCAAACGCGTTAAATATCGTCGCGTGCAGCGTGGCCGTATGAAGGGTAAAGCCACACGCGGCAATGTGGTCAATCAGGGCGAGTTTGGCCTTGTTGCCCTGGAGCCGTCCTGGATTACTTCCAATCAGATTGAGGCGGCTCGTATCGCGATGACACATTATATCAAGCGTGGCGGTAAGGTCTGGATTAAGATCTTCCCCGACAAGCCTGTTACTGAAAAACCCGCTGAGACTCGAATGGGTTCCGGTAAGGGAAGCCCCGAGTACTGGGTTGCCGTTGTAAAGCCGGGCCGTGTGCTCTTTGAGCTGGCCGACGTCAACGAAGAAATTGCACGCGAGGCGCTGCGCCTTGCAATGCACAAACTGCCTGTTAAGTGCAAGTTTGTGAAACGCGATGAGGAGGTTGAATAAGCATGAAAGCAGCAGAACTGCGCAAGATGAGCGCCGCTGAGCTGAGCAAAAAGCTGGCAGATCTGAAAGAAGAGCTTTTCAACCTTCGTTTCCAGCACGCCATCAATCAGCTCGATAACCCCATGCGTATCGAGGCCGTCAAGAAAGACATTGCCCGCGTGAAAACCATCATGCGTGCCAATGAGCTGAAAGACGCAGAATAAACGAGGGAGGTAAGGCAATGGAACGCAATCTGAGAAAGACCCGTGTGGGTGTCGTTGTGTCCGACAAGATGGATAAAACCATCGTTGTCGCCGTGAAAGACAGCGTGCAGCACCCCCTCTACAAAAAGATCATGAAGCGCACCGTGAAGTTTAAAGCGCATGACGAGAACAACGAGTGCGGCGTGGGCGACCGCGTGATGATCATGGAAACCCGTCCTCTGAGCAAAGACAAGCGCTGGAGACTGGTTAAAATCGTTGAAAAAGCGAAATAAAGCAGCTTTGAAAGGAGATTCTGTCTTATGGTACAGATGCAGAGCTATCTCAAAGTGGCTGACAACACCGGTGCAAAGGAAATCATGTGCATCCGCGTGCTGGGCGGCTCCCGTAAGAGATATGCCGGTATCGGCGACGTGATTGTGGCTTCTGTCAAGAAAGCGGCGCCTAACGGTACAGTGAAAAAAGGCGATGTGGTCAAGGCTGTCGTGGTTCGCAGCAAACAGGGCCTGCGCCGTGAGGATGGTTCCTACATCCGTTTTGATGAGAACGCCGCGGTTATCATCCGCGACGACAAAACCCCGAGAGGCACCCGTATCTTTGGACCGGTTGCGCGTGAGCTGCGCGATGCCGGCTACCTGAAGATCGTCAGCCTGGCTCCGGAATCGCTGTAAGGAGGTTTTAAAGAATGAATAACGTTCATGTTAAAACCGGCGACACCGTGATGATTATCAGCGGTAAAGACCGCGGCAATTCCGGCAAGGTTTTGCAGGTCAGCCCGAAAGAGGGCAAAGTCATCGTGGAAGGCCGCAACATGGTTACGAAGCACGTCAAACCTCGTCGTCAGGGCGAGCAGGGCGGTATCGTGAAGGCTGAGGGCGCTATGTACGCCTGCAAGGTGATGCCCGTTTGCCCCAAGTGCGGCAAGGCAACCCGCGTTGGCCATGCGGTTCACGATGGTAAAAAAGTGCGCGTCTGCAAAAAATGCGGCGCTGAGTTTTAAGGAAAGGGAGTAGAAGAAAATGGCAAGATTGAAAGAAACCTACGCCAAGGAAGTTGCTCCCGCTCTGATGAAGAAATTCAACTACAAAAGCGTGATGCAAATTCCGAAGCTCGACAAAGTTGTCATCAACGTCGGCTGCGGCGAAGCACGTGACAACCCGAAGATCATGGACGCTATCTTGGCGGACCTGGCAAAGATCACCGGCCAGAAGGCTGTGATCTGCCGTGCGAAAAAGAGCGTTGCTAACTTCAAACTGCGTGAAGGCATGCCCATCGGCGCAAAGGTTACCCTGCGCGGCGAGCGTATGTATGAGTTCGTGGATCGCTTCTTCAGCGTGGCTCTGCCCCGCGTGCGCGACTTCCGCGGCATCAACGGCAATTCCTTCGACGGACGCGGCAACTACAGCTGCGGCGTGAAAGAGCAGCTCATTTTCCCGGAAATTGATTACGATAAGATCGACGCCGTTCGCGGTATGGACATCTGCTTCGTAACGACTGCAAAAACAGACGAAGAGGCCAAAGAGCTGCTGACGCTCATGGGCGCTCCGTTTGCAAACTAAGGGAGGGCATGAGAGTTGGCTAAGACAAGCATGAAAATCAAGCAGCAGCGCGCACCGAAGTTCAGCACCCGTGCATACAACCGCTGCAAAATCTGTGGCCGTCCTCACGCTTACCTGCGCAAATACGGCGTGTGCCGTATCTGCTTCCGTGAGCTCGCTTACAAAGGCGAGATCCCCGGCGTGAGAAAAGCGAGCTGGTAATCACCAGCTCACTTCTTCACAGATAAATATTTTTTTGATTGAAACTAGGAGGTTAGTGGCAATGCAGATTACAGATCCTATTGCGGACTTGCTGACACGCATCCGCAACGCCAGTGCTGCCAAACACCCTTCGGTGGACATTCCCGGCTCTAAGCTGAAGAAGGCAATCGCCGACATTCTGCTGGAGGAAGGATATGTGAAGGGCGTTCAGTTCATCGAGGACGACAAGCAGGGCGTCATTCGCATCACTTTGAAGTATACCGACAACGGCTCTGCCGTTATTTCCGGCATCCGCCGTGTGTCTAAGCCCGGCCTGCGCATCTACTCCAACAGCGAGCAGCTGCCGAAGGTTATGAAGGGCCTTGGCACCGCAATCATCTCCACTTCTAAGGGCGTTATGACCGACAAGGCTGCGCGTGCTGCGCACGTTGGCGGCGAAGTGCTCGCCTTTGTGTGGTAAGAAAGGGGTATAGACAATGTCGAGAATTGGAAGAAAACCCATCGTCATCCCTGCCGGTGTTGAGGTCAAACTTGACGGCAACAACATCAGCGTAAAGGGCCCCAAGGGCACCCTGAATTCCACCATTCATTCTCTGATCGACGTAAAGGTTGAGAATAATGAGATCGTGGTGACCCGCCCCAATGACGAGAAAGAGGCTCGCAGCTTACACGGCCTCACCCGCACCCTCATCGCCAACATGGTAGAGGGCGTTACAAACGGCTTCAAGAAGGAGCTGGAGATTCAGGGCGTCGGCTATCGTGCCGCAAAGCAGGGCAAAGACCTTGTTTTGAACCTGGGTTACTCTCATCAGGTGATCATGCCTGAAATCGAGGGCATCACCATTGAAGTACCCGATCCCTTGAAGATTGTTATCAACGGCATCGACAAACAGCGCGTTGGTCAGTTTGCCGCGGAAGTACGCGAGAAGCGTCCGCCCGAACCCTACAAGGGCAAAGGTATCCGCTATGTGGGTGAGTATGTCATCCGCAAAGAAGGCAAGGCCGGCAAAGGCTCGAAATAAAGTAAGGAGTGAACGAGAATGGTTAATAAACCGGATAAGAACGTCGCGCGTCTGCGTCGTCATCGCCGCGTTCGCGGCAAGATTTCCGGCACTGCACAGTGCCCCCGTCTGGATGTGTTCCGCTCCTCCAAGCACATTTATGCACAGCTGATCGACGATGTGGCCGGTGTAACACTGGTCAGCGCTTCCAGCATGGATAAAGATTTTGAGGGCTTTGGCGGAAACATCGAGGCTGCTACAAAAGTTGGCAAGGCGATTGCTAAAAAGGCTGCCGATAAGGGTATCACCCAGGCGGTCTATGACCGTGGCGGCTTTGTTTATCACGGCCGCGTGAAAGCTTTGGCCGAAGGCGCTCGTGAGGGCGGCTTGAAGCTGTAAGGAGGATACAAATGGAAATGATCGACGCATCCACTTTGGATTTACAAGAAAAGGTTGTTGCCATCAACCGTGTATCCAAGACAGTCAAGGGCGGCCGCATCTTTAAGTTTTCCGCTCTGGTAGTTGTCGGCGACGGCAACGGCACGGTTGGTTTCGGCCTGGGTAAGGCCGGCGAGGTTCCCGAGGCAATCCGCAAGGGAATCGAGGACGCAAAGAAGAATATGCACAAGATCGCTCTGAAGGGAACCACCATTCCCCACGAGACCGTCGGTGTGTTCGGCGCAGGCCGCGTGCTGCTGCGTCCGGCTCCCGAAGGTACCGGTGTTATCGCCGGCGGTGCTGTGCGTGCTGTGTTGGAGGTTGCAGGCATTAAGGATATCCGTACCAAGTGCCAGCGCACCAACAATCCCTGCAACGTGGTAACAGCAACGATGGCTGGTCTGCGCAGCTTGCAGAGCGCAGAGCAGGTTGCCGCAAAACGCGGTAAAACCGTGAAAGAAATTTTGGGTTAAGGAGGCAGTGAGTCATGGCTGAAAAGAAAAAACCTGCTGCAAAACAGGCAGAAGGTGGTTTGACCATCAAGTTGACCCGCAGCCTGATTGGCCGTAAGCAGAATCAAATTGCAACGGCTTTGTCTCTTGGCTTGAAACGAGTAGGCGACGTAACGGTTCAGCCCGATAACGTTGCAACTCAGGGCAAAATCAACAAAATCTCTCACATGGTAGAGGTTACCAAAGCGTAAAAGCAAGGAGGTGCATGCACAATGATGCTTCATGAATTGAAACCCGCCGCCGGCTCCAACAAGGCTGCTAAGCGCAAAGGCCGCGGCGCGGCTTCCGGCAACGGCAAAACGGCCGGTTACGGCCACAAGGGTCAGAAAGCTCGCTCCGGCGTAAAGAAGGCCGGCTTTGAAGGCGGTCAGATGCCTTTGCAGCGCCGCCTGCCGAAACGCGGCTTCAACAACATCTTCGCTACGGTTTATACCACTGTGAAGATCAGCGACCTTGAAAAGTTTGAGGCCGGCAGTGTTGTCGACGTAAACGCGCTTTTGGAAAAAGGCGTGATCAAAAAGGTAAATGACGGCGTCAAGGTTTTGGGCAACGGTGAGTTGACAAAAGCTTTGACTGTTAAGCTGGATGCCTATACCGCTTCCGCGAAAGAGAAGATTGAGAAAGCAGGCGGGAAGGCAGAGGTGATCTGAAGTGTTCGATACTTTTAAGAACGCGTGGAAGATCCCTGACCTGAGAAAGAAAATTCTCTTTACCTTAACTGTGCTTGTACTCTTTCGTCTTGGCTGTGCCATCCCCGTTCCCTTTGTAACGGGGGATGCACTGCAAAGCATGATTGGCGGCAACACAGGAAACCTGCTCGGTTACATTGATATGCTGACGGGCGGCGCTTTCGCCAACTCGACACTCTTTGCTTTGGGTGTCGGCCCGTACATCAATGCATCCATTATCATGCAGCTGCTTGCAGTTGCGATTCCCGCCTTGGAGCGCTTGAGCAAAGAGGGCGAGGACGGACGACGCAAAATGCAGAAGCTGACCCGCTATGTGGGTGCCGGCATTGCGCTTTTGCTGTCCGTAATGTACTACTTCCTGCTCAACGGGCAGGGCGCGCTGAAATACACCACCGGTTTTTCCGGCGTATTTTGCGCATTGGTGATTATCCTTTCGTTTGCCGCCGGTTCCATGCTGTTGCAATGGATGGGTGAGCAAATTGATGTAAAGGGAATCGGAAACGGCATTTCGATGCTGATTTTCGCCGGTATCATTTCCCGCTGGAGCAGCGTGTTCAGCGCAATCAAGGGCTACATTCAACTCGCGATGAACGGAGAAATTAAGTATTATTTCTTCCTGCCGTTGATTGCTGTTTTGGTCGCAGCCGTTGCGGTGATGATCGTTATCCTGAACGCTGCGGAGCGCCGTATCCCGGTGCAGTACGCAAAGCGTGTGGTGGGACGCAAAATGTACGGCGGTCAAAACTCTCACATTCCCATTAAGGTGAATATGAGCGGTGTTCTGCCCATCATCTTTGCTTCCAGCTTAGTCAGCATTCCCGGCACGCTGGGCGCATTCTTCCCGGCGCTGTACAACGCACAGGAGCATCCCATTTGGTCAGCTTTCTTGGGTGCGTTCAACTACGACAGCTGGGCGTATGCTGTGATCTATCTCGTATTGATTATCGCATTCAACTACTTCTATGTGGCAATTCAATACGATCCGATTGAAATCGCCAACAATCTTCGCACCAATAACGGTACCATTCCCGGTTACCGTCCCGGTAAACCGACCAGCGACTTCATCACGAAGGTGCTGAGCAAGATTACCTTTGTCGGTGCTTTGTTCTTAGCCGTTGTAGCGATTGCCCCGATTATTCTGAGCAATGTGCTGGCGATGAACATTTCTTTGGGCGGCACCAGCATGCTGATTGTTGTCGGCGTTGCGCTGGATACCTCCCGCAGTCTGGAAAGCTATTTGCTGATGCGTCATCACAAAGGCTTTTTGGAGTAATTTTTAAACAAACGTCTAAGGGGGAAGGCAATGATGAAATTGATCCTTTTGGGTGCGCCCGGTGCGGGCAAGGGAACACAGGCGGAAGTGATTTGCGATAAGCTGAACATTCCCGCAATCAGCACAGGAAACATTCTTCGTGAAGCAATGAAAAACGGAACGGAGATGGGGCTGAAAGCGAAATCCTTTATCGATTCCGGCGCCCTTGTCCCCGACGATGTTATCATCAGCATCATTAAAGAGCGTCTGGTGCAGGACGACTGCAAAAACGGCTTCATTCTCGACGGCGTGCCCCGCACAGTTGCGCAGGCACAGGCCTTGGAAGAGATGGGTGTCGAGATTGATAAGGTTATCGACATCGAAGTTGCCGATGACACCATTGTAAAGCGTTTGTCCGGCCGGCGCGTTTGCGCTTCCTGCGGCGCAAGCTACCACACGATTTTCAAGCCCAGCGTGAAGCCCGATGTATGTGATCGCTGCAACGGCCAGTTGATTGTCCGCAAGGACGACGAGCCCTCCACGATTGTGGAGCGTTTGAAAGTGTATCACGAGCTTACCGAGCCGCTGGTAGAGTTTTACAAAGAGCGCGGAAAGCTGGTTGTGGTAGAAGGAGTGGAAGGTGTGGAAAACACCACGAAGCTCCTGTTTGAAAAACTGGGGGTCTGATTTGTGATTCAGATCAAAACACCCAAAGAGATTGAAGCGATGCGCGAAGTGTGCCGGATTTCTGCCGGTGCACTGCGCGCAGGTGGCGAGGCCATTCGGCCCGGCGCCACCACCGCGGATGTCGACAAAGCAATTTATGACTATATCGTCAGCCGGGGAGCACGCCCGAACTTCAAGGGCTTGTACGGCTTTCCGGGCTCCGCATGCATTTCTGTGAATCAGGAATTGATTCACGGAATTCCATCGAAAAAGGTGGTGCTGCGCGAGGGCGATATTGTAAGTATCGACACCGGTGCCGCTGTCCACGGATGGAACGGCGACAATGCCTACACGTTTGCGTGCGGCAGTGTTGACCAGCGTGCACAAAAGCTATTGGATGTCACAAAAGAAGCCTTATACCGGGGCATCGCGGCTGCTGTTCCCGGGAACCGCGTCGGTGACATCAGCGCAGCCGTGCAACAGTACGTGGAAGAAAACGGTTTTTCTGTGGTTCGCAATTATGTGGGCCACGGCGTTGGCCGAGAGCTTCATGAGGACCCGGAGGTGCCCAACTACGGGCAGGCCGGACGAGGGCCTCGGCTTGTGAGCGGAATGGTAATTGCCATCGAGCCCATGGTCAACGAGAAAAGCCATGTTGTGAAGACGTTATCCGACGGATGGACGGTCGTCACGGCGGACGGAGGCTTGAGCGCTCACTTCGAGCACACCATCGCCATCACGCCGAACGGGCCGGTCATTCTAACCCAAGAGCCATGATTTCAACTGGAGGGTATTGAATTTGTCTAAACAAGATGTCATCGAATTAGAGGGCACCGTTCTCGAAGCTATGCCGAACACCATGTTTTTGGTGGAACTCGAAAACGGGCACAAGGTAACAGCTCATATCTCCGGAAAGCTGCGCATGAACTTCATTCGCATTTTGCCCGGCGACAAAGTCACGTTGGAGCTCAGCCCCTACGATCTGACCAAGGGCCGTATCACCTGGCGCTCGAAATAACACGAGCAAACCTTGAAGGAGGTACCAATCATGAAGGTGAAACCTTCCGTCAAACCTATTTGCGAAAAGTGCAAGGTCATCAAGCGCAAAGGCCGCGTGATGGTCATCTGCCAAAACCCGAAACACAAACAGCGTCAGGGCTAAGCTTTGCGCTTTTGGCTGAACCAGCATTGATCCGGGCGGTTCAGTTTACGCTAACGGATAAATCAATCAGGAGGTGCTTATAAATGGCACGTATCGCCGGAGTTGACTTGCCGAAAGAAAAGCGAGTCGAAATTGGCCTCACCTATATCTACGGCATCGGTCACAGCGCCGCGAAAGAGATTCTCGCCGCGACGAAGATCAATCCGGATACTCGGGTGAAGGACCTCACCAAAGACGAAGAAGCTCTTATCCGTGATTACATCGATAAAAACTTCACCGTTGAAGGCGACCTTCGCCGCAACGTTGCACTGGACATCAAGCGTTTGGTGGAAATTCAGTGCTATCGCGGTGTGCGTCATCGCAAAGGCTTGCCTGTGCGCGGCCAGCGTTCTAAGACAAATGCTCGTACCCGTAAAGGTCCGAAGCGCACTGTCGCCAACAAGAAGAAGTAATCACAAAAGGAGGAACATTCAATGGCAGCAACGAAAGCCACTAAAAAAGGCGCCGCTGTGCGTACCAAACGCCGTGAGCGCAAAAATATTGAACGTGGCTGCGCTCATATCCAGAGCACGTTCAACAACACCATTGTTACCATCACTGATGTGCAGGGCAACGCTGTGTCCTGGGCAAGTGCAGGCGGACTGGGCTTCCGCGGTTCTCGTAAGAGCACCCCGTTTGCCGCTCAGACTGCTGCAGAAACTGCTGCAAAGGCCGCGATGGAACATGGCATGAAGTCGGTAGAAGTATATGTAAAGGGTCCGGGATCCGGCCGTGAGGCGGCAATCCGCGCTTTGCAGGCTACCGGTTTGGAAGTTAACATGATTAAGGACGTCACTCCCATTCCTCACAATGGCTGCCGTCCCCCGAAGCGCCGTCGAGTATAATCGAAAGGAGAACAGAAACTTATGGCTAAGAATATGCAGCCGATCGCTAAACGCTGCCACGCTCTGGGCATTTCTCCTGCTGTTATGGGTTATGCGAAGAAAACCACGAACCGTAACCCCGGCGGTCAGATGAGAAAGAAAAAGAGCGAGTACGCTTTGCAGCTGGCCGAGAAGCAGAAGGTCAAGTTCGTCTATGGCATCATGGAGCGTCAGTTCCGTTCCTACTACGAGAAGGCTTCCCGCATGGCCGGCAAAACCGGTGAGAACCTGCTGGTTTTGGTAGAGCGCCGCTTGGATAACGTTGTTTATCGCTTGGGCTTTGCCGCTACCCGCCGCGAGGCTCGCCAGCTCGTAAGCCACGCACACTTCACTGTCAATGGCCGCAAGGTGAACATTCCTTCCTTCCTGGTAAAACCGGGTGATGTTGTGGAAGTTGCTTCTGCAAGCCGCTCTTCTGTGAAGTTCAGCAAACTGACCGGTGAGGATGCACCCATGGTGAACCTGCCGCAGTGGTTGGAGCGTGAAAACAAGAGCTTGAAGGGCACTGTCACTAAGATGCCTGTCCGTGAGGACATTGATCTGCCCGTGGAAGAGCACTTGATCGTTGAGTTGTACTCCAAATAACCTCGTGTTCGCGAAGATCGATGTACCATGCAGGCGTTTGATCGCCTGCTGATTTAAGGAGGGTTTTTACCATGATGGAGATCGAAAGACCCAAGATCGACACCGCCAGCCTCTCCGCAGATGGCCGCTACGGTAAGTTTGTGGTAGAGCCGCTGGAGCGAGGCTTCGGTACAACTTTGGGCAACAGCCTGCGGCGTGTGCTGCTTTCCAGCCTGCCCGGCGTTGCTGTAACCAGCATTAAAATTGACGGCGTAGTGCACGAGTTCTCTACGATTGACGGGGTGAAGGAAGATGTCACCGAAATCGTTCTGAACGTCAAGGGCATTACCGCAAAGCTCTATTCCGATACCCCCAAAACGGTTCGCATTGAGGCGAGCGGTGAGGGTGAAGTAACCGCCGGAAGCATCCAGCAGGATGCAGATATTGAGATTCTGAATCCCGATTGGCACATTGCCACTTTGGCAGAAAACGCAAAGCTCATTATGGAGCTGACCTTTGATAAGGGCCGGGGCTATGTTCCCTCGGAGCGTAACAAGCAGAACGCCGAGCAGGCATCTCTGGGCGCTCTGCCTGTGGACAGTATCTACACGCCGGTGTTGAAGGTAAACTACACGGTGGAAAATACTCGTGTGGGACAGATTACCGACTACGATAAGCTGACCTTAGAGGTTTGGACAGACGGCACAATCAGCGCGCAGGAAGCAGTCAGCTTTGCCGCACGCATCTTGACCGAGCATTTGAACCTGTTTGTGACGCTGTCGCAGGAGGCAATGTCCGCCGAGATCATGGTGGAGAAGGACGACAAGGGCAAGGAGAAGGCACTCGAGATGACCATCGAAGAGCTCGATCTCTCTGTGCGCAGCTTCAACTGTCTGAAACGTGCCGGCATCAACACCGTGGAAGACCTGATTAACAAATCTGAAGATGAGATGATGAAAGTGCGCAACCTGGGCCGCAAGAGCTTGGAAGAGGTTGTGGCAAAGCTGGACTCTCTTGGATTCAAACTTACAAAAGACGACGAATAACGGCAAAGGAGTGAAATGGGATGCCCGGTACAAGAAAGCTTGGCAGAACCAGCGACCACCGCAGAGCGATGCTCCGCGCTATGGTGACTTATCTGTTTGAAAACGGTAAGATCGAAACCACTGCGACCCGAGCAAAAGAAGTGCGCGCTATGGCTGAGAAGATGATTACGCTTGGCAAGCGCGACGATCTGCACGCAAAGCGTCAGGTGTTCTCTTTCGTAACAAAAGAGACTGTTGCAAAGAAAGTGATCGACGAAATCGGTCCGAAGTATGCAGACCGCAACGGCGGTTATACTCGTATTATTAAGACGGGTGTGCGCCGTGGTGACGCCGCTGAGATGGCAATCATCGAGCTGGTTTAATCAGTAGTTTATTTCCCCCTGTTCCCTAAAGGAGCAGGGGGATTTTTTGCGTTTTTGTCCGAAAAAGTCGAGCCTATCAAAGTGCTTTAAAGGGAGAATCTTTGAAATATTTGCGTAAATTTAATTGTCAATTCAATTTTAATGTGCTATACTATGCGCGTAACCAGATTTATGGAGGAAATTCCCTTAAGAAAACGGATTGAAAAGGGCTGGTTAAGATCAATTGGAAATGAGGGAAGATAAAATGCAAATCTCCAATCAAGCAGTTTATTCACGCAATCAAGCTTTTTCTATGGGCAGCTCAGCCTATAGCAGGGCTGCGTTGTTTTCTGACGTGATGTCCGGCCTTACTTCGCCTCAGTCAAGCGATACCTATGAAGTCTTTTTGCCGAACGAAAACACGGCTTATTCCGGCGGTCAAGCAAATGGGCTTTCGTACAAAATTGACTACGCGGAAAACTCTACCCCGGAAAGTCCGATTATGATTGCAACCGGAGTAGATGAAAATGGAACACCTTTTGAGCAAGAATTGGTACTCAAGGAGATTGACCCCAAAAATGCAACGATCGTTGAATTCCGTGCGTTGGAAGCACATCTCAATGGTGGGAAAATGGCTTCGGTTGGCGGGCCTACCAGTCTTTTGATGGCGGGGAATCATGGAGAAAACCAACAGACAGGGTTGAGTGAAAAACAAAATTTCCTGGAACGATTGGTTGATAAATATAATTTCTACAGCAATAGTCCTTATTGGAATCATCAGCTGGCAGGGTTTGAATATAAAAACCAAATTGATTTGTGGTCAAAATATTTTGAATTCTGAGAACATTCAATAAAAGCAAAAGAATCTTTTTGTCTGCTTGCTTTTTCTTATTTGATATGATAGAATGACCTACAACAGCGATGATAAGAAAGAGTAAGCATTGGAATCTTTTCAGAGAATCCCGCCGTTTTGAAACGTGCTGAAAGCGGGTAAAGAGGAATTTGCTGAACATGGTCTTGGAGCTGCATACCGAGCCGCAGGGTTAGGCTATGCCGGGATCGCCCGTAACAGCGATAGGGTTTCGTCGGATCATTTCCCGGCTGAACCCGATAAGGTCTGCCATCGTGAGAGGCAGGCGAAATAGGGTGGTAACACGTGAGTAAAATGCTCTCGTCCCTTGTTAAAAAACAGGGGGTGAGAGCCTTTTCTTTTGCTTGATTCGGAACATGAAAAACGAAAGAAATGTTAGAATCGACACGCAGCAACGAGATCGTTTATTTTGAAAACACCCTAGAAAGAAATGAGGAATAAAACATGAAAACAGTTGTAATCGGCGGTGCTTGGCCTTATGCAAACGGTTCCCTCCATATCGGACATATTGCTGCACTGCTGCCGGGAGATGTGCTTGCTCGTTATTATCGAGCAAAAGGGGCAAAAGTATTTTATGTATCAGGCAGCGACTGTTACGGAACGCCCATTACCATTCGTGCACAGCAAGAAAGCACCACCCCAGAAGCCATCAGCGAGCGATATCACCGAGAATTTTGCGAAGTTTTTCAAGCGTTGGGATTTTCTTATGACCGATACTTGAAAACGACAGATGGAACACATAGGAATTTTGTACAAGCATTTCATCGTACTCTGTATCAGAGCAATACCATTGAGGAGAGGGTGGTGCAGCAGGCTTATTGTGAAACCTGCAAAAGTGTTTTAACGGATCGGATGGTGATCGGGTTTTGTCCGCAATGCGGAAAAGCAACACGCGCAGAACAGTGTGAATTTTGTGGAGAACTGCTGGAAGCGGAACATTTGAAGGAGCCTTGCTGCGCAGAATGTCATACGCCGGTTTCTTTTCGGCGTTCAAAGCATTTGTTTTTGAAAATGTCGGCATGGAGTGAGCAGATTGAACAGCATGTCCGGGCACATCCTTACTGGAGAAAAAACGCGATTAGCTTTACGAATCGCTATTTAAGCGAGGGCTTGCCCGACCGTGCCTTAACCCGCGATTTGAGATGGGGCATTCCTGTACCGAAAGAAGGATATGAAAACAAATGTATTTATATTTGGGCAGAAAATGTGTTAGGCTATTTTTCAGCAGTTTCAAGTCTTTGTGAGCAGCACGGTGAAAATTTCACGGATATTGTGGGGCGCAGCTCAGATACAATGACTTACTATGTGCATGGAAAAGATAACATTCCTTTTCACAGCATTATTTTACCGGCACTTCTGCTCGCGCACGGCGGGCAATTTTGTTTGCCGGATCAGATTATTTCCAGTGAGCACGTGACGCTGGAAGGCAAAAAAATTTCTACCAGCAAAAACTGGGCCGTGTGGGTAAAAGACTTGGTTCAGAAAGTGCAGCCGGATGAAATTCGTTATTTTTTTATTGCAAATGGGCCGGAAAAAAGAGATTCCGATTTTTCTTTTCGAGAATTTCATGAAAAAGTTCATTCGGAGCTTATTGGAATTTGGGGAAATTTTGTCAATCGAACCCTTGCTTTTTCTAACCGATATTTTGACGGTGAAATTCCGCAGGAAGAAATTGGACCGGAAGTAAAAGAACGCATCAAATCAATATTTGAATGCGTTGGAGAAAGCATCGAGCACGGTGCGTTCAAAGAGGCCTTATTTAAAGCAATGGAAGGCGCACGGTTTGCAAACCGGTATTACGATGGAAAAGCACCCTGGAAAACGCGCTTGAATGACATCGGAAATTGCAGAAAAACCATCGCAAACTGTTTTTATCTGGTGGCTAATCTTTCGGTAGTGTTTGCGCCTTTTTTGCCGTTTTCCTCTGAAAAAATTCAGAGATGGCTCGGCATTGAGAACCGATGGGAACAGCAAACCCCTGTAAAGCCGTTTTTGTCAGGTTCAGAAGGCATTCTGTTTGAAAAGTTTGATGGATCCGCTTTTTCACAAGATCTGATCGAAAGGTAGCACAGGACTCCCAAAGAGATCACAATGCGCCGGCAGTTTTCATTGGAGAACAGGACTTTTTTATCAATTGAGAAGTATTATATAAAAATTATCACTAAATCGAAGATTTTTTATAGAAAATCGAATAATTTTCTATCGTAATCAAAGAAAAAATTAGTTATAATGGTGTTACAGCAAAGGGGCGGAAGGAACCCCTGAACATCACATTTTTAGGAGGAATGAAGATGAAAAAGTTTATTGCTCTTGCAATGGCCGCGTCCATGTCGATGGCGCTTTTAGCAGGGTGTGGTGGAGCACCTGCTTCCAGTGCAGCAGGCTCCACGGCCGCCAGCACAGGCAGCTCTGCTGCTGCCAGCACCGCAGGCACAACCACAGGCGATTCGTTGAAGGTTGACGTTTTCTATTATGACTTTTCCGATGTATACATTTCCACTGTGCGCACTGCAATGGATGAGCAGCTGAAGGCAATGGGCATCGAGCCGAAAAACTGGGACGCTGCCGGTTCTCAGCCGACACAGACCGACCAAGTGAAAACGGCGATCGCCGATAACTCTGACCTGCTGATTGTCAACATCGTGGAAACTTCCACTTCCGACCCCGCAAAGGACATTGTGGAAGCGGCCCGCGCAGCTGACATCCCCGTTATCTTCTTCAACCGTGAGGTTGCCGATAACGAAGTAATCAACAGCTATGACAAATGTGCTTTCGTCGGAACGAACGCTCCCGACGCCGGCCACATGCAGGGCGAAATGATCGGCAATTACTTGATGGAAAACTATGACACCGTTGACTTGAACGGCGACGGAACCATCTCCTATGTCATGTTTAAAGGCCAGGAAGGCAACGCTGAGGCCGAGGCTCGCACCCAGTATGCGGTGGAAGATGCCAACAAGATTTTGACCGAAGGCGGCAAGCCGGAACTCGCTTACTATGACGCCAACGCATCTACTAAGTACCTGGTAGACGCTCAGGGCAAATGGTCGGCACAGGCAGCCAACGACTACATGGTCACTCTGCTTGGCTCTTACAACAAAGACAACAACAACATGGTTGAGCTGATTATCTGCAACAACGACGGTATGGCCGAAGGTGCAATCTCCGCATTGCAGAACGTTGGTTACAACAAAGGCGAAGGCAGCACCATTATTCCGGTATTCGGCGTTGACGCAACCGATTCCGCGAAGAAGCTGATCAAGGAAGGCAACATGGCCGGTTCCATCAAGCAGGATGCTGTCGGCATGGCAAGCACGATCAACACGCTCGTGAAGAACGTGCAGGATGGCGCAGAACTGATGGCCAACACCGATCAGTTTGTGGTTGACTCTGACGTAGCGAAGATTCGTGTTCCCTATGCGATGTATGACGCTACCAGCCAAGACTAAACTTTTCAAACGAATTTGATGGCGGGCGGGGTTGCCGGGCGACCCCGCCTTCTTTAAAGACTTTTACACATTGATGTTTTAGCTGTGACTTGCAAAGCGGGCTCACGGCAGATGCAAACAAGCCGTCGAAAGCCTTGTCTGAGTGCAGGGTGCGAGTGTTTTGAGATCGTGCGCGTTTAGGCGGCACAGGGCCTTGCCCATTTTCTGCAACACGATCCACAAATTGCGAGAGGAGGAAGAATATGGAGCAATCGGCTTTGCTTGAAATGCGCGGCATTACAAAAGAGTTTCCGGGCGTAAAAGCGCTGGACGGCGTCGATTTAACCGTGCGGGCCGGGACGGTTCATGCGTTGATGGGGGAAAACGGCGCGGGAAAGTCCACTTTGATGAAGTGCTTATTCGGCATTTATAACCGCGACAGCGGCACCGTTCGTCTTGACGGAAAAGAAGTGCGCTTCAAAAGCTCTAAGGAAGCGCTGGAAAACGGCGTAGCCATGGTGCACCAAGAGTTGAACCAAGCACTTACGCGCAGCGTACAGGATAACTTGTGGCTTGGCCGCTACCCCAAAATTGCCGGATTGATGGTAGATGAGTCCAGCATGGCGAAAAAGACGAAAGAAATTTTTGATACACTGCAAGTGACGGTGAATCCTAAGGCGATTATGTCCACGCTGCCGGTATCGCAGCGTCAGATGGTGGAGATTGCCAAAGCGGTGAGCTACGATTCTAAAATTATTGTATTTGACGAGCCGACTTCTTCGCTGACAGAAACCGAGGTAGAGCATCTTTTCCGCATTATTGATATGCTCAAGAAAAAAGGATGCGGCATCATTTACATCAGCCATAAGATGGAGGAAATTCTGCGCATCAGCGACGACGTTACCATCATGCGCGACGGAAAGTGGGTGGCAACGAAGCCGGCCGCTGAACTGACCATGGACGAAATCATCCGTTACATGGTAGGCCGTGAACTGACAAACCGTTTCCCGCCCAAAACGAACGAACCGGGCGAGGTAATTTTGGATGTTCAGCACATCGGCGGCAAGTACACGCGCTTAAAAGACGGTACCTTCCAGCTGAAAAAAGGCGAGATTCTCGGTGTGGCGGGCTTGGATGGTTCGGGCCGCACGGAGCTTTTGGAAAATCTGTTCGGTTCGATGACGCGCGAAGGCGGAAGCATCCGCCTGCACGGAAAAGAAATTCACAACCGCACCCCGCGCGAGTCGATTAAAAACGGCTTTGCACTGCTTACGGAAGAGCGCCGTGCAACCGGTATTTTCGGCATTCGCGATATCAAGGAAAACACGGTTATTTCGAGCTTGAAGGATTATCTCGTCGGCGGCATCATGCTGGATGACAAGAAGATGCGTAAAGATACGGATTGGTCGATTCAAGCCATGCATATTAAAACGCCGAGCCAGCATACGCAGATTCGCTCGCTGTCAGGCGGAAACCAGCAAAAGGTTATCATCGGCCGCTGGCTTTTGACAAAACCGGAGATTCTCCTGTTGGATGAGCCGACCCGAGGCATCGACGTCGGTGCAAAATATGAGATTTATCAGCTGATTATCAACCTGGCAAACGAGGGCAAGGGTGTCATCATGGTATCCTCGGAAATGCCCGAATTGCTGGGTGTATGCGATCGAATTTTAGTGATGTCGGGCGGTCAGGTAGCCGGCGAGGTGGATGCAAGAACCACCACGCAGGAGGAAATTCTGACCCTGGCTGCAAAATATGTGTAATGGGGAGGAAAAACTATGAGTAACGAAACAAAAGCACCGGCCGGCAGCATTAAGAATATCAGTGCAAAACAGATTGGCAACACCGTACTGAACAACGCCCTGATTATCATCATGCTTTTGGTGGCGGCCTATGTGGCGGTGACGAAACCCAGCTTTTTATCGCCGTCGTCCCTTGTCAACCTGCTGTCATTAACAGCGGCTTACTTACCCGTGGCTCTCGGCATTGCGGGCTGTATCGTATTAACCGGTACTGACCTGAGCGCAGGACGCGCCGTTGGCATCACGGCTTGCGTTGCGGCTTCTCTGCTGCAAAGCCCCGATGCTCCCACAAAAATGTGGACGGGAATCGGCGCACTGCCCATTCCTCTTGTCATTTTGATTGTGGTTGCCCTTGGCGCGCTGATCGGTGCGTTTAACGGCTTCTTTGTTGCAAAGTTTAAGCTGCATCCGTTCATTGTTACGCTGGCCACACAGCTCATTTTGTATACCGCACTGCTGTTCTATGTGCAGGCCGGCAATAACAACGGCATGGCAATTTCGAGCTTGACCGACGAGTACCGCAACTTTGTTGTGGGCAACCCGCCGCTCCTCAGCTTTGCAGGCGGTACCATTCAAATTCCGAACTACGTCATTTATGCCGTGATTTTGACAGCGCTGATGTGGTTCATTTGGAACAAAACCACCTTCGGCAAAAACATGTTTGCACTTGGCTCCAATGAAGAGGCAGCCCGCGTTTCCGGCGTGAACGTGTTTGCAACTACCATTGCGGTGTTTGCACTGGCGGGCGCTATGTACGGCTGGGCAGGTTTCATCGAGTCGGCTCGTATCGCTTCCAACACCGCCAACACCGGCGTGAACTATGAGCTTGATGCCATTGCGGCGTGCGTTATCGGCGGCGTTTCGTTCGTCGGCGGTATCGGTAAAATCAGCGGCATTATCATCGGCGTTATCATGCTCCGCTTGATTTTCGTTGCCCTTCCGCTGGTTGGCATGGATCAGAACCTGCAGTACGCGATTAAGGGCGGCATTATCCTGTTTGCATGTGCACTGGATATGCGTAAATATCTCGTGAAAAAATAAAAAAATCGCTTGTTTTCAGCGGTGGAAAAAGAGCTGCTTTGGCAGCTCTTTTTTCTGTTTCGGCGGGTTGTGAATGAAGCGGTTCAATGTTATACTGAAAAAGAAACAGATGAAGCAATCAACGTGTGTGAGATACAAGAAAGTCAACAGAGAAGGAAGGGAATACCATGGGGCGCTACCGTGTTTTGCTGGTCGATGACGAAGAGGAAATCCGGCAGGGAATCTGCCGGAAAATGGCGTGGGAAGAGTTGGGGTTTGAGCTGGCCGGAGAGGCCGCAAACGGTATGGAAGCGCTCGAAATTGCCGAGCAAACCTGTCCGGATGTTGTGCTCACCGACATCAAAATGCCGTATATGGATGGCTTAGAGCTTGGCCGGAGGCTTCATCTTACGCTGCCGGCCGCAAAGCTTGTATTCTTTTCCGGTTTTGACGATTTTGAATATGCGCGTCAAGCGGTTGGAATCCACGCGTTTGAATACATTTTAAAGCCGATCAGCGCGCAGGAACTTTGCTCGGTGCTGGAACGAATCCGCGATCAGCTGGACAAACAGCGCGAGGAACGCCAAAATATTCAGGTTTGGCAAGACCGCTACGAGCAAAGCTTGCCGCTTTTGCGTGAATTTTTTTACAGCCGTCTGCTTAGCGGGAAGATACCGGCGGAGCAAATCGAAGAGCGAGCCGCTGAGTACGGGCTGTCCTTTCCGTCCGGCGTGTGGGCGGTTGCCATTGCGTCGGTAAAGGGTGAGGGTCTGCGCATTGCAGAGGATGCGGTGCTGTTGTCGGCAATGGATTTTCTCACCGCGCAATTTTCATTGCCGGATGCGGCGGTGAGAGGCGCACTGTTTGACGGAGGTGTCGCCTTAATGGCGGAAATTGGCGGTGAAGAACGGTTCTATGCGTTTTTGGAGGAATTGGAACGTCTTTGCCTGCTGGCGGAAACATTGCTCGGGCTGCGTGTTCACATTGGCGTTGGAACGCTCTGTCACAACGCCGCAATGTTTTGTGTATCGGCTGCCCAGGCACAGACGGCGCTGGAATATAAAGTTATTGCCGACAGCCGAGTGCTTTACATTCGTGACGTAGAGCCGCGCGGAGATGCCGCGGCACTCTTTGGGGAAGTACAGCAGCAAAATATTATTGCGGCAGTGAAGCTCGGCAGTGAGGCGCATGTGCGGGAAGTCATTGAACAGATTGTGGAACAGATGCGCAGCAGCCATATTTCGATTGTGCAGTGCCAGCTGTTCTTTTTAGAGAGTCTGCTCAGCTTGATGCGCGCTGTCCGCTCCGGCGCAGAAGACTCCGGAGAATTGTTTGAAGAAGAGGCCGCGACGATGCTTTCAGCCGACCATTTCCGTTCTTTAGAAGACATGAGCGGCTGGCTGACAGAGCGTTTTTTGCGAATTCGAGAAATTTTGGGGCGCCGCCGCAATGATACAGCCGGAAGAAGCGTACACTTAGCGAAAGAATACATTGCAGAGCATTATCATGACGGAGAGCTGAGCGTTGAGCGGCTTTGTGAGGTTCTGCATTTGTCGCCTGCTTATTTTTCTACGCTGTTTAAGAAAGAAACGGGATTGAGCTTTATTAACTATTTAACGCAAGTTCGAATGGAAAAGGCAGCGGAGCTTCTGCGGACAACCGATGAAAAAACGTACGCTGTTGCGGAACAAACGGGCTACCCTGATGCAAATTATTTCAGCTATGTATTCAAAAGGCACTTTGGAGTAACGCCCTCCAAATTCCGCGCAAGCGAGCGCGGGTAAGAAAAAACGCAGAGAAGGGGGAAAGAGCGCATGACCGGGCCGATGCGTTATATTGCAAAGCGGATTGCGGAAAAATATCGCAAAATGAGTATTCAGCGTGTCATTTCTTTGTTTTTTACCATCGTGACGGCGCTGGGCATGATTTTTATGGGGGCAACGCTCTTTTTTCGCTTTTCCGACACGCTGGCGGCGATGTCTGCCGACAGCACCCAAAGGGTGCTTTCCCAAGTGAATTTCAATTTAGACAGCTATTTGCGGCGCGTGATGCGGATTTCTGATGCATTGTATTACCGCGTCATTAAAAATGTGGATTTTGCACAGCAGCCCGGGGATGAGATTTTGTCGTCTGCGGCACTGCTGTACGAAGAAAACCGCGATGTACTTGTTTCCATGGCTCTTTTTGCACAGGACGGAAGTTTGCTGGCCTCTGTGCCTTTTTCTCAGCTGAAAGAAAATGCGGCTCCGCAGGAAAGCCTTTGGTTTACCCAAGCGATGACTCATGTCGAAAATTTAGAGTTTTCAGCGCCGCATATTCAGCGCCTGTTTCAAGATCCGGACGACCCCTATCGCTGGGTAGTGTCGCTGAGCCGTCATGTTCAGCTGACAAGTGATGGCCGTATTAAAAGCGGTGTGCTTTTAGTGGACATGAGCTTTTCCGGCATTGAGCAAGTGTGCAGCTCAGTTCAGCTGCCGAACGGCGGTTATCTTTATTTGGTGGATCACAACGGAGAAATTATTTATCACCCCCGCCAGCAAATGATTTACTCCGGCCTGCAAACGGAAAATTATTTGCAGGCGGCATCGTACAGCGATGGAACGCACACCGAGCTGTTTGAAGGACAGCGCCGCCACGTGACGGTAAAGACAGTTGGGTATACCGGCTGGAAACTGGTAGCCGTTGTTCCTGTGGCCGGACTGTGGCAAGATTCAGGGCAGCTTGTGCTCTTCGGCGTTTCGATGCTGCTGTTTTCCGTGTTTTTAATGGCGTTTTTAAACTTCCGGATTTCCGCTTATATTTCCGACCCCATTCGCCGACTGGAGCACGAGATTGAAGAAGTTAAAAAAGGAAAGGAACGCATGGAGCTTGTCGAGGGCGGATGCTACGAGGTACAGCAGCTCAGCCGTTCTATTTTTTCGATGGTTTCCACCATGCGCCACTTAACCGAGGACATTTTACAGCAGGAGCGTCAAAAACGCCGTAAAGAGCTGGATGTGCTGCAATCGCAGATCAACCCCCACTTTCTATACAACACGCTGGATTCGATTGTCTGGATGACAGAGGCGGGGCGTTATCAGGAGTCGATTGAAATGGTGACGTCGCTTGCCCGGTTTTTCCGTATTTCTTTAAGCAAAGGACGCAGTATGATTCCGCTTGCCGATGAGCTCGAACATGCGCGCCATTACATGAACATTCAAAAGATTCGTTACAAAAACAAATTTGAGTTTTCCATGCAGATTCATCCGGACACCGAGGGCCTGTATGCGCTGAAGCTGAGCATCCAGCCGATTTTAGAAAATGCGATTTATCATGGAATTTCCGGGCTCGATGAAGACGGAGAAATTCGAGTAGAGGCACTGCGCGACAAAGAGGATTTGGTAATCCGCATCAGTGACAACGGTGCGGGAATTCCGCCTGCTGTGGCACAAACTTTATTAGAAGAAGAGCGCCCCGCCTCGCACTCAAAGGGCTCCGGCATCGGTTTGCGCAATGTGCACCGCCGTTTGAGGCTGTATTTCGGCGAGTCTTACGGGCTTACCGTGCACAGCGAACCGGATGAGGGAACCATGGTGGAGCTTCGTATGCCGGCGCTTGACCGCCAGCAGGCGCAGCAGTACGGAAGGGAGGACGTCTTGTGAAACAGCGCAGAGCAACGTTAGTGCAGCTTTTGATCCTCGGCGTCTTGGGTGCGGCTGTTCTGATTTCCTTGATGCTCCCATCCAGCGGGTTATTCACTTCTTCCGGCGAAGTAGTGGAAATCTCCGTCATTTTTCGTGAAGTGGATGCCGTCCATTGGGAAAATACAAAGATGGGAATGGAGCAAGCGGCGCAGGAAGCGGGGGCGGAACTTCGCTTTTTGTACTTAACACGTCCCAACGACGCAGAAGAGCAAATAGAAATCATGCGAAGAGAAGCCGTGCGCGGTGCACAGGCTTTGATTGTCATTCCCGTGTCGGATGCATGTGTTGAAACACTGTCAAAAGAGCAATCAGACTTACCCATCATCAGCATGGAGTCGTGTGCCCCGGGTGCGGCGGCTTGTATTGCGCCGGACCAAGCCGCTTTGGGAAGTGCCTTGGCACAGGAAATCATAGAGGATGGCATCCCGAATCAAGTATTGCTTTTGGACACTGCAAAAGACAACAGTGCCGTGACACAGCGGCTGGACGCGGCACAGGCTGCGTTGGAAGAGCAGGGGGCCGATGTGGCACGCATGAAAATTTCAGCCGAAGAAATCAAAGCACAATCATTTTTGTGGGGCCAGAAGGTTTACGATACAGTGGTGGTAGCGGAGCCTTTTGCCGCACAGGAGGCGGCGGAAAAAAAGGCTGAGCTGGGGCTTTCACAGCGTCTTTATGGCGTTGGCATTACAGGTGCGATTGCGCTTGCGCTGGAAGATGAAACAATTTCGGCGTGTGCAGTCATCGGAGAATATGCCTCCGGCTATTTGGCAGTACAGCAGGCACTGCGTGCTGTAAGCGGCGAAGATGCACAGTCACAAACGATGCCGTTTTCTATTGTGAGGGGGGAAGATTTTAATGAGCTCAGCAGTCAAAAGCTTCTGTTCCCGGTGGACTAGCTTGCTCCTTGTGCTCACGCTTTCACTTGTTCTTGCATCATGCAGTCTGCGGCAAACAGAGCCCGACACGATTCGGATTGGCGTCACTGTCTATGATGAGCAGGATACTTTTATCGCCTCGTTGATTCAATCGCTTCAGCAGGACGCACAGCAGGCCGAGGTGCGGTACGGAATTAAAATTAACGTTTCCGTTGCGGACGGAAAGGGAAACCAGACCACGCAAATGGAGCAGGTAGACCGTTTTATCAAGCAGGGGTGCGATGTGCTGTGCGTTAATATCGTAGACCGAACTGCGGCTGCGGTGCTGATTGATAAGGCAAAAGAGGCGGAAATTCCCCTGCTGTTTTTTAACCGTGAGCCCGTAGAGGAAGATTTGCGCCGCTGGGACGAGGTAGTGTATGTAGGAGCGAAAGCGGAGCAAAGCGGTGTATTGCAAGGCCGAATGTTAGTGGAAGCATGGCAGGATGATACCGAGCGATGGGATAAAAACGGCGACGGTGTTTTGCAGTATGTGCTGCTGGAAGGAGAGCCGGGCCATCAGGATGCGCTGCTGCGTACGGAGTATGCGGCAAAGTCAATGACGGCAGAAGGGCTTTCGGCGCAAAAGCTGGCAGGCGATACCGCAAACTGGAACCGCGGACAGGCGGCAAGCAAAATGCGTTTGTGGCTCGATCAGTACGGCGACGCCATTGAGGCCGTGATTTCCAATAACGATGATATGGCGCTGGGTGCGATTGATGCGTTTTTGGAAAAAGAGATGGAAGTGCCTTTGGTAGTGGGCGTAGATGCAACCAAACAGGCGCTGGATGCCATTGAGCAGGGAACACTCTACGGAACGGTACACAACGACGCAGACGGGATTGCAAAAGCGCTGCTGGATTTGTGCTTAACTTACAGCGGAATTTTGGAAGATTCACAAGCACCTCACTTGGAAAAGGGGCATTATCTTTGGTTTTCGTATCAGGAAGTAACAGCAAAGAATATCGATGAGTGGCGGCAATCTCTGAACTAAGATGCGGGACTTGCAATTCCTTTTTGGTTTCGTTAAAATGAAAAGCGTTAGAATTGTTTTTCAAATGTTTGTGAAAAAAGGAAATGCGCGGTTGATTTACGGCAAGGAAACGGATGAACTTGCTTTGAGCCGGGTCAGTTTTTTACGCGAAAAGGCGATTTTTCCGAGAAAACGGGCTGAGTGCTTCAAAACGTGGGTGTGATGCTTCGGCGTGGTATAAGCTGTACCGCTTCATGCTGAAAAAGCCGTTAAAAACAAACATTGGCGCTATGAGGTGACGCAATGATCAGAACCTATCTCAATCATTTGCCTAAAAATTTTCTGGCTTTTCCCGTTGTTCCTTTGCAAATGGACTGGGAGAGCATCCCCGAGTCACTGACAGGTATGATTGATCGAGAAGCAAAAAATGCGGTGCAGACTGAAATTTCGCGCTTGCTGATGACGGATTGGATGCAGTTTTTCCGCACAGGCGCTCGCCGCGATTATGAAATAAAGTGTTTTTCAAGAAGAAAACAGCTGCGGGATTTGGCGTATGGTATTTTGCTTAAGGAAGAGCCGGGAATGCGCGACATGCTAATGAATGTCATTACTGCGATCTGTGAAGAAACTGCATGGCAGCTGCCTGCCAATAATTTTTATATTGCCGGTACGCCGCCTTTGCAGTGGCCGGACCCGGAGCGGGCGGTGATTGATTTGCCTGCCGCACAAACGGGCGGGCTTTTGGCTTGCTGTCATCACGCATTGGCAAATGTACTTGCCCCCTCTCTGCGCGCGCGTATGATGTATGAAGTGGAGCGCCGGCTGATTGCACCCTATGTGGAGGAACACTTTTGGTGGATGGCGGCAAAAAATCAGCCGGCTTGTGCATGGACTGCGCAGGGAACAATCGAAGTTCTGCTGTGCGCGTTTGTAATGCCGTTTTCCTATGAAGTGCGGCGCAAAGTGCTGCGCCGGGCGGTGTACTCGCTGGAGTATTTTTTGGATCTGTATACGGAAAATGGCCAGCCGAACGAGGCTGTCGATGATGAATACCACGGCTTACTGTCTTTCTTCGGCTGTCTTTCTATTTTGTCGTTTACCGCGGCACAGCCCTTTGAAAAGGTATGGAAAGAGCCAAAGGTGCTGGCAATGGCAAAGCGGTTGATGAGCCTTTCTGCCCCGTTTGAAGACCCTGTCCAGTGTGCGCAGGAATTTGCGGTTGCCCTGCGGGTCAGTGAACCCGGCTGGGCGTTTTCTGCGGCGCAGCGCTGGCATCATGAAATGATAAAAGGAGTGCCAGCAGCAGGCATTGATTTGTGGGCCGCACTGGTACAAGCGGCAAATGCGGCGCATATGACGGAATGGGCAGAAAATGCCGAGCATGCGCAAAAGGAGAAAACAACCTTTCAGCGCGGCCGGTGGGCGGTGTCGGCTTGTGCCGAGCGGCAGGAAGGTACTGCCCATTTGGGAAGCATCACCCTTTCTTGGCAAGACCGCCCTGTTCTCATTGAAGTTGAAGACGGTACGTATGCACAGACAACTCCGTCGGGAAAGCAGTTTGAAATTTTCCCCGAGCAAAGCCAGTGGCACAATTTGCCCACATTTAACGGTGTCATGCAAACGTCCGGCGGCGAGGCTTGTGTGATTGCTGAAAAGCAGGAGTCGGAAGCGGAGTTCCGTTTAAGCATGGAGTTAAACAAGGTGTGGCCTGCTTCTGCTCATGTATCGAGTGTAGTTCGAACGCTTGTTCTGAATGAAACAGGGCTTTGTGTGGAAGATGTTTGTGCAGGCACATACTCCTTTGCATTTTCCAGTTTGATGCTGGCAGAACGTCCGATTTTGCATGACACGTTTGCTGAGCTTGGCGAGCTTACGATTTACTGGAACGGTGTTAGCGCACCGGTTGAAGTGGATGAGCTTTCCGTGTTGGATGAGGATCATTTGAAGCAATGGGGCGATACCATTTATCGGCTTCGTTTGCCGTTTGCTTCTTCTTTGAAAATTCGCATTGAGCAAAAGCAGACAGAACAACCTGAAAAAGAAAAGTTCCAGCCATTTTTGTTTGAAAAAATTGAGCGAGCTTCTTTGCGGTAAAGTGCAAAGAAATGTTTGCAAAATAGAAAACAGCGCTTGAAAGAAACATTTCTTTCAAGCGCTGTTTCAGTTTGTCGAAAAAGCTTTGCTTTTTCACAAACTGCGTCCCTATTTCAAATGGAAAAGAGGGCTAGCCCCCTTTTCCAGGCTTTTTTCTCCTTGCCGCCTGGCTTCTTTTGGAATGAAGCGGCACAAACGCAAGGTTTGAGGTTTATGAATAGGTGAATACGCCGCAAATCAAAATAAGATAAAGATGTTCCCCTTTTTAAAAGGATTCTAAAACCAATGACTGAAAACGCCGCGCCAAATCTCCCTTTTTTAAGGTGCTTTGGTCGATTAAAATAATGTCAAGATCGCGCGCACGCTGTAAAAGAGAACGCTCTCGTTCATATACATCCGAAGCGGTTAATACAATCGTTTTTGTATTTTCTCCGCCGAATTTTTGGCTCAGGATTTTAATTTCCGAAAGTGCAAGCGGCGTCGGCGCACCCATTTTACAGGAAACAAACACGGATTGAATTCCCTTGACCATCAAAACGTCAATTTCGTTGCGGGTAGAGCGATCGGTGCCGCGGGCGTTATCCCAGTCCACAACCACGCTTGTGCGGACATCGTCGTAACAGCCGCATCGAAGCGCGCTGTAATATGCGTACAGTTCAAGCCAAATTCCATGATTTTGCAAACAGTTTTTTATCATAATGTTCTTGTAAGTGAACCGCACACGGTGTGCCATAATTTGCAAATCGGATAAAATGCCGGCTTCTTCCAGCTCGTGCAGGAGAGCGGGCTGATAGTAAACGGTGGACTGCCGGTTGACATGCACCACATGTGGTGCATCCATGACAAGCTGATGCTCCGCTCCCCCTGAAACTGCTTGAAAGAAAGCGACCAAACGGCTCCACGCAGCGGGATTTCGGCAAACAATCGGCCACACGCGGAACACATCCGCCTCAAAATCGTCGGTCAGCTCTCCCGGGTTGTAATGGCCGTATCCAACGAGCTGTGCACCGGCAATTGCCAAAAGATCTTCCGCAGAAAAATGCGGCATTGCATAATACTCCCGAAGATATTCACATCCGATAACATTCACGAACTTTCCGCGCACCGGGTCGATATAATAAGCAGGTACATTCTTTTCGCGGCAATATAGCCCGGCTTGCAGGAGTACGAGATCTTTTCCGCCGGTGCAGTCAAAAACACAGTCGGGGTAGTCGCGCACAACGGCCTCAAAGGTACGCCAAATCATTTCGGGGTTGGATGTGTCGATATAATAAAATCGCGCCTTTGTTTTCATTTTTCGGCTTTTAAACAGCCGTTCCACCGCCATCTCTTTGCGCATGCTGGAATCACGGGCATCGCAGATGTAAACAACCATGGCAGGGGAAAAAATGCAAGCCCCTAAGATATTTTCCATTGGCTGCTTATCGTAAAGTTCAATGAGTGTTTTGATTGGCTGGCGCATAAAAGTGCCTCCCTTATTGGTTCGGGGCGGCAGAGTATAACGGCTTTCCGGTGTTGAAAGCAATACGCCCCGGACATAGTTTGTTTTTCGCTCTACTAATACAGGATACATGCAATCTTCTGCTTTTATTTTACATGGAACTATAAGACGATGCAACTGTCTTGAACGCTGAAAGCATCCCCTTAGGATATGTTTGCTTGAAAAGAGAACTTTTTATCGGTATAACAGCACTTTTTGATATAATAAAAACAAAAAACAGCAAATTTTTACAAATCGTTCGTGGTTTTTACTTTCCTTTTCTGAAAAAAACGATATAATAAAAAAGAACATGATTATTTTTGTGCAAAAAATACGACACTATTCTGAAAGCGTTGTGTCAAAGGAGGTTATTTCATGCAATCAAAAGACCGCATTGAGAAGATGCGTGCTTTTATCATACAGTTTGCTTTTTACTGCATTTTGCTGCTTTTAATTTTTGTTACGCTCAAGTATTTATTTCCTCTGCTCAGTCCGTTTGTGACGGCTTTCGTGATTGCATTTCTTTTAAAACCTGTGATTCACTATATTCATAAACATACCGGGCTGAAACGGCGAACCGCGGCAATTTTGTCTTTGTGTGCTTTTTATATTTTGTTTTTAACACTGCTGATTGTTGTTGGAACGCGTTTGGTTTTACTTTTGCAAGGGGTGTTTCATTCCTTGCCGCAGACATACGCAAGCTTGATTGAACCTGCATTAAATAAGATTCAATTTATAATTGTGGATGTGGTGGAAAATTTGAATCCCGATGCATTAAGCATTGTCAACGAAGTGTCGATGCACTTAAATACCGCCTTGTCTGGTTTGGTTTCTTCGCTTTCCAGCAAAGTGGTCGGCGGGCTCGGCTCGATGGCAGCGGGAATTCCAACTTCACTTGTAAATCTCATCATTACGATTGTTGCCTCCTTTTTCTTTGTTGTCGATTACTATAAGGTGACCGGTTTTATTGCAAAACTGCTGCCCCCGCGAGGCAAAGAGCTTTTATTTGAGGTCAAGTCGAGCGTGGTAACGGTACTTTTCCAGTTTGGGCGCGCGTATGCGCTTTTGATGGGATTAACCTTTGTGGAATTGTTCGTCGGCTTGCTTTTGCTGCGTGTACCCTACGCGTTTTTGCTGGCACTGCTGATTGCAGTGGTGGATATTCTGCCGGTTTTAGGAACAGGTACGATTGTAATTCCATGGGGAATTATTACGCTGATTCTGGGGAATTTCCCGCTGGGTATCGGTTTGTTAATTCTATATGCCATTATTACGGTGGTAAGGCAGAGTTTGGAGCCGCGTGTCGTAGGGCATCAAATTGGTCTGCATCCGCTTATTACGCTTATTAGTATGTTCGTGGGCGTTTCACTGTTCGGCTTTTTGGGCCTGTTCGGCTTGCCGATTGCCGTTACTGTTTTCGTTCAGATCAAGCGGGCAGAAAAAGAAAATCAGGAACATCTTTCCGAGAAAGAATAAAGGAAGAGAAAAAGGGATGACGCTGAGCGCGGTGCTCAGCGTCATCCCTTTTTTATCAGATTGTTTTAAGCGGAAAACAGGCTTTAAGTCAAAAGCGAACCTGTTTCTTGATCAACGCCGGAATCTCTCATTTCGGCTTCCTCTTTGGTAGTTTCGTAATTTAAGCCTACGTCCACACCGTTTTCCAAGTTTTCAACCGCTTTTGGAATACCGGGGAAAAACTTTTGAATACAAGTGGCACGGCAATGCAGCGAATCAAAAAAATCAGCATTCGTCACACCGGGAATTGCGTAGGGATTATAGCTTCCATAGACGGGAATGTCCAGTTCTGATGCGATGCGCCGAATGGTCGGCTCGGTGTTTAAAAAGGAGGCATAATGATCGGGCTGCGTAACGCTCATGTGCTCATAGTTAATGGGATGATACGGCGTAAGAATTAAAAATACGCGCACACCCTTTTCTTTTACATAGCGCAAAAAGGCTTCAAAATGTTCCATGCGTTCCGTGTCAAGCTCTGTGTAATCCTCTAAATTGAGCATGCCGTAGTTGATGCTGACAGTTGCCTCGTTGTCGATCAGCTCCTGCTTTTTATCGCGCATTTCGATGGGGTATAAAATACTGCCGTCGTGCATTTTTACTTCTGTGCTTTGCTTCATCAGCTCATCTTCATTCACAACTTGCAGTGTATTGATTTCACTGCCCGTCAAACGCAGATAACTGATATTTCCCTGAAAATAGCTCGGGGAGTATAGTGCGGTCCATTTCTCCCGAGGGTCCGGCTTTGTGTAGGGCGTGGGAATGTTTAAACAGTTTGTCAAAAATTCTGCGTAAAGCGTTTTATCACTGCGCGAATCCACACTGTTTTTGTTAAACACCCAAGGATCTAAGCCGATAATTAAATTTTCAGGCAGGCAATTGGTTTTTTCAAACAGATAATAAGAACCGATGATATCTAAAAAGTCGGCACCTGTCAGCCCGCAGTTGAAAAATTCGCCGTCCTCCAGCCCGGCTGTTTCAAAATTCATTTGCAGAATTCGAGAAGAGCCGAGTGCAATCGTGTTCGGCGGTGTTTCAAATTTTTCAGCCAGCAAAGCCAAAATGTCGCGCTGGCGTTCGTTAAACTGCTCATACCCTGTGATATTCTTGCCGGATAAAAGCATATCTACGACATTTCGCAGCTCCTGATCTCCCTGAAAAACACCTTGTCGGTCAACGGTGTAGTTGATATAAACCATATACACGAGAATCGGGGTGAACAGCACCGCGCCAATGACAAGGCGAGCGGCCCAGCTAAAACGCAGGGCAACACCTTTTAGCACGTTTAGGACACGCGAAGCTTTCGGGGAAAGTTTGATGCGTTTTTTCCGCCTTTTCGGCTTTTTTTTACCATTCAACATCATTCACCCCTTAATAATTTTGATAGATAAATCCGGACTTTCCGAATGAGCCGAAGAAAAGAATGCCAAGGCAAAGTGCATAGTAAAGCGGCCAGCGCAGAAAAATAGGAACTTTTCGGATCAGCTGGTGCATCGGAATTTCAAAATACTCAAGCCCTTCCACTAAAATGACTCCGGCACACAGCGCGAAAATAGCGTTTGAACTGAATCCGATGCTCTCCATGGTAGAAAAAAATGAAGCACTGTTTGTGAAAAGCGCGTCCCAGCCCGTAAAAATATGGCGATATACAAAAAACGCGTCCTGCAAGGCACCGGGCTGTGTATTGTAAAGGCCTACAAGGAAAAACACAAGACAGCTGCTGAACAAAAGATAATTCACGCAGAAATTCACACAGCGGCGTACAAAAGAAGATTGGTACAGCGGGTTATAAGCCCCCAAACGGCGGCGAAAACGTGCTGTTTGTTTTCCCACACAAAGGTAAACACCGTTTAAAATTCCCCACACAAGGTACGGCAGTGTGCCGCCGTGCCAAAGGCCGCTTAAAGCAAAGGTAATAATTTGGTTTAATGCGGTGCGAACAGCTCCACACCGATTTCCGCCCAAAGAAATATAAACATAATCGCGCAGCCAGCTTGTCAGGCTGATGTGCCAGCGCCGCCACAAGTCGGAAAAGCTCGATGCAGCAAAAGGCCGCTTGAAGTTTTCTGTCAGATCAATACCGAATAATTGCCCTGCACCGACGGCAATATCGCTGCATGCGGAAAAGTCGTAGTAAAGCTGCAAGGAGAATAAAAGGCTGGCAATCAATACAACAGGGCCGGTGTAGGCTTCATAATACAGGTTTCCGTATACCTGTCCCACAATGCCGCCGATGGTGTCGGCAATCACAAGCTTTTTAAAAAAGCCCCACAAGATACGAAACATGCCGCCGCAAAAGCGCTGATAGTCAAAGGGCTGCGGCTTTTTAAACTGCGGCAAAAGGTGATCGGCACGCTCAATCGGACCGGCAGTCATCAGCGGGAAAAAGCTGACAAACAGTGCATAGTCGAACAAGCGATATTCCGGCTTGATTTTGCCGCGGTAGATATCAATGAGATATCCGGTAGCCATAAACAGAAAATAACTGATGCCCAAAGGAACGGCAAAACTGAGAGAAGAGCCCCCCGAAAACCAGTTTCCGAATGTTTCCTGCAAGATGCGCGCATATTTGAACCAAACAAACAGCCCGATGCATCCGGCGGCACAAACGCCTAAAATCAGCCGTTTTTTCCAGCGCTGTTTCACAAAAGAAATCCCAAGACCGGCCGCGTAGGTCACAAGCGTCACGCCGGCAAGCAGGGCGAGAAACCCTGCGTTTTGCGGGTCGTATAGATAAAATAGATAGCTGCAGCAAAGCAGCCACGGGCTGCGTACTGTGCGAGGTAAAACAAAATAAATCAAACAAGCCGCCGCAAGGAACAGCAAAAATACCAAAGAGAGAATATTCGTCATAGCGCCGATTCTGCCTTTCTGTCTAGAGGTAGGACGCATACATGCAAGTAAAAGCTGTCGAACGTCAACAATAAATGCGCCATAGCTTCAAGATTCTTTTTGCTTTTCTTCCAGCTCGCGCACACGGCGCTCCAGCAGCGCATTTTGCTGGGCGAGCTTTTTAAGCTTTTCCGACAGCCCGGACACAATGCTGGTAAGAGAAAGAGAAACCAAAAGTAAGAATGCGATGACAATCATGAAGATTAAATTGGAAGGCGTCACAATCTGTATGATATCGCGCAGTACCAGAACAATGTAGGGGAACACCGCAAATACCCCCAGCACTGCACCGGAAAACAGCCAGATGATGGCGTAACGCACTAAGAGTTTTTGCTTTTTCATCAGCCAAATGATAACAGAAAGATAGACCACAACCCCAACTAAGAGCAGTGCGCGAAAGGCGGGGTCAATATGACCGTTCAGCATGTGCGTTCACCGTCCTTTCTTCTTGGGGTGGTAATGCGAAACACAACCAGTGAAATCGTAACCTTCACCATGTAATACACCGATTTCAGCGCGTTGATGGAAGAAGCGCCGCCCATGCGTTCACGCATCTGTACCGGGGCTTCTCCGACGCGGTAGCCGGACAAAACAGCCGTGATAATGGCCTCGGGTTCCGGGTAGTCCTGCGCGTAGTTTTGGGCGTAAAGAGCGGTCAGCTGTTTGGAGCACGCGCGGAAACCGCTGGTGACATCCAAAATTTTAACACCGCATAAAATGCGCAGCAGTGCGCTGAGAATACGAATACCCATTCTGCGCATAAAGCTGGTTTGAAAGCCTTCCTTTTTCAAAAAGCGGCTTCCGATGCACATATCCAGCTCACCGCGTGCCACAGGCTCAATGACAGCTTGCAGATACGCCGGGTCGTGCTGGCCGTCGCCGTCCATCTGTACAGTGATATCGTAGTCATTTTCTTTGGCGTATAAATAACCGCTCTGTACGCCGCCGCCGATTCCGAGGTTGATGGGAAGCGACAGATACGAAAATTCGTTTTCGCGGCAGATTGCCGCAGAGCGGTCGGTGGAGCAATCGTTTACAATCAGATAATCGACATCCGGCGCGGCGCGGCGCAGATCAGACACGACGCGCTCAATATTTTCTTCCTCGTTATAGCAAGGAATAATCACAAGAACTTTCACAAAAGTACCTCTCTTTTTTCAGACAATCAGAGGATGAAATAAGCACCTGAGGTGCAGAGAATAAGATGGAGTGCTGAAAAGAAAATGCGTTTTGCATTTCAAAGCGACAAAACGCTTTTAAGCAAAGTGACGGTTTCTCTCACGGTTTCAACCTTAAAAAAGCGCTTCCATTTTCTTTAACAACATGCTGCGGCTGAAATTTTCCCGGTAGCATCGGCGGGCGTTTTCGCCCATGGTTTGCCGCTGCTCGGGCGAAGCATCGGCCAGCTTCAGCAGGTTTTCATAAAGCGCCTGCACATCCCCGGCGGGGGAAACAAGCCCGCAGGAGGCTTCGCGGATGACGCGGGCCGGTTCGCCGTCCATGCTGACAAGGCAGGGCTTGCCCGCGGCTAGATAACTGGTGATTTTCGCGGGAACGGTAAGGCCCAAATCGTCGCTGGCATTGAGCGCCGCAAACAGCGCGCCTGCAAAGCCGGTGTAGCAAGGGATGTCCGCAGCGGGCTTTTGACCTTCAAAGGAGAACAGCGAAGAAACGCCTTCTTTTTCGACGCGTTCCTCTAACGACACGCGGCTCATGCCGTCGCCCACAATGATAAAGTGAATATCGTTTCGGCCTGCATCGCGCAGACGAACAGCACACTCCACCAAAAGATCGAGGTTCTGCGCCGGGCTGATGTTGCCGGCAAACAGCACGCAGAACTTGTCCGAAAAACGGGCACAAAGCGCCGCATCGGTCACGTCCTCAGCGTAAAAATCTTCGCAGTATTGGGGAATGACATGCACCGTACTGCGCGGAGAAATCGTGCGCAGCTTTTCGCCCAGCGCATCAGACATCGCGACAAGCTGGTCACAGCGGCGGTAATGCCAGTGGGAAACGCTTTTCGCCACGGCGCGCAGGAATTTATTTTGAATGGGAAGTACCGAGTACAGGTTTTCCGGCCATAAATCCAGAACATAGCACGTCAGAGGAATGCGGCGCAAAGCGGCGCAGACGATGGCCGGAAAAAGCATTAACACCGGGCTGGTTTCGTAGCAGAACACCGCGTCATAATGACGGCGGCGCAAAGAAAACAGCCGGAAAACCGCGGTGAACGGATAAGAAACATAATTCAAAAAGATGCGCAGGGACGTGTTGTTTTTTCGACGGATTTCCCGTGTGCGAAAAATTTCAACGCCGCCGTGCGTTTCCCTCATGGGGCCGTTTTGCGAATAGCCCTCAAACCATTCGCCGTGGGGGTAGTTCGGCAGGCCGCACAAAACGTCTACCTCAAAGCCGTCCTGCACAAAGCCTTCGCACAAGTCGGTAATGCGGAAATTCTCCGGGTAGTAATGCTGGCTGACAACCAAAATTCGTTTTTTCTTTTCCATAGCCCTCTTTAATGTTTGCGCCATACCATTTGGTTGACAACGCCGACATAGCTTTGAATCAGCTTCACCACTTTGGTGGAAACGTCCTCGCCGTAGTCCGGCACAGGAATGCCGTAATCGCCGTTTTCATTCATGGCAACGGCTGTGGCAACCGCCTGTTCTACGCCGCCTTCACGAATACCCGCCAGAACGAAGCAGCCTTTGTCAAGCGCTTCGGGCCGTTCGGTGGAAGTGCGAATGCACACGGCAGGGAACGGACAGCCGATGCTGGTGAAGAAGCTGGATTCTTCGGGCAGTGTGCCGGAATCGCTCACAACGCAAAACGCATTCATTTGCAGATGGTTGTAGTCGTGGAACCCAAGCGGCTCATGCAGGCGGACGCGCTCGTTCAGCACAAAGCCGCGCTGCTGCAAAAATTTGCGGCTGCGCGGGTGGCACGAATACAAAATGGGCATGTCGTACGTCTGCGCCAAGTGATTGATGGAGGTGAAAAGGCTGGTGAAATTTTCTTCCGTGTCAATATTTTCCTCTCGATGTGCCGAAAGCAGCATGTAGCCGCCTTTTTTCAGGTCCAAGCGAGAAAGTACGTCGCTCGCGCGGATCTGCTGCAAATTGGCGCGCAGCACTTCCGCCATCGGGCTTCCTGTCACATAGGTGCGCTCGCGTGCCGTGCCCTCGGCGTTCAAATAGCGGCGCGCATGTTCCGAATAGCACAGATTGACATCCGCAATGTGGTCGACAATGCGGCGGTTTGTTTCCTCCGGCAGACATTCGTCGAAACAGCGATTGCCCGCTTCCATGTGGAAAATGGGAATGTGCAGTCGTTTGGCGGCAATGGCGGAAAGACAGCTGTTGGTATCGCCCAAAATGAGCAGGGCGTCCGGCTTTTGCTCGCACATCAGCGCGTAGCTTTTGGCAATGATATTGCCGATGGTTTCACCTAAGTGCTCGCCGACGGCTTCCAAGTAAAAATCCGGCGCGCGAAGGCCCAAATCATCAAAGAAAATCTGATTGAGGGTATAGTCGTAATTTTGCCCCGTGTGAACGAGAATCTGGTCAAAATAGCGGTCGCACTTTTTAATCACCTGCGACAGCCGGATGATTTCAGGGCGTGTGCCGATAATGGTCATCAGCTTTAATTTCTGCATGGCGGACGAACTCCTTATTATACTTTTTCAAAGAAGGTGTCGGGGTGTTCGGGGTCAAACGGTTCGTTTGCCCACATCACTGTGACAAGGTCGCTTGTGCCGACATTCTCAATATTGTGTGTGTAGCCGGTGGGAATATCCACAACCTCCAGCTTTTCGCCGCTGACGTGATACTCGAAAATCTCCTGTGTGTTCAAGCGGCGGAAGCGAATCACGGCCTCGCCCTGCACGACAAGGAACTTTTCGTTTTTGGTGTGGTGCCAGTGGTTGCCCTTCACGATGCCGGGCTTTGCAATATTCACGCTCACCTGCCCGTGCTGCTGCGTGCGCAGAAATTCCGTAAAGCTTCCGCGCTCGTCGCAGTGCATGTTGAGCGGATAAGAAAAGCTGTTTGTCGGCAGGTAGGACAGGTAAGTGGCATACAGCTTTTTCACAACGGGGTTGCTTTGGTCGGGCACGTCGAGCGTTTCGCGCGAGGCGGCAAAGCTGCGGATGGTGTCTGCCAAAAAGCCCAGCGTTACATTGTGAACGTCACAGGCTAAGTGACAAAAGCCGGGAATGGAGCAGTCGCGCACGGCGCGTCCTTCCATGGCGGCAATGAAGCTTTCCGCCACGTCGTCAATGTACACGAGGTCAAACGCATAGGCCCGGTCGCGCACTTCGATGGGCAGACCGTGGGCAATGTTGTGACAGAACGTTGCCACGACGCTGTTGTACGAAGGATGGCACCATTTGCCGAATACGCCCGGCAGGCGGTACACCAGCGCGGGCGCGCCGGTGGCGCGCTCGTGTTCGAACACAAGCGCTTCCGCTTCGCGTTTGGAAATGCCGTAGTCGTTGTCCAGCGCCGCCTGAATGGAGCTTGTCACCAAAACAGGCGCGCGGTTTTCTGCCTTTGCCAAAAGGTGCAAAAGCTCCTCGGTGAAGCCGCGGTTTCCGGCGTAGAATTCGCTGGGGTCTTTCGGGCGGTTGATGCCCGCCAAATGAAACACAAACTGGGCGCGCGCAGCATACTCTGCCAGCAGCTCGCGCGGCGTGTCAAGGTCAAAGCATAAAATATCGTGATAGCCTTTGGTGCGCAGCGCGGCTGTCAGGTTTTTGCCGATAAAGCCGCCCGCGCCGGTAATCAAAATACAAAGGTCTTTATTTTCCACGCTCTTCCAGCTCCTTTTTGACATAATCAAGAGTCAGCAGACGCTGTACCACCTCGTCTACGGTCAGTCTGGTAGTATTATGGCTGGTATATTCTTCGTCAGCCTGTGTATGCACCTTGCCGTTGACAAAGTATTTGTCATAGTTTAAGTCGCGGCCGTCAGCGCAAACGCGGTAATAATCACCCATGTCCTCACTGCGCACGCGCTCTTCACGGGTGAGAAGTGTTTCATACAGTTTTTCGCCGTGGCGCGTGCCGATGATGCGCGTGCCGGTGTCGCCGAAAATCTGCTGAACGGCTTTGGCTAAATCGCCGATGGTGGATGCAGGGGCCTTCTGTACGAACAAATCGCCGGGGTTAGCGTGCTCAAAGGCGAAGCCCACGAGGTCGACTGCTTCATCAAGGCTCATTAAAAAGCGTGTCATCGCGGGGTCGGTAATTGTGATGGGCTTTCCTGCCTTAATCTGCTCAATGAACAGGGGAATGACGCTGCCGCGGCTTGCCATCACGTTTCCGTAGCGGGTGCAGCAGATGGTGGTTTCTTCGGCGCGCACAGTGCGTGCTTTTGCGCCGATGACCTTTTCCATCATGGCTTTGGACATGCCCATGGCGTTAATCGGGTAAGCGGCCTTGTCCGTGGAAAGGCAGACAACGCGCTTGACGCCCGCGTCAATGGCGGCGGTCAGCAGGTTGTCGGTGCCGATGATATTGGTGCGCACAGCTTCCATCGGGAAAAACTCACAGCTGGGCACCTGCTTGAGTGCAGCTGCATGAAAAATGTAATCAACGCCGCGCACCACGCTTTTTAAACTGGCGGGTTCGCGTGCGTCGCCAATGTAAAATCTCAGTTTGGAGGAAAGCTCCGGAAACATTTGCTGGTAATCGTGACGCATGTCGTCCTGCTTTTTTTCATCGCGTGAAAAAATGCGGATTTCGCCGATTTCACTTTCCAAGAAGTGGCGCAGCACAGCGTTGCCGAAGCTGCCGGTGCCGCCTGTAATCAGCAGTGTTTTATCTTTAAATACGCCTGTTTTCATATCGCGCCTCCATAATCAAATGTTACAATTCGTTTCATTATATCATATTTCGCGGCAAAAGGGAATTTTTTAAAAGTAAATTTTATAGAGCAAATCCGGCGCACCGCCCGGGGGCCGGCACGCTTTGGCCAATCGTTTGAAAAACAGCAAAAAGCAAAAAATGTTTGCGCGCGGAGAGGTTGACGTTCGGGGAGCACGGGGTCTATAATAGGGGCGGGAAAGCAACGGGGCCGGACGCATGCGGCACTTTTTTAGGTGCACAGAATCGTGCGGCGCTGCCTCTTATTTTACCCAGACAAGGGGGAGTTTAACATGACCGTACAGGAACGTTTTTTAGAGTATGTCAAAATTCACACAACATCGGATGAAGCTTCACAGACGTCGCCCAGCGCGGCGCGGGAGCTGGATTTGTCGCGCCTTTTGGTGCGTCAGCTGAAAGAAATCGGCTTGCAGGATGCTTTTTTGAGCGACACGGGCTATGTGTATGCGCACTTGGAGGCAACACCGGGCCGTGAAGACGCGCCTGCGCTGGGCTTTGTGGCGCATGTGGATACTGCACCGTGCTTCAGCGGCGAGAATGTACAGCCCATTGTGCACGAAAACTATGACGGCGGTGATATCGTTCTGCCCAAGGGAAACTGCGTGATTGAAACGCAGGCATTCCCGTTTTTGAAGGGTCTGAAAGGCCGCACGCTGATTACTGCTGACGGCTCCACGCTGCTCGGCGCCGACGACAAAGCGGGCGTTGCCGAAATTATGGCGCTGTGTGAGCGCCTTGCTGCGGGCGATGTGCCGCACGGCAGAATCTGCGTGGCGTTCACACCTGATGAAGAGGTAGGAAGCGGCACGACTCACTTTGACCTAAAGGCGTTCGGCGCGGACTTTGCTTACACCATGGACGGCGACGAAGTGGGCGGTATTGAATACGAAAACTTCAACGCAGCGGGCGCGGTGTTTGACATCACGGGTGTTTCCGTCCATCCGGGCAGTGCAAAAGGCATCATGGTGAACGCGGCGGCGATTGCCTGCGAAATTGTTTCGCTTTTGCCGCCTGAAGAAACGCCGGAAAAAACGGAAGGCTATGAGGGATTTTTCTTTGCTGAAGAAATCAGCGGCGACTGCGCACACGCCAAGCTGAGCGTGATTGTGCGCGACCATGATGCCGAGCGCTTCGCTGAGCGCAAGGCACTTTTGTGCCGCATCAGCGAAACCATGCAGGCAAAGTACCCCACCGCGAAGGTGCGCCTCTCGGTGAAAGACAGCTATTACAACATGGAGGAAAAAATCCGTCCCTGCATACACCTGATTGAAAATGCGAAAAAGGCGTGCGAAGCGGTGGGAATTGCCCCGGTGGTGTCGCCCATCCGCGGCGGTACGGACGGTGCGCATCTGTCGTTTATGGGTGTGCCGTGCCCCAATCTCGGCACAGGCGGCCATAATTTCCACGGGCCTTATGAGTGCATCAGCGTCGAAAGCATGAATGCTGCGGTGGATATGATGTGCGAGCTGGTGCGTTTGTACTCGGAGCAGCAGTGAGGAACGGAATATGTGGCTGACGGGAACAACACACAACCACTGCACCCATTGTGACGGAAAGCTGACCGCCGTGCAAATGGCCGATGCGGCCGAAGCGGCGGGTTTTACCGCCTTCGGCTTTTCCAGCCACAGCGACCCGTTTTGCGGAAACTTGAACGAGCGCGCCTATGTGGAGGAGATTCTTCGATTGAAAAGTGAGCGCAAAGGACGGCTCGATATCCTTTTGGGCATTGAACAGGATTTTTTCCGCCCGGTGGAAAACCGTGCGGCGTTCGATTATCTCATCGGATCGGTGCATTACATCAAAGGGCCGAAAACGGGAAAGCTTCATCCGGTGGATTGGGGCGAAAAAGAGCTGCAGGCATGTCTTGATGAATTTGACGGCGACGGCATCGCCATGGTGCGGGCGTACTATGCGCTTTTGGAGGAAAACGTCCGGCGTTTTTCTCCTGATGTCGTGGGGCATTTTGATTTGATTGTCAAAAATAACGCAAGCGGGCGTTTTTTTGACGAGAACAGCCCCGATTACCGCAAGGCGGCTTTGCATGCACTGCACGTCTGCATAGAAAGCGGATGCATCATTGAAATGAATACGGGCGGGGTATACCGCGGTTATCGGGAAACGTTTTATCCGGCACCGTTTTTGCTGGAAGAATTGGCGCGCCTTGACGGGAAAGTGACGCTCAACGCCGACGCACATGACGCGCAGGGGCTGTGCTTTGGGCTTTCACACGCGCTGGAGCAAGCGCGCAAAGCGGGCATCGGCAGAATTTTTATGCCGAGCGCAAACGGTTTTATTTCAAAAAGCATCAAAGACTTGCCGAGCGCAGAAAAGAATGGTATGATACAAAAAGAAGCATAAAAGACCGTATAGGGATTTGGGGCATTTCCGGTTTCGGGAAAGCCCGCGAAAAAGGAGAGGGTTTTATATGGCAAACATTTGGCACGATATCAGCCCTGCGCGCATCAATCCGCAGGATTTTATCGCAGTGATCGAGATTGAAAAAGGTTCGAAGAAAAAGTATGAGCTGGACAAGGAAACGGGCCATATCATTTTGGACCGCATTCTGTACACATCCACGCACTACCCGGCAAACTACGGACTCATTCCCCGCACTTATGCCGACGATGGTGACCCCCTCGACGTTCTGGTGCTGAGCAGTGAAACCATTATGCCGATGAGCCTTGTGCGCTGCTATCCCATCGGTGTGATTACGATGTGCGACCAGGGCAAGCTGGACGAGAAAATTATTGCAATTCCGTTTAATGACCCTGTTTACAACAACTACACCGACATCGAGCAGCTGCCGGCGCATATTTTCAGCGAAATGCGCCATTTCTTCAGCGTTTATAAAAACCTGGAAGGCAAGGACACTGTGGTGGATGAAGAGCAGGGCCCGGAAAAGGCAAAAGAAATCATCCAAAAGTGCCGCGATGCTTATATTGAGAAATTCTGCCGCTGAGGCAAGGAGGGTTTTATTATGAAAAAAGGTAGTGTATTCGGTCTGGTTGGCTTTATTTTGGGCGCCTGCGGCGCTGCAATTTCCATTACCGCCATTGTGTTCAGCGCATTGGGCTTGGTTTTTGCAAAGCGGAATGTTCGTCCGCACATTCGCTGAAACATTCCAGCGGGCCGGTGGCGTCATCGGCCCGCTTTTTTATGGGAAAACACAAAAGCGCCGCTGATGCGGCCGGTCGGGTGAAAGCAATGCATGATGTGGGCGAGGAAATTTTAAAAGCGCTGGAGTGCGCAAAAAACGGGCAGGTTTTAGAAGAATGTATCTGGGAAAACGAAACGATTCCCGGGGACATGGGCGCGCTGCGCTTTGAGCGCTGCGTGTTTCGCCGCTGTGTGTTTGACGCACTTTCAGCGCAAAAGTCGGAGTGGATCGACTGTGTGTTTGAACACTGTACCTTTCTGATGGCAGACTGGCAGGACGCCTTTTTTCGGCGGTGCCGCTGGGCTTCGTGCCGATTAAATGGAAGCACCTTTGCAAACGCTTGTTTGGAGGAGGTACAGTTTGAAGCTTGTGCAGCCCGTTCCGCGGCATGGTCGCAGGCGCTTTTGAAGCGTGTTTCATTTCAAGGGTGCAGCTTGCAGCAGGCTTTTTTGGATGGATTAAAGCCGAAAAGCCGCTGGACTGTAACGGAATGTGATTTGACAGAGGTCGATTTTGCCAAAACTGCCCTCAGCGGCCAGCGTTTGGACACCTGTGTCATCGACGGTCTGCGCATCGAGGGAACGGAACTGCGCGGCGCCGTGGTAAGCCCCGCGCAGGCGTGCGAGCTTGCAAAGCTGCTGGGCGTTGTGATTCGCGGCTGAAACGTTTTTTGAAAACATGGGAAAAGAGCATGGAAAGGATTGACAAAATGAAACAATTTTTAGAAGCGGGCGAATTTGTCACAACTCACGGAGTGATGGGAGAGCTGAAGCTTTATCCGTGGAGCGACAGCCCCGATTTTGTGGCGGGTTTGCCGCGTTTATATCTTTCCGCACAGGGTGGAAAGGCGCTCAAGCCGGTGCAGGTGAGAATTCACAAAGGCATGTGTATCGTTAAGCTGGAAGGTGTGGACAGCATCGAAGCGGCACGCCCGTATTTGAGAAGGACGGTTTACTTTGACCGCAATGACGTAACGCTGCCCGAGGGACGTTACTTTGTGCAGGACATCATCGGCTGCCGCGTGGTGGACGCCGATACCGGGTACGAGTACGGTGAAATTGTGCATATTACGCATCCCGGCGCAAACGATGTCTATACCATTCGCGCACAAAGCGGGCAGGAATACCTGTTTCCCGCAGTAGACGAATTTTTGGCGGCGCTGGAGCCGGAAAACCGTTTGGTGTTTGTGCGCCCGATTCCCGGCATGTTTGGGGAAATGGTAAACGGTGACGCCGATGAGGATTGATATTGTCACTTTGTTTCCGGAAATGTGCGGGCGCGTGCTTTCCGAGAGCATCATCGGCCGTGCCACCAAAAAAGGCTTGATTGATTGGAAATGTCATCAGATTCGGGATTATACGCTCAGCAAGCAGCGCCAGGTGGACGATTACCCCTACGGCGGCGGCCAGGGAATGGTGATGCAGGCGCAGCCGATTTATGACTGCTGCGTGGAAGCAATGCGGGAAATGGACGATGCCGGTTACGGCAGGCCGCATGTCATTTTCTTGACCGCAGGCGGCAAAACCTTAACGCAGGAGCGCTGCAAAGAGCTGGCGCAGAAAAAGAGCCTGCTTTTGGTGTGCGGGCATTATGAGGGCATTGATGAGCGCGTGATTGACGCGCTGGCGGATGAGGAGATCAGCATCGGTGATTATGTGCTCACCGGCGGAGAGCTTGGCGCCCTCGTGGTAGCGGACAGCGTGTTTCGCATGCGTCCGGGCGTTCTTTCCTGTGAGGAGGGCTTTCAGGACGAAAGCTATTATTCCGGCCTTTTGGAATATCCGCAGTATACCCGGCCGGAAACTTGGCACGGGCTGAAAGTGCCGCCTGTTTTGCTTTCCGGCAACCATGCCCAAATTGCAAAATGGCGCGCCGAGCAGGCGCTTTTGCGCACGAAAGAGCGCAGGCCCGATTTATACGAAGAATATTGTAAAAAAGTCAATGGCGAAAATTTATAATTTTTGCACGAGGATTTTGTTCAATATGGCGTGTATGTTGAAAATAATTTGTTAAAAACATACAAAGGGACAAGAAACACCTCGAAAAAGTGTGGCGTTTTGTGGAAAATGTGAACAGGAGCGAAAAAACATTTGACGAACCCGCCGCATAGGTTTAAAATAGAAGCCAGAGGCACACATATATTCTGACTTTATTAGGAGCGTTTGTTATGTTTGTGAAAGAAGTTACTGTTGAAAATCAAGTTGGTCTGCACGCACGTCCCGCTACCTTCTTCATTCAGAAGGCGAACGAGTTCAAGTCTTCTATTTGGGTGGAGAAAGAGGAGCGCCGCGTCAATGCAAAGAGTCTTCTCGGCGTGCTGTCGCTGGGCATCATTGGCGGTACTGCCATTCGCATCATTGCCGATGGTCCTGATGAGCAGGCGGCTGTGGAAGGCCTGGTAAAGCTGGTTAGCTCCGGTTTCACCGAGTAAGTTTTGTTTTGTGAGAATGTGCGCTGCCGCAAGGCAGCGCACATTTTTCGTTTCTCGGCCCTTGCGCAATGCCATGTGCCAGGAAGCAAAGGGGCCGCTCAGCTGATACGGCGGCGCAAAACAGGGCAGTATAATCATTGTGGAAAAGGAGGGGCGGTATGACGAAGTTTGAATTGTGGAAAAAGGCAATGCTGCTTCCGCTTTTGCCGGGCGTGTATCTCATTCGAGATAAAAAAGGCGAAATTATCTATGTCGGCAAAGCGAAACGCCTGCGCACCCGCGTGTCGCAATATTTCCGCGACGGTGTCCCCCATGACGCGAAAGTCACGAAAATGATTGAAAATGCATTCGAGTTTGACGTGATTGTAACACAAAGCGAATTTGAAGCGCTGGTGCTCGAGTGCAGCCAGATTAAGCAGCATCAGCCGAAATACAATATTTTGCTGAAAGATGACAAGGGTTACAGCTATGTGAAGGTAACGCGGCAGGCGTGGCCGCGCATTTCCGCGGTGCTGCAAAAAGAGGAGGACGACGCGGAGTATATCGGCCCCTTCACCTCCAGTTTTGCGGTGCGCGAAATGGTGGAAACAGCCGCTGATGCGTTTCGTTTGCCCCGCTGCGGAAAAGTGTTTCCGAGGGATATCGGCAAGGGGCGGCCTTGCCTGAACGCTCATATCGGAAAGTGCATGGCTGTTTGCTCCGGAAAAATTTCGCGTGAGGATTATTGCGAAGCGGTGGAAAGCGCGCTGCATCTCATCCGCCACGGACAGGGAGAGATTGTCAAAACACTGCGCACCCGCATGGAGCAGGCCGCGGAAGCACTGGAGTTTGAGCGTGCGGCGCTTCTGCGCGACCAGATTACCGCCATTGAGAAGCTGGGGCGCGGTCAAAAAGTGGTGCGCAGCGATGTGGAGCAGCAGGATGTGCTGGCATTTGCAGGCTCAGCGGATGCCGTTTGCGCGGCGATTCTGCGCTTTCGTGAGGGCAGGCTGCGCGATAAGCAGGAGTTTTTGTTTCACGGCAGGACCAATGTCGAGGAAGTGCGCGAAGAGTTTTTGCCGCGCTACTACTTGGAGGATGTCGAATTTATTCCCAAAAGCATTGCGGTGGATGCCCTGCCGTCCGACGCCGAAGCACTGAACCGATTGCTGGAAGAAACAAAGGGCGCGAAGGTGCAGCTTTATGTGCCCCAGCGCGGCGATACCGCAAAGCTGGTGGAAATGGCGCGCACCAATGCCTTTGAACGTTTGGCGCGCGAAAGCGGCCGCGTTACTCACGCGGAAAAACAGATGGACGAGCTGGGCAATCTGCTGGGTTTACAGCGTCTGCCGAAAATGATTGAAGCCTACGATATTTCCAACTGGGGCGACGGAACGAGCGTAGCGGGCATGGTGGTGTTTGAAAACGGCAAGCCGAAAAAAGCCGGTTACCGCCGCTATAAGATGAAAACCGTCACCGGCACGGATGATTATGCCTCTATGGCGGAAACACTCACGCGCCGTGTACAGGAGTATGAGCGCGGCGCGCCCGGGCAGTTTGGATGTAAACCGGATTTGATTCTTTTGGACGGCGGCCTCGGACAAGTGCATGCTGTGGAAGAAGTGCTTAGGGGAACGGCCTTTGAAGAAGTGCCGCTTTTGGGAATGGTAAAAGACGACCGCCACCGCACGCGCGGGCTGATTAACGGGGCAGGCAGTGAAATTGTGCTTTCGATGCACCGCGGGCCGTTTGCATTTATCACTTCGATTCAGGATGAAGCACACCGCTGGGCGAACGATTACCGCAAGCGGATGCATAAGTCAAAGTCGTATTCTTCTACTTTGGAAAAAGTGCAGGGAGTCGGCCCGGCTACGGGCAAGGCGCTGATGGCGCACTTTAAAACGCTGGCGGCTGTGCGCGAAGCTTCCGTAGAGGAAATGGCCCAGGTCAAAGGCGTTTCCCGCAAGGCGGCGCAGAGTGTTTACGATTATTTCAGAAGCGTTTGAAAGTTTGTGTAAAAATCGGCCGTTTTGCTTGACAAATAACAGTACCTTGCCCATAATGAAAACAGGGCGGCATGTTGCCGCATGGGTAAAAAAGGGAGGGCTGAAAGATGCGAGTCATTGCAGGCACGGCGCGGGGAACGCGCCTGGCGACACTGGCCGGAGATGATGTGACACGCCCGACGGTCGACCGCGTCAAAGAAGGAATGTTCAGTGCCGTTCAGTTTATGCTGGAGGGAGCACGCGTATTAGATTTATTTTCCGGTTCGGGGCAGCTTGGCATTGAAGCGCTCAGCCGGGGCGCCGCCTACTGTGTGTTTGTTGAAACGGACAGCGGTGCATGCAAGATGATCAGCCGTAATTTGCAGGCCGCGGACATGGAAGCCGATGTCGTGCAGATGCCTGCGGAGAGCTATCTTTCCGCTTGCCGCGAGCAGTTTGACGTGATTGTGCTGGACCCGCCGTATCACCACGGGACAGTACAGGCGCTTTTGCCTATGCTTGACCGCGTGCTGGCGCCGGGCGGGGTGATTATGGCAGAAACGGAGTACGGCGCGCCGATGCCGGAAACCTGCGGCAGACTGCACCGCAAAAAACAATACAAATACGGCACAGTGGCGCTGACACGCTATGAAAAAGGGTTTGACGAAGAATAAAAACGGCAGGTGGGCCGTTTTATAAAAAAGGAGGAACACCAGTGACGATTGATGAACTGCTGGATGTCATGGACGATACATTGGAGGAGGCGACAAACCTTCCTTTTACAGGCGGAAAACGCGTGGTAGACGTGGAAAAAGTGCGGGAAATTATTGACGATATCCGTTTGAACATGCCCGCTGAAATTCGTCAGGCGAAAAACGTCGTGCGCGACCGCAACAATATCTTGGAAACTGCAAAGCTGGAAGCGTCCGCCATTGTCAAACAGGCCGAGGAACGCGCCCGCACGCTGGTGGCACAGGAAGCCATTGTCAAAGCGGCACAGCAGAAAGCTACGGAAATTTTGGCACAAGCGCAGGAGCAAAGCCGCGAAATTCGCACAACGGTTACAAATTACTGCGAGAACGTACTGCGTGAAACTGAGGAACTGCTTGCCCGCGATTTAAACGATGTCAAAACAGTTCGCGGTACCCTGAAAAAGAATTTTGGGCTTGGCGGCAAGTGAGTGTTTGAACGCTGAGAACAACAGCAAAGCACGGCAAAGGGGAATCCGAGGACATCCTTTGCCGTGTTTTTTGCAGTGAGGGAAAGAGGAAGGCATCAAAGGAAGCGTTTGAAAAATTCCCTCAATAAAAATGTTTGATAGGCAAAGTACAGCGCATGGCAAAACCTTTTGACGGTCGGCAATGGTTGTGTTGATGCGAAAAAGAGAAAATTTTCGGCTTTTTTAAAAAGTTTTGATTCCAACTTGACAATAGCTCTTTAATGATATATGATATCATTAAAGAAAGGGTGATGCGCATGGAAAAACGCAATACCATTCAAAAGCGCCTTGTGCTTGATGCGGTTTGCGCTCTTGCCAACCATCCCACAGCAGAACAGGTTTATGCCGAGGTGGTTCAGCACCACCCCAGCATCAGTAAGGCGACGGTCTACCGTAATCTCAACAGTCTGGCACAGGACGGTCAGCTGCGCCACATTCCTTTGGCAAACGGAGCAGACCGGTTCGATCACTATTTACAGCCCCACTCCCATATTGAGTGTACTGAATGCGGCTGTTTTTGTGATGTGCCCATCACCTGTGACGAATCGCTGGATGCAAAGGTAGAAGAGCTTACCGGATATCAAAACTCAACGCACGAGCTGGTGTTTCGCGGCATTTGTCCGTCTTGTGCACACAAAGCTGCACACAAAGCGGGCTGATGCAGAATAACATGAAAAAAGGCGGAAAGCCTTAGACGGGTTGACGGCGCGAATCTGCGGCGGTCCTGTCTTTTAAATTGATGGAAAGGATGTTGTGGTATGAACTTAAAAGGATCAAAAACAGAGCAAAATTTGATGGCGGCGTTTGCCGGTGAGAGCCAGTCGCGCAACAAGTACACTTATTACGCTTCCAAAGCAAAAAAAGAGGGCTATAATCAGATTGCTGCCATTTTCGAGGAAACGGCAAACAATGAAAAAGAGCACGCAAAAATTTGGTTTAAGCTTTTGCATGACGGCATGTCCGACACCATGACAAACTTGGCCGACGCAGCTGCCGGCGAAAATTACCAGTGGACCGACATGTACGCAGGCTTTGCAAAAACTGCGCGTGAGGAAGGCTTCACCAAGATTGCTCACCTGTTCGAAGAAGTGGGCAAAATTGAGAAAGAGCATGAAGAGCGCTTTCGTGCCCTGCGTGCTTCGCTGGAAAACGGCACTGTATTTGCGCGTGAAACCGAGCAGGTATGGGTATGCTCCAACTGCGGCCACGTTCACATCGGCAAACATGCGCCGGAGAAGTGCCCTGTTTGCGACCATCCGCAGGGATACTTCATTTTGCAGGCAAAAAATTATTGATTTTTTTACAGCCGGGCGTTTCGCCCGGCTGTTTGCCGTATTATAAATATGATTGAGGATGCACCTGCCGGAAATATTTGAACCGTAAGAATCGCGGTTTCTTGCAGTGCAAAAGCGGCTGGTGAATCCGGCAATTTTGGGTTTTATTTGTAAAAAGGAGAGAGCGGTATGGACAAGCGTTTGTCTGCGCTGGTGGAAAAGGCGCGGCGCATTGTGTTTTTTGGAGGAGCGGGCGTATCTTGCGAAAGCGGAATTCCGGATTTTCGTTCGCAGGACGGATTGTACAATCAGCAGTACGCTTACCCGCCGGAAGAAATTTTGTCCCACCACTTTTTTATGCAGAACCCGGAGGAGTTTTATCGTTTTTACCGCGATAAGATGCTGTATCCAAAAGCCAAACCGAACGCCGCCCATTTAAAACTGGCACAGTGGGAAGAGCAGGGAAAACTGCGTGCTGTCATTACACAGAATATTGACGGCCTGCATCAAATGGCGGGTTCCCGCCGGGTGTACGAACTGCACGGAAGCGTCCACCGCAACCGATGCATGAAGTGCGGCAAATTTTACGGATTGGAAACCATATTGTCAACCCAAGGTGTTCCGCGATGCGAGTGCGGCGGCATGATTAAGCCGGAAGTGGTGCTTTATGAAGAAGCGCTCGATCAAAGTGTGATAGAACAAGCGGTGAACGCACTGATGGAAGCGGATTTGCTGATGGTTGGCGGGACAAGTCTAAACGTGTACCCTGCCGCGGGGCTTCTGCGTTATTTTTCGGGAGAGCACTTAGTGGTTTTGAACAAAACGCCTACCTCGGCAGACCGGCGCGCCAGTCTTGTGATTCAAGAGCCGATTGCCGAGGTGCTGGGATCGTAACCGGGAAGGAAAGCGCCGCTTGTTTCAAAATATGAACCACCGCTTTCCTGCTTTTTATCCCGGAAAATGCTGAAATGATAAAACCCTCATCCGTCTTTAAGCTGCTGCTTAGAAAAACGGATGAGGGTTTTTCTGTGAGATAAAGTCTTTGCCGAGGAAATGGCAGATTTTGAATAGGGGCAAAGCGGATTGACGGCACCGCTCGGCCAAAGCGCGTTTTTTGCAATTACGATTGCGCTTCCGATTCGGACAAAAAGTGAACCGCTGCCAGCCGATGGAAAACGGCGGCGAATACTAAACCGAATGTTACGCCCAAAAGGGATTTCAAACAGCGGCTCACTGCCTCTTTTTTTCATGCCGCTGTTCTGGCGGAGCAAAATCGGTGTGTTTTGCTCCGGTTTTAAATAGAGATGGGCCAAGAGCTCACACTCACTGCTCGTGAGGGCGGATTTGCGCACAGGCAGCAGCGAGCGCATAGTTTTTTGCATCTGCTGCTGATAGTGCATCATATCTGTCCACTCCATAGAGAATGTTCCTTTCTTTATATAGTTAACATTGTTAATTACATGCCTTGTGTTTCGTGTTGTCGACTTCTTTTCAAAATGAACTTTTTGCCGACGCCGTTTCACAGAAACACAGCATTCTTTTAGGGAAAAGCGTTATTTCCAAAAAGCCTTTCCGAAGGCGTCGAAGCGGACAGAAAAAATTTGAAATAAATTTCAGAAAAAGGGTTGACATTTGTCGGTGTGTTCGATATAATAATAGAGCACTAAGGCGATAGCAAAGTGCTTGATGCGGAATTGTGTAATGGTAGCACCTGCGACTCTGACTCGTATTGTGAGGGTTCGAATCCTTCTTCCGCAACCAACGGCAGCACAAAGCTGCCGTTTTCTTTCGGGGTGTAGCGCAGATGGTAGCGCGCTTGGTTCGGGACCAAGAGGCCAGGAGTTCAACTCTCCTCACTCCGACCAGTGAAGAGCCACGAACGCGAAACGGCGTTCGCGGCTCTTCTCTTTTTTTACCTTGCCTTTTGATGAGAGGGGGAATATGTATGCAAAAAGAGGAAGAAAATTTGCAAGAGAGCACCCTGCCTGAAACAGACGAGCAACCAGCGGCCCCTGATGCTGAATCAGCGCAAGACGAGGAATACAGCGATGACTCCGTTATCTCAGGGGGGGAAGTGGGGAAGATTTTACTGCTTTGCGTGCTTGTCGCCGTGGGCGGCATGGCTGCCGCGTTTGGAATTTTTTATCTCTCAGGCTATTTTTCTTAAAGCCAACCGGACAAAGATGTGACAGGCGCTTCTTTTGACATCAATCGCGTGGTTGATAAAAGCGAGCGGTCATAGGAATAGAAAAGACACGGCCAGCCCTTAAATGGGCTGGCCGTGTTCAGTTTGTCGAAAAAGTTTCGGTTTTTCACAAACTGTGTCCCTATCTCAAATGGAAAAGAGGGTTAGCCCCCTTTTTCAAGCCTTTTTCCCCTTGCAGGCTAGGCTCTTTCTGAATCAGGCGGAAGTTTTTTTCGACACTCTCATTTCATCGATCAGCAGTACACGCGGCGTGCTGGCGGAGAACGCGGAGAAATTCTTCGCCGTATGCCGCCGCTTTTTCTGCTGTTATTCCTTGAATCTGTGCCAATTCCTGCAAAGAGCGGGGGCGCTGTGTACAAAGGCGCGTTAAAACGGCATCACTTGCCACAGCAAACGCGGGACGGCTTTCCCGACGGGCAATTTCTTTGCGTGTGTGATTTAAAGCGCACCACAAACGAGAATCAATCTGCGTGCTTTGGCGGCGCTGAGTGCGGCTTTGTGCCGAAAGCATCCGGCTGATAGAGGCGCGCTGTGCACGGGGCGCACAGTTCGAGCAGCTGTCGCACGAACGGGCACTGCGCTCTCCAAAATAACTCAGCAGACTGCGGCGCAGGCATCCGCGCGAAAAACAAAGCTGTGTCATTTCCGAAAGACGCTGTTTTTGCGCCGCTTGCTGTGTTTCATCCGCACTGCCGTTCTCGATTAAAAAATGGTTGGTTCTCACATCGCCCTGTGTGTAAAACAAAATACATTCTGCCGGCTTCCCATCGCGTCCGGCGCGGCCCGCTTCTTGGTAATAGCTTTCCACATCAAGCGGCAGGTTATAGTGAATGACAAAGCGCACATCGGCTTTGTCCACGCCCATGCCGAAAGCATTTGTGGCAATCATTTGCTTGACTTCTCCGCTCAAAAAAGCCTTCTGCGCGTTTTGCCGTTCGCTTGGGGAAAGACCTGCGTGGTAGCGTGCCGCTTTATACCCCTCTGCCGTTAGGAACGTCCAAACGTCATCAACCGATTTTCGGGTGGAACAGTAGATAACGCCGACATCATTGGGCCTTTGGCGAAGATATAATTGGAGCGCCTGCATTTTTTCTTTTCGATCATAATGCTGAATCTCGAAAAATAAATTGGGGCGGTCAAACCCCATCGTGCGCACAAGCGGGTGTTTCAGCTGTAACGAATGAAGAATATCTTCGCGCACCCGCTGTGTTGCCGTGGCGGTAAAAGCGCCGACGGGCGGACGTTGGGGCAAAAGTGATAAAAATTCCGCAATACGCTGATAGCCCGGCCGAAAATCGGGCCCCCAGTGAGAAATGCAGTGCGCTTCGTCGATGCATACCAAAGAGATGGGCGCCTGTGAGGCAAAACGAAGAAAGCTTGGCGTCATCAAGCGTTCCGGCGCGGCGTAAACAATGCGGTACATGCCCTGCGCTGCGTTTTGCAGTGCTTTGCGGCATTGATTTTCGGTTAATGCGCTGTTGATGTATGCGGCGCGGATCCCGTTTTGGATGAGCCTGTGAACTTGATCCTGCATCAGTGCAATCAGCGGTGAAACAACAATGCACACGCCGCCGCGCAAGAGCGCAGGAAGCTGATAGCAAATTGATTTTCCTGCTCCGGTAGGCATCACGGCAAGGACGTCTTGTCCGCAGGCGAGGCTGCGAATGATATCCAGCTGGCCGGGACGAAAGTGCTCGTGACCAAACCAGCGGTGCAGTGCTTCGCGGAGCGTGTTGTCGTCGAATGAATTCAAACAATAATCCCCTTTGGCGGCTTTTGTATCAACATGCAGAAAAACAAAAAACCGCAGGCAAACGCCTGCGGAAATATGGAGCGGATGATGGGAATCGAACCCACACGACCAGCTTGGAAGGCTGGAGTTCTACCACTAAACTACATCCGCATATCAAATCAACAATAGCTATTATATCGAAAGACTGTGCGGATGTCAAGAGGTTTTTCATAAAAATATAGGCGGGGATGCCTTCCTGTTACGGCTGTTTGGGGCGGTAAAGACGCTGCAAAATTTCCTGCTGAATTTCCGGGCAGACAAATTCCGAAATATCGCCGCCCAAAGCGGCGACCTGCCGAACAATGGAAGAAGATAAGTACATGTATTGCAGGCCCGTAGTTAAAAACAGGGTTTCCAGTTCCGGGTAAAGCTTTTTATTTGTCAAAGCCATTTGAAACTCATATTCAAAATCCGATACGGCGCGAAGGCCCTTCACAACGGTGCATGCGTGCACACGCCGTGCATAATCCGCCAAAAGGCCGTCGTAGCTGTCGACGCGCACATTTGGAAACTCTGCCGTTGCACGGCGCGCCATGTCGACACGCTCTTCTACGCTGAATGCCGTTGTCGTTTTGGAAAAGTTAATCATCACCAGCACAATCACCTCATCAAACAGGCTGGCGGCACGGCGGATAATGTCTAAATGCCCGTTGGTGATCGGGTCAAAACTGCCCGGACAAAGGGCAATGCGTTGTTTTGTCATGGGTTTAAACTCCTTGCTGCGGTTCGTTTGGCTATGTTTAATCACACAGCATAGTATAACACAAAAAGGGGGCTTTGTCTTGCATTCGCCATATAAAAGCCGCAAAATTTTAACAATCTCATTTGTTTTTTTATCTCGGTGTGTGATATACTGTAACAGGTAAGAGAATGAATCAAAGGCAAATAATATAAGCGGAGGCGTGTAATGGAACGGCAAATGGAACACAGTGCCCAGGAGATGGCGCAGCGCATTCAGGAAATTCGGGAGAAAATGGCGCTTGCGGCGCAGAAAGCGGGAAGATGCCCGCAGGAGGTGCTTTTATGTGCCGCCAGCAAAATGCAGGAGGCCGAGACGGTTCGCACAGCATCAGCACTTAACATCGATTTGTTCGGGGAAAACCGCGTGCAGGAGCTGGTGGAAAAATTACAGCACAGCGCCTATGGGGAAAAGCCGGTTCATTTCATCGGCCATTTGCAGACGAATAAAGTCAAGCAAGTGGTGGGGAATGTGGCGCTTATTCAGTCAATTGGCTCACTGCATTTGATGGAAGCGGTGGAAAAGCAGGCCGCCTTGAAAGAAATCTGTCAGCCGATTTTATTGCAGGTGAACATTGGCGGCGAGGAAAGCAAAAGCGGATTTGCACAAGAGGATTTATCCGAGGCCTTAGAGACCGCACAGCGCTTTTCGCATCTGCGTGTGGAGGGGTTGATGGCCATTCCGCCCATTCGCGAAACCGACGAGGAAAACCGAAGGGATCTTGCAAACGTGCGCCGCTGTTTTGAACGCCTTGCTTCACAATGCGGCCAGGGCGCAGAGATGCGCTGGCTGTCGATGGGAATGAGCGGTGATTTCGAAAATGCTATCTTAGAAGGGGCAAACTTGGTGCGCGTCGGAACATCCATTTTCGGCGCGAGAAACTATCCCTGACGCATGAAAAAGGGAAACGAAACCGGCGCAGTTTGTCCGGTTCACCGTGCAGCGAAAAACGGATGACTTTATTTTATCAACAAAAAGGAGTTTGCTATGCAGCACAATCAAAACTTGAAAGAAAGATTTCGCTCTGAAATTCCGGGCTTTGCGGAAAAGGCACGCGCATTCGCGGCGGGAGAAATCGACCGAAAGGCTTACAAGGGAATTTCCGGCGGGTTCGGTTCCTACGCTCAGCGCGGGGAAACGGGCAATATGCTGCGTCTGCGCCTGCCGGGCGGCCGCGTAACAAAGCAGCAGCTTGCCTTTTTGGCAAAATCGGTGGACGAGCACAATGTCCAAAGAATGAAAATCACCACCTGCCAAACGATTCAGCTGCATGATTTAACGGCGGACTCCGTGGCGGATATGATGGAAAAAGCCATTGACTGCGATATCATTACGCGGGGCGGCGGCGGGGATCATCCGCGCAATGTGATGGTAAACCCGCTTTCCGGGCTGGAAAAGGGCGAGTATTTCGACGTTCGCCCCGTTGCAGAAGCGGTAGGCCGCCATTTGGTGGAACGCATTTGGACGCTGAAAATGCCGCGCAAGCTGAAAGTTGCGTTTTCAAACGGCGTGAGTGATGAAGTGCATGCAACGTTCCGCGACCTCGGCTTTGTGGCGCGCAAGGACGGTGCATTTGACGTCTACTGTGCCGGCGGCCTTGGCCCCAACCCGAAGCTGGGCCTTTTGGTGGCGCAGGCCCTTCCCGTGCAGGATGCTGCTTGTGCGGTAGAGGCAATGATTGATGTGTTCTGTACGCACGGCAATTATGAAAACCGTGCCAAGGCCCGCACACGCTATTTGCGTGAAACACTGGGGGACGAAGGCCTGCGCACGGCATTTGCTGAGGCGCTGAAAAAAGCGGCCGGGCGCGATGACGTTCAGTTGGAAATTGCGGATTGGCAGCCCGAACCCGGAAAAGAAGAGCTGACCCTGCCCATGCCGCGCGTAACAGAGCAAAAACAGCATGGACTTTACGCGGTGAAGTATCATCCTGCGGGCGGTTTGCTTACGCCTGATGCGGTACACCGATTGAATCAAGTGATTGGCAATTCGGCACAGGCCGAATTGCGTTTAGACCCCTGCGGTGCGGTTTATGTTGTGAATCTGACTGCCGGGGAAGTGCCGGAGGCGCTGGAGGCGACAAAAGACAGCGCACAGACCGTGTTTGAATCCAGCACGGCGTGTATCGGTGCTTCTACCTGTCAGCAGGGCGTGCGTGACTCACAGGCGCTGCTGACTGAGTGCGTCAAGGCAGTGCGGGAGGCCGGACTTGCGGCGAACGCTTTGCCGAAAGTGGCGATTTCCGGCTGTCCGTCGAGCTGCGGCACACACCAAGCCAGCGCGATGGGCTTTGTGGGCGGCGTGAAAATGATTGACAAAGTGGCGCACCCGGCCTTTACGCTGTTCTTGGGCGGGTGCGATGCGCTGGGAAAAGAGACTCTCGGCACTCCGGTTTGCGCAATGCTGCAAGCAGAAGTTCCTGCGTTTTTGGTTGAGCTGGGCCGCGCTGTGGAGCAATCCGGCAAAGGCTTTGATGAGTGGATGAAAACCAACGAGGAAACCCTGCGCACGATTGCACAAAAATATGCAAAATAAAACTGCGCTTTTTGCCCGCGATGAGGCAAAGCGCAGAAAGCAAAAAGAAAACAAGGCGGAAAGAAGGCATTTGCTTTCTTTCCGCCTTGTTCTATCTTTCCAAAGGCTCACGGCCAAAGACAGCAGGTCAAATCGACGCGCCCGTCCGGCAGGAATACAACGCCCTCTTCTTTTAAAAGATTGCGCTGAACCTCTTCGCCGCCGAACGCAAACCCTGCGGCAAGGCGTCCGTCTTGAAACACAACGCGGTGGCATGGAATTTCACCGGGCCTCGGATTGCGGTGCAGGGCGTACCCAACGATGCGGCAAGCGCGCGGGTTGCCTGCCAGTGCGGCAATACGCCCATAAGTGCAAACTTTTCCATGCGGAATTTGACACACAGTTTCATAAACTTTTTCAGAAAATGTCATGTTTCTCCTCTTTCCTGCCGAACCTGCGCTTTTTGCTCCGGCGTAATTTTTTTCGATTCGCAAATTTTTCTCACCGCAAGTGCGGCGATGGGCGAGCTTTGCTCTTGTAAACGGCGCAAGGTGTGCAAGGTGCGCTCCGGAAAAAGAGCAAAGGCTTCTGCCAGCGTCCACGCCGCCGCCATTTGAACGTAATACTCTTCCCGGCGGCAGGTTTCCACATGTGATAAGACCTGTGCAAGGTGGCTCTCGGTTAAGTAATAACGCAGCATCATCACGAGAGAAAAGCGCGCAGTGAAAGGCGCTTTTTCATTGCGAAGTGCATAAACAAGCGGGAAAAACGGCTCAGGAGAGCGCTTTACGGCCGGAAAGCTGCTGCAAAAACTGTCGCACACCGACCAATCGGAAACGGATGGCAAAAAGGACAGGACACAAGGCCAATCCGATGGTTCTTTCACCAAAAGTCCGGTCATCATACCGCGCAGCATGACTTCTTCAAAATAGCTATCTCCTGGAAAAGAAAGCGCCGCGGCCCCGTAAGATTTCACCAGCGAGGCGGCAAGCTTTCGCAAGGCGGGCAAACGCACGCCAAGAACGGGTGCACTGCCGGGAAGCAGTGAAGCGGCAAATGCGGCATAAGAAGGTTCGGCCATAGCGTGCAATGTTTTCATCAGTGTGTCACGATCCATACGGCAATTCCTTTCTCTTGATAAAAATAGACAAAAATGGTATAATATATTTCATTGAAAACGAAACAAATGAAACAGATTTAAAAACGCAGAGGATGCTGTTTTTTCAAGACAGCAAGAAAGGTTTCAGATATGGGATATTTCGGAAGTCATATTTCTTCTTCAAAAGGTTATCTTGCGATGGGCAAACAAGCGATCAAGCTGGGAGCAAACACGTTTGCCTTTTTTACGCGAAACCCGCGCGGCGGTTCGGTCAAGGCGCTTGATTTGCAGGACATTGCCGCATTCCGCGCGCTGGCAGACGAGCAGGGCTTCGGCCCGCTGGTAGCGCATGCGCCCTATACCATGAACGCCGCGGCAAAAGACCCGGATTTGCGGCGCTTTGCGCACGAAGCAATGCAGGAAGACTTGCAGCGCTTAGAGCATTTGCCGGGCAACTATTATAATTTCCACCCCGGCAGCCATGTGGGACAGGGCACTGAGGCGGGCGTGGCTCACATTGTACAGCAGCTGAATGATGTGCTTTGGCCCGAGATGCACACCACCGTGCTTTTGGAAACGATGGCCGGAAAGGGAAGCGAGGTAGGCCGAACGTTTGAAGAATTGGCGCGTATTTTAGACGGTGTTCAGCACAATGAAAAAATGGGCGTATGCCTCGACACCTGCCATGTGTGGGACGCGGGATACGATATTGTGAATGATTTGGATGATGTGCTGAGGCAGTTTGACGAAATCATCGGGCTGGAACGCCTAAAGGCACTGCATGTCAATGACAGCTTAAATCCGCTCGCGGCGCATAAGGACCGCCACGCAAAAATAGGAGAAGGGCACATTGGCATTGAGGCGTTTGGCCGCGTGGTGCGCCACCCTGCCCTGAAAGGAAAGCCCATGGTGCTTGAAACTCCGAACGACGACGCGGGCTGGGCACAGGAAATTGCGCTGCTGCGTGAACTGGAAGCGCAGACCCCGTAAGCCGCGGCCTATCCTTTAGCGGCTTGTCAATTTTTGTAAAATGTGTTACACTGAACGAAGTATCATCCGTGTAGGGAGGAGAGGCCATGCGTTCGTTTGAATCGCGTGAGGATTATTTGGAAACCATTTTAGTGCTCAAGAGAGAGAAAGGGGCTGTGCGCAGCATTGATGTTGCCACGCGCATGGGGTTTTCCAAGCCCAGCGTGAGCCGCGCCGTCAGCTTGCTGAAGGCGGCTGATTTGCTCACCATGGATAAAGACGGTTTATTGGAGCTGACGCCGTCCGGTCTGGCAATGGCCAGCCGGGTATACGAGCGTCACTGCCTGATTAAAACTTACTTAGAAGCCATTGGCGTATCAAAGGAAACCGCTGCGGAAGATGCCTGCCGCATTGAGCATGTGATCAGCGAAGAAAGCTTTGAGAAATTGAAGGAATTTATGCGCAGCCACGGCGTACACGGCTGAGCGAGAGACGTGCCTTTCAAGGCGCGCCTCAGTTTGTCGAAAAAGCTTCGTTTTTTCACAAACTGTGTCCCTATTTCAAATGGAAAAGAGGGCTAGCCCCCTTTTCCAAGCCTTTTTCCCCTTGCAGCCCGGGTTCTTTCTGAATCAGGCGGCAGTTTTTCGACAGTCTCAGGCGTGCCTTTCAAGGCGCGCCTTTTTGTATGCTTTTATGCAAAGGAGAGGACAGCGCTTTTTAGAAAATGCATGGTGTTTTAGAGCGTCAGCGGCGTGCCGTCGAGCACGGCCTGCTGTAAGCTGTCGCCTTGATACACCAGCTTTAAAGAGAAAAACGGGCGCTCCTCGGCCAGCAATGCAAGAAAAATGCGGTCGCCCTCCCAAAGCGGCAGGTGCAGCATGTCGGTGCGTTCCACCCATGCAAGCTCGCCCTCGTCGCAGTCGGTCAGCGCTCCGTGCCACTTTGACGCTGTAAAAAGATACATATACTGTCCTTCCCAAGCGTCGGATACAAAGGTAATTACCCCTCGAAGGCGATGCTGTGTGACCGAAAGCCCGGTTTCTTCGCGCACTTCGCGCAGCATGCAGTCTTCGGGGCTTTCATTTTCTTCGCATTTGCCGCCTACGCCGATCCATTTTCCGGCATTTTCATCGTTTTCTTTTTTTGTGCGGTGCAAAAGAAGATACTGCGTGCCGCGCTCTAAGTAACATACAGTTGTATTTTTCATGGCTTCCCTCCGGCCGCGATTGCAAACGCGGCGCACATTTGTTATACTGAATTCAATTTACTGCTTTGAACAGAAAAGAATGAAATACGTTTTTATCATAACACGCCCCGGGGCCGGATACAAGGAAAGGATGGAGTTTCTTTTATGAACATCAATCGTTTTATCGACCACACGCTGTTAAAACCGTTCGCCTCTCACGAGCAGCTGAAAGCCCTTTGTGATGAAGCAAAGCAATATGAATTTGCAAGCGTCTGCGTAAACCCGTGTCACGCGGCGTTCGCGGCAAAAGAACTCGCCGGTACGAACGTGAAAACCTGCTGTGTCGTGGGCTTTCCGTTTGGTACGCATCTGCCCGAAATCAAACTGGCGGAAGCAAAGGCAGCTCTGCGCGACGGTGCCCAAGAACTGGACATGGTGATTTCCGTCGGACATCTCTTAGAAGGCGACGAAGCCTATGTGGAGCACGAGGTTCAGCTTTTGGCCGATGCCTGCCATGAGGCAGGCGCACTTTTGAAGGTCATTATCGAAACGTGCTATTTGGAAGAAACACACATTGCCGCTATGTGTCGCATTGTGGAAAAAACGGGTGCTGATTTTATTAAAACCAGTACGGGGTACGGCACGCGCGGTGCACTGCCGAAGGATATCGAGCTCTTTAAAAAGTATTTGAAAAAGCCGGCTAAAATGAAGGCTTCCGGCGGTATTCGCACCGCCGAAGACGCAAAGCGCTACATTGAGATGGGCTGTGAGCGCCTTGGCACCAGCAACGGTGCAGCGATTATGCAGGGGATGCAAGCGAGTGCGGATTATTAAAAAATAAACTGCGGTTTGAAATTTCTAAGAACGTAATAGAACAGGAAAAGGGGAGTTGCCGAATATTGCGGCAACTCCCCTTTTGAAATGGATCAAAGAAACCTGGACATTTTGGCTTACGCAGCGGGTGCGGCGGCCGAAGAAGCGGGCGCGGAAGCGGCACTGTCTGCGGACGGCGCAGCTGCGGCAGTCAAAGCGCTGACATCGCCTGCGGTAAAGCGAGGCTCATCAATCGCGGCAGTGCGGTTGAGAACCCATGCATTGTTTTCAAACACAAACTCGCACACTTCGTACATCATAGCCGTGGTGCTGGCAGTGCTGTCTTCCGGCAGGGTATAAGAGTACGAAATGGATGCCGTACATACAAAACCGGGCAGATTATTTACCTGCGTAATTTGTACGGAACCGAAGTTAACAGCTGCGTTTGTGAACTGCAAGGTTTTTCCTGTGAGCGGCTCGGCTGCAATCTGCTGTGCCGCGGCGGCACGCATCGTTTCATTGACCCCGGCAATCTGAGCGGCGTCTTTTTGATTGGCAGCGTTGAGCAAAGAGGAATAATAAGTGTTCAAAAGCAGGTTAATGCCCGCTTCATCGGGTGTTCCTCCCTGCGTTTGGAATTCAGTGAATGCCAGCTCCGTGACCGAGCCGTCCTGGAATACAACGCTGGAAGATGTGACCGCTCCATGCGGTGCCGTGTATTCCATGGTAATGGTGCTTCCCACGGCAACTTGAGGCAGGCTTACCGTTCCGCCGGAAGGTGTTTGCTCCACCTTGGTACCGTTCACAAAAATGATGGAAGCGTCGTTGGGAATGCCCGCTACAGTGATATCATGAATGGGCAAAGCGCCGTCAAATGTCAGCGGCTTGCTCACCATAAACAAATCCAAAACGGTGGATTCCCCTTGCAGCGATTGCCCCAGTGCGCTGGAGCCGCTGACAGAACAGGTGTATCGGCCGGGGAACAGATTTTTGTATAGTACGCCGTTTTCAGTCAATTCTCCGGTACGAGTCGTTCCGTTGAGCGACATCAGAACATTTTGTGCATCTGTGCGAAGCAAAAGCGAAACGCCCGACACCTTCAAACGGTATTCGGAAAAACCGAGAAAGACGGGATTCTTTTGTACTTGGAGCGCTTCGTATGCCCCGGTAAGGGTCGGGTCGAGCACTTGCTCTGCAAGCTGTTCGTTCAATGCTTTTTGTGCGTTTTCGGCGGAAAAGGCCTGACACAGTAAGCCGGCATTCTCTTCGTTTACCGTCAAGGTGTCGCTGACGAGTAACGAGGAAAGCCCTGCACTGTCCTGCTCGCGAACTGCTGTCATGACCTCTTCAATAAAACGCTCGGGGCTGTATTTCTGATACATCACGATAGAGAATATGGTCATTGAAATAAAGGTGACAGCCAATATTCCGACGGCGATGCCTAAAGCCAAAAACGGATTTTTCTTTTTTTGTGCGGATACATGTGCTTGGTAAGCGTTGTCCTTAGCGCTGTGCTGTGTTTGCGGAGCCTCATCATCATCTACCAAAGAGAGCGAGCGTTTTTCTGCTTGATTTGCGCGCTCGTGCATTTTGTCAGCGGCGCGATTAGAAGCGTGTTTGGGCTCAGTATCGTGTTCGACATCATGTGCTTGTTCCAATGCAGTGAGGGTTTCATCTATCTCTCGTTCAAAATGCGCATCACGAGAGGGTGTTGAAGGCGTTTTTTTATTGTTCATAGGCAATCATCCTTTTTCATGGTTTTAAAGATGGCATAACGCATAAGCCACTTCGGCCGCTTTTGCCGCGCAGTGCTGTTCGAGGGCAGATCTTGCCTTGCCTGCGCTGGGGCAGCTCTCCAGAAGATGAGAGGTGACATAAGGTGTTAGGGCTTGTCCGCTGATGTGCTGTGCCTGGGCTTGCTTCATTGTTTCCGACAAGGCCGGCTCAAGGGTTTCGTCTGAAAGCGTAGCTTCCCGAGGCGGGGAACAGGTGAGCAGCAAGCCGCCGCCCAAGCCTAAGTCCCATTTGATTTTTGCAATTTTTGCACCCTCTGCGGCGATGACGCGGCGCTCGGGATGGAAAAACTCAACGGGGCCGTGGCAGAAACGGGTTTCACGGCAAGTGCTGAGTTCCAGCACAGGCACGCCCATAGTTTCCAAATACTCTAAGGTCGCGGCGCTGTCTGCGCCTGGATTTACCCCCGCGCAGACAACCACGATGGAGGAAGAGCGAAGCTCCTGCAAATCGGCGCTGATATCAAGGCTTCCGGTTCGCACTCCGCCGATGCTCGCGCTGCTGAATACACGGATACCGGAAAGCATCGCGGCAATCATGCCGGTGGCAGAAGTGACGGCCCCGGTTGTGCCTGTTGCCAGCGCTACGGGCAAATCGCGGCGAGAAATCTTTTGAACGTTCCCTGCACTGCACAGCTGCTGTGCCTGCGCACGGTCCATTCCGACATAAATGACGCCGTTTAAAACCGCGATGGTAGCGGGAACAGCGCCGGCTTCGCGTGCGGCTTGTTCACGCGCGTTTAAATAGGAAAGACGCATTCCGTGCGGCATGTCGCATACCGCCGAACACGAATCGAACGCGATGATGGGTTTATTGGCGCGAAGTGCTTTTTGAACTTCTTTGGAAATTTCCAGATAACGCTTTAAATTCATGCAGCCCGCCTCCGTTCCAAGCTTTGCGCGGAAAGCTCCGCTCGCCGCACAAAAATTCATGTCATACTCTTTTATTCTAAACTTTCTTTGTGCAAAACGCAACCTATTTTGACGACGCGATACTTTTTTTAAAAACAAAATGCTTTTGTGCATATTTGCCGATGGGCCTGACAACACTAAGGGCAACCAAAAAGCCTAAGGCGGTGCCGTGCAAGGTTTGTGCGGACACGTCTTAAAAAACGGCAGGGAGGAAGAATATGAAACAAAAGCATCCGTTTTGGAAAGGCAAAGCGGTTTATGCCGCTTTGGGGCTGGTTGTTGCGGGAGCAGCGCTGGCCAGCTTTCTCGCCATCAACAGCATGATGGTGAAGCTGGGCACAGCAGACTCCGCGCCTTCCGGCGTCAGTTCACAATCGCAAGCCAGTCAATCGAAGGAGGAAAATGTATGGGATTCCAGCAAAGCGCCCGCAGAAACAAAACAGGAAAATGTGCCTGTAAGCGAGCCGGAGGCAGTGTCGAGCAAAGGGCAAGGCAGCTCATCTGCTTCTTCGAGTGCGCAGCCATCACCCTCAGCTTCATCCGATGCGCCCTCTGTGTCCGCCGAACCCTCCGCGCCGGCAGAATCGCCGACACCGCAATACACATCGCCGGTTACGGGCTCCGTCTTACAGGGCTTCAGCGGTGATGAGCTGGTATTCAACACGACTATGCAGGACTGGCGTACCCATAACGGTGTAGATTTTGCCGTGTCGGAAAGCAACCCTGTAAAGGCTCCTTGTGCGGCAAAAGTGACGGCTGTCGACAAAGAGGACCCGCTGTGGGGCGGCGTTGTGGAGCTGACAGACAGCAGCGGCCTTGTCATCCGTCTGTGCGGCCTTGCTAAAATCAGCGTTTCGCAGGATATGCAGGTAAATCAAGGGGATACACTCGGTATGGTAGGCGAGGTGCCGTGTGAGTCGGAATCCGAGAGCCATATTCATGTGGAAATCCTCAAAGAAGGAGCTTATGCTGATCCGCAGGAGATTTTCCCGGCGCAGCAGTAAGCGTGTTCGAGTATTTGCAGGGGCTGGGGAATACACGTTTTTGCCGCATGCGGCAAATATGCGCCAAAGCATCCATTTTTTCGGCACATCATGTTCACTGAAAGGGTTTCTGCAAAACCGAAAATTTCGGTTCTGCAAAACATTTAAATCAGCAGGGGAAACAGCAGGCATTTTCAGCGCATGCGCGGGAAATGCCTGTTTTCCTTGAAAAAAATACATTGGTGTGGTAGAATAAAATCGCTTATCTTTTGTGTTTCAAAAGATAACTTTCGATTCCCCGCGTATGTGGATCATACAAAAACGGCGCTGTTTGCAGGAAAGCGTCCGGAAAGAAAAAGGAATGAAGTATTATGGGAAAATTTAATTTTATCAAAACAGAGATTGAAGGCGTTTGGATCATTGAGCCGACCGTGTTCGGCGATGAGCGCGGCTATTTTATGGAAACGTTTCAGGCACAGGAATTTGCCGCTGTCGGCATTGACCGTCCTTTTGTACAAGATAACCAGTCCAAAAGCACACGCGGAGTTCTGCGCGGCTTGCACTTTCAAAAAGAGCACACGCAGGGCAAGCTGGTGCGTGTGATTTCCGGTGAAGTGTTTGACGTTGCCGTCGACTGCCGCCCGAACTCTAAAACGTTCGGAAAATGGGTGGGTGTAACGCTCAGCGCGGAAAATAAAAAGCAGTTTTACATTCCCGAAGGCTTTGCGCACGGCTTTTTAGTGCTCAGCGAAGAAGCGGAGTTCACCTATAAGTGCACCGATTACTACGACCACGCTTCCGAGGGCGGCGTGCGCTGGGATGACAGCAGCATCGGCATTGAGTGGCCTAAAGTGGACTGCGAAATCAAGCTTTCCGAAAAAGATGCAAAGCATCCTGCTTTTTCTGAGCAGAGCTTTGATTTTTTTGAAAGGTGGTAACAGGTTTGGAGCTGTTCAAGGCATATTGTAAAGATTTTTGGAGATATCGCTATCTGCTGCAAAACCTGATTGCGCGCGACTTTACGCTTCGCTACCGGCGCAGTGTGCTGGGCGTTGTTTGGAGCGTGCTGAATCCGCTGTTGATGAACCTTGTCATGGTGCTGGTCTTTACCACCATTTTTGACACACGGGGAGGCTCGATTGAAAACTTTCCCGTTTACTTGATTATCGGCCAGCTGATGTTTGGCCTGTTTAACGAAGCAACCACCAGTGCGCTGGGCAGTATGCTCGCGGCAGCGCCCTTGATTAAAAAAGTTTATATTCCGAAGTATATTTTTCCGCTGGAAAAAGTAGGCTTTGCTATGGTAAACTGTCTGTTCAGCTTCATTGCGCTTGCCATTGTGATGATTGTCACGGGTGCACCGCTTCACCCCACGGCTCTCTTGGGACTGTACCCCTTTTTAACGCTTTCGGTGTTCAGCCTTGGCATCGGCTTGATGCTGGCTGCCGCAACGGTATTTTTCCGTGACATTATGCATCTTTGGGGTGTGTTTACCACTGCGCTGATGTATTTTTCGGCCGTGTTTTACGACCCGGCTCAGATGACCGATCAAGTTTTTTGGGGCGTAACGGTTTCGATGTCTAAGTTGATTGCATACAACCCGGTATACTGGTATATTTCGGGCTTTCGCACGGCAGTGCTCGACGGAGAACTGCTCTCGTGGGAAAATGTATGGCTTTGCGGCGCCGGTGCTCTGATTGCCCTGATTTTGGGCCTTTTGGTGTTCCGCCGTCAGCAAGATAAATTTGTGCTGCATATTTAAAGAGAGGATGGCTGCCACATGAATATGATTGAAGTGCGCAACGTGTCCATGCGCTTTAATATGGCGAAAGAAAAGCACGAAAGCTTAAAAGAATATTTCCTTGCTGCGGTGCAGGGAAAGCTTCAGTTTGAAGAGTTCTATGCGCTGCGCGACGTTTCGTTTGATGTAAAAAAAGGCGATTTTTACGGTTTAATCGGTTTGAACGGTTCGGGTAAATCGACTTTGCTCAAAGTGATTTCCGGCGTGTTTAAACCATCGCAGGGGACAACGACGGTGCATGGAACGATTGCTCCGCTGATTGAACTGGGCGCTGGTTTTGACATGGATTTGACCGCACGCGAAAATATTTATTTGAACGGAACTGTTTTGGGCATGACCCCGAAGTACATTGATTCTAAGTTTGACGAAATTGTCGAGTTCAGTGAGCTGCGCGACTTTCTGGATGTGCCGCTGAAAAACTACTCTTCCGGCATGGTGTCGCGCATCGCATTTTCGATTGCCACTGTGACAAAACCGGACGTTCTCATTGCGGATGAAATTTTGTCTGTCGGTGATTTTCTGTTCCAGGAAAAGTGCGAAAAGCGCATGAACGAACTGATGAGCGGCGGCACAACCGTGATTTTGGTGAGCCACTCCATTAAGCAGATTGAACGTCTTTGCAACCGTGTTACATGGCTTGAAAAAGGGCGCGTGCGCATGACAGGTGATGCCAAAACGGTGTGCGAGGCATACAAAGCCTTGGAAAACGAGCAGGCTTGAGCCTGTACGCAAGGGGAATAAGGGAGGATTGCCTTTGAATCGTCAGGAACACGCCGGGGAAAGGGATTCCTTGGGCAAAATGGCGCGCCGTGTGGCGAATCCGGCGCACAGTGCAGGCCTTTTAAAACGCGGGGCTGCCTGCTGGAAAGAGCGCGGCGCAGAGGCGGTTTTGCGCGAGATTTCTTATCGCATCAACCTGCTGACGCGCGGCGAGGACTGGCGGTTTCGCGCTGACCTTCCTCTCAAGCGGGAGCTGCGCGCGCAGAAAGCGCATCAGATGCAGTACATGCCGCTGGTGAGCATTGTTGTTCCGGTGTACAATACCCCGATGAAGTTTTTCCGCCAGCTGGTGAAAAGCGTTAAAGCGCAAAGCTATCAAAATTGGGAGCTGGTGCTTGTAGATGCCTCTGAGCAGGGGTTTCGCGCACCGGGAAAATATGCGGCCCGCCAGCGCGATAAGCGGATTCGCTATTGCCGCATCGCGAAAAACAACGGCATCAGCGAAAACACCAATATCGGTATGGCGGAGGCGCAGGGCGAATACATTGCCCTGCTCGACCACGACGATGTGCTTTCGCCCTGTGCGCTGTATGAGATGGTGCGCACCATCAATGAAACGGGCGCGGATATGCTGTATTCCGATGAGATTGTTTTGGATGCTTCGTTAAAACATCTGTGTGAGTATCATTTTAAACCGGATTTTTCTCCGGATACTCTGCGCGGATGCAACTATATCACGCATTTCCTGGTCTTCCGCAAAGCGCTTTTGACGCAGACAGGCGGCGAGCGTTCTGCGATGGACGGCGCGCAGGATTACGATTTAATTCTGCGTCTGACAGAAAAAGCGCAGCGCGTTGTTCATGTGCCGAAAGTGCTGTATATTTGGCGCAGACACGGCCAGTCAACCGCAAGTGATATGTCCGTAAAGCCGCAGGCAATTCAAGCGGGTGCGCAGGCGGTGCAGGAGCATTTGAACTGTGTAGGGCTTGCGGGAACCGTGCAGCCGATTGAGGGATGCCCCGGTGCTTACCGCACGCGGTATGAAGTGAAGGGAACGCCTCTTGTCACGGTGTTGATTCCGAACAAAGACCATGTGCAGGATTTGAATCGGTGTTTGGCGGCGCTTTACCGCAACAGCGGCTGGCGCAATATGGAAGTCGTGATTATCGAAAATAACTCAACCGAGCAGGAAACGTTCGATTTCTATCAGAAAATTACGCGGGCACTTTCCAATCTGCGCGTCATTCGCTATGAAGGAGCCTTCAATTTTTCGGCCATCAATAACCTTGGTGCACAGCATGCAAACGGCGAATATCTGCTGCTTTTAAATAACGACGTGGAAATGACAACGCCGGATTTTCTGCGTGAAATGCTCAGTTATGCCCAAAGGCCGGATGTGGGCGCGGTTGGCGCGAAGCTGTTTTATCCCGACAAAACCATTCAGCATGCCGGTGTGTTCATCGGGCTGGGCGGCTCAGCAGGGCATAACCATAAGGGCCACCCTGCCGAAAGTGCGGGCGACATGTACCGTCTTGCAACAACGCAGAATCTGTGTGCGGTAACAGGCGCCTGCTTAATGGTGAAAACGGCGGTTTATCGGGCTATCGGCGGATTGGATGAAGCCAATTTTGCTGTGGCATACAATGATGTGGACTTTTGCCTGCGGCTGCGCGAAGCAGGGCTTTTAAACGTGATGACGCCGTTTGCCGCCGGGGTGCATTATGAGTCGAAAAGCCGCGGCGACGATACGAAATCAGGCGGCGAAAAGCAAGCGCGGTACGAGAGAGAAAAGGCGGCTTTTGTGGAGAAGTACGGCGCTTTGATGGAACAGGGCGACCCGTACTACAATCCGCATTTGACGCTGCTTTACGAAAATTACGGTTGGCGTTAATAACCAAGCGAATAGCATAGGAAAAGGGGAAGAACTTTCTCCTTTTCCTTTTTTCCATTCTATTTCAGGCGAAAGCCGGAACAGGCAGGTGACAGTCAGTGAATCTCAGGTGGAAACGCACCAAAGAGCTGCCACAGGTTTTTTGTAAAATGGTGAAGGAAGAGGGTGCCGGCCAAACGATGCGCCGTGCGGCAGGCTTTGCAAAGCGCAGGCTGAAAAGCAAAAAAGGGCGTTTTCTGCCCTCCGCGCAGGTGCTGGAACGTCAGCGCGCAGCTGATACGGCGAGTTTTCCCGTTATTTCGATTTGTGTGCCGCTGTATAATACGCCGATGCCCTTCCTAAAGGAAATGGCAGAGAGTGTTTTGGCACAATCCTGCCCGCGCTGGGAACTTTGCTTGGCGGATGCTTCCAATGACGGCGATGCTCGGCGTGAGGAATATCTGAACGCCATTCAAGACAAGCGCATTCGCTATATGAAAATTGAGAACCGAGGCATTGCGGAAAATACCAACGAAGCCGCGCGAATGGCAAGCGGAAGCTACCTCGCCTTGCTGGACCATGACGACGTGCTTTCTCCGAATGCGGTGTTTGAAATGGGGAAGGCGATTCAAAAAACCGGTGCTTTGTTTTTGTACAGTGATGAAGCACTCTTTTTTACCAATATCAAAAACGCGCATGTCGGACATTTTAAGCCCGATTTTGCCCCGGATTATTTGAATTGCTGTAATTATATCTGCCATTTGGCGGTCTTTCAAACAGAGCTGTTTTGGCAAGTGGGCGGTTTGAACCCAGCTTGTGACGGCAGCCAAGACCACGACCTCTTTTTGCGCCTCAGCGAAAAGACAACGCCGGTTCACATTCCGAAAGTGCTTTACTTTTGGCGTGTTCATGCGGCATCGACGGCATCGGGAACCGAAGCCAAGCCCTATGTGGCCGAGGCGGCAAAACGCGCTGTGACAGAGCACCTGAAACGAATCGGCGCAAAGGGAACGGTGAAAGACGGATTGTTTCCCTCTACCTACCGCGTGCAGTACGAAATAGAAGGTGACCCGCTGGTTTCGATTTTAATTCCCAATAAAGACCACATCGATGATCTTTCCAAGCTGATTTCCGGCTTGTATGAAAAAACGCGCGGCGTTCGCTTTGAAGTGATTGTCATTGAAAACAATTCGACGCAGCAAGAAACGTTTGATTATTACGACACCATTCAGAAAGAGCATGAAAATCTGCGTGTTGTGTACTATAAGGGCGGATTCAACTTTTCTGCCATCAACAATTACGGCAGAAGTTTTGCCGGCGGCGAGTATTTGCTTTTGCTCAACAACGACATGGAAGTAACGGACGGTGACTGGCTGAAAGAAATGCTGTCGCTTTGCGTACAGCCCGGCGTCGGCATTGTCGGCGCAAAGCTGCTTTATCCCGACGATACAGTGCAGCATGCGGGCGTTGTGACAGGGCTGGGCGGATTTGCGGGCCACAGTCACAAGTATGCGCGAAAGGACGCCTCCGGCTATATGTTCCGCTTGGCAACCGTGCAGAATTTTTCGGCGGTAACAGCGGCGTGTCTGCTGTGTCCTGCCAAAATTTATGATGAAGCAGGCGGCTTGGACGAGAAATTTGAGGTGGCGTTTAACGACGTGGACTTTTGCCTGCGTGTGCGTGATGCGGGTTATCGTATTTTGTACACCCCTTACGCGGTGCTCTATCACCATGAATCGAAAAGCCGAGGGCTTGATGTCAAGGGGGAAGCAAAAGCGCGCTTTGACCGGGAACGCGCCCGGCTGGAGCAAAAACATACGCGCAAAGGGCTGCTGAGTGACCCGTATTACAATCCCAATCTCACGTTAGACCGAGAAGACTTTTCAGAAAATGATGTTTTGCCGAAGGAGTGATTAGCAATGTTGAAAAAAGAGGCGGAAAAGCAAAAGGAAAAACGATTGGCGCGCGCGGCGATTAAGCGCCGTTTGAGCACCATTACGGAAGAGGAGAACCGCGAGGCGGGGCAAGCGATGTTAACCTACCTGCGCCAAAGCAATGCCTATCGCATGGCGCGCGTTGTGTTCTGTTTTGTTTCTACCAAGAAAGAGCCTGATACAACGCCTTTTTTACAGCAGGTGCTCAACGACGGCAAGCGTCTTTGCGTTCCCCTTTGCTTAGGCAAAGGGCAGATGGAAGCCCGGGAAATTACCTCTCTCGACCAGCTGAAGCCCGGTTTGTTCGGCATTTTGGAGCCGAAAGAAGATACCCCGCTTGTATCAGAGAAGGATATCGATTTTTGTGCCGCGCCGTGCCTTGCTGCGGCGAAAGACGGAACGCGCATCGGACATGGCGGCGGTTACTATGACCGCTTTATGCCCAAGCTTTCTTCTCGGTGCTACTGTGTGGTGCTTTGCAATGAAAAAATGCTTTGTGAAACACTTCCCGCAGGAAAAACAGACTACCGTTTTCATCGCATCATTACCCAGAGCGGTATGGTACGCGTGGAACAGCGTGAGGAAAACGAAGAAACATCCGCGCAGGATTGAGCGGCTGTTTTTTAAGGTAACCCGCAAGCGTAGAATTTTGTAAAAAAGAAAGTATTTTGCTTTGATAGTGCAATATGCACAAAAATAAAAGAGAAGCGCCGCTTTTTATCAAAAAAAGCGGCGCTTTTGCTGTATAGGAGGGGAAAAAAGCAGAATTAAAAAAATTTTTTCTTTTTTTTGAACAATTTTTAAACAAATAATTTTGGAAAAAACTAGGAAAATAACACAGTTTTTTTGCAAAAAAATCGAGAGAAGGCCTTTTTTTTCGATTTATTGTAGAAAATGCCTAAATATTTAGGGATTTTTTGCCACGCCTTTGAATATATAATACAGAAAAGTGTTGAAAAATTGGCAGAAAATGAGTATTATTATATGTATAAGAAGCATCACTTTCACGGGCTTTTTAATCGAACGATTCAGCACATTTCTCCGGGGGGAGAAAGGTGTCAAAAGGAGGAAGTCGAAGTTGAAAAAGGCAAAAACCGTTCAAACGGACTTTCAGCGTGAGCATGAGGTTCCGATTTATCTGTTTAAGCAGGGCAATAACTTTGAAGCACAGCGCTTTTTCGGAGCACATTTTGAAACGCGGGGCGAAACAACAGGCGTGTGTTTCCGTGTGTGGGCTCCGCGCGCGAAATCTGTCAGTGTCGTCGGCGATTTTAACAGCTGGGTGCCCGGCGCCACCGCGATGAGAAATATTGACCCCGAGGGCGGCATCTGGGAGTGCTGGGTACCCGGCATGGCTCAGTTCGACATCTACAAATACTGCATTACCACCCAGGAAGATGAGCTTTTATTTAAAGCAGACCCCTACGCTTTCCATGCGGAAACACGCCCGGCGAACTGCAGCAAGGTGTATGACCTTTCCGGCTACGAATGGCACGACGATGCTTGGAATCATGCGAAAGCGAAGATCAACCCCATTCAGTCGCCCATGAATATCTACGAGATGCACGCGGGCAGCTGGCGTACTTATGAAGACGGGAATCCCTACGATTACCGCAAGCTCGCACAGGAGCTGGTGCCCTATCTCAAGCATATGAACTACACGCATGTGGAATTGCTTCCCGTGATGGAATACCCGTTTGACGGCAGCTGGGGATATCAGGTAACAGGATACTTTGCTCCCACCAGCCGCTACGGAACGCCCGACGACTTCAAATACTTTGTTGATTATTGCCACCAAGCCGGAATCGGCGTCATTATGGACTGGGTTCCGGCACACTTCCCCAAAGATGCTTTCGGCCTGTACCGCTTCGACGGAACAAACTGCTACGAAGATCAAAACCCCCTGCGCGCAGAGCATAAGGAATGGGGAACCATGGTGTTCGACTACGGCCGCGGAGAGGTGCAAAGCTTCCTGATTTCCAATGCGCTGTTCTGGCTGGAGGAGTACCACATTGACGGTCTGCGCGTGGACGCTGTTGCAAGCATGCTTTATCTTGACTACAACCGCCGCGACGGCGAGTGGGCGCCCAATAAAGACGGCGGCAAGGAGAACTTAGAGGCCATTACCTTTTTGCAGAAGCTGAACACCGAGGTGTTTGCCCGTCACCCTCATGCATTGATGATTGCCGAGGAGAGCACGGCTTGGCCGAAGGTTTCTCACCTTGTCACCGACGGCGGCCTTGGCTTTAACTTCAAGTGGAATATGGGCTGGATGAACGACATGCTCAGCTATGTAAGCACCGACCCGCTGTTCCGCTCGGGCAATCACAACAAGATTACCTTCAGTTTTTTCTACGCATTCAGCGAAAACTTTGTTTTGCCCATCAGCCACGACGAAGTAGTTCACGGCAAGTGCAGTTTGATTAACAAAATGCCCGGCGATTATGAGCAGAAATTTGCAGGCCTGCGCACGCTTTACGGCTATATGATGGCGCATCCCGGCAAAAAGCTGCTCTTTATGGGTCAGGAGTTCGCCCAATTCATCGAATGGAATGAGGCAAAACAGCTCGACTGGCTGCTTTTGGATTACGATAAACACGTTCAAATGCAAGAGTATGTGCGCGAACTGAATGAGCTGTACCGCAAAACCCCTGCTCTTTGGGAAGTGGACGACTCCTGGGAAGGATTCCAGTGGATTGTGCCGGATGACAACACGCAGAGTGTCATCGCGTTCCTGCGCAAAGATAAAAAAGGCGGACAAATCATCTGCATTTGCAATTTCGCACCTGTGCGCCGTCAGGATTATAAAATCGGTGTGCCGAAAGCGGGAACTTATCACGAGATTTTAAACTCCGATAACCTGCGCTTCGGCGGCACGGGCATCGGCACTTCGGCCATCCGAACCCATAAAAAGCCCATGCACGGTTTTGAGCAAAGCATTTCCGTCGATGTGCCCCCGATGTCTGCTGTTTTTTTGAAAGTGCCTGCCACGCGCGCAAAAGCGGGGACGGCGTCCGCTGACAAAAAAACAAAGGCGGAAAAAAAGCCCGCCGCTAAGAAATCGACGGCAAAAAAGAGTGCTGTGAAACCGGCGGCAGAGGAAAAGAAAGTTTCACAGCCTGCAAAAGCTGAAACAGCACAAAAGCCGCAAAAGACAAAAGAAACGCCGAAAAGCGTGAAAGCGCAAAGTGCTGTGAGCACGAAGGCCGTTTCGGAAAAACCGGCGGCAGCTCCTGTGAAAAAAGAGCCGGACAAAGCAACGCCGAAAGCCGCAGCCAAACAGGCATCGGCGAAGAAGAAAACGCCTGCAAAGGCGAAAAAAGCCACCCCCTGACCTTAGGGGAATGCACGGAATGAAGGAAATCTGTGCAGTGGTTTTATCATTTGGTTTTACCCCGCCGGGGATTTGCCTCGGCGGGTGGGGTAGAATAAATCCGGCGGCAAAGTGGATTTTCGCCGCCACAAGGGGAGAAAAACATGAAAGAATGTATCGCAATGCTCTTAGCAGGTGGGCAAGGGTCTCGTTTGTACGCGCTGACCAAAAAGCTGGCAAAACCGGCTGTGCCGTTCGGCGGAAAATATCGCATCATCGACTTTCCGCTTTCCAACTGTGTCAACTCCGGCATTGACACGGTGGGCGTATTAACGCAATATCAGCCGCTTTTGCTTAACGAGTACATCGGCAACGGCCAGCCGTGGGACCTCGACCGCACCTATGGCGGTGTGCATGTTTTGCCGCCGTACCAGACAGCCACCGGCTCCGACTGGTATAAGGGCACGGCAAATGCTATTTATCAAAATATCAACTTTATCGAGCGCTATGATCCGAAGTATGTTATGATTCTTTCCGGTGACCATATCTACAAGATGGATTATGCAAAAATGCTTGATTTCCATAAAGAGAAAGGTGCTGACTGCACCATCGCCGTCATGGAAGTGCCTTGGGCGGAAGCCTCGCGCTTCGGCATTATGACTGCCGATGAAAACAGCACCATCACTAAGTTTGAGGAAAAGCCGAAAGAACCGAAGTCAAACCTGGCTTCGATGGGTATTTATATCTTCACGTGGGAAAAGCTGCGCAAGTATTTGACCGAGGATGAAGCCGACAAAACTTCTTCCAACGACTTCGGAAAAAATATTATTCCGAATATGCTCGGCGGCGGAGAAAAAATGGTAGCTTATCCGTTTGAGGGCTATTGGAAGGATGTCGGAACCATCGACAGCCTTTGGGAAGCCAACATGGACTTGCTGAACCCGAACGTTGCACTCGACGTGTGGGACCCCGAGTGGAAGATTTATTCCCGCACGGCGGGGCGTCCCGGCCATTATATCAGCTCCGGCGCAAAGGTGGATAACTCCATGGTGACGGAAGGCTGTGTTGTGGAGGGCGAAGTTGCCAACAGCATCCTCTTTGCAGGCGCTCAGGTGAAAAAGGGCGCTGTGATTGAGTCTTCTATTTTGATGCCCGGTGCGGTGGTAGAAGAAGGCGCACACATCGCTTATTCGATTATTGCGGAAAATGTGCGTGTAAAAAAAGGCGCAAGTGTCGGTGCGCGTCCCGAATCTGTGGAAGATAAAGAAAAATGGGGCGTCGCTGTTGTGGGTGAGAATGTTACCATTGGGGAAAATGCCGTGGTAGGCCCGCGTGCAATGCTTGAGAAAGACGTTCAGGACGGTGAGAAATTATGGTAAACATTAACACACTGGGAATTATTTTCCCCAACACATACGACGAATTGATTCCCGATATTGCGCTGCGCAGAACCATGGCGTCCGTCCCGTTTGCAGGGCGCTACCGCATGATTGACTTTTCGCTTTCCGCCATGGTGAATGCCGGAATTCAAAATGTCACCGTTTTGGCGAAAACAAACTATTATTCTTTGATGGACCATCTCGGAAACGGCCGTGAGTGGGACCTTTCCCGCAAGCGCGGCGGCTTGCACATGGTTCCGCCCTTCGCACAGGCCAATCAAAAAATGTATCATGGCCGCGTAGAAGCGCTTTCCAGCATTTTGAGCTTTTTAGAGAGCCAAAAAGAAAAATATGTCATTTTAAGTGACTGCAACATTGCTTCGGATCTGGATTTTGCCGACTTGATTCATAAACATGTCGAGTCCGGCGCAGATGTGACCATGGTGTATGAGCAGTCCGTTATTCCCGAGGCGCTCAAAACGGAAAATTACACGTTTGCAGTGGGGGCAGACGGCAGAATCAATGAGTTGCTGATCAACGATTACCGTCAGGGCGTTCAGAATCTCTCCATGAACGTGACGGTTATCGGCCGGGAAGAGCTGATTTCCTTCATCAAAGATGCGCGCGCACATAACCTCATTCATTTTGAGCGCGATATCATTGCTCCCAGCTTGAAAATCTTGAATGTGCGCGGTTATGAATACACGGGTTACCGCTCCCGCATTTATGATATGCGCAGTTATTTTGCGGAGAATATGCGCTTGCTGAAACATGAAAATATGGAAGCGCTGTTTCCGGAAGAGCGCCCTGTGTACACAAAGGTTCACGATGAGCCGCCTGTGCGTTATGCAATGGACTGCAAAGTGGACAACTGCATGGTTGCCGACGGCTGTGTGATTGAAGGCGAAGTGGAAAACTGCGTTCTGTTCCGCGGTGTTAAAATCAGCAAAGGCGCGAAAGTGAAAAACTGTATTTTGATGCAGGGTACAGTCGTGGAAGCCGGCTGTAATGTGGAATACGTGATCACAGATAAAAACGTAACCATTACACAAGATAAGAACTTGGTCGGAAACGAGAGTTTCCCCGTTTACGTTCAAAAAGGTACGACCGTGTAATTTCTTTGCGAAGGTGTTTTAGAATTTCACAACGCCTTGCCTCAAGGTAATGAAACGGAGAAAAAAGCGAGCCTGCCCACGCGGCGGGCTGGCGTCAGAAGAAAAAACAAGCGGCGCTGCGCAGGGTTGTGTGCCCCCTGCGCTTTGCCGTTTGAAAGGCATCATGCAAGGAAAACAGGAGGGGTATTTTATGAATATTTTATTTTGTACGTCTGAAGCAACACCGTTTGCGGCTTCGGGAGGCTTGGGAGATGTCGCGGGCAGTCTGCCCCGCGCTTTGTGCAACGCAGAAACGGACTGCCGTGTGGTAATGCCTTTGTACGGTGATATGAAGCAGGAATACCGCGACAAGCTGGAATACAAAACAAACTTTAATGTTCCGGTTGGCTGGCGCAACCAGTACTGCGGTTTGTTTACTTTGGAGCACCAGGGTGTTACTTATTACTTCCTGGACAACGAATATTATTTCAAACGCAGCGGCTTGTACGGTTTCTACGATGACGGCGAACGCTTCGCCTTCTTCTCCCGTGCACTCTTAGAAATGCTGCACTACGTTGATTTCCGCCCTGATATTGTACATGCCAACGATTGGCAGACGGCGCTTGTTTCGGTCTATCTTGACTTGTACTACCGTCACATGGAAGAGTACTCCCGCATTAAAACGGTGTTTACCATTCATAATATCCAGTACCAGGGCAAATACGGCCTTGAAATTTTAGAAGATACCGTCGGCATCGGCCGTGATGCACGTCATGTGGTGGAATATGACCGCTGCTGCAACTTTATGAAGGGCGCCATCGAATGCAGCGATAAGGTGACAACGGTTTCGCCGTCCTATGCTTATGAAATTTTGGATCCTTGGTTCAGCCACGGCCTGGACGAGCTGCTGCGTCAAAAACAATATAAATTGTGCGGTATTTTGAACGGCATCGACGTGGACGGCTATAACCCGGCGAAAGACCCCAATCTTGCCCAGAATTATAACGAAAAAACCTTTGCAAAAGGAAAAGCGGCGTGCAAAAAAGAGCTGCGTGAAATGTTTGGCCTTCAGGATGACGCCAGCCCCATCGTGGCAATGGTTACCCGTTTAGTGGGACATAAAGGCTTAGACCTCGTGCGTCATGTAGCACAGGAAATGGTGAACAACGGCGTGCAGTTTGTTCTGCTGGGCTCCGGAGAAGGGGAGTATGAAAGCTTCTTCTCTGAGCTTGCTATGCGCAACCCCGGTCGTGTCGGCGTGAAGATCGGCTTTATTCCCTCGATGGCGCGCAAGATTTATGCCGGTGCAGATATGTTCCTGATGCCGTCGAAATCCGAGCCGTGCGGCCTGTCGCAGATGGTGGCTCTGCGCTACGGCACCATTCCCATTGTGCGTGAAACAGGCGGCCTGCGTGATTCCATTCAGGATTCCGGCGACGGCGAAGGCAATGGCTTTACCTTTGCAAGCTATAATGCGCATGATATGCTGCATGCAGTGATGCGCGCAAAAGAAGGGTACGAGCAGACGAAAGGCTGGACTGTCTTAGTGCGCCGTGCGATGAAGTGCGATTACAGCTGGAATGCCAGCGCCGAAAAATACCGGGCAATGTATGAGGAAGTTTATACGCTTTGGTAATGAAGCTGTGAAGGCACAAGGGGGTTCTCCCTTGCGCTGACAGTAGTAAGAGGCAATGTAAAAAGAGCGGGAAGAATGGTTCCATTCTTCCCGCTCTTAACATTTTACCCGTTTCAGATGGGCAGGCTGTATGTTATCGGTTTTGTGCGCGCCACTGGCTGGGCGAAACGCCGTACACCGTTTTAAACGCACGCGAAAAATGCAGCTGATTTTCATAGCCCACCGATGCGCCGATTCGTGCAATGGGCAGCTCGGTATGGCGCAGCATTTCCGTTGCTTTTACCATGCGGTATTGAATTAAAAATTCCTGCGGTGATTTTCCAACATTTTTTTGAAAAATTTTACCGAGATAACTGCGATTGATTCCGCATACGGACGCAATGTTTTCCACCGTAATACTGCGATGAAAATTTTGCTCAATAAAGGTAATTGCCTCTTTTAAATAAAAATCACTCATTTTGCCCGTCGGCGGGGGAGTGGACGTGCGCGCCGACTGCGTAAGATAATCGAAAAATAAATATAAATGGCCTATCAAATGAAACGGCGACTCCTCTGCATGGTGAACGATATAATGAATTTCCGACACCATTTTTTCTTTTAATTCTCTAAAATGAGTGTGGTAAACGGGATTGTCCATCGAAAGGGTGGTTAGCTCAAACGCTTGTTTTACGCGCAGGCCGTCAAATTCCAGCCAGCTGTATTCCCAAGGGTTCTCTTTGTCGGCACAGTACATCGTGACTTGGCCGGGAAAAATGATAAAGCCCTGTCCGGCTTTTACGCGGTAGTGTATCGTATCTCCTTTGGAGTTTTCAGCCATGAGTGTTCCCGTACCGGAATGAACATAGTGAAATAAAAAGTGGTTGCGGGCCGCAGGGCCGAAAGAATGGCCCGGCTGACAGCGTTCCCAACCGTATTGATACATACCCAAATCAATAAAATTTTCATTGGGAAAAATGGAAAAAAGGACGTTATTCATAAACCTGCTCCTCATTCATATACCAAAATGCGATGTCGTATTTCATTATACCACAAAAGAACCTATTTTGATATATAAAATGAAAAACCCTGATATTTTACTGTGCAAATTGCGATGTTACAATAAACTTACCATAAAAAAACCGTGAAAACTGATGGAAGGAGAAGAAAATATGGCGAAAAGAAGCATTTGGAAAGGGCTTTGCGGCGCTATGGTGCTGGCACTGGGTGCCTGTGCGCTGACCGCTTGCGGCAGTCAGGAGACGGCAAACGGCAAAACGGTTGTGGAGATGGTGTCTTACAAGCAGGAGGCTGTGGAGGTCTTCGGAGAAATTGCAAAGCGTTTCAACGAAACGCACGACGATATTGAATTGGTGATTGATTCTCCCAATGAGGCGATGACAATTTTGAAAACGCGCTTCATCCGTGAGGATTATCCGGACATCGTAGCCATCGGCGGTGATATCAACTATTCCAACTTCTTGGATTCCGATTTGTTCATGGAAATTTCTGATTTGTCGGTCATCAGCGAGGTGAAACCCGCTTACTTGGAGATTGATAAGCAGCTGGAGTTTGTTCCTCAAGAGGGCGTTTATGCCCTGCCCTATGTGGCGAATGCCGCCGGCATTTTGTATAACCGTGATCTGTTTGAGGAAAAGGGCTGGGAAATTCCCACCACCTGGCAGGAGTTTACCGATCTGTGCGAAGAAATTCAGGCAGAAGGAATTTTGCCGCTTTATTTCGGCTTTAAAGATACCTGGACTTGCCTTGCTCCTTGGAATGCTTTGGCGGTTGGTTTGGCGGATGCTGACATTTGCCAGCAGGTAAACCGCGGCGAAGCAACATTCACCGAGGCTTACCGTGAAACGGCAGAAAAGATGAAAGAGCTGCTCAATTACGCTGAGCCGAACCCCTATGCCTACGGATACAACGATGCCTGCACCGCGTTTGCGCGCGGAGAAGCGGCCATGTACCCCATCGGCAGCTACGCCATTCCTCAGATTAAATCGGTAAACCCCGATATGAATATCGACTCTTTTACCTTCCCGGCAAATGACAACGAAGCCGGCAACGTTTTAAACTCCGGCATTGACCTTCAGTTCTGTGTGATGCAGAACACTGAAAAGAAGGAAGCTGTGTACGAGGTGCTCGAGTTCTTGTATCAGGACGAGATTATTCAGCTGTACATTGACGACCAAGGCGCTGTGCCCTGTAAAGAGGGCGACTTTACCCTGGCACCGGAGCTGGACGGCATGAGTCCTTATATCGAAGAGGGCCGCATGGCGGACTATCAAGACCACTACTATCCCACCGGTATGGCTGCGGACGCGATGATTCAAACCTTCCTGATGGATACCAGCGACAATGCAGTGGATACCTTCTTGACGCGCTTTGATACGGATTGGGTGCGTTACAATAAGGATTTGATTCGCATGGTGCAGGAATATGAGGCACAGCAGGAGGCGGCAAAATGAAAACGAAAAAACGCATGAACAATAAGGAAAAAACCTTTTTGGCCATTATTGTGCCGGTAGTCATTTTGTTTTTCACCTTTAACACCCTGCCCATGCTCAAGGGCGTGATGTACAGCTTCACGAACTATAAAGGTTACGGCAGCTCTGACTGGGTGGGCGTTCGCAACTATCTCGACTTGATTACCGATACCCGCGTTTGGGGCAGCTATTTGTTTACCTTTAAGTATGCTATTGCGGGAACCATCCTCGTCAATATCATCAGCTTGCTGATGGCGCTCGGCTTAAACAGCGCCATCCGCTTTAAAAGCGCGCTGCGCGGCATCTACTTTGTGCCGAACATTTTGGGCGGCCTCGTAATCGGTTATATCTTCAGCTTTATTTTCACTTACATCATCCCGGCTGTCGGCCAGGCTTTGGGCATTTCTTTCCTCGAGAACAGCATTCTTGCCAGCGAGCAGTTTGCTTGGGTCGGCGTTTTGATTGTCGGCGTATGGCAGGCTGTTGCCATGAACACCATCATTTACATTTCCGGTCTGCAAACCGTTCCCAGCGATGTGTATGAAGCCAGCATGCTCGACGGCGCCAGCAAGTGGAAAGAGTTTTGGCGCGTCACACTGCCGCTTGTCATGCCGTTTGTTACCATCAACCTCGTGCTCAGCACCAAAAACTTCTTGATGGTGTTTGATCAAATTATGGCTTTGACAAAGGGCGGCCCGGCACAAAGCACCGAGTCGATTTCCTACCTCATTTACCGCAACGGCATGGATGGCGGACAGTTCGGCTTCCAAAGCGCAAACGCTGTTGTGTTCTTTGTGGTCATTGTGGCAATTTCTCTGTTCCAGATGATCGTATTGAATAAAAAGGAGGAGCAGCTGTGATGAAAACCAAAGAGAGAGTCAACTGGGTGTTAACCATCGTGCTGATTCTGGGCACGCTGACCGTGTTTTTCCCGCTGTATATGGCAATTATTATTGCCTTTAAAAAGCCCACGGAAATGACGAATGACGTTGCGGGTGCGCTTTCCTTCCCGCAGCAATGGAGCTTTGACAACTTTACACAAGCCATGGAAGTAACCGACTTCTGGCATTCACTCGGAAACAGCCTGCTCATTGCCGTAGCTACTATTGTGCTGGCGATTCTCATTCACTCGGTTGCAGGCTACGCCATTGCCCGCAGTGTGGCAACGCATAAAATGTACCGCGTGGTTTACCTCTACATTGTTAGCGGTATGTTCGTTCCGTTTGCAATCTTGATGATGCCGCTCGTGAAACAAACAGCGCAGATGGGCTTGGGCAACCGCTTGGGCGTTATCCTTCTTTATGTGGTATTCTACATGCCGATGAACATTTTGCTGTATGTCGGCTATTTGAAAAATATTCCGCAGGCGCTCGACGAAGCCGCAGAAATTGACGGCGCGACCACTTGGAAAACGTATTGGAGCATTATTTTCCCCATGATGAAGCCGATGCATGCAACTGTTGCTGTTTTGACAGCGCTCGGCACTTGGAACGACGTCATGACGCCGCTCGTCATCATGTCCGGCACGGGTGAAAATACCCTGCCGCTGGCACAGCTCAACTTCCAAACACAGTTCGGCACCAACTATAACTTGGCGTTCGCTTCTTATTTGCTGTCTTTGATTCCGATTTTAATTTTCTATATCGTATGTCAAAAACAGATTTTGAACGGTGTCGCCAACGGCGCAGTCAAAGGATAATCAAATCAATTTCATTGGCCGGGCAAATCGGGTATGCGCCAACGCGATACCGGGTTTGCCCGGTGTTAAAATAGAAAGAAGGTTTACACATGGCGATTGAAATGAAAAACAAGGTATTTTCGTTGGAAACGGCCAACACCCTCTATCAAATGAAGGTGGATGAATACGGCGTTTTGTACCATTTGTGGTATGGCGCAAAAACTGGCTGCTGCATGGACTATCGGCTGGACTATCCCGACGTTGGTTTTTCCGGCAATATCCCCGAGGCAGGCAACTGCCGTACTTATTCGCTGGATACGCTGCCTTTGGAATATGCAGCAAGCGGTGTGTCGGATTTCCGCGTTCCCGCTATCTCCGTGACTCATGCGGACGGCAGCACGGCGCTGGATTTGCGCTTTGAAAGTGCGCGTGTCGTGGAAGGCAAATACTCTATTGAAGGCCTGCCCGCTGTTTATGCCGACGAGAAAGACGCGCAAACGCTGGAAATTGTGCTGAAAGACGTTGCCAGCGAGCTTCGCGTGGTGCTGCTTTACGGTGTATTGGCAAAAGAGGATGTCATCACCCGCAGCGTGCGTGTAGAAAACCGCGGCGATCAAGAAGTAGTGCTCGACCGTGTTCACAGCATGTGCCTTGACCTGCCCTATGGAGATTGGGACTGGGTGCACTTCCACGGCAGACACACCATGGAGCGCCAAGTGGAGCGCCTGCCCATTGCACACGGTATTCAGGAAAGCGGCAGCCGACGCGGCACTTCCAGCCACCAGCAAAACCCCACTGTGCTTTTGTGTGAGTCTGACTGCACCGAGCAAAGCGGCGTTTGCATTGGCGCGGCGCTGATGTACAGCGGCGGCTTCCAAGCGCAGGTAGAAAAAGACCAGATGGAGCAAGTGCGCTTGGTGATGGGCATTCATCCCGACACGTTTGCGTGGACACTCGCGCCGGGCGAGCACTTCAACGCACCGGAAGTTATTCTTTCCTGCTCGACACAGGGCCTTGCACGTCTTTCTCAGCAGTTTCATCACGTCATCCGTCATCACGTTTGCCGTGGGGAATATCAGATGTCGAAGCGTCCTGTGTTGATTAACAACTGGGAAGCAACGTACTTTGACTTCAACGAGGAAAAGATTTATCACATTGCAAAGCAGGCGGCAGAGCTGGGCATTGACATGATGGTGCTTGACGACGGCTGGTTCGGCAAGCGTGACGACGATGTCAGCGGCTTGGGCGACTGGTTTGTAAATGAGAACAAAATGAAAGGCGGCTTGAAAGCGCTGATTGATCGTGTCAACGGCCTGGGCATGAAGTTCGGCATCTGGTTTGAGCCGGAAATGGTGTCCGAGGACAGCGATTTGTACCGCGCTCATCCGGAATGGGCCATTCAAGTGCCGGGCCGTGCCCCTGCACGCAGCCGCTATCAGCTCGTGCTCGATTTCTCCCGCCCCGAAGTGGTGGACTACCTCTATGAGCGAATGAGCACTATTTTGCGTGAAAACCATATCGAATATGTCAAGTGGGATATGAATCGCAGCATCTGCGATTGGTACACTGCAACCTTGCCTGCGGCACGTCAAAAGGAAATGCCGCACCGTTATGTGCTGGGCCTCTATGCGTTGCTGGAGCGCTTGACAAGTGAGTTCCCGCACGTTTTGTTTGAAGGGTGCAGCGGCGGCGGCGGACGCTTTGATGCCGGAATGATGTACTACTGCCCGCAAATTTGGTGCAGTGATGATACCGATGCTTTTGAGCGCACGATGATTCAGTACGGCACCAGCTTCTTCTATCCCATTTCTACGGTTGGTTCTCACGTTTCGGCCGTGCCGAACCACCAGACGGGCCGCATTACCTCCATTGATACCCGCGGCGTGGTGGCAATGGCCGGAAGTTTTGGCTATGAGCTGGATTTGAACCGTCTGTCCGATGAGGAAAAACAGGCGGTAGCTGAGCAGGTGAAAACCTATAAAAAACATCAGCCGCTCATTTATGACGGAAAATACTACCGTTTGACCGACCCGTTTGCCGGGGAGCTGGCAGCGTGGCAGTGGACGGCACAAGACGGCAGTGAAGCGCTGGTGCAGGGCGTTGTGTTCCGCACACGTCCCAACACGCTGCGCCGCTGCTTGAAGCTGACCGGATTAGAAGCAGGCGCACGCTATCGCGTAGAGGGGACCGAAGCGGTTTACACGGCCGAGGCACTCATGAACGGCGGCATTTTGCTGCCGAGAACGAGCGGCGACAACCAGCCCTTTACCTATCATTTGGTGAAAGAGGCGTAATGCCCCGCTGATTTCAGGCGCGGATTTTAAGAAAAAAAGAGAGCCTTCTGCATGCAGCTGAATCGCTGTGTGCAGAAGGCTCTTTTTCTATTTATCGAAAATCACGCCGATGGTAAAAGCAGGCGCCCAAGGCAATCAACACAAAGAACAAAGCGATATAAACGCCAAAGGCAGGCGCACTCCAATCTTCCGAAAGAATTTTTTGCGGGGAAAAGCACTCAAACGGGCTGAAATACGTCAGCCACTCCCCATCTTTTTCTAAAATAGCGCCAAGATAGCCCAGCAGATACAAGACGAGGACGCAGCCATTTGCCGCGGAAGCGCCGAACGAAGCGGAAAGACCGCAAAACAGGAAAGCGGCAGCCAGAAAGAAAAAGGGAATAAAGCCCGACAGCTTGACAATCAGCAAAAGCTGGCCTGCGTCGTAGGTTTCCCCACCCACGGCCATGCCGCAGAGGATGGCCGAAAGACCTGTGCATGCAACCACTGCGAGAGCAGCCAAAAAGGCCGCTGCAACCTTGGAAAAATAAATGTCCAACCGACTGACGGGCATGGCATATAGATATTCAATCGTCTTGCGCTTTTCCTCCTGCACAATCAGGCCGCCGGAAAAGCTGGCCGCAAAAAAGCTGATGACAATCAGCCAAATTTGAAAAATCATGCCGAAATAGTGCATGTAGTTGCCCATGTCCTGCATGGACTCCATGCCCATAAATTGCATCAGTTCCTTGGGCATCGCGTCAAATTTCATCTGTGCCATTTCCTTCATGGAAGGAAAGAGAATCATGTACAAAAACATGATGCAAAACAGCCCAATGCACCAAAGAAGAATCGTTTTCGCTTTTGTTTTCAGCGAAAATAAAAGCAGTGTGCCGCATCGGCGCGGCGAAAATGAAATCATGCTTCATCTCCCTCATAATATTTCAAAAATTCTTCCGACACGCTGCGGTCGCGGATTTCCAGCCGGGATAAATCCATCTTTGCCAAACGCGCCACCAAATCGTTCATGCTGCCTGTATAAGTAAAACATTCCTGTGTGCCGTCCGAAAGGGTATAGCTGACGCTCTGGCAGCGATTTTCCCGCGCCTTTGTCATGTCAATGTCTTCCACGACCACTCCGTCTTTTAAAATGACCGCGCGGTCGCAATAGGTTTCAATTTCTTCCAGCTGATGGCTCGACAAGAAAATGGTAACGCCCTCTTTTTGCAGCCGCTGTAAAAGCTCAAAAAACTTTTTTTGCATCAAGGGGTCAAGGCCGCTGGTGGGTTCGTCTAAAATTAAAAGCTTTACCGGTTTCAGCAAGGCTTGAATGATGCCCACTTTTTTGCGGTTGCCGAGGCTCAGCTCGTTGATTTTCTTATGTTCATCTAATTCAAAATAGGAGAGATATTCTTGTGCCTGTTCCCATGCTGTGCCGCAAATGGAACAATTCAGCCGTAAAAGCTCCGCGCAGGTGATTTTATCGTAAAAAGCGCTGTCGGCAGACATATAGCCCGTCATTTCTTTAATTTTCGCGCTGTCGCGCACGCTGTCATGGCCGAAAATGCGCACGCTTCCTTCGCTGGGATGCAGAAAATTCAGCATGGTTCGGATGGTGGTGGTTTTTCCTGCGCCGTTTTTCCCGACAAAGCCCGTCATGGTGCCGCTTTCCACCGACAGGCAAAGGTTGTTCACAGCGGTAAAATTTCCGTAGCGCTTTGTGAAATGCTCAAATTCGATGGCTTTCATAAAAGATTCCTCCCTTTGATGAAAAAATCCCCTGCTTCACGGGGAAACAGGGGATGTCCAAACAAACGCTTACGCTTTGCCCACAGAGCCGAACAGCTCCATTTTCTCTTTTACAGTTGCCTTGATGGCCTCGGTGCCGGGAGCCAGCAGCTTGCGCGGGTCAAAGCCCTTGCCCTGACGGTCTTTACCAGCTTCGATATACTCACGGGTAGCAGCTGCAAAAGACAGCTGGCACTCGGTGTTCACGTTGATTTTGCAAACGCCCAGGCTGATGGCCTTTTTGATCATCTCAGCGGGGATGCCGGTGCCGCCGTGCAGAACCAGGGGAATATGATCGGTTGCATTGTGGATTTTATCCAATGCGTCGAAGTCAAGGCCCTTCCAGTTTTCGGGATAAACACCGTGGATGTTGCCGATGCCGGCAGCCAGGAAGTCAACGCCCAAAGCAGCAATCTTTGCGCACTCTTCGGGGTCGGCAATTTCGCCTGCGCCGATCACGCCGTCCTCTTCACCGCCGATGGAGCCAACTTCAGCCTCAATGGACAGGCCGTTTTTGTGAGCCATCTCAACCAGCTCTTTGGTTTTGGCGATGTTCTCGTCAATGGCATAGTGGCTGCCGTCGAACATGATGGAAGAGAAACCGGCCTCGATGCACTTTTGTGCACCTTCGTAGCTGCCGTGGTCGAGGTGCAGAGCCACGGGAACCGTGATGTTCAGGCTTTCCACCATTGCCTTTACCATAGCGGCAACAGTTTTGTAACCGGTCATGTACTTACCGGCACCCTCGGAAACACCCAAGATCACCGGGCTTTTCAGCTCCTCAGCCGTCAGCAGGATGGCTTTTGTCCACTCCAGGTTGTTGATGTTGAACTGACCTACGGCATAGTGGCCGTCGCGTGCTTTTTTCAGCATTTCGGTTGCGCTTACCAGCATATTGATAACCTCCAAATCTTGTTCCTGTACGACGCAGGAAGCATGTATGTGAATATTATAACGGATTTGAACAGGAAAATCAAGAAAACAACGAATGCGCGTCAAAAATCCAATTTTTTGAGAAAGAAAGACAAATTCAACAAAGAGTTTTGTGAAAAAGTTTTCAACACTGAGTGGAAAATGCGGGGAAAAAGATGCGTGAAAATTGTGAAAAAGTAAGAGCGAAAAACGATTTTCCACGCTTTCAACAAGGTTTTCAACATTCCACAAAGACAAAGTTTGTGTTTACAACGGGTATAAAAAGCAAAGATTTCGGAAAAGACTTTTCAGCAAAAAACCCTTTTTACAACGTTTTTTTTGGAAAAAAAAGAAAAGCATAGAAAATTGCTTTGAAATATGATATACTTAATACGTTTATGGACAATAAAAGCGGTTTTCCGCGGGACAACAAACGGGCGGGTGCAGCGGCCTTGCCCCAACGGCAAAGCTTTGAACAGCTTAGCAACGGAGGAACCATGAAAGAACAGGAAGAAAAGCTGACCCATGCGCCGGTGTACGGCAAAAATGCCGTCACAGAGCTGCTGAAAAGCGGCGCGGGCGTTGACACGGTTTTTATACAAGACACGATGCAGGCGGGACAAGCCGCCTACTTCACTGCTTTGGCGAAAGAGGCAGGCGCGGTCGTAAAGCGCATTCACGGCGCAAAGCTGCGCGGTATGTGCGGCACGGACAATCATCAGGGCGTAGCCGCGCGGGCGGCCGACGTAGAATACCGCACGCTGGACGATTTGCTCAGCCTGGCGCGCCAGAAGGGCCAGCCGCCTTTTCTGCTGCTTTGCGACGGCGTAGAAGACCCGCATAACTTGGGTGCGCTTGTGCGAACTGCATTTTTGTGCGGTGCGCACGGCGTTGTGATTCCTAAGCGCGGCGGGGTCAGCGTGACGCCGGTTGTGATGAAAAGCAGTGCGGGCGCCGCGGCCGTCATGCCGATTGCGCGTGTATCCAATTTAGGGGAAGCAATCCGTACATTGAAGAAGGAAAATGTGTTTGTCTACTGTGCCGATATGAACGGAACGGCGCTGGAAAAGCAGAATTTGACCGGTGCGGCTGCGCTTGTCATGGGCAGTGAGGGAAAAGGCGTTTCCCCGCTTGTGAAAAAGCTTTGCGACGGTGTGGTGTCGCTGGGCATGGCGCCGCATCTGACGGCGGTAGACAGCTTTAATGTGTCCGTTGCGGGCGGTATCATTTTGTACGAAATGATGCGCCAGCGCGGCTTGAATAAACCGCAGGAATGACTATGGCAGAGCGGAGGATGTGGCTTTGAAATCACAGGAACAAAACGACCGCGGGCGTTTTGATACGATACAAATTGATAGTATTCTCGAGCAAGTGCGCGAGAAGAAAAGCGCTCAGCCGCAGGAAAAGGGGCCGCGCTATCCCAAAACGCCCAAGGGAGAAGAGTGGGAGCTCAACACGATTTTGCACGAGCTGGGCATTGAGCCCAGCCGCAAACGCCGGGTGGATCAAATTTTAATTCAAGTACCCGGTGTGGAACAAGAGGAACAAAAGCCTGAACAAGCTCCCCAGAACACGGTGGACAGTGCTGCGGAGCCTGTGCAGGCAGCGCCGGAAGAACCGGGGCACGAGCCGCCGGTTTCCGGCCAGCCGCCGCGCCGGAAAAAAAGTGCAGGTGCGCCTGCCGCTAAGCGCAAAGTGCGCCGCCCGGCCGAAAAGGCAAAGCAAAAGGCGCCCGAAGCCGCACAGGCGGTGCAGGAAGTAAAGGTTCAGGCGGCGCAGCATACACAAAAGCCGGTGCAAAAGGCAAAGCCCGGCCAAACAGCGGCCGATAAGCTTGCGGCAAGGCGGGAAGGAAAAAGCATTCAGGCACCCGCAGAAGATGCTTCAGAGCAATCAGAGCAAGTTTCTGTACAGCAAGTGCCGGTGCAAAGCAGGCCCCAAAAAGTAAAAAAGAGCGCTTTGAAAGAAACGGTGGAGCTTCCGCAGGAGCCGGTGTTCGACGAGCAGCCCCCCAGCGAGGAAGAACGCAGGGAGCGCCGCCGGCGCGTCGAACAAACCATCCAAGAGGTGGAAGAGGAATACGGCACGATTGATGACGGTGCGGACAGCGACCCGTTTATTCAAGACTTGCATGAAGAGCGCGAGCCGGAGCTGCCCACCTTGGAGCTGCCCAGCATTAAAGCCTATGCAGATGCAGAAGCGTACCGCTTGGAGGAAGAGCGCCGCCGGATTATGGAAGAGGCGCAGCGCGAGGCAAGAAACACCATTCATAACGCCGCCCAGTTCGCCATGCAAATGGAGATTACAAGGCGGCACATGGCGGCCTTGAAAGAAGAGGGCAGCGAACAGCGGGAAAGCTATGAAGAGCCGGAAGAGATCGGCATGGGCAACCAGCTGTTCGGAGAAGTGGACGACCAGTTCCGCGCATTTTTCAGCAATACGGTGGTTGTGGACAAAGCCGCGATGGACGAAGCGGTAAACGGCCACAAAAAACAGGGATTTTTCCATAAGCTTTTCCATAAGCGTTCTGTGGAGGAAACCGCTCCGTTAAGCGGTGAATACGACGCGCTGATGCCGGGAACGCCGGGCTATGCCGCGGCGCGCGCAGAGCAGCAGCCACAGCCGGGTGAGGAGCTGGATTTTCAGCAGGAGCAACCCGCAGAGGACACAGAAGAGCTGGTGCTTCCAACTTCTTCTGCGGAGCCGTCCTTTGAGGAAATTGAGCCTGTCGAGAGCGATGAGCCGCTGTTGGACGAAATCATCGAGGAAGAAGATCAAGCAGAACGGCAGGCTGCTGTATCGGTGCCGGAGCGGGAAGCGCCTTACCAAGTGGTGACGGGCTCTGTGCACACCGACACTGTCGGCGAAGTGGTAACGGAGCACCATGTAGAAGATACGGGCGGGCTGAAAGCCGACGTTTTAACACTCAAAATGAAAAATCTGGAGTCAAGTGCGACTCCTGTTGAGGGAACGGCGCGCAAGTATAATGAGCGCAGCATTCCCGACGATATCGAAATTCCTCTTGGTGAGGAAGAGCTCGAGCGGCGCCGACGTGCGCATCGGCTGGCGAATCCGACGGCGGCAAGCGGTGCAGTGGACGAATACAGCACGCTTTCCGATGCGCCCGTCGTGGCGGCCAATTTGGCGACCATGCGAAAAACACGCCTGCTTCGCTTGGTGGTAACGGGTGTGATATCAGCTGTTTTGCTGTATCTGGGCATTGCGGCCGGAGCATCTTGGCCGTTGGCACAGGCAATTGACCCGGTTTCTCAGCCGCTGTTCTTTGTGCTGACGAATTTTGTGCTTTTGGCCGGATGCGGCTTGATTTCGATTACAACGCTTTCGGCGGGCTTTATGGGCCTTGCGCAGGAGCCGACTACAGACAGCTTTGCGGCGCTTGCATTCAGCGGTGCTTTGCTGCAAAGTCTTGCTTACTTGTTTGTTCCGGGCCAGTACGTTCCCGGCAAAATTACGTTGTTTGCACCGATTGCGTCGCTTATTTTGTTTGCGAGCGCCGTGGGAAAATGGATGCAGATTCGCATGATTTGCCGCAACTTCGACCAAACCAGTTCCGGTGCGGAGCATGCAGCCGCATTTTTGGTGCGAAAGGAAAGTTTGGCGAAACGGCTTTGTGCGGGTTTGGGTGAGCCCGACCCCGTGCTTCTCATCAGCCGTCCGACGGCACTGGTGAAAGGCTTTTTGACGCAGAGCTTTTCGGCGCGTTTATATGACGCGATGGCGCAAACGCTGTCTTATATCATCAGCGGCGCGGCAGTTTTATGTGCTGTGATTTCCGGCATCGTGCAAAAGGATGTCATGCAGGGAATTTCGGCGCTTGCGGGCGCACTTTGCATGATTGCGCCGCTCGCGTGTACGCTGGTTTACGCGGTTCCCGCGGAGCTGATGCAGAAATATGCTTCGCGCCACAAAGCGGTGATTCCCGGCCCCAGCGCCGTACAGGCTTTGGGCAGTGCCAATACGGTTTTGCTCAGTGCGACCGATTTGTTCCCCAAAGGAAGCGTTCGTTTGCACGGCATCAAAACGTTTGAAAAAGAACGTATTGACCTTGCAATTATGTACGCCTCCAGCATTTTGACAAAGCACTGCGAAACGCTGAAAGACATCTTTTTGGGTATCATCGAAAACAACACGAGCATTTTGTATGATGTGGAAAGTGTGACGGTAGAGGCCGGATATGGCTTTACGGGCTGGATTGAGCACAACCGCGTGATTATCGGCAACCGTGAAATGATGATTCACCATGAAATTGAAATTCCTTCGATGGACTATGAACGCAAGTACACGAAAAACGGGCAGTATGCCGCCATTTATCTGGCGGTGTCCGGCAAGGCGTTCGGCATGTTCCTTGTAAGCTATGCGCCCAACCGCGGCGCGGCGCGCATTTTGAACAGCCTGACGCGCAGCGGCATCAGCGTGATTGTCCGCTCGGAAGACTTCAATATTACCAGCGGCCTTGTGGCGAACACTTATCGAATTCCGCAAAACACCGTAAAGGTGCTGGCGCAGTCGGAATACGATGCGCTCAATGTGGAAACGGCCTACCGTGCAACGAGCGACGGCGTGATGATTCACGACGGAAGCTGCAAATCTTTCTTGGGTGGTATGCGCGCGGCGTCTTGTGCCGCGGCCGGTGAACACTTGGCACGCAACGTGCAGGCAGGTGCTATTTTGCTGAGCGCTGTGGTGTGCTTGCTGCTTTCGTTCTATGCGGGCCTTTCCGGCATGAGTCTTGGCCTTGTGGTGTTCTACCAAGTTGCCTGGAGCGCCATCACAGTGGCGATGCCTTTCTTGCGGCGTCCGTAATGTTTTTGAATGATTTTGAAACTGAACAACCCCCCGAAACCTTCCAGTAAGGCTTCGAGGGGTTGTTATCATTTATAAAGCGAATTTTCTTTTTTCCAACAGCTGCATCATGAGAAGTCCGGCGCAAAGGAGTACCTGCGCCGCCGGGGCGGCCAGCCAAATGCCGTTGATGCCAAACCATAATGGCAGTACATACAGGCAAAGCGGGCTTGCGGCGAGCGGGTCGCCGTAAATAAATAAAAGGCTTTTTTTCGAATGTCCGCGCGCATAAAAATAAGAGCAGAATAAGCGCACCACGCCCCAAAGCGGCAGGCTCAGCGCCGCACAGATGATTGCAAAATGAGAGCGGACGGCGGTTTCCAAAGAAGCGCCGAACAGAACAGGAATTTGTGTGCGCAGTGCGATGCTTCCCATGCACAGCACAAAGCTCAGGCCAAGGCAAAGCGCCAATGCACGCAGAAAGACACGCCGGATGCCGTGCTCATTGCCCGCGCCGCTGCACAAACTGATGAGCGGCTGTGCGCCCTCGCCAATGCCCGAAAGCAGGGGCTGTAAACTGCCGACCAGATAGCTGATGATGGCATAGATCGCGGCGGCACTCTCACCGCCGTAGGCAAGGCACTGCCAGTTGTTCAGCATAATCAATAAACTGCCGGAAAGCGAAAGCCCGAACGGGGAGAGCGCAATGAGCAGTGTTTTTTTCACAAGCGGAGGGGTAAGGCACAGCTGTTTGAACGAAAACGGCAACGCACGCGAGCGCAGTAAAAACACAATTTCGAGCCCGGCACTTGTAATTTGCGCGGCGACCGTGGCAAGCGCCGCGCCCGCCATGCCGAAATTGAGTACCATAATAAACAGCCAGTCGAGCGCGATATTGGCAAACAGACTGTATACCGTAATTGCCATTGCAGGCACGGTTGCTCCGGTGCTGCGCAAAAGCGGGTTTAACCCTGCATTTAAAATCTGACCGAAGCAAAGCAGAGCGGCAACCTGCATATAATCGCAGGCAAGCTTGTGCAAATGGCCGGTTGCACCCAGTAAAAGCAGGGCTTCGCGGTACGTTGCCAACAAACCGACGGTTACAGCAAGCGCCGCAAGCACAAGCAAGATAATGGTGTTGCCCCTCGCTTTGGCGGCACCTTGTTCATCGCCGCGCCCCAGCGCCATCGCAACCAAAACCCCGCCGCCGCTGCCGATGCCGAGGCCGGTTGCCAAAATGACGGCAGGCAGCGGCCAAAGAATATTGATGGCGGCAAGCCCGGCGTCGCCCATCGCGCGCCCGATGAAAAAACCGTCTACAATGATGAAAAAGCCGGTTAAAAGCTGACTTGCCATTGCCGGGAGAATGTAGTGAAAAAAATAGCGTTCGGGATGCGCCGCATGAGGGTGGGGCGCATTTGCCGAAAAAGAAACTGCGGTGTTACTCATAGTCAATCGGAAGGGTGGGAAGGCCGTTTAGCGCATAGTCGTGCCAGCGGGCCTGAGGCTTTGCTTCGTATTCGTAAAAACCCTGCGCGGCAATCATGGCCGCATTGTCGCCGCACAGCGAAAGATCGGGCAAATAAAGCCGTGCCCCCAGCTTTTGCACACCTTGTTCCAGCTTTTCACGGAGCGCGCGATTGGCCGCTACGCCGCCCGCAATGCAAATTTGTTTTGCGTTTGTATCGCTTGCGGCACAAAGCAGTTTTTCCGCTAAAATTTCTGTGATGCGCCATTCAAAGCTGGCCGCCATATCCGGCACCGACACTTCCTCGCCTTTTTGGCGCAGTTGGTTCACGGTGTTCAGCACGGCGGTTTTCAGCCCGGAAAAGCTGACGTTATACGGCCCTTCTACCTTGGGCGTGGGCAGGGGATACGCAAGGCGGTTGCCCTCGGCGGCCGCGCGGCTGACTGCCGGGCCTCCGGGATAGCCAAGCCCCAGCGTGCGCGCCACTTTGTCGAACGCTTCGCCGGCGGCGTCGTCAACGGTGCGGCCTAAAACGCGAAACTGCGTATAGCTCTGGACTTCAACAATATGACTGTGACCGCCGCTTGCCACAAGGCATAAAAAGGGCGGTTTTAAGTCGGGATGCGTTAAGTAAAGCGCTGCAATGTGTCCGCGTAAATGGTGAACGGGAATCAAGGGCTTGTCCGACGAGAAGGCCAGACCCTTCGCGAAGTTTACGCCGACGAGAACGGCCCCGATGAGACCCGGCGCAAACGTCACGGCAATGCCGTCAATATCCTCTAAGCGGCAATTCGCTTCTCGCAGTGCCTTTTTTGTCACTTGGGAGATGTGTTCGATGTGGCGGCGTGAAGCAATTTCCGGCACAACGCCGCCGTACAGATTTTGTTCCTCAGCCGAGGAAGCAATGCAGGAACTGTGAATCACTCGGCCGTTTTCCACAACGGCGGCGCAGGTGTCGTCACAGCTCGTTTCAATGCCTAATAGTTTCATGGAGAATCCTTTCTTTTTTTATAGCCACAGGAAAGAGTAAGTGCGCAGCAATTACAAAAGCCGCTCCATCATCAAAGCGTTTTCCTGCGGGGCGCTGTAAAAATTTTTGCGCACGCCGAGCAGGGAGAATCCGAGCGTTTCGTATAAAGAACGCGCCGGAGTGTTGCTGATGCGCACTTCGAGCGTGACACGCGCACAGCCTTTCTGTGCCAATTCGGAAAAGGCGTTCGTCAGCAGGGTGCGCGCCGCGCCGGTGCGGCGCGCGGTTTCATCAACACTTAAAGCATCTAAATTCGCCTCGTCCGCCACGGCGGTGAAAGCGGCAAAGCCGATGACGGATTCGCCTTCGCACAAAACAAAACAGTATGCACAGGGCGCGAGCAGGGCGCTTTCAATGCCGGCGGCGTTCCAGCCGTCCTGCACGCGCGCTTCTATCGCGGCAACGGGCAGAATATCTTGTTTAGTCATGCGGCGAACGTGCCGCATGGATTTTTGTTCTTGTGTGTGCATGGTTCATCCCTTCGCGTCGTACCAAGTGGTGCCCTCGTGAACATCGGCGGTCAGCGGAACGGCAAACGCGGCGGCGTGCTCCATTTCCTCGCGCACAATTTCCTTCACAGCGGGCGCTTCGTCGAGAGGACACTCGACAATCAGTTCATCGTGTACCTGCAAAATCAAACGGGCGCGCAGCTGTTCTTTTTTCAAACGATGTGCCACGCGCACCATAGCAAGCTTAATCACGTCGGCCGCAGTTCCCTGAATAGGGGTGTTCATCGCCATGCGTTCGCCTTGTGCGCGGATGTTGAAATTTGCCGCGGAGAGTTCCGGCAAAGCCCGGCGGCGGCCGTACAGCGTGGCAACATAGCCGTGCTCTTTTCCATAGGCCACAGTGTCCTCCATATAGCGGCGCACATTCGGATAAGTGTTCAGATAAGCGTCAATGAAAGACTGCGCTTCCTGCACGGTAATAGATAAATCGCGGCTTAAAGAGTAGGAGCCTTTGCCGTAAATGATGCCGAAATTGATGGCCTTGGCCGAGGTGCGCATCTCGTGCGTTACATCTTCGGGCGCAACACCGTACATTTTTGCGGCGGTGGCGCGGTGAATGTCTGCGCCGGATAAAAATGCCTCCCGCATGGCCTCGTCGCCGGAAATGTGCGCCAGTACGCGCAGTTCAATCTGGCTGTAATCGGCGTCAACCAGCGTACAGCCGGGTGCGGCGACGAAATAGCGGCGAAAACGGCTGCCCAGCGCCGTGCGCACGGGGATATTCTGCAAGTTCGGCTCGTTCGAGGAAATGCGCCCGGTGCGCGTTTCCGTTTGATTAAAGGTGGAGCGGATGCGTCCGTCCGGTTCAATCACCTTTAAAAGCCCTTCCACATAGGTGGAGTTCAGCTTTTGATAAACGCGGTATTGCAGAATGTGGTCGATGACCGGAGAGTACCCGCGCAGGGACTCCAGCGTTTCCGCATTCGTGGAAAATCCGCTTTTCGTTTTCTTGCGCGTGGGCAGGCCCAAATCTTCAAACAGCGCTTTTCCGAGCTGTTTGGGGCTGTTGACGTTGAACTCGTAGCCCACTTCTTCGTAAATCGCGCTAAGTTCTTGCTCCAGCGCCGTGCGCAGCTCCTTGCCGAAATCCTCAATGCCTTGGCGGTCGACAAGAATGCCGCTGTTTTCCATCTGTGCCAGCACACCGCACAGCGGCAGTTCGATGTCGCGCAGCAAGGCCGTCATGCCCTGCTCTTCGCACAAATTCTGCAGCGTGCGGCAAAGGGGCTCCAGCAAAGCGGCTTCGGGGGCGGCGTCACAGCGAAACGCGCCGCTCACACCGTATTCCTGCGCCAAGCGCTCAATGGTGTACTCTGCCGCCGCAGGGTTTAACAGGTAAGCCGCAAGCTTTGCGTCAAACACAACGGCATCCATCGGTGCGCCCAGTGCATCGGCACGGCGCAAAAGCGGCTTTGCGTCAAAGCAGTACAGCGATACACCGCCGGAAAGCAAGCCTGTGATTTCGGCATCCGTGCAAACGCGGAACACTTTTTCCTCAGAAAGCACACACCAGCCGCTTTCGTGCGCGAAGAGAAAGCACTCCCCGGTGTAATGCTCCGGTGCGGGCAAAATGGGCGTATCGGGGCGCTCGTCCAATTGTGCGGTACGCGCGCTGTCGAGGCCCAGCTTTTGCAGAGTGGAAAACATTTCGCACTGCGCAAAAAGCGTCTGTGCGCGCTCGCCGTCTACGGTACCGCGCGTGTAAGCGCCCGGCTCTGTGGGAATGGGGGCGTTTGTGAGAATTTCCGCTAAGGTGCGGCTCATCTGCGCCTGCTCACGGTCGCGCAAAAGCTTTTCCCGCACGCCTTTTTTGATGGCAGGGTCGTCAATATTTTCATAAACTCCGGCCAGAGTGCCGAATTTCTGAATGAGCGAAAGCGCTGTTTTCTCTCCAACGCCCGCAACGCCGGGAATGTTGTCGGAGGTGTCGCCCATTAAGCTTTTTACATCAATCAGCTGAGCAGGGGACAGGCCGTACTGCTCCCTGATAGCGTCTTCGTCAATGCGGCGCGCCTTCGTGCCCTCATACTGAACGCTGACGCCGCCGCCCACCAGCTGAAAGCTGTCGCGGTCGCCGGTGGCAATCACACAGCTGTCGCCGCGGCTGCGGCATGCCTGTGCCAGCGTGCCCAGAATATCGTCGGCCTCGTAGCCCTCGCATGTCACCATGCGGTAGCCCAGTGCAGAGAGCATCTCTTTTAAAACGGGCATCTGCGCCGCAAGCTCGGCGGGCATGCCTTTGCGCTGTGCTTTGTAGCCGTCGTACATCTGATGGCGAAAGGTAGGTGCTTTTAAGTCAAACGCAATCGCCACCTCGTCGGGGTGCTCGGCTTGTTCCAGCTTCGATAAAATATTAAAAAAGCCCACAAGGGCGTTGGTGTATTGGCCGTCCTTCGTTGTCAGCAGTTTAATGCCGTAAAACGCACGGTTGACAATGCTGTTGCCGTCGATGGCAAGCAGTTTCATCGGCTTCGCCTCCTTGAGTATGCATTGAGATGTCCGGGTATGAAACAAGGGTTTCACACCCACAAAAAGTTTTACCTTTTTAGTATACCATATTCTGTGTCTTTGTGGTAGAATAGAAAAGATTGAAATATAGGTGTGCCGAGAAAAAAGCATAAAAATGTTTTGAAAGCGCGCCTGAATCATAACGCGATTTGAAACAGTAAGGAGAAAGCAAGCAAACCATGCTAAAGATAGGAACGCTGGAACTTTCACCGGGGGCGGCCTTAGCGCCGATGGCCGGTGTCACAGACACCACCATGCGGCGGCTGTGCGCTTCGTTCGGCGCAAGCTGTACGGTGAGCGAAATGGTGAGCGCCAAAGCGCTGACGATGGGCGATAAAAAAAGCCCGCGTTTAATGGCAGGCGGCAGTGCGCCGGCCCCGTTCGGCATTCAGCTGTTCGGAGCTGAGCCCGAGGTGATGGGACAAGCGGCAGAAATGATTGTACAGGGCAAATATGGGGTGTCCTTTGATTTTTTAGACATTAACATGGGGTGTCCCGCGCCGAAAATTACCGGGCCGGGCGCCGGCAGTGCCCTCTTGAAAGACCCGGTGCGCGCCGGGGAAATTGTGCGAGAAACGGTGCGGCATGCCGCGGGCGTGCCCGTTACGGTTAAGCTTCGCATCGGATGGGACGAAGATGATTTGCACGCGGGAAGCGGCGTTGAAGTTGCAAAGCGCTGCGAGGACGCGGGCGCGGTGATGCTGACCGTTCACGGCCGCACGCGCCGTCAAATGTATGAGCCGGGCATCCGCCCCGAGGAAATTGCCCGCATTAAACAGGCGGTTTCGATTCCGGTGGTCGCAAACGGCGATGTCACCAGCGCCGAAAGCGCTTTGACCCTGATGCAGGCAACCGGCTGTGACGGCGTTGCTGTCGGGCGCGGCGCCATGGGCAACCCGTGGCTGTTTGCACAGATTGCGGCGGCGATGCGCGGCGATGAAATTCCCCCTGCGCCGGGCTTGCAAGAGCGCTTTCGCATTCTGCGCCGCCATATTTACGACATGTGTGAAGATAAGGGCGAACGCGTCGCGATGATGGAAGCGCGTTCCCATGCAGCGTGGTATATGCACGGGCTGAAAGGCGCGGCGCGCTTGCGGCGCGAATGCTGTGCAATGACGCATTTCACTGATTTAGAGCCGGTGATTGAGCTGGCATTCGAGCTTCAGCGCGAGCACGAAAAACGCCTTTAATCCATGTTTTGATATTCCTGTGCATAGGGGGCGCTCAGCTCGTCCAATGTCCAGCGATAGCAAGGCAGCATGTGCTTCATAAAGTACTCCGCTTCCGGACACTGCATCGCGCGCAGCGCTTCGCTCTGCTGTTTTTTGGCGCCTAGAAACTCGCGGCTGCCCGCCTGCTCTTCATCAATGCATTTGATGAGCGCGGAAAGCCGGTCGGCGGCCTTGAGCAGTTTCTGCTCGTCTGGCGTCAGGCATTCCCCGGTTAAGTAGCCGTGCATTTCGCCGGAAATTTCGGGCGGCAAAAGCGTGCACAGGGTTTGCGCCGCGTCGCGTTCCAGCTCTTTAAAGGCGGTTAAAAGCGGCTCATTTTTATATTTCACCGGGGTGGGCAAATCGCCCGTCATAATTTCGCCCGCGTCGTGGTACAGCGCCGCGACAGCCACAGTTTCGGGCCGCACGGGCACAGTGTGAAGATGGGCGAAGTGCTTGTTGGCAATCAGGCACAGCGTATGTGCCAAAATGGCGGTGTCGGCGGTGTGCTCACTGACCGACTCTGTGCGGGAAGAGCGCATCAGCCCCCACCGCGCAATATATTTCATGCGCGCCAAAAGCGCATTAAAGGGGTAAAGCTTCATACTCAATTCCTCCTGCCGGGCGCAGCGGCTGCGCCCGCTTGTGAAACATTATTGAAAGGATGAGGTGCGAAAAAAATGAAAAGTTTGACAGAAAAAGATTGGGGAAAGGGATATCTCTTTACCTTTCTCGTTTGCTGTCTGGGTGCCTTTGCGATTTATCTGCCGTTTTTGTTCATCGACAAAGGTCTGTTTCAATACTGCGGCGATTTTAATACCCAGCAAATACCGTTTTACACCTACATGAACGGGTTTGTCAAGTCCGGCGCGGGTCAGTGGAGCTGGGAAACCGACCTCGGAAGCTCCGCGGTCAACTCCTATTCGTTCTATTTGCTCGGTTCGCCCTTTTTCTGGCTCAGTGTGCTTTTGCCGCAAACATGGGCGCCGTTTGCCATGGTTCCGCTGCTGGTGCTCAAATTCGGTGTGTGCGGCCTCGGTGCGTTCACCTGGCTTCGCCGCTATTCCCGCACAAAAAGCTACGCTGTCATTGCAGCGTGCCTGTATGCCTTTTCGGGCTTTACCGTATACAACACCTTTTTTAATCATTTTGTTGACTGCATTGCGCTGTTTCCGTTTTTGCTCTGGGCGCTCGACGCTTACGTCTATGACGGCCAGCGCGCGGTATTTCCCTTGATGGTGGCAATCAACTGCCTGAATAACTACTTTTTCTTCGCGGGACAAATTGTCTTTTTGATGCTGTACTTCTTTATCAAGCTGTTTTCTGGCGAATACCGCATCACGCTTTCCGCTTTTGCCCGCCTTGCATGGGAAAGCCTGCTCGGGGTGGCGCTGGGGTGCCTTTTGCTCATTCCCACGGTGTTAAGCCTGCCGCAAAACCCCCGAACGGTTGATTTGTCCAGCGGCTTCGGCTTTTTGATGTACGGCAAGGTACAGCAGTATTTTGCCATTTTGTCTTCGCTGTTTTTGCCGCCGGACCCCACGTATCTGCCCAATATTTTTACCGATGCAGTGATCAAGCACACCAGCATGACGGCATATCTGCCGCTGGTGAGCATGGTGGGCGTGTGGGCTTACTGCAAGGCAAAGCCGAAAACGGCCTTGACGCGCCTTTTAGCGGCGTGCCTTGTAATGGCGCTGGTTCCTGTTTTGAATTCCAGCTTTTACGCGCTGAATTCCAGCTACTATGCACGCTGGTACTATATGCCTATTTTGCTGATGTGCGCCGCAACCATGTACGCGCTGGAAAATGCCGAAGAGGTGGATATTTGGCGCGGTATGCGCTTTACGGGCGTTATTACGATGCTTTACATCGTACTTGCCATTGTCCCCAAAGAGGAGGACGGCACATGGTCGTTTGGTGTGGTTGACAATCAGCCGCGCTTTTGGCTGACGTATTTTACCGCGCTTTTGGGTCTTTTGCTTTTTGCGGGCTTTCTGTCCAATATGCGCGGTCAGCGCCGGTTCCCGGCCGTACTGCTGTGTGCAATTTTGGGCTTTTCTTGGTTTTATTCCGTGGCGCACATCTCGCTCGGAAAATTCCCTCAGTGGGAACGCGACAGCGCCTATCGCCAGCAGTATTATAACGCTGCGCCGAATATCCGGTGGCCTGAGGACGACTTTTTCCGAACCGATACGTTCAATGAGTCGGACGGCGGCGTTTACGACAATATGAGCCTTTTAATGGAAAAGCCCAGCCTGCGCTTTTTCCATAGCGTGGTCACGCCGTCCATTATGGACTTTTACCCCCGTGTAGGAGTGAAGCGCGACGTTTCCAGTAAGCCGTCCCCGGATTTATACGCGCTGCGCGGCCTGCTGGGTGTGCGTTATGTTATTACAACATTGGCCCAAAAGCAGGAGTTTTCCGACGCCTACGGTGCTTACGGTTATGAATATCAGTTTTCGGACGACACCTTTGCTTATTTCTATAATACAAACGAGCTGCCGATGGGCTTTGCTTACGACAAGTATATTCTGCTGGAAAAAGAGGGAGAGCAAGCGGCTGAGGCAATTTCCGACACACCGATGCAGCAGGCTGTCGACAGCCCGGACGCAGCTCCGACGGAACCGAGCCTTATGGAACTGGCGGAAAACGTCCGCGGCAATATGCTGGTGCGCGCCATCGCTTTGACGCCTGAACAGATTGAAACCTACGGCCATTTAATGGAGCCTGTCACACCTGAGGAAACACAGAACTTGAATTATGACACCTATCGGGCGGATGTGGCAAAGCGCCGCCTCACGGCTGTGAGCGATTTTACCGCCGACCACACCGGTTTTACGGCGCACATTACGTTGGACAAAGAAAATCTTGTGTTCTTCTCGGTACCTTATGACAAGGGCTTTACCGCAACCGTAAACGGTGAGGAAGTGACAATCGAGCGCGTGTCGGGCGGCATGTCTGCGGTTTTGTGCCCCGCGGGCACGAGTGAAATTGTGTTCACTTACGTTACACCGGGCTGGACAGCCGGCGTGGCGGTAACAGCTGCGGCGATTGTCGTTTGGATTGGATACGCCGCGTACAGCTTTTACGAAAAACAACGAAGGAGAAAACACGCATGAATCAATATGCAGCGCGCATTGCGAAAGAGCTTTCCGTCACTCCCGCACACGCCGGAGCGGCTTTGGATTTAATTGATGAGGGCAACACCATTCCGTTTATTGCACGTTACCGCAAAGAAGCCACGGGAAGCATGGACGATGGCGTGCTTCGTGCTTTGGATGAGCGCTATGCCTACTTGAAAAAGCTGGACGAGCAGAAAGAAACTGTGAAAAAAGCAGTCACTGAACAGGGGAAATGGACACAGGAACTTGAGCAGGCGCTGGCCGAGGCGGAAACCTTGGCGCAGGTGGAGGACTTATACCGCCCCTACCGCCCCAAGCGCAAGACAAAGGCCAGTGTTGCCCGTGAGCGTGGGCTTGAGCCGCTTGCCGAGCGCCTTTGGCAGCAGCAGCGAGGCGATGACCCGATGGCGCTTGCAAAAGAGTATCTTTCCGAAGAGGTTGCGGATGAAGAAGCCGCGCTTGCCGGTGCGCGCGATATTTTGGCCGAGCAGATTGCTGACGACGCGGCATTGCGCGGGCAGCTGCGCACGCTCTACCAGAAAAAAGGCGTTTTGGAAACAAAAGCGACAGACGATACCGCGCAAAGCGTTTATGAGGGATATTATGATTATACGGAATCTGTGGCGAAAGCGGCAGGACACCGTGTGCTTGCCATTGACCGAGGCGAGCGTGAGAAAATTCTGCGTGTATCGGTACAAGTTCCGCCGGAACAAGCGCAGACGATTGTGCTTCGCTTTGCGGTGAAAAACCACAGTGCGGCGGCACAGCAGGTACAGCAGGCGGCTTTGGATGCCCTCAGCCGTTTGATTGCACCTTCTTTGGAGCGAGAAATCCGTTCGGAATTGACGCAGGCGGCCTGTGAAGGGGCGATTGCTGTGTTCGGCCAAAATTTACAGCAGCTTTTGCTCCAGCCGCCCATTAAAGGCAAGGTTGCCATGGGCTTAGACCCCGGCTACCGTATGGGCTGTAAAACGGCTGTCGTAGACGCTACGGGCAAGGTTTTGGACACAGCTGTGGTCTATCCTGTGCCGGAATTTAAAAAGGTAGAACAGGCGAAAAAAACCATCAAGGGCCTGATTCAAAAACACGGCGTGGAGATTATCGCCATCGGCAACGGAACGGCGGGCAAAGAAACGGAACTTTTTGCCGCCGAGGTGCTTTCTGAATTGGCACAGGAAGGCGTGAAGGGAATCAGCTATATGGTCGTCAGCGAAGCCGGGGCAAGCGTGTACTCGGCATCCGAGCTTGCGGCAAAAGAGTTCCCGGATTATGACGTGAATTTGCGCAGTGCGGTGTCGATTGCGCGCCGCTTGCAGGACCCGCTGGCCGAGCTGGTGAAAATTGACCCGAAGGCGGTCGGTGTGGGGCAGTACCAGCACGATATGCCGCCCGCGCGGCTGGCACAGGCTTTGGATGGCGTTGTGGAGCGATGCGTCAACAGTGTGGGCGTCGATTTGAATACAGCCTCTGCACCTTTACTGGGGCGCGTGGCAGGCTTGACGGCGGCCACCGCAAATAATATTGTGGCCTACCGCGAGGAAAACGGTGCGTTTCACAGCCGAAAAGAATTGCTGAAAGTAAAAAAGCTGGGGCCGAAAGCATTTGAGCAGTGCGCGGGATTTTTGCGTGTGCCGGGCGCAAAAGACCCGCTGGATACGACAGCCGTTCACCCCGAAAGTTATCAGGCGGCGCGCGGTGTGCTGGAGCGGTGCGGCTTTGCCCTTGAAGATATCGGAACAGCAAAAATGAGCGAACTCGAAGCCACGGCGAAGGCTTACGGACTGGAAAAATTAGCCGGAGAAGTGGGCGTCGGTGTGCCGACCCTGCAAGATATTTTAGCCGAGCTGGTGCGGCCCGGACGCGACATGCGAGACAGCTTGCCGAAACCGCTTTTGCGCACCGATGTCATGGACATGAAAGACTTAAAGCCTGGCATGGAACTGACGGGAACGGTGCGCAATGTGATTGACTTCGGCGCATTTGTGGACATCGGCGTCCATCAGGACGGGCTGGTTCACATCAGCCAAATTTGCAATCGCTTTATTAAGCATCCGTCGGAGGTACTCAAAGTAGGCGATGTTGTCACCGTGTGGGTACTCTCGGTGGACGAGGCAAAAAAACGCATTGCTTTGACAATGAAACAACCAAAACAGGCAAACGGCTGAGTCGGCTTTTCTTGCGCGCGGCTCAAACCGGAAAGGAAAAGGAGGATGCTTTGTGCCAAAGCGCTTGAAAGACCATTTTATCTTTGAAAAACAGTTTTTGCTGAATATGCTTGCCATTGCCGTTCCCATTGCCCTGCAAAATATAATCAGCTTTGGCGTTGCGATGATGGACAGCGTCATGCTGGGCGGTTTGGGCGACAAGGCCATTTCTGCCGCGAATTTGGGCGGACAGCCGTTTTCCCTTTTGATGAGCATCGGCTTTGGGCTTTCGTCGGGCGGCAGCGTGCTGATTGCGCAATATTGGGGCCGCGGCGACGTGGCACGCATTCGAACGGTGATGCGCCTTAGCATGCAAATCGTCTTTACCGCTTCCTCGCTGATGACGCTTGTTTGCTTGCTGTTTCCTCAGCAGGTCATGGGGCTGTACTCCAGTGAAGCGGAGATTGTCGCGGCGGCGGCGCAGTATTTGCAGCTTGTGGCGTTGTCTTATCTGCCGTACAGCATTTCCAATAACTACATAATGAGTCTGCGCGCCGTAGAAAAAGTAACAGTGTCTGCGGCGATTTACGGCACGAGCTTTTTTGTCAACGTCTTTTTCAACTATGTCTTTATCTTCGGCGCATTCGGTGCACCTGCTTTGGGTGTGCGCGGCGCGGCGGTCGGAACCATTTTGGCACGGTGCAGCGAGCTTTTGCTGGTGACGATTTATATGTATGCAAAAGAGGATACCATCGGCTTTCGTTTTTCGGACTGCTTTCGCTTAAAAAATGAAATGATTCAGGACTATACGCGCCACAGCCTGCCGGTTCTCGGCAATGAGCTGCTCTGGGGACTGGGCATTTCCGTAACAGCTGCCATCATCGGGCGCATCGGCAGTGTATTTGTAACGGCAAACTCCATTGCTGCGGTATTGAATCAGCTTGCTCTGGTTTCTGTTATCGGTGTAGGCAATGCTGCGGCTGTCATCACCGGAAAGCTGATTGGAGAAGGCCGCATGCAGCGCGCAAAACGCGCGGCAAATACTATTTTGCTGGGCAGTGTGTTTGTAGGCATGTTCAACTGTGCGATGATTTTTATTCTGCGCCCCATTTTTCTTTCGTTTTACCGTATTACGCCCGAAGCTTACGAGGCGGCTTATACCGTTATGGGCGTTTTGGCGCTGCTGCATTTGAGCCTTGCGATTGACATCACCTGCATTATCGGCATTTTGCGCGGCGGCGGCGACACGAAAACGGCCTTTGCGTTCGACTGCGGCGCCTTGTGGCTGGTGAGCGTGCCCATGGGCGTGTTAAGCGGTCTTGTCTGGGGATGGCCGGTGCCGCTCGTTTATGTCATGCTCAAGCTCGACAGCCCGATTAAAACGATTTTATCACTCATTCGTTTAAAAAGCGGCGCGTGGATTCGCAACGTGACGAACGGTGCATAAATTATTTTGTTCATGGATATATCGTAAATATTGTGAATAAAATGAGAACAAAGTGATAACAAAAATACCATAGGAATAATTGCTAATCTTTTAAAGTTCTTATAGTGGGTTTTGTACAAACTTTTCAGAGGAATGTTGTAAAATGGCTTTTCTCCTTGACTTTTCAAGTGTGTAACGATAAAATGAGGGAGTATTAAGAGTGACGGCAGGCAAAAAGATGCACATGAATGAAGACAGCTTGCGGCAAACGCTGCTGCGGTGCAAAAGCGGTGATGAACAGGCGCTGGCCGCCCTGATTGCTTGGCAGATGCCGCGGATTCGCGCGGCCGCTCAAGCGGGTGTGTGTCCCGGCCTTGATTTTGAAGACGCTGTTCAGGAGGGGATTATCGCTTTGTTCAGCGCCATCAATACTTACTCGGAAGACAAGGGCGCTTCTTTTGCCACCTATGCCTCTTTGTGCATTCGCAACGGAATTTTAACAGCTCGGCGTTCGGCACGGCGCAAAAAACACGCTTTGCTGAATGATTCGCTTTCGATGGAGCAGGTGCAGTGTACGCCCGCCACGGAGATGACACCGGAGCAAACGGTGGAAATCAACGAGCGCTTGTCGAGCGCCATGCAGGGCATTGCAACCCGTCTTTCCAGCTTAGAGCGGCAGGTGCTTTTGCTGTTTTTAGATGGTGCGTCGTACAGCACAATTGCACAGCGGCTGAATATTTCCGAAAAAACGGTCGATAATGCTTTACAGCGTGTGCGCACAAAATTGAGCCGTGTTTAAGCGTAGCTGCTGTTTTAGCGCGGCGCAGTTCCACTTTTTCTTAAGACATAAGGCGTTTGAAAAAGCGCCTTGATATGCCCCAGTAGCTTAAAGTCAGAGCGTTGGTCCCAGATCAAAGGTGTCGGTTGAAATCCTTCCGCGGGCAAAAATACTATCCAGAACGGAGAAACCATTATGTACGAAGACAAGACCTTAGTATGCAAAGATTGCGGCCAGGAGTTCGTGTTCACCGCCGGTGAGCAGGAGTTTTATGCAAGCCGTGGCTTCGAGAACGAGCCGCAGCGCTGCAAATCCTGCCGTGACGCCCGCAAAAATGCTACCCGCGGCACCCGTGAGATGTTCGTTGCAACCTGCGCTTCCTGCGGCAAAGAGGCAAAAGTGCCCTTCAAACCCCGTGAGGATCGCCCCGTTTATTGCAGCGAGTGCTTCGCAAAAATGAAAGACGAGGCATAAGAGCCAATCGTTTTGCATTGCAGCAATCAAAAGCGCCGTCCGAAAGGGCGGCGCTTTTTGCGCTTAGAAAAGGGGGAACACCTATGATCATCCATTGTATGAAAGAATCGGTTTGGAATGAGCGTAAAGGGAAAGCTTTTTGGGGACAGCGAGATTTAGATCGCTGCGGCTTTATTCATTGCTCGGACGTGAAGTATTTCTGGCGGGTTGCTCCGCATTTCAAAACGGTGACCGAGCCGCTTGTGCTGGTTTGTATGGATGAAACAAAGCTGACGGCACCGGTTCGCTATGAGGATTTCGACGGTTGCGGAAGAACTTACCCGCATATCTACGGGCCTGTGAACCAAAGCGCCGTTGTGCAGGTGCTCCCTTTTTTGAAAGATGCCGACGGGAATTACCGCAAAAACCCCGAATTGGCTCACATAAAAGAAGAATAAGCCGTACTTTGCGGCGCAAAAAACCTCCTGCCCGGAAAGTTCCGGACAGGAGGTTTTTTGTGCTTTTTCGATGAAAAAGCTTTAAGCGATTTCATCGTCAGCGGCAAATTGACTGTTGTAGAGCTCTGCGTAAAAGCCGCCTTTTTGGAGCAGAGTTTGATGCGTGCCGGTTTCCACGATATCGCCGTCTTTCATCACAAGAATTATGTCGGCATTGCGGATGGTGGAAAGGCGGTGCGCAATGATAAAGCTGGTGCGGCCTTCGGTTAAGTGATCCATCGCTTTTTGAATCGAAACTTCCGTGCGCGTATCAACCGAGGAGGTCGCCTCGTCGAGAATCAAAATCTTGGGATCGGAAATAATGGTACGCGCAATGGTGAGAAGTTGTTTTTGACCTTGGCTGATATTGGACGCCTCTTCATTGAGCACGGTGTCGTAGCCTTCCGGCAAGGTGCGCACAAAGTGGTCTACTTGAGCCGCCTTTGCCGCGGCGAGTACATCTTCGTCGCTGGCGTCCAACCGTCCGTAGCGGATATTTTCGCGAATGGTGCCGTTATAAAGCCAAGTGTCCTGCAGAACCATGCCGAACAAGCCGCGCAGCTCGTTGCGCGGGAATTCGCGCACGTCGTGGCCGCTTAACTCGATGGAGCCGTCCGACACATCATAAAAACGCATGAGCAGTTTTACGATGGTGGTTTTGCCGGCGCCCGTCGGGCCGACAATCGCCACTTTTTGGCCAGGACGAACCAGCGTGGAAAAATCGTGGATAATCGTTTTTTCCGGTACATAGCCAAAGCGGACGTGATCAAAATTCACTTCGCCGGTGATGGACTGTGCGGGGATAGAAGCCGATGAATCCGCGCTTTCCTCTTCTTCCTCCAGGAAGGCAAACACGCGTTCTGCCGCTGCGGCAGTTTGCTGAAGCACGTTGGAAATATTGGCAATCTGGTTAATCGGCTGTGTGAACTGGCGCACATACTGGATAAAAGCTTGAATGTCGCCGACGGTAATCGTTCCGTTCAAAGACAAAAAGCCGCCGAGTACACAAATGCCGACATAGCCGAGGTTTCCCGCAAAGTTCATCAGCGGCATCATCATGCCGGACAAAAACTGGCTTTTCCAAGCGGCATGATACAAACGGTCGTTCAATGCCTCAAACTGTGCAATGCTTTCTTCCTCGCCGTTAAAGGCGGATACAACGGTGTGCGCACCGTACATCTCTTCCACATGTCCGTTGACATGGCCGAGATATTCCTGCTGGCGCTGGAAAAACGGCTGGCTGCGCTTGACGACATTCATGACGATAACGACGCTGACGGGAAGAATGCAAAGTGCGATTAAGGTCAAGGCAGGGCTGATGGTAATCATCATAATGAGCACGCCGATCATCGTCGTCACGTTGCTGACAATTTGAGAAAGGCTCTGGTTCAGCGTTTGGGTGACGGTATCAACATCGTTCGTGATGCGGCTGAGCACTTCACCGTGCGGCACACGGTCAAAGTAGGAAAGCGGCATTTTGTCAATTTTATTGGAAATATCACGCCGCATGGAATAGCTGAGCTTTGTGGCAATGCCGGACATTACCCACCCTTGCAGATACATCAAAAGGGCGCTGATGCCATACAAGGTCGCTAAGAATAAGAGAATCTGTGCAATGGCCGCAAAATCAATCGAGCCTGTTCCCGTGAGCGTGGCAATCAAGCCTTCAAATAATTTTGTGGTTGCATTTCCCAAAATTTTCGGCCCGAAAATGGAGAATACGGTGGAAGCCGCCGCGCAGATCAGTACAAAAATAACGGCAGGCAAAAAGCGGGACAAATATGCAAGCAGCTTGCGCATGGTGCCTTTGAAATCTTTTGCCTTTTCGCCGGGCATCATTGCACCCGGGCCATGCATCGGCCGCCCAGTAGGTTTGTGTGCCATTATGCCAATTCCTCCTTTGAAAGCTGACTTTGCGCAATCTCGCGATAAGTGTCACAGGTGTCCAGCAGCTGCTCGTGCGTGCCAATGCCAACCACGCGTCCCTCGTCCAAAACGACAATTTGGTTCGCGTGCATAATGGTGGAAACACGCTGTGCGACAATCAGCACGGTAGCTTTGTCGGTGTACTGTCCCAGAGCTTTGCGCAGGCGGGCATCCGTTTTAAAGTCAAGCGCAGAGAATGTGTCGTCAAAAATATAAATCGGCGCTTTTTTAACAAGAGCGCGCGCAATGGAAAGACGCTGGCGCTGGCCGCCCGAAACGTTCGTGCCGCCCTGACTGATCGCGGTTTCATAGCCGTCTTCCAAGCGGGCAATAAATTCGCTGGCCTGTGCCACATCCGCAGCACGGTGCAGGGTTTCTTCATCCGCATTTTTATCGCCGTAACGAAGGTTAGAATTGATGTCGCCGGAGAACAGCATTCCCTTTTGCGGCACATAGCCGATCAGGTCACGCAGTTCGTGCAGGCTTAAATTGCGCACATCGACGCCGTCAATGCTGACAGACCCTTCGCTGACGTCGTAAAAGCGGGGAATCAGGTTGACCAGCGTCGATTTGCCGGAACCCGTCGAACCGATAAAAGCGGTTGTTTCGCCGGGGCGCGCCGTAAAGCTGATGTGGCTGAGCACTTCGGCATCTGCGCCGTCATAGCGGAAGCTGACGTTGTCGAAACGCACCACGCCTTTTGCTTCCTTGACGTGCTGGGGCTGCTCGGGGTTTTTGACGCGGTTTTCCGTGGACAGCACTTCATAAATGCGTTCCGCCGAAACAGAGGCGCGCGGCACCATAATGAACATCATGCTGATAAACAAGAAGCTCATAATCACATGCATGGCGTATTGAATAAAGGCCATCATGTCGCCCACCTGCAAATTGCTTTCGGCAATCTGCTTGCCGCCGAACCAGACAATCAGCAGGCTGACGCCGTTCATGACAAGCGTCATCACGGGCATCATCACGGCCATGGCGCGGTTGACAAACAGAGTATTCGAAGTTAAGTCGCGATTGGCGCTTTCAAAGCGATCCTGCATAAATTTTTGATTGGAAAACGCGCGCACAACCATCATGCCGGAGAGCTCCTCGCGGGAAACGAGGTTCAAACGGTCGACAAACTGCTGCATCTTTTTAAAGCGCGGCAGTGCAACGGCGAAGAGAGTTAAAATCACCAAAAGCATGATGGTGAGCGCTAAAAGCAGCACCCATGCGAGTTCCGGGCATTTGGAAAGACCCATCACAAGGCCGCCGATGCCCATAATCGGGGCAAAGCACATCAAACGGAAGCCCATCGAAAGGAAGGTTTGAATCTGCTGTACGTCGTTCGTGGAGCGCGTAATCAAGCTGGCGGTAGAAAAGCGATCCATTTCCGACTGATTAAAGCGTGTGACACGAGAGAACACGTCGCGGCGAAGGTCGCGGCCAACGCCCGCGCCAAGACGTGCCATGCAAAAGCCGGCGCTGATGGCGCAAGTGGTTAAAAGCAGCGTCAAACCCAGCATTTTTAGGCCGACAGTTAAGATATAGCCGGTCTGAATGGAGTCTGTGTCAGCGCCGAGGTCCTGATAAAAGCTTTTTACAAAAACCGCGGCCGTTTGCTCCGTCATCATTTCGGGGGTGGCCGCAGCGGTGTCAATCGCGCCTTGAATGGTGTTATCAGACCGCATGGCCAGCATGCCCATCATTTGAGCGGCCTTGGAAAAATCAATCGAGGCAGTCGCGCCGTCCTGCTCAGAGGCGTTTTCTGCTCCGCTTTGTTCCGAAAGCGACTGCATCACTTGAATAAAGGCATAAGAAGCGCGGGAAAAAGCACCCTCTGCGGCGCTCACGTCCACGTCGTCACGCAAAACATATGTGTTTTCATCCGCATTTGGATATTGTTTCATCAAATCGGCGCGGTCTGCACGCATCGAGAGCGGCTCATAGCTTTCCTCAACGGCAGTGCGGTCTTTCTCCGACATCATCATCTGCATCAGCTGCATAGCATCACCGCTGATGGCCTGCGGCGCGGCGGACGTAATGCCGCCTTGCTGAATGCCCACATTTACAATGTCACTCATCATGTTCGGAAGCGTCAGCTCTAAGGTCGCCTGGCCGAACAAGAGAACAATGCCTGCAACAAGTAAAATCAAATAAGGTTTTAAATAGCGTTTTAATTTCAGCATGGTTCATTTCTCCTGTGTTTCATCGCTTGTCATATTTTCCAGCGCACACGTTAAATCCTCCAGCAGAAAAAGCAGAGTATCCAGTTTCTCCCGCCCCATGGTTTCAAGCGCGGCATCCAGCTTTTGCTTCACGCAGGCACACGCTTCTTCCAAAAGCTGAGTTCCTACCGGCGTGAGCTGAACGGCGGATACGCGGCGGTCGTGCGGGTTTGCCACACGTTCTACATAGCCCAGTTTTTCCAGCGTCGTAATGCGCTGGCTGATGCCGGGCAGGCTCTGCTCTTGCAGATTGGCCAATACGGAAAGCGGCATAGGCTGGTTAAACGCTTTTCCCTCGTGCGGCGGTTTTCCTCCATGCGCAATTGTCATCAGCGTGGCAAATTGTGCTTTGCTGATTTCTTTTGAGGGCGCGATGGAGCGCCACGCGCGGCGCACACGGTTCACAGCGGTAAACAGGCGAAAGGTATCGCTTTCCTGGTTGATACAGCTCATGAAATTCTCCCTTCTAATGCTTAACTAATCTAATAGTTAACTATATTAACTATTAACAAGTATAATCAAATAGAAGGGGGATGTCAAGTGAAATTTTAGTGTGCGGCGGTACTTGACCAAGCTTTGCAAAATCTGATATACTAAATTTGTGCCATGGGAGCACACGAACAGTGGTGATAACATTCCGACAGAGCTTTTTGCGCTTGTGCCGAAGGGAACAGCGGACAAAGCAAAAAGTGTCTGACCAAGAAAAAAGCAAGTCGTTTGAGTGTCAAAGCGGGTAGGAGCGCTGCGACAGAAAAGAAATGCTTTTTAACAGAAGGTTCAAACAACGGAGGATTCCATGAATCAAACCACTGTATTGCAGGTGGTCCGCCTGCGCCGTATTTTTCAAAACGGCAAAACGCCTTTTACGGCGGTGGACGATCTTTCTTTTTCTTTGGAAAAGGGCAGCATTGCCGCCCTGCTGGGGCCGAACGGCGCCGGAAAAACCACAACGGTTCAGATGATTGCCGGCTATCTGGCGCCCACCTCCGGGCAGGTGCTGGTGTGCGGGGAAGACTGCACGCGCTCACGCGAAAAAACGCGCCGCAAAATCGGTGTGGTGTTCGGCGGAGAACTCGGCTTTTACGGCCGCGCAACTGCGTGGGAAAACTTGATGTTTTTCGCCGCTTTGGCCGGTTTGGGCAAACAGCGCCGCGCAGAGGTGACGCGTGTTTTAAAAGCAGTTTCGCTTTGGGATTCGGCGCATCAGCGCGTCGGTACCTTTTCGCGCGGAATGCGTCAGCGTCTGCACATTGCCCGCGCTTTGCTGGGTAATCCGGAACTGCTTTTGCTGGACGAGCCGACCAACGGCATTGACGTGGAGCTGGCACATGAGCTGCGCGCGCTCATTCGTCGTTTGGCGGAGGATGGCGCGGCGATCCTTTTGACGAGCCATACCATGAGCGAAGTGGAACATCTTGCTGACCGTATTTTGCTGATTGGGGCGGGAAAACTTGTGCATGACGGCAATCTGGAAAGCGTCCGAGCGCTTTCCAAGGTAACGCATATTGACCGCCCTGCTACTTTGGAAGAGTCGTATCTGGCACTCTCTCCGATGCTGAGGAGGGAATGAGCATGTGCCGATTTTTTACACTGAGCGCCTTTCATTTCAAGCTCTTTGCACGCAACGGATATTTTGTCAGCACGATGCTCACGAGTACGCTGGGCATGCTTTTGCTGCAATATGTCATTGCCTATGCGGCACAGGGGCTTGCCGACCCGTTTTTATGGGTGCGTGCCGGTATTTTCGGGCTTTGGAGCTGTGCAGTGACGGCGGCGGGCGCCATCGGGTTTCAGCGCTTTCAGGGGACACTGCCGTATCTGCTGAATAACGTTACTTCCGACTTGGTTTCTTTGGCGGCGCTGTTAGCGCCGTGCTCGGCATTCGGGCTGCTGGCATTTCCGTTTTCGTTTGCGGTTTCGGCTCTGCTTGGTATGAACGCCAGCATTAACTTGTCACAGGTGATTGCCGTTCTTTTGCTTTGGCTCGGCGCGCTGGTGTTAGATTTTGCGATTGCCGCTTTTTTTGTGCTCACGCCAAATGCGCTCGTCTATGAAGAGTTAATTTTAATCCCCGTGATGCTTTTAGGCGGCCTGCTCGAAGCGCCGGGACACTTGCAAACGGTGATTGAGCTGTTCCGATGGGTGCTTCCGATTTCCGCGCCCATTCGTATTTTGCTCAGCGGACGAATCACGCCGTTTCTCGTCGTACAATTTCTATTCAGCATGACACTGTGTTTTGCCTTTGCCTTGCTGATTGCGCGCAGCTTATTGAAAAAAGCGCGTGTCGATGGAACAGTGGGGGTGATTTCGTGAAAGCAACAATGGCCTCTATTTTGTACTTGGACAATCGCCGAACGATGGCAGTGCATTTTCTTTTGCTTCCTTTGGCGAATTTGCTTTTGCTCTCGGCGCTCGGCAGTCAGCTGACTCAGCGCTCTTCTTGGAGCATTGCGGCCGCTTCTGTTTTAGCGTCCGGCTGTTTGATGCTCATCAGCAGTATGACAGCCTCCTTTACCTGCGACCGAAACTATGGCATCGACCGGGAAATGCTTTCCATGGGAAAGTTTTCTTTTTATTATTGGGGATGCAAAGTGATCGTTTGCAGCGGCGCGGCGCTTTTGTTAATCGCGGTAAACCTCGCTTTACTGGCGGTGGCCGGATGTCCGTTGACGCTCATTTGGCAGGCGGTTGTGTCTGTACCGCAGATATTATTTTCTGGTATCAGCGTCGGCTTTTTCTGCATGATGGGAGCGTGGGGGAGTGCCGACCCTTACCGTCTGTCTAACTTTTTCACTTCATTTGGAAATGTACTGTCGGGTAGTGTCGTGATGCTCAGCGCGTATCCGCCGCTTTTCAAGCCCTTTGCGGCCGTCTTTCCGCTGGCGCATACCCTGTCTGCCTTGCACGGAGCACAGCCTCAGCCCGTTTGGGATGCACTGTGTGCCGGCGTTTGGCTGATGCTCGGTGCGGCTTTCTATGTGCTGCAATCGCGGCGCATTTCCTCTCAAAGCAAGTTTTCTACTTTATAAAGGAATAAAAAGTCCACCCTGCCGTGCTGAAATTCAGCGGCAGGGCGGGCTTTTTTAGTTTATTCTTCATTTCTTTCCGGCGCATCGCTTTCAGCAAGAGGAAGCTTGTCCAGCATTTCCCGGTACATTTTGCTGCGGCGCATCAAAAGGAAGATTCCCGCCATGATGAGGCACGGAGCAACGGTGTCACTCAAAAAATGGCGGCCGATGACAATGCGGCTCGCGGCCATGGCAGCAATATAGACGGAACACAGGACTAAAATGAATTTTCGGTATTTTCGGTACTGAGGGAAGGCATCGCAGATAAACACAAGGAAAATCAACCCGCAAGCAGCAGCGGTATGGCCGGAGGGAAAGGAGGTTCCTCCCGCGCCGAAGGGCTGATACCAAGGGGTAAACCCGGAGAAATCCATCTGCTGTGCCATTTCGTCAAAACGAGCACGGTTCCAAATCGGCTTCAATGCATGAATGACGATGTTGCCAATCAGCATATAAACCGTTCCCCAGAAAAAGCCGAAGCGCTCGCGCTTGCGCCACGCCGCGCTGCATCGTGACTCAGCTGCCAGAAGAAACACATAACCGAATAAGAGAATGGTCCACACGATGCATACAGGCAAAAATGCCATCGCAACGCCGCGCGTTTCTAAATGATGGTAGGAAGAATACGCCATCAAAGCGGTGGCAGCCGTAAATGCAGCGGTGCACAGGGTTCGGATTGACCCTTTGACCTCCGCGTCGTTTGCCAGCCCTAAAAGCCATAATAAAGCGGGGAAATAAAACGGGTAAAAACCCATCGCCTCAAAATAAACCGCCCAAGTTTGATTGGGAGAATATAAAGCCTGACTCAGCGGCAAGTCAACCCAGGCGGCGGCCGCCAGTACAGCGATCAGCACAAATAAAACCGCGGCGGTAAACGAAGAAGAAAACGAGCGTTTCATAAAAAACCTCCTCCTTGACAAAAAAAGGGACGCAAACAGCGTCCCTTCGAGTAAATTGTTTCTGTTGTTTCAGGGCTTTGTGAAAATCGAGCAACCGTCCCTGCTGTTTTCGCAAGCGCTTTAATCGCGGCTGATACCCACCAAACGCAGAATATACAAAAACAGATTGATGAAGTCCAAATACAACTCCAAAGCGCTGATAATAGACATTTTTCTGCCCATTTCAGATTCCGGATCCATCGAATAGTAAAACGCTTTGATTTTTTGCGTGTCATAAGCGGTGAACCCCATGAACACAACAAGGCCAATAAAGCAGGCGATTCGGTCAAAGCCGGACATCGGTAAGAACAGCGAAATCAGCCAGTAAAGCGCCAAGAAAATAAGCCCAATCAGCAAAAAGGTACGCAGACGGGTCAAGTCGCGTTTGGTAAAATAACCATAAGCGGCAAGAGCGCCAAAGTAAACAGCCGTCAGACCAAAAACAAAAATCAGCGTGCCCAAATCATAAGTGAGCAAAATCGCCGAAAAAGTGACGGCATTGAGGGCAGAGTACAGGAAAAAGAGCCCGCGGGCCGCACCGATGCTCATTTTATGCACTTTTGCCGAAAGTACAATGACAACAACCACTTCGAGAATTAAAAGCAAGAAGGGGAGAGCAGGCACAGAGAACAGTGCATATGCAATCGGAGTGATGCTCATCATAAAAGCTAAGCCAAAGGTCGTTAAAAGACCTAACGCCATCCACCCGAATGTTTTGGCGGTATAAACGCTGAGCGGTTCCCGTTCAAACGATTGGGGAGAAGAATAGCCCGGCTCAGAAAACATAGACGGATCATACATCGTTATCACCTCGTTTTTGCTGCGTAATCAAAGTCAATCTTTTGATATACACAGTATATCATGTTTTTTGCTCTTTCTCAAGAAAAATATTGCACAAATCAGTAAGAATATCACTGGGCAGCATCCCCTGCATCGAAAGGCGCGCTGCACAGCGATCTGCCGATAATCCATGCAGAAATACGCCGGCTGCAGCGGCATGCTCCGCGCTCATGCCCTGTGCCGCTAAACCGGCAATCATACCGGCAAGAATATCGCCGCTTCCTCCGCGTGCAAGCCCGGCGTTTCCCGTGAGGTTTTCATAAAGAGTTCCGTCCGGACAGGCAATCAGTGTTTCGTGGCCTTTCAATACCGTGATTGCGCCTGTGCTGAGCGCAAAATCCAACGCGCAAGAGGTGCGCTCTTTTTCGATATCCTCCACACTGCATCGGCAAAGACGCGCCATTTCACCCGGATGAGGTGTTACGATGAGCGGCTGCGACTGTGCAAAAGCCGTAATGGCGGAAATATCGTCTGCTAAACTGCAAAGTGCACCGGCATCCAACACGACAACGCCCATCGAAGCATCAAGCGCTTTTTTAGCCAGCTGAGCCGTGTCGGCGTCCGCCGAAAGGCCGCACCCTAAAAGACAAACTTCCGAGCGGGATACTTCCTCTAAAATGCGCTCTTGTGCGGCATCGGGCAGAAAAATTGCCTCAGGAACACGCGCTGCTGCCGCGGACACAACACACTCCGGCGCCGCCAGTGTGACGAGCCCGGCGCCTGTGCGCAGCGCGCCCATCACGCTGAGCACAGCCGCTCCCCGATAAGGAGAACTGCCGCAAACAGCCAAAACTTTGCCGTAGCTGCCCTTGTGGCTTTCGGGCGTACGAGTCGGCAGCATTTGCAGCACTGTTTTTAAATTTAGAATGATCGGTTGGCTCATGGGAACAATCCTCCTTTTATCATATTCTTACCGATGAAATCTGTAACGTGAAAGTTGTAAAAGTCTTACTTAAAAATGTTTATCGCTTGTTTTACGCAGTGCAAGCACTTGGCACTATCGAAAAAGTATACTTACGATGATTAAGTATGACGAGAAAGTTCCTTTTTCAGCTTTTCTACTTCCTCATGTTTGCTCAGACCCATTTGTTCCAGTTCGGCGATTGCCTTGGCACATTCCGCATAACGCTTTTTGGAAAACAGATATTCAGCAAAGCGAATTTTACCAAACAAATAAGCAGATTCCTGCTGTAAAAATGCGGCAAGGGTTAAATACAGCTCAAAGAAGGTTTCCTGCGCATCTTTTACCCGGTCATTTAAAAGAAGATCGGTCATTTCTTCTAAAGCTTCAAGATTTTGAGAGTGGAACAGCAAAAGGAAAATCTTAGAGAAATGAGCCAGAAAGCGATGCTTTGCGCACATTTTGCAAAGCGGTAATTTTTCTGTAAGACAAGAGAGCATATCTGCAATTTTTTCTTGGCTTTTATAAGGATATTGTTTGAAAATTTTGATTAAAACTTCGCAAAGCGCCGAATAATCATCCGCTGAAAATGCTTGAAAAATGGAAACATCGCTGATGAGTATTTTACTGTTGGAAACGGTGAGCAGTTTGCTGCATTGTGTAAAATATGCACAGAGAGCATCCAAACAAGATTGCCCGTTTTCAGCATCGCCACAGATTTTTAATGCAAAAAACAATAAAAGCTCTTTACTGTTTTTTGCGCTGTCATCTTTAATTTGATATGCCTGCCGGGTGATAGGTTCCAGTGCAATCTTTTTATATTCCTCGAGCTTATCGTGTGCAGATAGATCGGAGTTATCAATTACATTTAATGTATCTGACAAAGCGTTGCAGTAAACGCTATATAAAAATGTTAAATTTTGAGCAGATATAGGGCCATAAGGCTTTAGAAAGTCGAGAGCATCTTGGAAAAGGACTAAATCAGATTGAAATCGTAGAGAATCATAACGATATGACACAGATGATGAATGGATTCTATAATGATGTAGAAGCTCAGGTGAAATACCAATTTGTCGAGAGAGTTTAAGCCAGTTGAATGCTAAAATGGTATCTCCGCCATAAAAAACTTTCGTGCAAATATTAGATTGATTAATAATTTTAGATTTTACCAACTTTCCCCACATTGCTCTGAAATAAACATGATATAAAGGAAAATAAGTATTATATTGCATTGAATTTAAAACTAATTTTTCAGATAAAGCACGGGGGCATGTTTCACCACTTTCGAGATGGAATAAAGTACCGCAAATAGTGATATCAAGATTTTTTGACATTGCAAAAAAAAGAAGATGCTCGATATACGATGGATCAATCCAATCATCAGAGTCAAGCATTGTCCAAAATTGACCTTGAGCAGATTGTGATATTTCTGTGTACCGAAACCTGATAATATTTTTTTCAAAACGAAAAAGATGAATGCGGGAATCTTTTTTTGCATACTCTTCAAGAATGGCAAAGCTGCCGTCAGTGCTGCCGTTATCCAAAATAAAATATTCAATATTTTGGTACGTTTGGTTTAATACACTTTCAATGCATGTGCGCAAGTCGCTCTCTTTTGTATTATAAACTTGTGTATAAACTGTTATCAAAGGGGAATTGTTCATTCGCTCTCACCACATTATGTTTGTGTTGTTTAAAAAACCCAAGGCACGTCAAATTCTTCATGTAAGGGCTTTATATGAATTCCATCTTTTTCTAAATGCTTTAAACTGTCAAAAATTTCTTTTCCGTAGTTGTAGTTTGACACAATAATCATTTCGGGTTTCACATTTAAAATTTCCTGCGGCCCTTGTACAGTGGTTCCGCAAACTACATTGCCCCAAATATTTGAGTTGCTGTCAAATAAAGAAATATCAAAAGTTTCTTCGGGAAAAGCTTCTGCCAATAAGGAAACGACATAGGCAGTATATCCGCCGCCGGGATAAAAGCCGACTTTTCTGCTGTTTCCAATCAATTTGCGCAGGCGTTCCAACATGTCTTCATGGGAAAAACAAGAGCGATGAAATGCCTGATACATTTTTTCAATACGCTGAATAATAGGCAGGTGAGCTGTACAATGGCGCTCACAATGGCCGCATGCAATACACGGATTTTTGCTGTTTTCCGGAAGAAATGCAAAAGTATTTTTCAGGCGCGAAGTAATACCGATTTGCTCCAACACTTCCGGGTCAGTACGGCCATACATAACGGTTGCTTTTGGGAAAAGACTGGTGTTGTATGCCTGCATCAGCTCAAAAACGTTAATGCCCCGAGGACAGCCGTCGCAATAGCGGCATCCGGTGCAAAAGCCTTCAATATTAGAAAAATGAGTATTGACGCGTGTAATCCGTTCGTGGGGTTCTTCCGGTTGTTCGCCCTGAAAAGCAGAAAGATTTTCCTCCAGCTGTTCTTGATTGGACATTCCGGAAAGTGCAATTTTTACGGCAGGATGTGCGTATACATACCGCAAAGCGGCTTGTATGGTACTGGTATCCTTAGGATGCTTCAAAAACGAAAAATATTCCGCTTGCTGCGGAATAAGGCCGCCGCCTAAAGGATTCATCACAACAACACCGACCTGATGCTTTTCTGCACAGTCTAAAACAGGTTGGATGATCTGACTGTTTAATGCTGAAAATGAAATGGTAACGCCTTCAAATAAGTCGGTTTCCAGCATTTTAATCACATCGGAAGGAGAAGCATGTGTAGAAAAACATAAATGATCGACGAGCCCTTGTTTTTTGGCTTTTAAAGCTCCTTCATACAGCCCGCCTTTTTTTGTGATTTGTAAAAACTGATCCCAGCTTGCAATATTCCAGCATACGTAATAGGAAGCGTGGTCAATATCCAGCGATTCAAAAACATTTTCCACGCGCCTTAGCGCGGCATCGCTGTCCTTATCGGCCAAAAAAGAAGATTTTACAGTAACATGTTTTACTGCGCTTGTCTTTTTGAAAGCGCGGCGGCAAACTTCAGCTGCAAAACCACGGGAATAGCTGGCAGCAACATCGATATAGGAAGCACCTGCATTCAAAGCATTGGCTACAAGCAAAGCAGCGTTTTCTAAGCCTTCTTCATCCTGTTTATCCTTAATTAAAAAACGATTTGTACCAATTCCCAGTGGAAAAATATCATCAAAAATTGTCATAGCTGTCCTTTTATTAGTAAATTTACAATTGTTAATTATAAATAGATGGGATAGCTTGAAAAAGAAAAAAAGTTACGTCAATAAACACATGAGGTGGAGTGTTCTTTATTGGAATTCATCATCTTGCAAACCTCACGGTAAGAACGTGCACCTTGTTTGACGCATTCAATTTCCTCTTTCGTAAGCTGCTCGGCAGGGGGGAAACGAACAGAATTTTCACACAAACCTGTACAGTAAGCGCAGGCAGATAAACTTTTCACTTTATATAGATGACGGATTTTGTTTTGAATATCTTCAATGCTAAGACTTTCATCAAGAAGATTGATATAATCATCTTTGCAATCGGTAAGAATACCCATTTCTACACATCGGCGAACTTGGTCGCAAGGATATATAATTCCGTTTCTTGTGCTAAAGCAAAACTTTAATTTTTGAGGGTAAGCGCATCGGGCATACAAATCTTCAACATCGGCTTGTGAATGATGAAGTTTCTCCAAACCATCGGTAAAATCAACCCATCCTCCGCAATGGGAAGCATCGAGCTTATTCTCTCTGATTTCAAAAGGAATTTCTGCTTTTGTTAAGGCATCTGCAATTTCATCTAATTTTGTAGAAAGGTGAGAGCCATAATCATCAACCAAGAAAACTAGCTGATTTCCAAATTTTTTTGCAGCGTTTAAGATTTCAGCCTTGGGGACAATCGTTCCATTGGTGACGATATCAATTTTTCCAATTTGATCAGAATAATGAAACAGGAAATCGAGTAATGCAGGAAGATCCTTTGACAAAAGAGGTTCCCCACCAGCAATGGAATATTTTTTTACATAAGGCACTGCTTCAAAAAAGCGTGAAATTACTTTTTTTTGCTGCTCCAGAGAAAAATCTTTGAAATTTCTTCGATAAGGTGCATCTGATGAACATAACTTACAGTTTAAATTGCACGACATATTGGTAAAAAGACCAACGCGCTCCATACAAAAATCCATTTTCATTAACCCTCCTGTACACATCTGCGCGGCAGTTGTTCTGCTGCCGGATAGCGTTTTGCATTTTCAATATCAAAACCGGTGCAATAACGGCAGGAAGAGAACGGGCCTTCCCATAAATGGCGCGCCATATCTCTCTTCTTTTCTAAGGGAATGGAATCGTCAAACAAGTCGATATAACCCCCGTTTGTAGGAAGATTGCCGGTTACTTGGTACATCGCCATGGGGTAATCGCAATAAAATGCCTTTCCATTATTTACCATTACAAAATGCTCTTTCGGGACGACGCAGCGATGGAACACCTGTGCCAGTTTCTCGTCTGAGTAACCGAGATCTGTTTTGCAGTCGCCGAAATAAATCCAGCCGTTGGAATACTGTGAGTCACCGTGATAGGTATCAACGCGATAGGGAATGTCGTACTCGTCACATTTAGCAATGATTTGAGACAAATTTTTAGAAAGCTGCGGGCCGTAGTCATCAACTAAAAATTCAATTCTTTTGTCGGTTTCACGAATTAAAGAAAAAATCTTTTCGCTTGGAATAATTGTACCGTTTGTGGTAATGCGGATTTTTCCGAATTGAGATTCATACTTCAAACTTTCTTCAAGAATTTCAAAAAAGTCCGGGTGAAACAGCGGTTCGCCGCCGATAAGCTCAATTCGGTCTGCATAGTCCCAAATTTGAAAAAATTCTTTCATTTCACGGAATGCAGTTTCTTTGGGCGTGTGGAAAGGATGCGGAATATAAGGAATATAATTGCTGCATAATTTGCAATTTAGGGTGCAGCGCGACGTAATGAAGTAGTCGAAATTTTTACAAACGATTTTATCAGACATGATCGTTTTCCTTCCTTTTTATAAAAGCGTTGTTTATGCGGAAAATGAAAAAAGCTGCAAATGAAAATACCGCAACAATAAAGCTGATGTTGTTATGACGTCGGCATAATTCCTTTGCAGCAAAATAAAAATTGTATTTTTTATATCAGCAAAAGCGAATGACAAAACTATTAAGATTTTTTCATTTGCTCTGCTGCGGGATAGCGCATTACTTCATGATCGGTTCCGGCCAAGTCACCGCTGCATTGATCACAAGCAGACAGATACGGCTTATTCGCAATCATTTCGAATTTTTGGCGCTTTTCTTGTGCAGAAGTCGAAGTGTCCAGCAAATCGACGTATTCATCGGGTTGATCTGCAACGTAACCAAGCTCCATGCCGCGCATAGAGCGTGTGCACCAGTGAACTTTGCCGTCGCGTGTACGCCAGTTTCCGTCCATCGCACGCGTAATAGAACATTCTTTGAAAATATTACTGAGATTCTCGGGGGTGCGATTGCGCTTTTCCCAAGTGCCGAAATCAATCCAGCCGCCAAAAGACTGGTCTTCGCCGTAATATTTTTCGATTTTGCAGCGAATTCCCTGTGAAGAAAGGAGATCAACAGTGTTTTGCTCTCGATCCGGCTTCACGTTGTAGCGGGAAAGCTGAACCACAATTTTGTCGCTGTACTTTTTAATCACAGACAACAGTTTGTCCGAAACCGGAACCGTGCTGTTGGAGAAAAGCATTAAACGGTCAAACTGGCTTTGGTATTTCATTGCAACCTCGATGAGCGCGTCGAGATCTTTATGAAGGAAAGGCTCTCCGCCTCCTGTCAGATGGAGAGTATTCACATGGTCAACTACACTGAAAAAAGCACTCAGAATTTGATCGGCCTGTTCCGGCGTCATGTCGGGAAAAGGTTTGTGCTGCGGCACATATTCACAGCATAATTTGCATGCAAGATTGCAGCGTGTCAAGATGACAAGAGAAAATTTATTTAACGTAAAAATGGGAAGGACCACCTTTCTTGCTTAATAATCACCGGCAAATTTGCCCAGCTGTTTGCTTTCTTCAGACGTTAACTGCACACCGGCGGGAATGCGCTTCGCATGCTTTTTAGAGGCAATGCCAATCTCGCAATATTTGCAATGCTCAATTGGTTTCTTTTTAAAGCTGCGCAGTTTTTCGCGGATCTGCTCAACACTTTCGTCTGTGCGCAGGGAAATATATTCACCTTCCAAAAGCGGAATATAATTCAGGCCGAAGGTCTGAGCATCGCACGTCATGATATTGCCGTCTTTGATGTGCAGATGATTGCAGGGCGGCTCTTCGTGGGTATGATTGGGAATAAATAACTCCCAACATTCTTTTACGCAAGAAGCGACATATTCGGGCGAATTCGGTTCCTTGGACATTACCGTGCTCCACCAGCCGCCAAAATATTGATCATCGCCCCAATATTTGTTCATGCGGTGTGGAATTCCGGCGGCTTCCAATTTATCACAGTTGAGGTGGGCGTTGGGGGATAAATCGGGGCCGTAGTCATCTACCAAAATGTAAACGTTGTATTTTTTACACGTTTCAATTAAATCGTCAGGAAGGGGAAGAACACCGTTGGTAACTAAGTGTAATTTTTCAAACGCCTTTCCGCCATGCCCGTCCATTGCGTAATCAATTAATTCCTTTAAATCCGGATGGAGCAAGGGCTCTCCGCCGACAAAATCTAAACGCTCCAACGGCTTATCATGGAATACAGCAAAGATTTTATCAAGGTCATTTTTCAATTGCTGCGTATCAAAATTTCTCGGGTTTTTGTGATAAGGTGTGTATGCGTTGCAATCTTTGCACCGTAAGTTGCAAACGGTATTAACCGGGATCAAAATCCACTTAATATTATCTAAAATATTGATATCCATTGTCTTTTCTCCTTTAATATATACATCCATCCATTCCTTTTCGTAGGGCTGAAGATGAACGCTGTTATAAAATTCTTTGAAATTACTGCTCAGGGTATCTTTCATCTGAGAACACAAGCACTCACAAGCAGTCAAGTGTAACCGTTCAATTTTTTCCACCATGGAAATCATAAACGACCACTCAAAATACCGAAAGGCATCGGCGCTGCCGGGAAAGCGATTGCTTAGCCAATCGGTGCGAACGCGGTAAGCCGTGAGGTATTCCTGCAAAATTTCAGGTGTTAAAAGCTCGTGATGGGTTGTCCAAGAAGAATTATTTCCGTCGTGCCGATAAACATGATATTTTGGCAGACCGTGATAGGCAACGGTTTTGGCATCCGCTACAATTTGATACATCAGTGCAATATCATCAAACCGAATCTCGCTGGGGAAACGGCGCGATGCAAGAAGGCTGCGGTGAATCATTTTGGTTGGAAACCCTACATTATACCGTTTGCGCCACATCAATTCAATGAGTGCCTGTTCTGTATCCATGACAAGCGTTTCGTCAAACATTTTTTGCGGTGTGCCGCAGATGGCAATTTGGGCATCATTCTCCGCGATTAACGAAAGCAAAAACGCAAGAAAATCAGGTTCAACCCAATCATCGTCATCAATAAAGGCAATATAATCACCTTGAGCAGCGTCCAAGGCGGTATTGCGTCCGGCGCTGATCGTTCCCTTTTCCCGATGAATCACGCGGATGCGGGAATCTTTTTGAGCATATTCATCAGCAATTTGACCGCTTTTGTCTGTGGAACCATTATCGACGATGATAAATTCAAAATTCCTGTGAGTTTGATTTAAGACGCTTTCAATGGCACGGCTGACGAGATTTTCCCGGTTGTAGGTAAGCATCAAGACGGAAACGTTTAATCTTTCCAAATTTTCCAAGGTGCGTCACCTTCTTCCCACAGCTTTTGCAAGCGTTCACGGTCACGCTGGGTGTCCATGCACTGCCAGAAGTCATGGTGTTTATAGATACCCAAGCGCCCTTCGCTCGCCAGTGTTTCAAGAGGTGTGCGCTCAAAAACACAATCTTCATTTTCGCTTAGATAACGGAACACCTCAGGCTGCAACGCCATAAATCCGCCGTTAATCCAGCCGCCGTCTTCTTTGGCTTTTTCGCGAAAACCCGTAACACTGTCGCCGGTATCATTGATATCCAAAACGCCGAAACGTCCGCCCGGCTGAATGCCGGTGAGTGTAACAATTTTATCCGAGCGGCGGTGCTGATCGACCAAAGCGTTCAAATCAACATTGCTGACACCGTCGCCGTAAGTGAGCAAAAAAGGTTTGTTGCCAATATATTTTTGAACATGCTTAATGCGGCTTCCTGTTTGAGATGCAAGACCGGTATCAACGAGTGTTACACGCCACGGCTCAGCCACATTATTGTGCACGGTCATCTCATTATTATTTGAAAAATCAAATGTGACATCAGAGCGATGGAGGTAATAGTCGGCAAAATATTCTTTGATTACGTGGCCTTTGTAGCCACAGCAAATAACAAAATCGTGAAAGCCAAATTCGGAGTAATATTTCATGATATGCCAGAGAATGGGCTGCTCGCCGATTGAAATCATCGGCTTGGGCCTTAGATGACTTTCTTCGCTGATGCGCGTACCGAAGCCGCCGGCCAAAATGACTACCTTCATCAGATAGACCCCTTTCATGTGTGAAGATGCGCAAAAAAAATCAGAAACCGGAGAATCTGCGCAAATCAATAGAAACTTTGTTGTTTATTATAGCATAAATAAAGAAGGATTTCTAGCCTTTTATCATTTCCAGCACGCTGACTGCATCAAAAATAAGGAGTAAAAGCGCGTTAATTTGTTCATGAGGAAAATTTTATGGAATTCAAAGCCGAATTGTGCTATACTGACAGAAAAATAACAATTTGTTTACCGAATGCAAATAAACATTTTGTCATCGAGGGATTTTCTGAAAAATTGAAATTTTCATTTTCTTTAAAAGCGATGTTTGCTGCATTCAAAGCTTTGGCATCCGAAAAGGGTGCTTCGTTTTTTTGTGGTGCAGTTCAGCGCTTCTTAGCAAAGAATTTGTTGGTTTCCATGCTTTCGGAAGTTCCCTGTCTAATTTTTGAGAGGAGAGAATTTTTATGGCACAAATCATCGGCAGCCCTTCGCGTTATGTACAGGGAAGGGGAGAACTGGCAAACCTGCGTCAGCACACAGAAAAGTTTGGCAAAAACATTTTTGTTCTCGTCAGCGAATCGGGCAAAAAACGTGTTGCACCTGCCATTGACAAGAGCTTTGAAGGCACGGAGGCAAAAGTCGTTTATGAAAGCTTTAACGGGGAATGCAGCCGCAGCGAGATTGACCGTATCACTGCCGCTTTCAAGGCATCCGGCTGCGATATGATTGTCGGTATCGGCGGCGGAAAAATCCACGACACCGCAAAAGCGGCAGCCTTTTACGCGGGCGTTCCTGCTGCGATTGTTCCTACGATTGCTTCGACTGACGCACCGTGCAGCGCTTTGAGCGTAATTTATTCTGATGATGGTGTGTTTGACAGCTACTTGTTCCTGCCGAGCAATCCGAATGTGGTTCTGGTTGACACTGACATTGTGGCAAAGGCTCCGGCTCGTTTGCTGGTATCCGGCATGGGCGATGCGCTGGCTACCTATTTTGAGGCACGCGCCTGCGAGGCTTCCGGCGCAACCAACTGCGTAGGAGGAAAAACTACGCGTGCGGCAATGGCCTTGGCGGAGCTGTGCTATGAAACGCTGCTCTCGGACGGTTTGAAGGCAAAGCTGGCGGTAGAGCGTCATGCCTGCACCAAAGCGGTGGAGGATATTGTGGAGGCCAACACCTATTTGTCCGGCGTAGGCTTTGAATCCGGCGGTTTGGCAGGCGCACATGCGATTCACAACGGCTTGACGGCGCTGCCCGAAACACATGCTTTGTACCACGGCGAAAAAGTGGCTTTCGGCACGTTGGTTCAGCTGGTGCTGGAGAATGCTCCGCTGGAGGAGCTGGAAGAAGTGCTCCAGTTCTGTACAGAAGTGGGCTTGCCTACTACGCTTGCCGATCTCGGCGTGGAAGATGCTTCTGAGGAGCGTTTGATGGAAGTTGCAAAGATTGCGTGTGCCGACGGCGATACCATGGGCAACTTGCCGTTTGCGGTCACACCCGAAAGTGTTTGCGCTGCTATTTTGGCGGCCGATGAAATGGGCCGTTACTACACGGAATAATTGCTTGATTTTATATTTTGAAAAAAACAGCACAGCCGCTTGAAAAGCGGCTGTGCTGTTTGTTTCTTTAAGCAGTAACTTGGATGGCAAAATAATACTGGATATTTCCGCGATTGCCCCACTGTGCCAAAATTTTATAAACATAAATTCCGGGCGTGTTCGGAGCGTGAAAAGAGGAAACATCTTCGTCTGCGATTTCATAGTACCCGGAAGTGAGCAGATTATCCGCACGAAACACACGCAGAGAGCTCGGCTCAGTTGAGAATTGAAGTGTCATAACCGCCTGCGGTGGAACAGGAACCGGAACAAGCGGGATATCGGCTTCGGTTACTTCCGGTGCACGCCGCTCCACTGTGGTGAAAAAGCTCCATACGTAGCCGGCGCGGTAGACGTCAGTGATGGTTTGTCCGTTTTGCTGAACGGTTAAAATCGGCAGTGAAGATTCCGGGTCAAGTGTGTCAAGAGATTCTTTGATAAAAACACTGATGCTGGCCGCAATAGAAAGAAGAACAATGCCGATTACAATTTTCCGCAGTGCGCGCCAAGGAATTTTAAATACACGTTTTGTCACAATAAAACCCTCCGAGCCGATACCGACAACAAAATGATACGCTGAATGCAATGCGTACCGTTTGTTGCCGAACCGTACTTTATTCAACAACTTATAGTCCCCAAACATGAGAAATTGTCATGTTAAGGAATGCCGCAGCCGAATGATGGCTGCGAAAGAGTGTTTGCTGCATTTATATTTATTTTACACGATGACGGCTGAAAAATCCACCCTTTGTTTTACATGTATGCTCTGCCTTTTGCATATAGTGGAAGGAAGGAGGCGTTAACATGGAACAGTGGCAACCAAGATTGACAGCGCGGCGAATGATGCGCGATGAATATCAGAAAATCAGAGAAATGTATCACAATATGGGCCGGGATGGTGAGTGGCTGACCGAAATGACCGAGGATGAAATGGACGACGCGGGAGAATGGTGGGGGCTGTATTGTGACGAAGCGCCCGTTTTATGCTGTGCGGTGGCACGGCCCGACCGAAGTGTCATGCAGATTCGCGCGCTTTGCGGTGCACAGAGAACCCTTCATAAACGCTATGCATCCGGTGCCGAATATTTTTGGCTTCCGCCTGCCTTTTTGCAGAGCGCCGGAGCATTTGCCGGAGCATTTTACGGTTTTTTACAGCGGCGCTACCAAGGCAGAGGAATTGCCGCGCTGGCGGTAAAAACAGGAGCGCCATTAGTACATGCCTTTTTTGCGGCGCGTTTTCAAATGATTGCCGTCAGACCCCTGCAATCCCTGCGTCCGCACTATCTTTTTGCGCAAACCTCATTTCCCTTTTCTTCGGAATGTCGTATAATAAAAGAGTCTGAAACATTAGAACTTTCGCGCGCTTTAGAAAATGGAGGAATAGGGGTCGGACTATTTTATCGAGAGAACAGCAGGGGGATTTGTGTAGTTCCTGTAGAGGAAAGAAAAACACCTCCTCTCTTTTAAAGGTATAAAGAGCAGTATTTTTGCTGTGTACAAGGAAGAAAAAGCGAAAGATGGAAAACAAAAAAGGACGGGAGAAGTATGAAAATTGTTATTTTAGAGGATTATGCCTTGACGCCGGGCGATTTAGATTGGTCGCCTTTATACGAGCTTGACGCCGATATTGAACGTTATCACCGCACCACGCAGGAGCAGGCGCCAGGGCGCATTGCTGACGCAGAGTATGTAATTGTAAATAAGGTGTGGATCAGTGATGAGATTTTAGAACGGTGTCCAAAGCTGAAGTGGATTGGACTTACCGCAACCGGAATCGACAGTTTAGACACAGCCGCTTGTGCGCGTCATGGCGTAGCGGTAGCGAATGTGCCGGGGTATTCGACGCAAAGTGTTGCGCAGATGACATGGGCTTTGCTGCTGGAGCTTTGCCAATGTGCAGGACGCTATGACACAGCCGTGCGAAAAGGATATTGGAAAGATGCCCCTGCGCAGGAGCACGGCATTTTTGAGCAAAGAGAGCTCTGGGGCAAAACACTCGGCATTGTTGGCTGCGGCGCGATTGGCCGCAGCGTGGCGCAGATTGCAAAAGCGTTCGGCATGCAGGTTTTATCCAGCACGCGCACGCCGCGTGAAGGGGAGGAGGCGGTGGAGTTTGTTCCTTTGCAGGAATTATTCCGACGCTCTGATGCCATCAGTCTGCACTGTCCGGCCACAGAAGAAACCAAGGGGTTTGTGAGTGATGCTTTGCTGCGCGAGTGCAAACGAGGGGCTCTTTTGGTGAATACGGCCCGCGGTTCGTTAGTGGACGAGCAGGCTGTGTGCCGTGCGCTTTCGGACGGAACGCTCGGCGGTTTTGCGGCGGATGTGCTTTGTGTAGAACCCGCCGATATCACGCGGCCGATTTTTAATGCCCCCAACACCATTTTTACACCGCATGCGGCATGGGCGACAAAAGAATCGCTGGGACGTTTAAGCGCAGAGGTGTGCGCCAATTTAAAGGCTTTTTTGCAGGGCGAAACGCGCAATATTGTTAATCTATGAGAAAAATATTTGTAAGAATTGCCTTTTTCAAAAGTTGTTCTTGCACTTCTTGTCAAATGGGTGTATAACATTATAAGACACGAAAAACAAAACATTTGAAAAGGCTCCGACCATCAGGCCGAACCTTCCCCCGTGCGAACCATCGCCGGAGGTTCTGTCGCAGGCGGGCCTTTTTGTTTTTTGTGCGCCGTGCGGTTCAAAAGCAGAAAGCTTTGCCGTGCGGCGGCGCAATTTAACGAAAAGCAGGTGAAAAGATGGAAAGCTTTGTGGATCGTATTATTGAAACAGACCGAAAAGCGCGCGCTGTGATTGAAAAGGCGCAAAAGGAAAAAGAAACGCTTTTAAATGAGGCGCGAAAAAAGGCGCAAGACTACTTGGAAAAGCAAGAGCTGAATGTGAAGGAAGGGCGCGAGGCGATAGACCGCGAGTTTGAGAAAAAGACGCTTGAGGCATCAAACGAGGCGGACAAAAGCTATCTGGATCAAAAACACGCGCTGGATGAAGCTTTTGAGCATAACCGCTCGCTGTGGCTCAAAGAAATTACACAGAACATTCTGACAACGGATTAAAGACGAAGAGGACAAGGCTTATGATGGAATCGTTATCGGCGCTTGCGGTGGTGCCAAAGGCGAAAGCGATTGCGGCGCGCCGTTTGACAAAAACAGAATATGCCGAGCTGATGAGAAAGCACAGTGTATTGGAAATTGTGGCATACTTAAAAGAACATCCCTATTTTCGCCACAGCCTTGCGGGACTGGACAGTGCCGATGTGCACCGTGAGCAGCTGGAACAAGCGCTGAACAAGGATATCTTTTACAAGTACGAATCACTCATGCATTATGTCAGCAACAAAGAGGGTTTCGCGGGCTTTTTTATGATGCGTTGCGAAATCGAGGAGCTTTTGCAGAAACTGCGTCTTTTAGCCATGGGGTTTCACCACCATTATATTACACAGCTTCCCGGCTTTTTGGCTGATAAAACAAGTTTCAGCTTAATTCGGCTGGCGCAGGCCGAAACCCCGCAGCAATGTCTGGCAGTGGTAGCCGGAACGCCCTATGCCCGCATTTTAGCGCCTATCATTCCCAAAGAGGGAATGAAGCTGGATCATCTTGAATGTGAGCGCGTGCTTTGGACGTATTACTACGAAACTTCGCTGAAAAAAATTCGCGCAGGCCGCTATGCTGCGGACACAAAAAGGCTCTTTTTGATGCAGGCGGAAATTTACAACATTGATATGCTTTACCGCGCAAAAGCGTTTTTTGCTCATGCGTTTACACCGCAGCAGCTGCGTCGTTTGATGCTGCCTTATCACTATGCGTTAGGCCCCAAAACGACGGCGCGTTTGGCGCAGGCCGCCGATTTGGAAGAATTTCTGCGCATTTATAATACATCGCACGCAAAAGAGGTGTACGGAGAGCGCACCGCGGCGCCGGACATCGACGACAGCGTTTGCGCGCATCGTACTTTACATAAAGCGGCGACGCGTCTTTTGCATTTTTCATCTTCACCGGACACGGTTCTTGTGGCGCTTTTGTGCCTTGCTACCATTGAGCGAAGCAATATTGTTAGTATTGTAGAAGGGGTTCGGTACGGTTTATCGGCAACGCAGATGCAGGAATTTATGAAATATTGAAGAAGTGAGGTGAATCTGCATGGGTATGGTGAAAATGACCCATATGAATGTTTACGGCCCAGGCCGAGACCCCCAGCAGACGTTGGAGCTGCTCGCGCGGCTTTCCATTTTTGATGCAGATGACGCGGGAGCGCTTGGAATTGCGACAACAGGGCAAAAGGATGATGAGTACGCGCCCATATTGAACCAGACCATCGGTGTGCTGAAAGACATCGGTGCAGACAGCACGCCCGGAGAGTACGACGGCCAGCCTTATGATTTAGAAGAAACCCGTAATTTTGTCAACAGCTTTGTACAGGAGGTTGCTCGCAGAAGCCAGGAGAAAACGCAGATCAACGCGAAGCTGGCAACATACGAACAGGCAAAAACGCAGCTGTACCATTTGACGGGGCTGCAAACCAGCATGGACGACATTTTTTCCTGCCGCTATTTAAAGGTTCGTTTCGGGCGCCTGCCGAAAGACAGTTATGTAAAGCTGCCCTACTATGAAGGCCATTCCTTTACCTTCCGGGAGTATGATTTCGACGGGGAATATTACTGGGGCATGTATTTTGTGGCAGAGCAGAGCGCCGAGGAAGTGGATCGCATTTTTGCTTCCCTTTACTTTGAGCGCATTTGGGTGCCGGATTTTGTGCACGGAACGCCGCAGGATGCCTTAGCGCAGATTTTGTCGGAAGAAAGCGAAATGAACCGCCGCAAAGCGGAGCTCGAAAATTTAGCGGCTGTCGCTGAAAAGGATGAAGTGGAAAAGCTTAAAAAAATTGCGGCGTGGCTGAATTATGAGTCGCAGATTGCGCAGATGTACCGCCATGTGGTGCTGCTCGACAACAGCTACTATATCAGCGGTTTTGTGCCGGAAGAACAGACCCATCGCCTGCGCGATGCAGTTGCAAAAGAACTGCCTGAGGTTCGCGTTTGCGCGGACGAAGAACTCGGAACCGAAACGGAGCTTGATGAAAAGCTCAAGCCGCCCACAAAGCTGAAAAATAACTGGCTGACACGCCCGTTTGAGCTGTTTGTGACAATGTACGGCTTGCCCAATTACGGTGATATCGACCCCACCGGTTTGGTGGCAGTTACTTATGCGGTGCTGTTCGGCATTATGTTCGGCGACGTGGGGCAGGGCCTGCTTTTGGGATTGATTGGCTACTTCTTTATGTACAAAAAGAAAAAAATGCAGCTGGGCCTTGTTCTTGCACGATGCAGTTTGTTCGCGGTGCTGTTCGGCTTTTTGTACGGCAGTGTGTTCGGCTTTGAAGACCTGCTTGACCCGATGTATCACGCGCTGGGCTTTGCGGAAAAACCGCTGGAGGTTTTGCATCCGGAAAGCATCAACATGATTTTGATTACGAGTATTGTAGCCGGTATTTTCATTATCGTGTGCGCCATCGGAACAGGCATTATCTCCAATTTCCGACGCGGAGTGATTGCAAAAACCCTGTTCTCGGTGAACGGTGTTGCGGGTTTAGTGTTCTACTTGGCGCTCGTTTGCCTGCTGCTGCCGATGCTCGGCGTTCAGGCTTCGTTTATCGGTTCTGTGCCTTACATCGTCCTTTTGATTGTCATTCCGTTTTTGTGCATGTACTTCTGTGAACCGCTGTGCTTGCTGTTTGAAGGAAAACACCCCGGAAAGCCGGGCGAAATCATCATCAACGGCTTTTTTGAAATGTTCGACGCGCTTTTGAGCTTTGCTTCAAACACAATGAGCTTTCTGCGTGTGGGCGGCTTCGTCTTAGCGCATGCCGGTATGATGAGCGTTGTGTTCACGCTGGCCAATATGACGACACAGCCTGTCATTTACTGGATTATTGTGGTCATCGGAAACTTGTTTGTAATGGCGTTGGAAGGGTTGTTCGTGGGGATTCAGGTGCTTCGCCTTGAATTCTACGAAATTTTCAGCCGCTTTTTTGACGCGGAGGGGCGGCCGTTTACTCCGCTTCATGTGCGTTCCGGCAAGGAACTGTTAGAATCTTGATTGCCGTCCCAGGAACTTTCTGAAAAGTCGAAATTTTCAGCTTTTTCTGCATGAACCGGTGTCTGCGAAAAATCTGTGCATTTCTTTGTTTTCAGAAACGTCCTTGATGCGGACTGACAATAAATTTTTTACTTTACGAACTCGACTGGAGGAAATAACAATGAAAAAGAATGGTATGAAAAAAACACTGCGCAGCGCGTTTCTCTTGACTTTGACCTTTGCTTTGGCTTGTGCCTTTTCCGGCGTAGCGTTTGCTGAGGGCGAAACGGTTCAGACGGCTTCCAACGGTCTTGGCCTGATTGCTGCTGCACTTTCCACCGGTATTGCAGGCATCGGCGCCGGCATTGCCGTCGGCGCGGGCGCTCCGGCAGCCATCGGCGCTTTGACGGAAGATCCGAAAAGCTTTGGTAAATCTTTGATTTTCGTTGCATTGGGCGAAGGTATTGCACTGTACGGCATGCTTGTTTCCATTCTCATTCTTTCTAAAATTTAAGCGAGGGGAAAACCCGAATGAAATACTTTTTGATCAGCGATAACGTAGATACCTTGGCGGGGATGCGCTTGGTAGGGGTGAAGGGTGTTGTGGTGCACGAGGAAGAAGAAGTGCGCAAAGCGCTGGATAAGGCTTGTGCCGACCCGGAGATCGGCCTGGTTTTAATTACGGATAAGCTGGTGGCGCGTTGTTCGGAGCTGGTGTTTTCCTATAAGCTCACCCGCCGCCGTCCGCTGATCGTAGAAATGCCCGACCGCCATAGTGACTCGAACCCCGGCGACAGCATCCGACGCTATATTTCCGAGGTAGTGGGCGTCAAGATTTGAGGTGTGAACATGAATAAAAAACAGGCGGAGCTGCAGCGCGTAGCCCAAAATTTAAACAGCGAGGAAAAGTACGCGGGTTTTGACGATTCCGTGATGCAGGCCGCACAGCGTCAGGCGCAAGCGGTGCTGGACCAAGCCAAGCAGCAAGCGGATGAGCTCTATGAATCGTTAATTTCTTCCAAGCGCACTGACCCGGTGGCGGCTTATCGCGCTGAGGCACAGACAAAGCTTGCAAGGGAGAGCGCTGCGCAAAAGCAGGAAAACCGAAAAAAGCTGCTTGTTTACCGCAGACAGCTGGTGAACGCACTCTTTGCCGAAGCGCAGGAAACCATTGAAGCATACGCCGCTTCTTCGCGCTATGAAAGCGATATGCAAAAACGCTTGGCAAATTTCAGCGAAATCGTGAAAGACAGTCCTGTAACCATTTATGTGAGCAGCAAAGATGAAGAACGTCTGGGCGCATTGGCACGCAAACTGTACCCGAATTGCACGGTGAAAAGCGAGCGCTCCATTCATTTGGGCGGCTTTCGGTTGGAAGTGGGCCGTGTGCGTTACGACGAAACGCTGGATTTCGCAGCCGAGGCCGAACGCGAAGCGTTTTTAACACGCTGCGGCCTGCATGTGGAATAACGCCCGCCAAAGGACAAGGAGAGAAGGTTCGCAATGAAAGATACAATTTATTCCATTAACGGCCCTGTTGTGACCGTGCGGGATACCGATACCTTTGAAATGATGGAAATGGTGTATGTCGGCGCCGCCGGACTCGTTGGCGAGGTCATCAGCGTGAATGAACACCGCACCACCATTCAGGTGTATGAAAATACAACGGGCTTGCGCATCGGCGAGCCGGTAAAGGGAACGGGCGCACCGCTTTCGGCAACGCTCGGCCCCGGTATTATGCAAAATATTTTTGATGGTATTGAGCGCCCGCTGAAAGAAATTGCACAGCAAAGCGGCGCGTTTATCGGTGCAGGTATGCACGTGAGCAGCTTGGACGAGGAACGTCTGTGGGACGTGACCGTCTGCATCAAAGAGGGGCAAACCGTTTCGGGCGGTGAAGTGATTGCCACTTGTCCCGAAACTTCGATTATCACTCATAAAAGCATGATTCCGCCGGATGTGCAGGGCGTTGTTCGATGGGTTGCCCCGTCCGGAAAGTACAATGTTGTAACGCCGATTTGCGTTGTAGAAACCGAAACCGGCGAGAAAAAAGAAATTTGCCTTGCACAGAAATGGCCGATTCGTATTCCGCGTCCGGTGAAAAGCAGACAGCCCATCGGAAAGCCTCTGATTACGGGTCAGCGCGTCATTGACACGCTGTTCCCGATTGCCAAAGGCGGTGCGGCGGCTGTGCCGGGCGGTTTCGGCACGGGCAAAACCATGACCCAGCATCAGCTGGCGAAATGGAGCGATGCAGATATCATCATTTACGTGGGCTGCGGCGAACGCGGCAACGAAATGACACAGGTGCTCACCGAGTTTTCCGAGCTGGAAGACCCGAAATCCGGAAAGCCTATGACCGAGCGCACCGTGCTGATTGCCAATACTTCTAATATGCCTGTGGCGGCGCGCGAAGCGTCGATTTATACGGGCATTACACTCGCGGAGTATTACCGCGACATGGGTTACGACGTCGCCATGATGGCTGACTCAACCTCCCGCTGGGCCGAGGCTCTGCGTGAGATTTCCGGCCGTTTGGAGGAAATGCCCGCCGAAGAAGGCTTCCCGGCCTATCTGCCCAGCCGCTTGGCTGCGTTCTACGAGCGCGCAGGCTGTGTCGAAAGCCTGTGCGGAGAAAATGCCAGCGTTTCGATTATCGGTGCAGTTTCACCGCAGGGCTCCGACTTTTCCGAGCCGGTGACCCAAAACACAAAACGCTTTGTCCGCTGTTTTTTGGCGCTGGATAAGAGCCTTGCTTATGCACGTCACTATCCGGCCATCAACTGGACAATCAGTTACAGCGAATATTACGAGGATCTCGACCCGTATTACGTGGAGCATTTGGGCGAAGATTTCTGCGAAATGCGCGGAAAGATGCTCGGTCTTTTGAGCGAGGAAAACAAGCTCATGGAAATTGTCAAGCTGATTGGCTCGGACGTTCTGCCCGACAGTCAAAAGCTGACACTCGAAGTGGCGCGCGTCATTCGCGTAGGTTTCTTGCAGCAGAATGCGTTCCATAAAAATGATACTTATGTGCCGCTGGAAAAACAAAAGTGGATGATGGAGGCAATTTTGCACCTGCATGATCAGGCAAAACAGCTGGTGGATGCGGGCATCCCGATCAGTGAGATGTCGGCGGCGGGCCTGTTCGATAAGCTGATTAAAGTGAAATATGAGATTCCCAATGACAAACCCGAAATGTTCGGGGACTACAACCGGGAGTTGGACGAAATTTGCGAAAATCTGCTGGCCAAGCACCGACGTGTTGAGGACAGCCAAAATGAAGAGGAAGGGAAGTGAGAACGATGGCACATCGCGGAATGGAATATTTGGGCCTTTCTGATATTAACGGCCCCTTGATTGCAGTGGACGGCGTAGAAAACGTCGGCTACGAAGAGATGGTACAGGTGCGAACATCCAAAGGCATGCGCACCGGACGCGTCGTTGCCTTAGAGGGAAAACGCGCCATCGTTCAGGTGTTTTCCGGCACAAACGGATTATCCCTTTCTGATACAGCCAGCCGTTTTACCGGTGAGCCGATGCGCCTTGCCCTGAGCAGCGAAATTGTGGGGCGTATTTTTAACGGTGCGGGCGACCCGATTGACGGACTTGGCCCTGTTTATGCCAATCGTTTTGACGATATTAACGGCAGCTCGATTAACCCGGTTTGCCGTCAGTATCCGCGCAACTATATCCGCACGGGTATTTCTTCGATTGACACGCTTATCACCTTGATTCGAGGCCAAAAGCTGCCGATTTTCTCCGGCTCCGGCATGAGCCACAACAAGCTGGCGGCGCAGATTGTGCGTCAGGCAAAGCTTTCTGATGACGCAAAGGAGAAATTCGGCGTGGTGTTCTGCGCGATGGGCGTTACGAAAGACGTTGCGGAATATTTCCGCCGCAGCTTCGAAGAGTCTGGCGCGCTGGCGCGTGTTACCATGTTTTTGAACTTGTCGTCCGACCCGATTATCGAGCGTATTTTGACCCCGCGCTGTGCGTTGACAGCGGCAGAATATCTGGCGTTTGAGCAAAATATGCATGTACTCGTCGTGATGACCGATATGACCAGCTACGCCGAAGCGCTGCGTGAATTTTCTTCTTCTAAAGGTGAAATTCCCGGCCGAAAAGGCTATCCCGGCTATCTTTATTCTGACTTTGCCAGCTTGTACGAACGTGCGGGCGTGATTGAAGGGCGCGGGGGCAGCGTGACGCAGATTCCCATTTTGACGATGCCCAACGATGACATTACCCACCCGATTCCCGACTTGACGGGTTACATCACGGAGGGGCAGATTGTTCTTGACCGCTATCTCGACCAGCAGGGCATTTATCCGCCCATCAGCATTCTGCCCAGCTTGTCCCGTTTGATGAAAGACGGCATCGGTGAAGGTTACACGCGCTCCGATCACTCTGATGTATCGAACCAGCTGTTTGCCAGCTATGCAAAGGTAAGCGATGCGCGCGGACTGGCAAGCGTTATCGGTGAGGAGGAGCTGTCCGACACGGATAAGCAGTATCTAGCCTTTGGCGAGCAGTTTGAGCGTGAGTTTTTGGGACAAGGACAAAACGTTGACCGCACGATTGATGAAAGCTTGGATCTCGGCTGGCGTTTGCTTTCCATTTTGCCGCGTGAAGAGCTGGAACGCATTGACGAAAAGGTATTGGCGCAGCATTATGGCAAGCATTAAAATCCAATGCGCAAACAGGCATCGCCAAAAGCAGCGAGCCATGGAAACAAGCAGAATGAGGTGAGTGGATGGCAGAACAGATTTTTCCCACCAAGGGCAATCTGATTGCCTGCAAAAAAAATATTGCTTTGGCCAAGCTCGGCTTTGACCTGCTGGACAGAAAACGCAATGTGTTAATGCGCGAAATGATGCGGCTCATTGATAAAGCAGCGGCCATGCAGCGTGAAATCGGCGATACGTTTACGCGTGCTTATGCCGCTTTGGAGAAGGCTAACATCTCTTTGGGAATTGACAGACAGCTGGAAGCGCCGGTGATGGAAGAAAAAGGATTTTCCGTTACAAGCCACAGCATCATGGGCGTTGATTTGCCGACGGGCCACTTAGAGTGTCCGCTGCCGTATCCTTATTACGGGTTTCATGCCACTTCCGCCCAGTTGGATGATGCCTATTTGTGCTTTGACCGCGTGAAGCGGCTTTGTGCAGAGCTTGCCGGCATTGAAAACAGCGTGTACCGTTTGGCTACGGCGATTAAAAAAACACAGCGCCGTGCCAACATGCTGGAGAATGTCGTCATTCCGAAACTGGACGGAAATATTCGCTTTATTTCGTCCACCTTGGAAGAGCATGAGCGTGAAGAGTTTACACGCTTGAAAGTTATCAAAAGGCAGAAGGAGCATTCATAAGCTCCATTGCAATCGGAGTGCTGACGAAATTTTTATAAAAGAAAAAGGCCATCTTTACGATGGCCTTTCAGCTTGTAGAAAAACCTGCTTTGGAAATCAGTCCAAAGCAGGTTTTTTGTCATCCAGGCGAAAACAAGGGAAAAAAACGATAAAATACTCGGCTCATTTGTAGCTGACCTCTTGCGTTTACCGCCATCCGGGGCAGGATGGCGGGCGTTCCATTTCCAAGTGGCTAGTTTTTTCAAATTCATGGCAGCAAATTTAAGCTTCACCCAGTTTGTCACCTGAGCCAAGCCTCGATACTGCGTGTAACGC
>DWWA01000019.1 GCA_019119935.1 Candidatus Ruthenibacterium merdavium | reverse complement strand
AGGCGCTGGCGGAACTCCGGTGTGTCGGAATAGAGGCGGAGCAGCTCCATGTTGCCAGATCCCAGGACAGCACGGCGAATAGCGGCATTGCCCTCGATCACGGCGTTCTCATGGTCACTGTGACCGCAGGCTTTAAATGCGCACGATAAACAATTTCATAGTTGGTATAGGTGTTAGGTTCAATCAACGGTTTTACGTTTTCTAGCCATTCTTCAAGCAGTTCCAATAGGGAAGTCCGAGTGCTGAATAAAACATGCCCTTTTTCATATTCGTCTAAAACTTTCCGAAGTTGTTCGGCTGCTCTTGCTTTATTGCCTTTTACAGGTAATCCGGTGGAAATCCATTTCTGCCTTCTTGCCCCGGTGGTGTCTTTCATTTGAATCACGATATATGCGGTAATGGAAAAGCAGCTAGAGGAATTGGAGCGTATGAACTGGATGAACTGCTGAACCGTTTGGGCTTTGATATTGAAGTGGATAGAAATGATAATATAAACAAAAACAAAATTGCCATGGTATTTGTAGGGTTAGACCAACTGATACAGCCTGAACTGGATGCAATAGAGGAAGAGCTGGACACAAAAGAGCTGACTAAAAAAGAAAAAGCAGCATTAAGAGAGGAAATGATAAGAGAACAAACGCTGAATAAAGTGAATCGGCAGGAAATGTTCAAGAAGGTTTTCCCCATTCCTGAGCTAATCAATGACTTTGACCTGACTAAATTGAAAGAAGATGCCTATTTTGAATCCCTTTGTTTTGGGAAAGAGATGGATGCAGTAACGGAAGGAATACTAAGCTTGATGCCTGTTCCCCATCTCCCAGACCTTAATGAAAAAATTCACCGTGCCTTTGCCTGTGCGTTGGTTGCAAACACCATTTCCAATAATGTGGATAAGACCCTAGAAGTGTTCGACATCACACTGGAAGATGATGCAGGGGACGAAGAAGACTGGGACGAAGACGAGCTGTAAATCATGCCGGGCTAAAGAGAAGAAATTGATACATACAAGCAGACCCCATAGGGCATAGGCTCTATGGGGTTTTGTAATGAAATTATGAAAAATAGATTGACTTTTTAAGGCTTGAATGATATTTTACTGGTAGTGCAATAGAATAAAGGCTTTATGAAGGAGAGAGTTATGAATAAAAAGGTAATTGGTTTTATTTGCGGCGTTGCCGCGTGTTCTGTGCTCACGGCATGTTCCGGGCAGGAAGCAGCCCCCACCGCTGCAAGCGTTTCCCAAAGTGCAGCTGCGTCTGAGAGTGTGTCTGTGTCGGAAAGTGTTTCTTCCGTGTCGGAGAGTGTTTCTTCTGTGGCTGAGAGTGTGTCTTCTTCCCCTTCTTCGGAATATGAATACCAAACTTCCAAAGAATTTACAGAAGAAGAAGCCGCCATTTATAAGGACCAAGAAACCCTTGATAAGAATATATATCAAGAGTCCTACGACATGTATATTCGTATGGGACTTTCCGAAGAAGAAGCCGCAAAAATGGCCCAGGAGGATGTTGACGCAGCTAATGCCCACTACGAAGAAACCAAGAAAGCCGACGAAGCCTATCGCAAACGGTCGGAAGAAGTAGGAAAATGGTACGGGGAAGAACTGGATAAATTGTATATGGAACATATCGGAATGACTTTTGATGAATTTATGCAAATAAGAGATGGGGTTGAAATAGGTAAATTGCAGTATAAGTTGAAACAATCAGGCTTCTACGAACAAAGAGAAAAACTAGATGAAGAACGTCAGGTGAGACTTCATGGAGAATAAACAACCAGCAAAGAAACTCATCACTAGAATTGCCGCAGGCGTGATGTTTGCGGCTTTTTTAGTAGGATTAGCCGCCCCTGCGACATTCGCATTAGATACCACAGGCGGATTGACAGATGATAATGCGAGTGGCGGAACAAATAGTGGTGGCGGAACTTCTTTAGCGTGGAAGGTCAACGGAAACACAGAATATGGCTATTTTGTCACATTTGTTTATTCAAAGTCTACCGACTTCCCCTACACCGAACGAATTAACGGCTTAAACACCGCAACATTCTTCACCGGAGTTACGCTGAACTCAGCCGCCGCAGCCTATGCCGATGACCACTCTATCGCACTTGTACCGAATACAATCTCTTTCCATGAATCCTTAGCCGGCCGCAGTGGAAGTGGTGAGTTAGGGTATTATTCCGGCGGAAGCACATTAAAAAACAATGTTCGGTATATGAATACCTTTGGGTGCATTGCAGGTTCCGGTATTGAAGCCAAGGCACTAATTGACCTGGACTCTGGGCTTAGACTTTCTCCGGAAATCGCTGACATCTTAGGCCCTCCTCCCGGAATTGCGAATACGATGAGCAGAATTATTCCGGCCAATGGCGGAACAGAACATGCCCGTGAAATTCTTAGCGCTTATGCCGCACAGCTTGACACTACTCTGGAAGGCTTAGCCGGGATGGTAAACCTTGACCGTGATTTTATGAAGGGGATTATTCATGAAGCAGGTTCGGATGATTTAGAAGTTTTGAAAGATTATATTTTGCCCATTTCCTCCAACTGTAAAGTTGGCTGGGCGATGGTGGTAGAGCCGATTTACGTTTGGAGATCCGAAGGTTCCGATATTGGTATTGACCCGGATATTAGCAATCTCTTTGTCACAGGCACTACCGCGAATGCTGTCGTCGCCGCGTCCGCAGGATATTTAGACAGCATTCATAAAGGCCTGGATGCCAAAAACGATGCAGTTGCCCGCGCTTATTCAACAGGTAATGCAAGGTCAATCATGGCTGCAGAGAAGGCTTTAAGTGCTTATCAAAGTGATTACCAGCCCCTTCTCGATATTCCCAACCATCTCACAATGGGCATGTTTGAAAGCCTATATGACTCTTGGAACGACTGGGGGCCTCACAATATTTATACAGATGAAAGCTGGTTTGGCATTCCTGTCGCTTCCGGTTCGCCCTATTTAGGCGTGATTCAGTCCGGTGGGTGGGGTGTAGGCGCCGTAAAAAATAATGCCGTGCCCGCTGTTGCTCCGGAAGAACCGGAAAACCCACCTCCTGTTTACACTCCGCCCGACGTAAGTTTCCCGGTTATCGAGGAAGATCATCTTTCACAAATCTGCGAAACAACCGTCCTGGAATCCACATCGAATAAATCCGACGTCTGCGCTGACTTCACCTTTAGCCCAACTGCCATGAGTTTCGCCAGAATCTGACAGCGCAATTTTGTAAAACTCAAAACGAGCAAGTTTGGGCAGTAAATCAGTGAAATGCAGCTCTAAAAAATTGCTACTGCTACAAAAGTTCCTAAAGGTAACACTGGCTCCTCAATCCTTCCTTCATACAAACGCTTCAATGCGACAGCCAAAGCAGTTCAACAAATACCTTCGGCACAATAAGTCATTGCAACCAACATAAAAATCCGAAGTCTCACAAGCAGAAAATCTGCTCATCAGACCCCGGATTTTTTACTTTCAGAAATGTTTGCAAAAAGGGCTATCTATTCTTCCCCTAGAAGAAAGAAACCTGATTCGATTTCGGCAAATCTCCCAGCGCACCAATTTGCATGAGCGTATCCATAATGGTGGACGAAGCGCCCGTTGCCGATTGCAGTTCATCGGCCGACAAATAGCTTTGCCCGTTCATGGTTGCTTCCTCCATCGCGCTTGCAACGCTTTCGCCCAAGCCTTTCAGCGCCATGTAGGGCAAGCGGATTTTACCGTCCTCGATGACATAAACTTTTGCACGGCTTTTCCCGATGCGAATGGGCAAAAATTCATACCCGCGCTGGAGCATCTCGTTCACAATTTGCAGGCTTGCCAAAATTTCTTCGTCTTTTGCCTTTTTCTCTTCCCTCAGGCGCATTTCCACCTCGCGGATGTGCTGTTTTGCAACCTTCGGCCCGCCGACGGCGGCCTCATAGTCAAGATCCTCACCGCGCACAGTAAAGAAGGTTGCATAAAACGCCAGCGGATGGTATACCTTAAACCACATTAAGCGCACCGCCGCCATCAGATAGGCCACGGCATGGCCTTTCGGAAACATGTACTTAATCTTTTTGCAGCTGTCCAAATACCACTCCGGCACGCCGTGCTCGCGCAGCATATCTTCATCGCCGTCGGGGAAGCCGCCTTTTGCCACCTTGCCTTTTCGGGTCAGCTCCATAATTTGAAACGCCTTTTTCGGCTCGACCCCTTTGTGCATCAAATACGTCATAATGCTGTCACGGGTGCCGATGACGTCGGAAATCGTGCAGATTTTATCCCGGATTAAATCCTGCGCGTTGCCGTTCCAAACGTCCGTACCGTGCGAAAGCCCGGAAATCTGAATTAAGTCGGAAAAGCTTTTCGGCTGTGCTTCAATCAGCATATTGCGCACGAAATGCGTTCCCATTTCCGGGATGCCGAATGTTCCCGTTAAGCTGTCAATCTGTTCGCTCGTCACGCCCAGCGCCTCTGGGGAAACGAGCAGAGAAATCACCTTTTGGTCGTTCATGGGCACCTGTGCCATATGAATGCCCGTCATGTCCTCAAGATACTTATACATCGTGGGAACGTCGTGCCCGAGCTCGTCCAGCTTCAAAATGGTTTCATGCAGATATTTAAATTCGAAATGCGTGGTAATCACGCCTTTGTCTTTGTCGTCTGCGGGGTGCTGTACCGGGCAGAAGTCATACACATCGTAATTGCTCGGCACAACAACCATGCCGCCGGGGTGCTGGCCCGTAGTGCGTTTTACTCCCACACAGCCCTGCACCAAGCGCAGCTCCTCGGCATGATTCACGGTTTTGGAACGTTCATCTAAATATTTTCTCACATAGCCAAAGGCTGTTTTATCCTGCAAACCACTGATGGTACCCGCTTTAAACACATGGTCTTTTCCGAAAATATCCTCGGTGTAGCGGTGGATTCGCCCTTGCACATCACCGGAAAAGTTCAGGTCGATATCCGGCTCTTTATCGCCGTCAAAGCCCAAAAACGTTTCAAACGGAATTTCATGGCCGTCCACCATACACTTTGTACCGCAGATGGGGCAGTTGCGGTCGGGCAGGTCAAAGCCGTCCGCCACAGAGCCGTCTGTAAAAAACTCGTTCCACTGGCATTTGGGACAAAGATAATGCGGCGAAAGGCTGTTCACCTCGGAAATGCCGGAAAAGTGCGCAACGGCTGAGGAACCGACAGAACCGCGCGAACCCACCAAATAGCCGTAGTCCTCACTTTTCAGCACCAAGCGCTGTGCAATGACGTAAAGCACTGCAAAGCCGTGGCGAATAATAGAGTCCAGCTCACGCAAAAGACGGTCTTCCAAAAGCTGCGGCATCGGGCTTCCGTAGCGCCGGCGTGCATTGCGCAACGTATCTTCCCACAAGCTGGTATCCGCGCCTTCAATGCTGGGCGTATACAAGCCTTTGGGAATGGCGCGCACATCATCGTCAATTAAATCGACAATCTTATTCGGGTTTTCGACCACAATTTCAAAGGCTTTTTCCGCCGGAAGATAGCTGAACTGACGCAGCATGTCGTCCGTCGTGCGGAAATAAAGCGGCGCTTGCTGGTCGGCATCGGAAAATCCGTTTCCCGCTTGCAGTACCGAGCGGTAAATATAGTCCTCCGGGTTCGTAAAGTGCACGTCGCCCGTCGCAACTACAGGTTTTCCCAGCTCTTCCCCTAAGCGAATGACCGTCTGATTAAACTCCTGAATTTTCTCCATGCTGTCCACAATGCCCTGGCGCAGCATGTACTCATTGTTGCCAAGCGGCTGCACTTCCAGCACGTCATAGTACGAGGCAATCTCTTTTAACTCTGCAAAGCTTCTGCCGTCGACAATCGCCCTGTAAAGCTCACCCGCTTCACAGGCAGAACCGAGCAGCAGCCCTTCACGGTGGCGGTTTAACAAGCTGCGCGGAATACGCGGCACTTTAAAAAAGTAATCCATGCTGGCGGCGCTGATCATTTGATACAAATTCTTCATGCCCAGCTGGTTTTTCACCCAAATCATCAGGTGAAAATTCTTTTTTGCCAAAGCACGCGCACCGCCCAGCCCTGTGTTAATCTGCTCGACAGTTTCAATTTTTCTGCCTCGAAGGTCTTCGAGCATCTTTTCTACAATCTGAGCCAAGGCGCGCGCATCGTCGCAGGCACGGTGGTGCTCAAAAGGCGGAATTTCCAAATATTTTCCGATGGTGTCAAGCTTATAATTGCGAAGCCCTGCATAAAGTGCCTGCGCCAAAGGAAGCGTGTCCAAGTAAACGGGCTGAAAATCCATCCCGTCGCGCTCCGCCTGCGCTTTTAAAAACCGAATATCAAAGCCGTGCGCGTTATGCGCAATCAGAGGCCGTCCGTCCGCCCATGCCAAAAAGTCGCGCAGCGCCTGTGTTGGGGTGGGGGCATCTTTTACCATTTCGTCGGTGATGCCCGTCAATTCCGTCACTTTTTCGGGAATGTGACAGCCGGGATTCACAAAGGTATTGTAGCTTTCCCCAATCACTCCGTTTTCCACAACAACGGCGCCGATTTCCGTCATATAGCAATTTGCCGGCGACAAACCCGTCGTTTCCAAGTCGAACACAACAAACGAACCGCCCAGCGGTAGATCGGTGTGGCCGTACACCACAGGCACCATGTCATCGACAAAGTAAGCTTCACAGCCGTAAATCAGCTTAAAGTCAGGGTCCTTTTTGCGGATGGCGTCGGCGGCAAGCATGGCCTCCGGATATCCCTGCACCACGCCGTGGTCGGTGATGGCAACGGCGCGGTGCCCCATTTTATGCGCAAAGCGCACAATACCGCCGGGGTCACAAAAGCCGTCCATAGAACTTTGCTTAGTATGTAAATGAAGCTCCACACGCTTTTTTTCAGCGGTATCTTCACGCGTTTTGCGCTCTACCTTGAGCACATCATAAGGATAGATGACATAGTCCTTATCATAACGGTCAAAGGTACATTCACCGCGCACCACCAGCGTATCTCCGTTTTGCAAATCCTCCCAAACAGAGCCGTCGTCTGCCATATTCATACGGATTTTCAAACTGATCGACCCGGTGTAATCCGTGATCGAAACAGAGTAAATTTTCATTTTGCTGCCTTTTTGCTCAGTGAAAAAGACATCGCCCCAAACCGTCACTTTTCCGGCGGCCATCGCGCCCAAATCTTTCAAAGCGGTCAATTTTTGCGGCTGGAAGTGCTTTCCGCTCAGCACCTTCACGGGCGAATCGGTCAGCTCCAACCCTTCAATTTTCATCGCTTTCTTTTTAGAGGGCACTTTTTGCTGTGCAAACACCACCGCCGCAGGCGGCTGTTCCGGCGCAGCGGGCTGTGCGGTGAGTGCATTTTGCGGTGCACCGTCCACCAAACGCACCACGGGCAGCACACCGGTGCGCCGTTCAATCTGCTGCGCCAGCATTTCGCCAAACTTCATCTGGCCCAAAAGGTGCGTTCCGTTGATTACCGTAATGCGGATTTCCTGCTCGGCAATTTCAACGCTCGCGCCGTATAAAAAGCCGTTTAAAGGCAGGCCTTCTTCCCGCAGTTCCATTGCCAAATCCAGTACAGACTGAGGCGTCAGGCGGTCATATTCAAACAAACCCTGCAAACACACCAAAAAGCCCGGAAACAGCGGTGCGAGGGAGGCGCACAACCTTGTGCGCAGCTCCCCCGCCACCGGCGCCACCGTTCGGTAAACCACCTTAATGATTCTTTTTTTTCGGTCGGCCTCCACGCGCTCAACGAGCGCACCGGCATACCCTGCCACAAAATCCGCATCCGCGCAAAATTGCGGCCAAAGCTCTGTTAATAATGGTTTCATGGCAATCCTTTCCCGAACGTTCTTTCCTTACACCAGCTTTTGCACCTCTTCGCAAAGCTGGCCTACGATATCGCCGCGCAGCATGCGAACCTGCTCGCCTTTGATGAACAGCATTGCACAGTCTTTTCCGCCTGCGATTCCGATATCCGCCCCTTTGGCCTCTCCGGGGCCGTTGACTACACAGCCCATCACAGCCACTTTAATTTGCTTATTGCAGCCGCGCAAACGCTCCTCTACTTCCGAAGCAATTCCCGCCACATCAATATTGGTTCGCCCGCAAGTCGGGCAGCTGATCACTTCCGGGCCGGGTACAAAATGGCCCGCCGCACGCAGAATGTCAAACCCGGCGCGGATTTCCTTCTCCGGTTCATCGGTAAGCGAAACGCGGATGGTATCGCCGATGCCTTCTATCAAAAGGCCACCGATTCCCATGGCCGACTTAATCAATCCCATGCGATAAGTACCGGCCTCGGTAACGCCGATATGAAGCGGATAATCACACTCAGCCGCCAAAAGACGGTAAGCCTGCATCATAATCGGCACATTGGACGATTTAATCGAAATGACAATATCATCAAAATCATGTTTTTCCAGCAAGCGGACGTGATACATCGCGCTTTCCACCATCGCCTGCGGCGTCACTCCGCCATGCTTTGCCAAAATTTCTTTTTCAAGACTGCCGCCGTTGACGCCAATACGAATGGGGATACCGTGACTGCGGCACGCCTGAGCCACTTCCCTGACTCGCTCATCTGCGCCGATGTTGCCGGGGTTGATGCGAATTTTATCCACACCCTCCTCCACGCAGGCAAGCGCCGCGCGGTAATCAAAGTGTATATCGGCGACAATCGGCATCGAAACCGCCTGTTTCAACGCGCGCACGACCGCCGCGTCCTTCGCAGAAGGGACGGTTACGCGCACAATCTGACAACCTTCCTCTTCTAAGCGTTTTGCCTGGCGTACATTTCCTTCTGTATCGTCAATGGGAACATTCAGCATACTCTGCACGGCAACGGGATATTCGCCGCCGATTTTCACATTCCCAATGGTTACCACTTTTGCACTTCTGCGCATTTGAAACACTCCTTTCAAGCGGGCAAAAGTCTTGTCACATCATTAAATGTGGCAAAAAGCACCAGCCCAATCAAAAAGACAAAGCCCGCCGCATTCACGGCAATTTCATACTTTTGCGGAATCGGCTTGCGGCGAATGGCCTCCAAGATCAAAAACACCAGCCGGCCGCCGTCCAAAGCCGGAATCGGCAGTAAATTAAAGACGCCCAAGTTTACCGTAATGAGCGCAACGAGAAGCATGAGCGGCTGCCAGCCCATCCCGGTGGCTTCGCCGATGACCTGTACAATGCCGACCGGGCCGGACAAATTATTCACCGGAACGCGCCCTGTTACCACATCGGTCAGGCTGAGCGCCACCATGCGTGCATAAGAAAGCGTCCAGCGCCCGGCTTCTGCCAGTACATTGCCCACTGTTTTTTCCAGCGGATAGACTTTAAAATCGAGCACCATGTAGGACACGCCGTCCTGCGTTTGTGTATCGAAAACAACATCTTCCAGCTGTACGCGCTTGCCGTCGCGCAAAACCGTCAGGTCTACCGTGGCATTTTGCGTGCGCGCAAATTCATAACTGATATCATTCGCAATAAAACAGCGCCGTCCGTTGACTGCTAAAATGGTATCGCCCACCTGCAGTCCTTGACGCTCAGTGGCCGCATCGGGGTAAAACTCCCCGACAGTACGGCTTAAAATAGCCTGCTGAGAGAGCACAACACCCATTAAAATCACAAAGCCAAGCACCAAATTCATCACAGCGCCGGCAACCGTCACTAAAATACGTTTCCAAACAGCCGCCTTTTGAAAGGAGCCTTGCTCGTCGCTTTCCTCGTTTTCGCCCTCCATCATGACATAGCCGCCGATGGGCAGCAAGCGGACGGAATAGTCCGTTCCGTTTTTAGAAAACCCGAAAAGCCGCGGCCCCATGCCGATGGAAAACTCATTCACGGTAATGCCGCATGCCTTCGCTGTTAAAAAGTGGCCCAGCTCGTGAATGAGTACGACCACGCCGAACACAATCAGCGCAATCACAATGGTGATGATGGATGAACCCATGAAAAACCGCCTTTCCTTTTGCAGCTTCCCGCTGCAAGTGCTTTGCCGCCGAACATTCTGCGGCACTTTACACACATTCCCCTCTTCTCTTTTAACACATTAACGTCCTCTGTTTGCGCAAAGCCGTCAAAACTTTTGCAAATTCCACACCCTTTTAAAGCGCTTCTAAAATATATGCGCGCGCCATGCGGTCACATTCATACACCTCCGCAATCGTATACGCTCCGCCGTAAGAATCCTTTTCTACGACGCGCTCTACCAGCTCGCCGATTTGCAAAAAGGAAATTTTGTCCTCCAGGAACAAGCGCACCGCTTCCTCATTTGCGCCGTTGGCAGCACAGGGTGCAAGGCCGCCCTTTTCAATCGCCCGTTTGCAGGCAGGCAGACAACGGAAGGTTTCCTCGTCCGCACGGTCAAACGTAATGCTTTTGAGCGTGTCGAAATCCAGTTCCGGTGCGCAAGGCTTGCCGCGCTCGGGCCATGTCAGCGCATATTGAATGGGAATGCGCATGTCCGGCACACCCAGCTGCGCCAAAATCGAATGATCGGAAAACTGCACCATCGAATGAATGATGCTTTGCCGCTGCACAACAATTTCAACCTGACGCGGCGCAAGGCCAAACAGCCAAACAGCCTCAATCAATTCTAAGCCTTTATTCATCAGCGTCGCGGAATCAATGGTAATTTTTGCGCCCATGCTCCAGTTCGGGTGGCGCAGTGCATCTTCCTTCGTCACATGCAAAAGTTCTTCCCGCGTTTTCCCGAAGAACGGGCCGCCGGAAGCTGTCAGCAGTATTTTTTGCAGACTTTTTGCTGAGTATGCGTCTTGCAGACACTGAAAAATCGCGGAGTGCTCACTGTCCACCGGAAGAAGTTTCGCATTGTGTTTTTCCGCCGCTTCTAACACCAAAGCGCCGCCCGTCACAAGGCTTTCTTTATTGGCAAGCGCCACGTCACAGCCGCTTTCCAGCGCCGCCAGCGTCGCGGGCAAACCCGCTGCACCCACCACGGCATTCAGCACAACATCCGCGCCACTTTGTGCCGCCAGCGTGCGAAGCCCTTCGGCGCCGCGCAAAAGGCGGGGCGCATGAACCATATTTGCAAAAGCGGCCTGCACTTTATCCGCCGCGCGCTCGTCGGTGACCGCCACCATCGCGGGATGAAATTCTTCCACTTGCCGGAGCAGCAAATCCGTTTGCGTATGAGCGGCAAGGCCCGACACTTCAAAACCTTCTGCGCGAATGACATCCAGGCTTTGTGTTCCGATCGAGCCCGTGCTGCCCAATAAAGTCACTTTTTTCGACATATCCGCCACCTGCTTTTTACAAACTCATTTCCCACATTTGCTCCAAAAAGACACAAATGGTGATAAACGGCGCAATCAGCATTACGCTGTCAAAGCGATCCAAAATGCCGCCGTGGCCCGGGAAAATCGTTCCGTAATCCTTAATTTCACACTGGCGCTTTACCGCCGAGGCCGTCAAGTCGCCCAAAATGCCCAAAACGGAGCTCACTGCACCAATCAGCGCAATGGCAACGTAATAACTTGCCCCGTATGCTTCGTGCAAACGATTCGGCCCGAAAACAGCGGAAAAAACGACCGTAATGACAATACCTAAAACCACACTGCCGGCAACGCCGCCCACTGCACCTTCAATGGTTTTCTTCGGGCTGACTTCCGGCGCCAATTTATGTTTCCCCAGAGCGCAGCCCGCAAAGTAGGCACAGCTGTCGCCGCCCCAAGCAAACGCCAAAATGATCAGCACCGCATACAAGCTTTCCCATGTTTGTTCAAAGCAGCTGCGCAGGTATAAAAGCGAGTAAAAACACGCCACAATCATTCCCGCGAAAACCATCATGCCGGATACTGACGCAAAAGACAGCGTATGCACACGGATAATCATCACACACGCAACGTACAAGACCAGCAAATAAAGCACCGGCCACATCACGCTTCCCGGGAAAAGTTCCTGCCCTAAAAAGAGCCAAAGCACCGCCGGCACAAATGCCGCAAACACTTGCGGACAGCGAATTTGAAACGCCTCATATGCCTCGTGAATCGCAATTAACGAAACGCATGCCAACACCAAATTATAAACCGGCGTTTCAAAAAAAGCCAGCACCAGTGCCAGCACCGCCAGCCCCACAATCGAAGTAATAATTCTTGTTTTCATGCTCGACCTCTTTTCTTACAAACCGCCAAAACGCCGGCTGCGCTTTTGAAACTCCTGCAAAGCTCTGTCGAGGTCTTCGCGCCGGAAATCCGGCCACAAGACATCCATACTAATGAACTCCGAGTAAGACGCCTGCCACAGCATAAAATTAGAAAGACGCATTTCCCCGGACGGGCGCAAAATAAAGTCCGGGTCTTTTTGTCCGCGCGTGTACAAGCAATCTTCAAAAAGCTCCTGCGTGATATCCTGCGGTTCCAATTGGCCGTCTTTCACGCGCTGGGCAAGGGTTTGGGCTGCGCGCAGAATTTCCTGCCGCCCGCCGTAGTTCACAGCGATATTTAAAAACATTCCGGTGTTGTTTTTTGTTTTTTCTTCCAAGTCGTTCATTTTATCCTGGAGCGATTTGGAAAGCCTGCTTCGGTCACCCAAAAATACAAGCCGATTATTTTCTTTCTTGTAATCATACGCCATCGTCAGATAGTTGCCGAACAAGCGCATGATGGACTCCACTTCCTCTGTCGGCCTTGCCCAGTTCTCTGTTGAAAATGCGTAAAAAGTAACGCTTGACATGCCAAGGTCATTGCAATAGCGCACAATATCGCGGAACACTTCAGCCCCTTTTTTGTGCCCGGCCGTGCGCGGCAGCCCACGCTGCTTGGCCCAGCGGCCGTTTCCGTCCATAATAATGCCAACAGACAGTCCTTTTGCCAGCTGTTGATACTCCTCCATGATTCTATCTCCTTCTCCTGAATGATGTCTCTTTGTTCAAACGAAATGCCGCACGCTCACGCGCACGGCATTTTTTACAGCAATGCTTATCATCACGGATGCTGCACTGCCTCAAGCCGTCCGGCAACTTTGCTGCGGCGCCGGCTTAAATTTCCATAATTTCCTTTTCTTTTGCTGCGCACACCGCATCAATTTCTTTTGTGGCCTTATCAGTGATTTTCTGCATCTCTTCTTCTAAACCCTTCTGATCATCCTCGGTGATTTCGCCCGCTTTTTTCATGCTTTTGAACTTATCCATCGCATCGCGGCGCACATTTCGCACAGCAATCTTTGCTTCTTCACCCATGTGGAGCACTTCTTTTACCAGCTGTTTGCGGCGCTCCTCGGTCGGGGCCGGGAACACCAAGCGCATCACACGGCCGTCATTCGTCGGTGTAATGCCGATATCCGAAGACAAAATCGCCTTTTCAATGGCTTTCATCAGCGTTGCGTCCCACGGGCTGATGGTGAGCACGCGCGCTTCGGCCACGGAAACCGCCGCCACCTGATTGATCGGGGTAGGCGCACCGTAATAATCTACAGTGACCTTATCCAATACCGCAGGGTTTGCGCGTCCCGCACGAACAGAGGAAAGCTCCTTGCTCAAATGCTCGATGCTGTGGCTCATTTTATCTTGAAATACCTTTGTTTCCGCACTCATGATTCTCTACTCCTTTTATTTCAGCGCACTGTTATTCTTCCACCAAGGTGCCGATGGTTTCACCGCACACGGCTTTGGCAATATTTTCGGGGTGTAAAATATCAAACACCAAAATGGGCAAATGATTGTCGCGGCACATCGTTGCAGCCGTGCTGTCCATCACAGCCAGCTGGTCAGAAAGCACCTTTGTAAAAGACAGTGTATCATATTTTTGAGCATCAGCGTGCTTTTTCGGATCTTTGTCATACACGCCGTCCACCATTGTGGCTTTGAAAATCACTTCCGCGTTGATTTCGGCAGCGCGCAGGGCACTGGCCGTATCCGTCGAAAAGAACGGGTTGCCCGTTCCGCACGCAAAAATCACCACGCGGCCTTTTTCTAAATGACGAATGGCACGGTTGCGGATATAAGGCTCTGCCACTTGCTGCATCGTCAGTGCCGTCTGCACGCGCACAGGCACATCGAGATGCTCGAGTGCATCGGCCACCGCCAGCGCGTTCATGGTAGTTGCCAGCATGCCGATCTGATCGGCACGGGTGCGCTCCATTTCACCCGACGATCGGCCGCGCCAGAAGTTTCCTCCGCCGACCACAATTGCAATCTGCGCACCTTTGCTGTGCGCCAGTTTGATTCCCTCACAAATTTTCTGAACGGTTTCCACGTCCAGCCCGAAACCCCGCTCGCCTGCAAGCGCTTCGCCGCTAAGCTTTAAAAGGATTCGATGATATTTGATTGCCATGATTACACCGCCAAACAATAATTCTTGATATTGCTCTTATTTTACATGATTTCCGGTGCAAAGTAAAGTACCCGCAGGCGCTTTTCATCGGCAATTCATATTTTACCGCTTACGGGCCGAATCCGGCAGAAAAATCCACATTTTTTACCCCTGTGTGGAAAACTCGTTTTGTGCACTGTTCCAATAATTATCTTCCAGCCTTCGCCCTGCGCCCAAAGCGCGCTGATGCCCTTGCTGCTTCGTTTTCAGCGGCAAATACACCCGAAAAACAGCTCCGTTTTGATTTTCCGCTTCTACGGTTCCGCCCAATGCTTTCACAAATACCCAAACGAGGTAAAGTCCAAGCCCTGCGCCGCCGCGAACGGCATCACTCTGTTCCCCGCGCCAAAATTTTTCAAACAGGCGGCACGCTTTCTCGCTGGGAAATCCCTTTCCGTTATCCGCAACTGTTAAGAATAACCCTTCCTCTTTCTGCACAATATCTACACGCACCAGCCCGCCTTCCGGCTTTGCGTATCTTACAGCGTTGGAAAGCAGATTGATCATAATGCTCTCAAGGTACTGCTGATTGGACAGTGCATAGGGTGCTTTCTCGAACGCCTTGCTCTCAACTTGCAGCTCCACGCCGCGCTGTGACGCGTAAGGGCGCACACTCGCTGCTGTTTCGCACCATAATTCTACGACATTCAGCCATTCCAGGCTCGGCGCGCTGTATCGGCTTTTGGAAGCAAGGAGCAAATTCGTGCTCATGCGCATGCTGCGCCTCAAGTTGCGCTCCAAAGCATCGCACAGCACAAAAAAGCTTTCGTCATGGCTTTGATGGTTAAGCCGGTGGCGAATTACCTCTAAGCTTGCCAGTGCCGTTGCAACGGGCGCTCGCATTTCATGTGCCAAAACGGCAAGCGTTTCCGAAGGCAGGCTCCCGTCCTCCGGCACAAGGCGCTTTCCTCCGTTGATCATCATATCAAGCTCATTGCTCAAAAGCCCTGTATGAAGCTGCTCGCCCAGCACATGCACCAAACGCTGTGCATATTGACTGGGCCGGACGCGGTCTCCTTTCAGCAAAACGGCACCGTACTCCTGCACCTCGGTTCGGGCGTACAAAAACAAAACATTCGGTTCTCCTTTGATGGTTTCCGATTTTTGCAAGGCATGCTCCAAACGATAAGTTCCGTCCGGCTGTTCACTGATAAGAAGCACATTGTCGGCCCTGAACAGATAAATTTGTACTTGCTGGGCACCCGTTAAAAGACACAATGTATTTTTCGCCTCGCGAATCATCATGGCGGTGTCATGGCTGGCATAAGTAACGTTCAAATAATGTTCCAACAAGGTCCTTGCATCATAACTCATAACCATGCCCCGCTTCCCCGTGACTTCCCACCAAATAACGTTCGCGGTATAAAACTTCTCTTTTCAGCATTTCCAGCAAAATTTTGTTAGAAGGAGAAGTATCTTTCAGCTCCATTCCCGCTGTCATGCGCTGCCAGCGCTGTGCACCGTGATGCGCAATTTCCTTTCCCATTTGCCGCAAAGCCCGGTCTACGGATTTGCACGACACGCCGTTTTTCTCTGCGATCCAATCGTATACCTCGCAAATACGCCATGTGCGCTGGGCGCTGCTTGTCAAATAGTTCAATGCATCCATGAGATAATGCCGTCCGACTGATTTTGTTGCGGGCAGAAGGTCATCGATCAGCTCTTCCGACAATTCTTCTAAAACACATTCTCTTTTCGGAGTCATGATGCTTTCAATATTCTTGACAGCGCACAAATCTCGGATTCTTTTGCAAATTAAGTCAAGCGGATAGCCTTTTTCAAAATAAGCTGCTACGCCCAGACGCAGCACTTGGTGTCGAATCTGATCCTCACCAAATGAGCCATAGGCCGACAGTACAAAAACTTTCGGTTTGGGGTAGGGCATCTTTTGCCATTCGCGCAGAAAATCTATGCCGTCCATTCCCGGCATATAAACATCCAGCAAAACCGCATCCACGGGCGTTTCCTGCCGGGACAAAAATTTTAATGCCTCCTCACCATTTGCGGCGCATCCCACGCACTGAAAGCCCTCCTGCATTTCCAGGAAGGCTTCCAATACTACCGCGTCGCCCGGTTCGTCATCTACCAACAACACTCTGAGAGGTGCATCGGCCGTCTGACAGCAGCAACTTTTCATCAGCAATCGTCCTTTTCTTTTTCAATCTCCGTCCCACAGCTTCTGCGCCGCCAGATCCTGTAAAACCCCTTCAGCACATACAGGTGAAACACCGTTTTCATACAGATAACACAAAAGGCGCACTGCTCGCTCTCTTGACTCTGTCAGCTGGCGGAATGCCCGCGCATGCGTTACCCTTCTGGATGCATCCAATCGGCTGATTTGAACGCCAAAGCGTTTGTGCGCATTCGCATCCATTGTCAGGTCATATTGGAACGCATGTGCTTTCTGCAACAGCTCCAGTTCTGAAAATACCCGCAAAAAAATTGTTTCGATTGTGCTCATGATCCCCTTTTCTCCTCCCGTTTGGTGTTTGCATAAACAGTTTACCCAGCGAAAGGAAAAAACACAAGCAACAAAAGCCGACAAAAACGGACAAATTTTACTTTTTCTTCACAGCCCTTTTATTCTACTATGTTTTTCCATCCATTTCCAGTTATTTCATCTAAGCTATTTTCTAATTCTTCTTTGCTTAAATATTCTTTATTTACTTTCTCTTTCAATTTATTTTCTATATCATTTTGATTATATGTGTCTCTAAGATCTGGATTCTTATCTAAAATTTCTCTAGCACATACTTTTATACACGCATCTTCCATAGCCATTACATGTTCTGATTTTGTTGAAGGGTCTCCATCTATATCTTTTTCAGTAGCCTTATTACAATCTTTATGTTCTTTTTCATGAGCTTTTATTTCTGCAAGATTTTCTTTTACTGTGTCTTCTCCATTTTTTCTATATTCTTCTCCTCCAATTACCGCTCTTGTCGAAGTATCTGTTGCAAAAATTGTATTACCACCTCTTACTTCAACTCCCATTGTCTCTGTAGAATCTCTT
>DWWA01000003.1 GCA_019119935.1 Candidatus Ruthenibacterium merdavium | reverse complement strand
TGCAAATGGAACACACTTCATTTTCGGTAAAGTTTTGGCAAACGCGGCAGCGATGGATTTTCGTATGCGCCTGCTCGATGGCCTGCGCAAACTCCAACGCCTGCGCACGGTCCATCGCCAGCACTTGATACGCAAGGCGCGTTGCACCTTTTCGCCCAATACCGGGTAATTTTGCAAATTGTTCAATCAGCCGCTCCAGCGGCGCTGCATTATACGCCATTTTCGCGCCTCATTTCCCTTGCATTAAAGCCCCGGAATGTTCAAGCCGCCGGTGATCGCATTCATTTCGTTTTCGGAAGCTTCGTCTACCACGCGCACAGCTTCGTTTACTGCAGCGGCAACCAAGTCCTCGAGCATCTCGATGTCATCGGGCTGAACCACATCGGGATTGATTTTGATGCTGACTACTTCGTGCTTGCCGTTCATGGTGAGCTGCACCATGCCGCCGCCGGAAGTAACGTCATAGTTGGTTGCTTCCAGCTCAGCCTGCTTCTCCTTCATAATTTCCTGCACTTTTTGTGCCTGCTGCATCAGCTGGTTGATATTCTGTTTGCCATATCCTGCGGGAAGTCTTGCTTTCATATTGATTTACTCTCCTTCTGTTTCATTGATATAAACAACGTCAACGCCTGCACTGCTCAGCTGTTCGAGCGTGGCGTCGGCCGTCATAGGCTGGTTTTCAGTTTCCTGTCCCCGTTTCTTTTTATACGGTCCAATCGGATAGCGGACACCTGTCACTTGCTGTAAAACGCTTTTCACCATTTCACTGGAAAATTCGTTTTTCCGCATATATTCTAAAAACAGCTCGCTGCCGTCAATCAGCACACGTTTGCCGTCATAATAGGCGCGGCTGTCTTTGAGCGCAGCAGAAAGAAGTTTATCTTTTCCCTGCATTACTTCCAGCACCTTTGCCCAAGGTTCAAACGGCGTTTCCTGCCCTTGATTTGCCGCCGAGTGTTCCGGCGTTGTCTGCGGTGCAGCGACAGGCGCTTTCTGCGGCGTTGGTGCAGTCGGTGCGGGCGCACTTACAAACGCTTGAGAGCTGGGCGGCGCAGCGACGGATGCCGCAGCAAATACCGTCGCCCCCCCGTGAGCAGCCGAAGCCGCCGCAGCGGGTGCAGCCTGCACAACGGGTGTCGGATAACACAGCTCGTACACAGCCAGTTCCAGCTCGATGCGCGCGTCAACACCTTTTCCCATTTTATCCAGCGCGGCACACAGCGTTTTAATGCACTGAACCGCCTGTGCGGCAGAAATATTCTGCGCGTGGCGTTCATACTCTTCCTGCTCTTCCCGGCTCACGCCGTTAAGCAAATTCTGCGCGCCGGGCACAGCCGCCAGCATCAAATTGCGGTAATGCACAATCAGCTCGTCACACAAACGCTTCATATCAACAGAAGCCTGGCGCAGAGAAGCAATCTGTGTTAAAACCGCCGGGGCGTCCTGCCGAGCCAGCGCGTCCGAAAGTTCAAATAAATAGCTTCGGTCGGTCACGCCCGCCATTTTACGCACAAGCGCCTCATCCACCTGCTCACTCACGCCTGCACAGGTATCCAAAATGGAAAGTGCGTCGCGCATTGCGCCGTCCGCCAAACGGGCAATCAGCCCAGCGGCGGGCTCGTCCAGCTGAATTTTCTCATGGCCGGCCACTTCCAAAAGCCGCGCTTGAATGTCTTCAACCGCAATGCGCTTGAAATCATACCGCTGACAGCGCGAAAGAATCGTTGCCGGAACCTTGTGAATTTCCGTGGTTGCCAAAATGAAAATGACATGAGGCGGCGGCTCTTCCATCGTTTTCAGCAAAGCGTTAAACGCCGCTGTGGAAAGCATGTGCACCTCGTCAATGATATATACCTTATATTTCCCCTCGCTGGGCGTATAAACCGTTTCTTCGCGCAAATCGCGGATATTGTCTACGCCATTGTTGGAAGCGGCGTCAATTTCCACCACGTCCAGCACACTGCCGTCGTCAATGCCGCGGCAGACAGCGCACTCGTTGCAAGGGTCGGCATCGGTTCGGTTGGGGCAGTTGACCGCCTTGGCAAAAATCTTTGCACAGGTCGTTTTGCCCGTGCCGCGCGTGCCGGTAAACAGATAGGCGTGGGCCACCTTATCGTGCAAAAGCTGATTTTTCAGCGCCGTCGTAATGGCCTGTTGGCCGACGACATCCCGAAACGCGGCGGGACGCCATTTTCGATAAAGCGCGCGGTACATCGCCCCTCACCTTCCTGACAAAAAATAAACCGAACACGGCGCGGCAATTTCGCCGTTATGCGGTTCGGCATACAGAGGACAGGAAAACTGTGGCGCATGGAAACCGTCGCTTAGTGCTGCTTGGTTCCCCATCTGACACGGTTCACGGGGCTCCATCGCACAGGGCCCGCCCTCTGCATGCCGAACAGCACACTTTCCGCCCTGTCCGGTGAACAGATTTCATTATAATATAAAACGGTGCAGATTGCAAGCAAAAGTTTGCATTCCGCGCCGCACTCTCCGGCCAAAGCACAGCCGCTGTCTGCACTTTTTACTCGCAAGCGTTCAAGCCCTCAGCAGCTGTGCCGGAATCAGTGCCGGATCATACATTACTTTTGAACGGTTATCCAGCAGCAGCTCATCGCGAATATATTCACCCGTTTGCCGATTCGTAACGCGCCGGTAAATTTTAGAAATGCGATAATAGCTGTCCCCCTGCTTTTCAAAATGATGATCTTCTTCAAAAATTTCATAACAAGTGTCAAACGGACGTTCGCTGCGCAGCTCCATGTGCAAAGATTCATTCTCACAAGATGCGAGCAGCTGCACCGTCTGATTGGTGTCGTTGCGAAACCGATAATCCAACTGATTATAGCCCACAGAAGTGCCGGAGCTAAACGGCACGCGCTCCCCTTCGTCAGGCGCCAGCGCGTCGGAGTGCTTATGAAACTCTGTAACGGTGAGCGGCGTATGCAGCACCATGACATGAAGCGTATTGGCCAAGTTACACAGTCCTCCGCCGATGCCGGCAATCAGCTTTCCGCCTTGCAGAACGCGCCCGTCCAGATAACCTTTTCGCCTTGTTATGCTGCCAATGGTTTCCCAAAAAGAAAACACCTCGCCGGGGTGAATCAAAAGCCCATTGAGTTTTGCTGCGGCAAGCGCAATATTTTTCGCTTTGTTGTGCTGGAGCACCGGGTCAATATCTTTTCCTTTTTTAATAAGGTAGGAGGTTTTCTCAAAGGCGACGTTCGGAAGATGTCCTGTGTCAAACTCTTTGGCGATGCGCTCACGGCTAAAAAAATTTTTAATGTGGCGTTTGCAGATTTCTTTTTTCCATGAAATCTCATAGCAAACAGGGCTAAGCTCACAAAAATGTTTTCTCGCACACATCGCAGCATTCCTCCTTTTTCACAGCCCGTTCCAGTCGATTGCGGCGAAACCATGCGTGACGATAAAGCCAAAGCACTGCTTTTTCTACCGTGCGTCTGATTCCGATTTTTGTTTCTCCGTCGCGGCGCAGATAGCGCACTAAAATATTAGCCATGCCGACCCGATTCGCGCCTAAAACATCTGTAAATACCTGATCGCCAATCATAACAGCCTGCGCCCGTTCTACCCCCAGCTTTTGCAGCGCTTGCAAATAACCTTGCTTTTTCGGTTTGTCGGCCTCACAGATAAAAAGCGCATCAATATTTTTCAAAAAACGCTGCACACGCTCTTCACTGTTATTGGAAAGCACTAGTGTTTTCCAGCCCGCTTTTTGAAGTTCGGCAAAAAAGGCATCGACTTTCGGCGTGGAATCCGCACCATGGTGTACCAGCGTATTATCAATATCGAAAATCAACGCGCGAAACCCCATTTTCCACAAAATTGGGTAATCGATTGAAAACACACTGTTTGCATAAGCATCGGGGAAAAGCAAATGAATCATGCGCCGCTCCTTCCTTCTGGTACATCGCTCTCTCCGGCTAAAAATGCGCAGACTGCGTCAATTTGCTCACGGAAAGAATCCCCGAAACGATGCTCAAAAAATGCGCTTCCAATGGTGAATGTCCAGGGGCTTGTACGCTTTACTTGCGCAAGACGTTCAAAGCTGTTGATACCTCCGGCAAGACATACCGGAGCGCGCACCTCACGCACAAAAGTTTCATTCAGCACAGCTGCGTTACCAACATAACGATAGCCCAGCAAATCAAACCCGTCTACACCGTACTCAAGCGCCGCCTGTGCTTGTTTTATCATTTCGTCCACACTGCCGTAAAGAACCGACGGCCTTTCTCTCACATCTCCAACAAACGGCATGTAGCGCAGCCCGTTCTCTTTGCAAAAATCAGCGATTTTCTCGGAAAACATCGTTCCCATCACAACGTCACAGCCGCAGAAAGCTGCCCCTTGCGCCCCTTTCAATCCTTCTTGTTCGGTGTAGGAAACCACTTCTAAAAACACCGTTTTTCCCGCTTGCTTCATACAACGCGTCAAAGCGGCCATTTCCGACAAGGGCAGCCCCGCCTCCTTGAACCCCCAAAAGCGCGCACGGCTCTCCTTCGAGCATTCAAAAATATTTTTCGCATTCGGCACAGTTTTGTCTTGATATGTCAGCATGACAATCAACTCCGATGCAGTACCGTTCATTCGTTCTCGCCTCCTTGTCCTGCTTTGTCCGGTCAGCACAAAGCATCTCTTTACGGGATTGTAGCAAAAAAGGCTTTTCCACGCAAGGGAAAAGCCTCCTATTAAGAAAAAATTAAAACGCCATTCAAAAGCGCAAAAATTTCTTTGGTTTTTATACAATTTTTATTCATTTAGAGGACACGATTATTTTATTTTTCAGGTGTACTGCCCTTCGGAAAATCGGGCGCACGAAGCACAGAGGCAAAAACTGTTTTTTACAGCGAACGGAAAGTCTAAAAATACTATTGCGATGTTAAGTATCGTTTTCCAGCCATTCCGCTTTACTGCTTATTTAAGCGATTTTTCCAGTCGATTTGGTGGTTTGGAACTCTTTTTATGAAAAGCCCCGTTTTATCCATGTATCTGTGACTGTAAATCGAGATGCTCTGGCCTTTTTCATCTTTTCCATATTCTTCGATCACTTCATAGCTAACAGAATCACCCTTTTGAACCTCTCTCGCCGGAATCACAATCATTCTCGTATCATCTTCATAAACAGAAATACCGATAATCCCATCACTTTCTTGGCTTTGGTAGACAACAGAGTAGACCCCTTTTTCATGGACACCTTGACTAACCAATAAAACGAACATCAGCATTCCAAATGTGCAAAAAGCTACCGTAGATAGAAAACGAACAATTTTAAGTTCAACTTCATCTCGTTTTAACCATTGAGCGACTTTTCCTTCTATCTTTTCCCATATATCTTTTTCTAACTTGTAAAAGAAACTTAAGGGTCCTAGAAAGATGCCTCCCAATACGATCACTGCAAAAAACATCCATAGAGTTTCCCATGTAAAAAATACTTTCCAATCAATTTTAAGAGAAAAACTAAAAACGATAAGCAAAAAAGACAACGAAAGTAACCACAATAACACATATTTTTTTTGCTTTTTGTCGTCCATCAGCCATAGAAAAAATGCCAAGAATAGAAGGCTGAACACCAACCACATCATGACATATCCAAAAATCTGTAAATCATTAATTCCATACTCACTGAAATCCAAACCTGCCATTGAACAAATATACGCTGCAAAAGCAATCGGGAAAAGAAATATAAAAGCAAAAACTTTTGAAAGCCATTTTTCAGCTTTTAACTTTTTCTCCTCATATAATTTTTTTCGTTCATTTTCGCACACTTTCTTGCGTACCTTATTCAGCGAGTTCCTCCCCTCGCATTTTTTTATTGTTTGCATACGTTTTTTTAAGTCAGATTTTTGTTTCCACCATAAATGATATTCACCTCCCACCTGACACACCCAAACTCCGCAAATAATCAAACCCAGGAAAAGAATTCCGCTGATTAAATACTTGCTGAGGATTGTATTGAATGAATATGAAAGCTGTACATCGAAAACTTTGTAGTTGGCAAGGTTACTTTTGTTATACAAATCAAAAAATACAATTACAAAGAAAGGCAGCACAGCCGTAAGGGCGCTTACAAAGAGCGTGTGCAGAATTGTTGTTCCAAGACTTTTTTCTTCTTTTTGCTTTTCAAGAACCATGCAACCATTAACATCTTTGCTGCATCCGCCATTTTCCTCTTGTTGACTCATAAAACACAACACTCCTTTTTTATTTCACGTCATAATAACGCAAAGATAACACGGAATCCTGAAAAGGTCAATCTTATTTCAAAATTTTAATGGAAAAATATACGTAAAAAGGTAGAAAAAGGAATAGAACAGGAATAATCCCTCATTTGGAAGAAATAGCAAAAACCCCGTAAAGCCTAAACTTTACGGGGTTTTCAGCTGGTGCGGATGAAGGGACTTGAACCCATACGAAGTTGCCCTCACTAGAACCTGAAAGTCAAAGATTCCGGTTTCACCTGCGCCCATTTAACACCGCAAAACCTCATTAAACCCTGATAATTCCTATTCCCAAACCGTCCCTTTTAAGAACACCGAAAGCAATATGCAACCGGATAAAAAAGG
>DWWA01000018.1 GCA_019119935.1 Candidatus Ruthenibacterium merdavium | reverse complement strand
CCATAGAGTTCCGCATCTTTCGCGGCACACTGAAATACAACACGCTTATCGCCACACTGCAGTTTGTAGAAAAACTGTGCAGTGTGGCGATTTCTTTGTCTGAGGGGCAGTTGCAGTCCCTTTCGTGGAGCGACCTCATGCTCGGAATCAGTGAAAAGCAATATCCCGAGCTGGTGCAGTATTTGAAAGAGCGGCGGCTGTATGTCAATGAAGTGGTCAACGCAGAAGGGGAGGTGTGAGCGATGTGCGGACTTTTTGGATTCAGCGACCCGAAACATACTTTAACGCAGAAGCAGCTGCGGAAACTGACGGGTTGCCTTGCTACCGCAAGCGAACAGCGGGGAACAGACGCCAGCGGCATCGCCTATGTGCATGGGCAGACACTCCGCATTTACAAACGTCCGCTTTCCGCCCATGCCATGACATGGCTGATTCCGGCACACACCGGTACAGTGATGGGGCACACAAGAATGACAACACAGGGAAACGGAGCATTTAACCCGAATAACCATCCGTTCCCCGGCGTGTGCGAACAAACGCATTTTGCATTAGCACACAACGGCGTATTGAGCAACGATGAAGCACTGAAACGAAGGTTTCACCTTCCGAAAAGCAATATCCAAACAGACAGTTATGTGGCGGTGCAGCTTTTGGAGCAGGAAGGAGCGCTGAATGCACAAACAATTGGCAAGACCGCGGCGCTTTTGGAAGGTTCTTTTTCCTTGAGCATTCTGGATGAGTTTAACCAGCTATATCTCGTTAAGGGGAATAGTCCGCTGTGTATCTATCGCTTTGAAAACGGATTAACTTGTTATGCCAGTACAGCCGGTATCTTAAAAGAAGCACTTGCAAGATGCGGCTTTCTTCCGGCAAACAAAGAAATCATCAGCATGTTGGAAGGAGATATTTTGTGTATTCGTCCGGATGGACGACTGCAAATGAGCCGCTTTGATACTTCAAAGCTGTACAAGCGGCTTCGCTGGTGGGACTGCGGCGATTATGACGATTGGAGTATAAAAAAGTATTCCGGTTTATATCAAGAGGAAGAGCCGGCCTCTTTAGATACTCTGCTGGAAACAGCATGTAATATGGGGTTTCTGGAAGAAGATATTTATCTGCTGCTCGAGGAAGGATTCGATGAAAGTGAAATCGAAGCGCTGCTGAACAGCCCGGCAGCATTTTATGACTTGCTTGCAGATGCTGCGTATGCGCGTATCGACGGTTAAGATCGTTAAAAAAGAAAAAGAAAGCCTGCGGGCTTTCTTTTTTATAAGAGAAAGGAAGTGTGTTTGATGTTGATTGGCTATGTTCGTGTCAGTACGGCAGAGCAAAACAGTGCGCGTCAAGAAGTGCTGATGCAGTCGCTCGGTGTAGAAAAAGTCTATCTCGATAAGGCCAGCGGAAAGAATACCAACCGTCCGCAGCTTTGCGAAATGCTCCGCTTTGCGCGGCAAGGCGATACCGTTGTGGTGGAGAGCATCAGCCGCTTTGCCCGCAATACCAGAGATTTGCTGGAGCTGATGGAACAGCTGAACGCAAAAGGGGGCGGATTTGTCAGTAAAAAGGAAGCCATCGATACCACAACGCCCACGGGGAAATTTATGCTGACCGTGTTCGCCGCCGTGGCAGAGCTGGAAAGGGAGTATATCCTCCAGCGACAGAGGGAGGGCATCGCCATTGCGAAACAGGCAGGAAAGTATCAAGGGCGTAAACCCATCGACCGAGCAACCTTGCAGCCTATTCTCAATGAATATAGAAAAGGCTTGCTTACTGCCACACAAGCTATGCGGAAAATGAATGTCAGTAAGAGCACTTTTTATCGGTTGGTGAAATAATGCGGCTTGCAATTTTCGCCAAGCACAAGAAAAACACCCAATGCAGTGCCCCATAAGGGTTTACCCATATGGAACAAGAGAATTAAACAAAAAAGAGTGCCGATAGACTTACTTTTCTTCATTGGAACGTTCCAGTGAGAAAGGGGAAGCCTATTGGCACTTTTTGATGCTTTTTAAATATAAATGGTATATCATGGAAATAAAAGATGTGGTATACTAAGATATAATTATTTGAATCAGCGGCATCCGAATATAAAACGGTACTACCTTGGAAGAGCAGCTTCCCGAAGATGAACAACGCGCTAAGCTGGTAAAGGAAATTGTCCGTTTGGAAAGGTTGGCCTGGGTAGAGAAGCAGGCGAAAAAGAAGTTTCAGTTGGTGCAGAGAATAAATAAGTTGAAAGAGAGTGTATAAAATGGAGATTGACAAAAAAGAAAATCTAAAAATAAGTCAAGAGTTTTTGCCATTTTATGATTTTCTTAATTACTGCCGGTTTTGTTTTTTAGATATGCTTGAATACGCAGATAAAAAGCATCTTTCAATGGAAGCTATAAATTATAAATCGGATGCAGATAGAATGGCGTCCGAAAATATTTGTAAAAATCAAAAGCAAAATTTAGATCAGTGGTTGCTTGATAATGGATACAAAAAAGTTGCTTTTAATTTCTATTTTAAACACTTGTTTTTCTCTCTTCTTGTCGATTTTTGCAATTATTATAATGCGTCACTTGATATAGCTTCTAATGGAAATATTTATGTTGCTTGGTCTTTATTGAGAAAGCCTCTTCAGGAAACACTTGCATATATTGAATGGCTTTATGTTGATAAAGAGGAATTGATTAGTTTAATGATGGAAAATCAAGATGTATCAAGCTATGAAATAATGAACAAGAAAAACAGATGGAAAATAAAGAAACATATCCAGATGATTCAACCCTCTATTTCTTCAGAAAAGATGAATATATATGATTTTCGATACAGCTATGAGAACCCATTAACATTGAATGGAATCCTTCAAGCAACAAATCATCTTATAACAACAAGACCATATTTGAAAACATCTCCATCTGGATTAAACTTTGTTTTTGAGAATTATGATTCGATTCATAGAAATACTGGATTTTACTATACCTCACTTTCTTATGTCATGAAATATGCAATAGAGTTAGTTATGAAGATATTTGCGAGTATAGCTAAGTTGAGTGATTATACCATAACTGTGAATTCTCTAAATGCAATGCTAAAAGCATATCAAGCGCTGTCCATACCATACGAAAGGGCTAAGAATTTGATAGATTTAGAACAAATGCCCATATATTGTCCAGCATGTGGCCAAGCCAATAACACAAACGAAATGTGGATTAATTTTGCACACAGTTATTTTGAATGCAATAAATGCCATAAAAAAATAAATACATTTCAATATTTGTTTGACTTTGAAGATATTATTTTTAACAGATAGAGTGGATTCGTACGATAAAAAGGATTTTTGATTAAATATGAGTAAGAAAAATGATAATCACTTTGTTTCGATTGGTATGGCGCAGAATTTCAGAGTTCATGGCTTGAATTTATGGAAACTGAATTGTCAAACAGGTGTAATTACACAAAGAAACACGAGCCCACATAATTTATTTATGGGAAAGCGGTTATGGTCGCGTGAGGTAGAGGACGCTTTCATGAAAATGGAAAACGAGATTTTTCCTTTGATAAAGCAAGTAATAAATGCCCCATATGCTGATGTTCCGTTTAATTGCAGAGCTCAAGTTAGCGATTTGAGCAAAAACTATCTGCCTATTTTTAGATACATAATGCAATCTTTTATGCTTCAGCGTGCAAAATACTCCAGAATCAAAAGGAAGAGATGAAAAAGTATTTTCTGAAATGTTTTTTTCAGATATAACAGCACCTGCTGATACAGTCTTTCTTATTCGATATAATTCTAAACACTTTGAAAAGACGCCATTGTTATTGGTGGATAATTGTTTCTCAGTTTTTACACCGCCGACTAGCGGTGAACAATCTGAATATTCAATTGTTTATCTATTACCAATTGCGCCTTATAAATGTTTGGCATGGGGAACGGAGGAGCAGGTGGACTACCTGATGCATATTTTACCCACACCAGATGCAATCAATAAAAATAGAATTATAGAGCAAGGCAAAAAATGTGAGGTTACATCGCATTCTCTTGAATATCTCGAACAATTAAAAAATGAACTTCCATTTTTAGAGTACGGGTTGGGCCAAATTCAAGTTATTGCTGAACGTGAGTATACATTAAGCGAGGAGAAAAAAGATAGACAAACTGAAAATGTAAACGCTAAATAAGGCGGATGAGAACTTTAAAAAGTTAGCGGTGCTGTTTCCTAATGCAGCAACAAAAACGATGTAAGTGTGTGGATTGATAAGATTTTTTGATAGGAAATCAACACTACTCTGGAAATATCTATTACGCTAACGAAATTCTGATTTGTGGAAGCTAGGAGTATAAACTTTATAAATACACAGCGAGTCCACTCATTAAGTTGGAAGAAAATCTTCCCCTGGAGTACATGAAGTTGGCGAATTAGTTTTATTTTTACCTAATTGCTGTAAATAGCCTAAAGGTAGGGTTTTAATTTCTCTGGTGCTGATAAAAGAGGCGAAGGCCGAATCTCTACGGCCATACGGATTGGTCGTGTCTGGGCGATTGTGGAGGACACAGAAAAACCTTGAGATGCAGAATAAAATCGGGCAGGTATATCAAATCAAAGGACAACTCGGAAAGAGGGAAAATGAATGGCTGACATCAAACTATTTAATATTAAAGGCGAGGTTAAAGAGTACCAAAGCGGCACGGTGACGCTGGAAAAAGAACTGCAAACGGTCATCGAGCAGAACATGGAAACCTTTTTCGGGGTGACTTTTCTTGCCAGCGAATATCGCACAACGGATGGCGGACGGATGGACAGCATCGGTATTGATGAGAACCACTGCCCTGTCATCTTTGAATACAAACGCTCGATGAAAGAAAATGTTATCAATCAGGGGTTGTTTTATCTGAATTGGCTGCTTGACCATAAGGACAGCTTCAAGGTGCTTGTGATCGAAAAGCTGGGTCTGGATGCGGCAAATGAGATAGACTGGTCGATGCCCCGTGTGGTGTGCATTGCCGGAGATTTTACCAGATATGACGAGTCGGCCATCAAGCAGATGAACCGGAATATCAGCCTGATTCGGTATAAGAAATTCGGGGAAGATTTGCTGATGTTCGAGCAGATCAATGAGAATATTGCTGTTTCTAATGATGATAACAGTGCTACGACTTCCGCTATATCGAAAGTGGGTCACAAATCCTTTGCAGAGAAGAAAAAGGATACTGCATCTGAGATTCTGGCTCTTTATGAAGATGTGCGAAACTACATAATGAGTTTGGGCGATGATATTACGGAGAATCAGTTGAAGCACTATGTTGCGTTCAAAAAAATGAAAAATATCGTGTGTGCAGAGATTCAGAAAAAGTGTTTGATTTTGTATTTAAAGCTGGATGTGAATACGATTGAATACGAAGAGGGTTTTACACGGGATATGACACACAGTGGCCATTTTGGTACGGGGGATGTGTCGGTTGTAATCCGTAACCGTACGGACTACGAAAAAGCTAAGGCACTGCTGGATCGTGCCTACAACGAAAATTAACGGAGGAAGCTGACATGGCTGTAAAGAAAGCAAAAGAGAAAGAAGTTACATTAGAAACGGTATTGTGGAATTGCCGTGTTGCTTTGCGTGGCGTAGGTACAACCGAGAAAAACCGTGACGCTGTGATCGGGCTGGTATTCCTGAAGTTTGCCGGGGACAAGTTTGAAAAGCGCCGGAAAGAATTGATTGATCAGTATGGTGATATTCCTGCCTTTTTGGAAAAGGCCTCGTTTTACAATGCGGTAAATGTGTTTTACCTGAAAGAAACCGCACGATGGTCGTATATTGTCAAAAATGCGTCTGCCAACGATATTGCAGTTATCATTGACCAGGCGATGGCGGATATTGAGGAGAGCAATCCCTCTTTGAAAGGTGCGCTCTCGTTGAATTTGTTTGCAACACTGGGAGCTGACAAATCCAAAATCAAGGATTTGATTGATAATGTGAACCAAATTGATGAACAGCGATTCCAAGAAGAAGACTTAATCGGTCGGGTATACGAATACTTCCTGCAAATCTATGCCGCCTCCGGAACAAAGGAAGACGGTGAATTTTACACGCCGGCTTCTCTGGTTAAGCTGATTGCCGAAATGATTGAACCGTACAGCGGTGTGGTATATGACCCCTGCTGTGGTTCCGGCGGTATGTTTGTGCAGAGTATGAAGTTTGTGGATCGTCACCAAGGCAACCGTCAGAACATTTCGGTGATCGGTCAGGAGAGCCAGCCGGAGACATGGCGGCTCTGCAAAATGAACCTTGCTATCCGAGGGATTTCCCACAATCTGGGGGAGATGAATGCTTCCACATTTACAAATGATCTCCACAAGGACAAAAAAGTGGACTTTATCATGGCGAATCCGCCCTTCAATCTCAAAGGCTGGCGGAAAGAGGATGAGTTGAAAGACGATTTCCGTTGGAGCGGCTACAATGTTCCTCGCGCATCCAACGCCAACTATGCATGGATTTTGCACATGATTTCAAAGTTGGATGTTAATCATGGAATTGCAGGCTTTTTGCTTGCCAATGGTGCGTTGAATGACCCCGATGAATTTGAAATCCGTAAACAGTTATTGAAAAACGACAGGATAGAAGCCATCATTGTGCTGCCTCGTGATATGTTCTATACTACCGATATTTCCCGTGACGCTTTGGATTGTGAATATGAATAAAAAAGCGGGTACGGTCAACGGCAGAAAGCTGCGTGACCGCACCCACGAAATTCTGTTTATGGATTTGCGTCGCTGGGACGAAAATATCGAGGAAATTGTGATTGATAAGGGCAAGAAAAAGAAAAAAAACCGTCCTGAATGATGCACAAATTGCAAAAATAAAGGAGATTTACAACAACTGGCAAAGTGTTGAAACTTCCTTATATTCCGATATACCCGAACTTTGCAAAGCGGCAACTTTAGAGGGAGAAAACGGTATCCGTGCCAACGGCTACTCGCTGGCTCCCAGCAAGTACATCGAATTTATTGACCACGATTTAGAAATTGACTATGAAAAGGAAATGGCTCGTATCCAAACAGAAATGAGAGAAATTTTAAAGGCAGAGAAAGCCTCTCAAGCCATGCTCGAAGAAGCGTTCAGGGGGATTGGCTATGGGATTGACTAAGTACAAGCTGGGTGAGCTGATTGAGCAAACAGAGGAAGTGAATTCGCAGCTGATTTATGGTGCAGAAGATGTGCGGGGAATGACAATAACCAAACAGATTATTCCCACTAAAGCTGATGTCACCAATACAGATTTACGCAAGTTTTTGGTAGTTAAGCCAGATGAATTTGTCTTTAACCCTCGCACTCATGGAAAAAGAATTGGATTTGGATATAATGATACGGAGCAAGCATTTATTATTAGTTGGAATAATATTGCGTTTCGAGTAAAAGAGGAGAAAAAGAAGATTGTACTGTCAGAATATCTATTTCTTCATTTTAATCGAGCAGAATGGGATAGAGAGGCGTGTTATCGTTCTTGGGGAAGTTCTACTGAAGTTTTTTCTTGGGATGCATTGTGTGAAATGACACTTGAACTTCCAGACATTACGGTGCAGCAAAAGTATGTGGATATCTATAGAGCTATGATACAAAATCAGCAGTGCTATGAGCGTGGGTTGGAGGATTTGAAAAGAGCTGTATTTGCCGAAATTGAGACAATAAAGCATACGGCCAATAAAGTGCCTGTCGGTGAATTACTGAAAGAAGTGGATGTTCGAAATCGTGACGAACAAATACAGGAAATTCAGGGAATCAATATCGACAAGGTATTCATGCCTTCTGTTGCGGATGCGTCATCTGTCAATTTGAAAAACTACAAGGTTGTTCACAAGGGACAGTTTGCATATAGTTCCATGCAAACAGGGCGGGACGAATGTATCCGCATTGCTTTATTTGATAAAGAAGAACCTATTATCATTTCTCCGGCGTATTCTGTTTTACAGCCAAAGAGCGAAGATGTAATTGCTGAGTATATTATGCTGTGGTTTTTGCGCCCGGAAACAGATCGACTTGGTTGGTTTGCCAGTGATGCAAGCATTCGTGCCAATTTGGACTTGGGTCGGTTTTATGAAATTGAAATTCCACTGCCAGATACAAAAAAGCAAAGAGCAATTGCAGATATCTACTCGGCCTTTGTCGCCCGGCGAGAGATCAACGAAAGATTAAAAGCTCAAATCAAGGACATTTGCCCCATTTTAATTAGGGGATCGTTAATTGAGGGATAAAAGGAGAACAAAATATGGGTTTGGATGCAACTAACAGTACGGTGTATGATCTGTTAAATGATAAAATGTATCTCATTCCGGTAAATCAGCGGAAATATGTGTGGAATGATAACAATTGGCAGGAGTTCTGGGAAGATATTGATTTAGTCTATAAGGAAAATATCACTAACCATTTTATTGGAAGCATTGTGTTGGAAAGAGAAAAGTCACAGGAAGGGATACGAAACTGTTTTAGCATTATTGACGGACAACAGCGGATAACAACTATCACTATATTTTTTGCTGTGCTTGCATTTGTATATGCTAAAAATCATAATAAAGAATATTTTGCAGGTTTGAATAAACCGCTCTTTGTGAGAGACGATAAAAATGAATCACACCCAATACTCTCAGAAAAAGCAAATGCTGATGTAAGTCTTTTGGTAGAAAAAATATTCAAACACGGAAATCAGTGTATTGAAAACAGTACGGAAATGGTATCCCTCAAAGAACTTTTTGACGAATGCGGCACCCCGGCTATTATAAAAAAATGCTTCCAATTTTTTTATGATAAAATTACCGTTACAGCTGACAAAGATATGCAAATTGTTAAGAAGTTTCAATCTATCGTTATTGATATTCGCTATATCGATATCGTTGCAGAAAATGATGAGGATGCCTATGCCATATTTGAAATATTAAATGCACGTGGACAAGCATTGACCGATTTTGAATTACTTAGAAATTTTTTGCTGAAATATGCCTCAAAAGATCAAAAAGATGGGGTTCATCAGAAGTTAAAGGACATCTCCAGCCGTCTTGGTGATGATGCAGACATTTTCTTGAGTCATTACGTTACCCATAGATATGGAATAAAATCTGACAAAAAGAATAAGCGCCCATACAAAATTATAGTTGCAAAAGAAAAAGATAAGTCGAAATACAGTTTGTTAGAGGATTTGGATTTAAAATCTAAATATTATTTCAAAATTCTGACATTCAAGGACTGTTCGAGATTGGAAAAAAAGATATTTTCATTTTTTAAACCAAGAAGGCAGCAACAATTTAGACCGCTGGTACTTAGCTTAATGCACCAACTGGATTTGGGGGCTATAAGTTTGGGAATTTACGAAGTGAATATGCAGTTTTTGTATGAGTTTTTTATCTGCTATCATCTTATAGGGGAACAAAGTTCTAATAAATTACAGGATGTTGTCCACAAATATTCTGAAAACATTGAAAATCAATTTAGCTTGAAATTGTTGGATGACTTCAAAAAATCAATGGCTGAGCGGATACCAAGTGAACAAAATTTTTGTAACAGTATTAAAAATATTCGCTTTTCAAATCGTTGGAAGGCGTATTCCGACAATAGAAAACGAGAAAATGTTAGAGCAATTTTTGAGGTCTTGGAACGAGAGCTTGGGTATAAAGGAGATTTTTCCGGTTGTAATATCGAGCATTGTTATCCGGATTCTGCATCTGAAGAAAATTGTCAAATTGGCAATATGATGCTGCTTGAAAAGCCCATTAACGATAAATGTGATTCAAAAGCATTAGCTCAAAAAATTGGCTATTATAAAGATTCTGCTCTTGTTTTGCCTTCGCAGATTGAACCTGATTTTTCGATTGCTGATCGAAATGAATGGATTGCAAAAAAATTACACAGCTATATCAGCAGCCTGAAAAATAATGCTTGAGGGGGAAGAACTGTGGACTATCAATTTACCAAGGGCAAATTTACCGAGGAGCAGCTGGAACAAGCCATTATTGAGCTGTTGGTTCAGCAGGGATATACCCATGTCCACGGCGAAAGGCTCCACAGAAAACATGAAGATATTCTGCTTGTTGATGATTTGCGTACTTATCTGAACAGACGCTATCAAAGCGTGGGGCTCAGCGAAGTGGAGATGCAGAAAATCATCAATAAGCTGAATCTGATTTCTGCAACTCCTCTGTATGCGGGAAATAAGGAAGCGTTTTGGCTGATCAACGAGGGTTTTGACTTGCAGCGGGATGACCCAGCCAAAGTTGCCTTGCACATTGATTTTATAGACTTTGATCGCCCGGAATGTAATGTTTTCAAAGTGGTCAATCAATATTCTGTGCAGGGAGAGCGCCTGCGCCGACCTGACTTACTGGTCTTTATCAACGGAATCCCGATGGCAATCTGCGAGTTTAAGTCGGCTATCAGTGAAGAAACCACCATACATGACGCATGGAAACAGATTCATATTCGCTACACAAGGGATATTCCCAAGCTGCTGAAATATTGCTTTCTCTCTGTTATTAGCGATGGCGCCAACACACGGATGGGAAGCATCTTTACCCCCTATGCCTACTACTACGCATGGAATAAAGCCAATGACGAAGATACGGTGGCGAATGGGATCAGCGCCTTGAAAACCATGATAGAGGGAGCCTTTGCGCCGGAGCGGATTCTGGCGATTCTGAGGGATTTTATCTTTTATCCGGACGGCAGCGAAAAGACAAGTGCGATTGTCTGCCGTTACCCACAGTATTTTGGTGCAACCAAAATGCTCGCTAATATCAAGCGTCATCTGCGCCCGGATGGGGACGGAAAGGGCGGAACCTACTTTGGTGCAACCGGATGCGGCAAGACCTATACCATGTTGTTTTTATCCCGTTTGATTGCCCAGCGGGATAATGAGGTATTCCGCAACCCGACCATTATCATCCTGACTGACCGTGAGGATCTGGATACGCAGACATCGGAACTGTTCGTAACTGCTACGAGGTATCTTCACGAAAAGGATGTCCGAAGCATCGAAAGTCGTGAAGATCTGCAAAAGACATTGAAAAACAGACCCAGCGGGGGCGTGTATATCACAACCATTCAGAAATTCTGCGAGAATACAGGTCTGCTTTCCGATAGAAGCAATATCATCTGCATTTCGGATGAAGCGCATCGAACACAGACGGGTGTCGGGGCAAAATTGAAGAAAACGGATGATGGTGTGTATACCACCTATGGCTTTGGGCATCATCTGCGTACCAGTTTTCCCAATGCCACCTATTGTGGATTTACAGGCACTCCGATTGATGAAACAATCGCCGTGTTTGGTGATGTGGTAGATACCTATACCATGAAGGAATCCAGTGATGATGGCATTACGGTGCGCATCGCATACGAACCGCGGTTGGCCCGTGTCATTCTTTCTGACGAACAGGCGAAAGAGATTCAGAAGTATTACGATAAATGTGCTGAGATGGGTTCCAATGAGGAACAAATTGAGGAAAGCAAACGAGCTATGAGCAAAATGACGGCGATTTTGAGTCATCCGGACCGTTTGCGCAAATTGGCGGCGGACATTGTGGAGCACTATGAAGCTCTTTGTGCCGAGAAACCGGAAATTGTTCAAAAAGCGATGATCGTTTGTGCGGATCGTATGCTGGCTTACAGGACATTACAGGAGATCTTAGCCATTCGCCCGCAGTGGGGAGAAGCTCACAAATCTGAAAAGGAAGACAGTTTGTCCAAAGAAGAATTGGACAAGCTGATGCCGTTGCCGAAAATCAATCTGGTGGCGACTCGCAGCAAAGACGACGAAAAAGAGCTGTATGATTTATGCGGAACCAAAGAATATAGAAAGCAGCTTGATCGCCAGTTTAAGAACAACCATTCCAATTTTAAAATTGCCGTGGTTGTCGATATGTGGATTACAGGATTTGATGTTCCCTCTTTGGCGGTGATGTACATTGATAAGCCATTGCAGCGGCATACGTTGGTACAGACTATTTCTCGTGTGAACAGAGTGTTCGATGGTAAAGATAAAGGTCTTGTAGTGGACTATATCGGCATCAAGGACGATATGCTTCAAGCGGTAAAAAAATATGGCGCTCCGCAGGAAAGTCCTATTGATGAGTTGAAAGTTTCTCTTGAAATTTTTCGTAACCATTTAGCGTTGATTGAAGAGCTGCTGCACGGTTTTGATGCCTCAAAATTCCACACAGGAAATCCGCTGGAGAGGCTGAATTGCCTGAATATGGCTGCGGAATATGTACAGATGCAGAAAGAGATGCAAACCAGATTCATGGGGCTTTCTCGCCGTCTGAAAAGTGCATATATGATTTGCTTCCCATCGGGTGAACTCACCGAAAGAGAAACGGCAATGGCTCAGTTTTACCTTGCTATTCGCTCCATTCTTTACAAACAGACACAAGGTGATGCGCCGGATGCAGAAATTATGAATCAGACTGTGGAAGAAATGGTGCGACAGGCCATCACCTGTACCGGAATTGAAAGCATCATTGATGAACACAAGAGCACCGATCTGTTTAGTGATGACTTTTTGAAAGAACTGAATCAGGTGAAACTGCCAATCACTAAATTTAATGCTCTGCTGAAGCTGCTGCGAAAAGCCATCAGTGCCTATGCTCGAACCAACAAGGTTAAGTCTGTGGAATTTGATGAACGCTTACGGCAAGTGGTTGATGCTTACAATAGCAGGGACAAACTGGTGTTTACCAGTGAAGTGGTCGAGGATTTTGTAAACGATTTGTCTGACCAGCTTCTTCAAATTATGCGAGATTTGGAAAAGGACAAGGCGTCTTTCGAGCAGTTGGGAATTACATTTGAAGAGAAGGCGTTTTACGATATTCTGGTTAAAGTAAGGGACAATCATGGGTTCCCCTATGCAGATGACAAGTGTCTGGTGTTAGCAAAGAAAATCAAAGGGCTGGTAGATGATAAATCACAATTTGCTGATTGGCTTACTCGTGATGATATTAAAAATCAGCTGAATATGGAGCTCACTGTTCTGCTCTATCAAAACGGTTATCCTCCCGAATGGGACGAAGAAGTTTTCGATAAGGTGATGGAGCAGGCGGAGAATTTTAAGAAATATGCAGTCTAAGCATAGTGGAGAGAAAAGTGTTAAGAGAGGATGAGCAAATAGCAATCTGTTTGAATTAAATGCTCGGTCGTGGCTGCATTGAAAGGACAACGAATGAGTTATATGAGAATCTCTCATAACCAGGATGTAGAATTCGAGTATAACGGAACAACTTATGTGTTGCAACCGGTGGTTGATGACAACAGGCCTTACCTTGCAATTTGAGATTGTACCTCTGATGTAGCAAAATGTATTGCCAAACATGAAATTGGTGTTGAAGATGACATTTCGAAGACGGTTATTAATGCTATCCTTTCGGAAAAATGTTTTGACGCAAAATTCTTTGCAGAAATTGAGAACGATATCACGGTGACAGTCATTTATTAAGCACGCAAAAAAAGACCACACAACAAACCGTGATGTTTGCTGCGTGGTCTTTTCGTTTGTGTTACCCCTGGCTGTCTCACCTAATGAAACTCTATCAGTAGTTAACCGGTTAATCATCATAAAAACTCCTGTAGAGTTTTAATTCCATAGGGCTTTTGCTTTTATATTTTATCAAAAATTGCATCGAATTATCAGAAAACTAATCGATTTATTCTTTTTTTGGAATTACTTTGTAATACTTAAAGTTTAATTGCAAATAAATTGCGGTTACAGTAATCTGAAATTAGTAGCTTTTTGAAACAATTTGAGAAAAATATTTGCAGTTTGAAATATAATGAATTTTTATTTTGAAAAATAGCAATACAATTTCTGGTATATGGTGTCTATATTTCAAGAAATCTGTCGATTGCGGTTTTGCTAAGTATTGCATAGTGCGATATCATGTGATATAATTTATCCGTAGCCGAAAGATGCTTTTAGTTGGAGGTGATTTTGTGGCTTATAATTTTGATTTTTCATACTTGAAAAATGGCAATCCTATCGTAACATTAAGTTCCTTTGGTATTGCGTTTAACAAGGGAGCCATTGATTCACTTGGTACACCGGAACGGGTAATTATTGGGTTTGACCCAGAGGCTTGTGCGATTGGCGTTCGGGCACAAGGGGAAGATAAAACATTGCCAGCATATGATTTTGCCCGTCGCATCAAAAATGATTGGATTCGCGTTGGTGCGAAGGATTTTGTGAAGCATCTCGCGAAGGTAAGTGGAATTGACTTTCTTACCAAAGCAAAGCAGTTTGTTCCGGAATATGATTCGGAAACAAAAACGCTGATTGTCGTTGTCGATGAACAGCACTTAAAGTAAGATACAAATCAGAAAAAGAAAAAAGAGCGATTTCCCCACGAGGACCAGTCGTGGAAAATCACTCTTTTGTGCTTGACGCATAGACCAGCTGAAGCTGATATAATTGTCGTTTTCCTACACGGTTTAATTGTATCATATTTTAGCTGGTCTGGCAATCGTGCAAATATTGTGGCGTCAGTTATTGGAAGCACGATATCTAGTGCGAACAAGCCGGGCTTTTTCTGTTTGTAAATATTTTTATAAACAGGAGCGTGATACAATGATTATCACACAGGCAAAGATTTGTAAACCTCAGTGCTATCTCTATACGCTGTACCCGGGCGATAAATTTTATATCGCCGTGCCGCTGAAAGAGGAAGATTATACTCGTCTTCGTATTTACGGCATTCTTCCTAACTCACCGGCTCGCATTCCCATGCCTCGAAGAAATGCTACCACAATGAATGCCAATGGCAAGTGGAAAGCTCGTAAGGATCTTCCAAAAGAGCAACGGTCTTTTGAGCACGACTTTCATATCGTAGATTGGCATGGCACTGACCATTATGGTACATGCTGGCAAACGCGCTGGTGTTATCAGCGCGAATTGATTCCGCCTACTGAGCTTGCATTTGTCATTGAAGACGGCATCCTTTATTCACCTTTATTGATGAACACTGACAGCAATTTGGACAAGATCAAGATTGCCATAAATGTTGCATTGGAAATGTTAGGACGTTGCGAGATATGGACAGAGGAACGGGCTCCTGCCGTTCCTCCTGTGGAACAAGCTGAGGTGCCTTGGGAGATTCTTCGCCCAGGCACGGAGATTAGAGATAACTGGGAGCGTTATATTGAGAAGATTCTTGAGCGCAAACCGAAAAGCCAGCAGACAATTATCCGGCAGCGGCATGAACATCTGTGGCGTATGTCTCCGGATTTCTGTGTTCTTGGTTCGCAGAATTTTTGGGGATATGTGGTGTATGGCTTTACAAATTTGAAGTTGTTTATCTTTGAAAGCAACGAGGTTAACAATGCTACTTATATGTTTCGTGGGGATTGGGAAGCGGCCTCTAAGCTGACGAAAACGGAAATACTCTCGGGCCATATTCAGGAGGCTCGGATTTATCACAACAACAAGTGGTACGCAAAGGTCAGCAAACTGATTGCGCGTTTGAGTCAGGAGGCAGCCTAATGGGGAAAAATCAGCATGTAACGCCGCACCCCAAGGGGGGCTGGCAAGTTAAGAGAGCCGGAAGTTCCAAAGCGACAGTTAGAACAAGCACCCAGAAAGAGGCAGCTGATATCGCCCGCAGAATTGCCATCAATCAGAAATCAGAACGGTTGATTCATAGTGTTACGGGAAAAATCCGTCAAAAGGATTCTTATGGAAATGATCTGCATCCCCCGAAAGGATAAGAATTTTTTTATGGCTTTCAAAAAGTGCTTTATTTCTACTATGGAACTATCGCCAAATAGACTTTAAAAATAACATACAAAAATCGGTTGTTTTTTGAGAAAGTTTTACTCAGGAAACAGCCGGTTTTCTATTTTTAATGTAAATTTTTGCCTTGATTTTATTTTCTGGTAGACTTTGCGCAGCCAGGCGATACCACAACACCCACGGGAAAATTTATGCTGACCGTGTTTGCTGCCGTGGCAGAGCTGGAAAGGGAGTATATTCTCCAGCGACAGAGGGAGGGCATCGCCATTGCGAAACAGGCAGGAAAGTATCAAGGACGCAAACCCATCGACCGAGCAAGCTTGCAACTCATTCTGCACGAACACCGAAAAAAGTTATGCAAAAAATTTTGAAGTTTTTTCGCTTGGACAGATACTGTACAGTAAATAAATTATAATAGAAATAGGGCTTACGAACTGAATATTTTATTACGGAAAAGATGGCAAGAATGGGGCGATGATACATGGAAGTAACACCGGAGCTGCTGGCGTTGCTGAAACAGCTGCTGGATATCTGCGCACAGGAAGCACAGCGGGCGAAGGAGGCCGAGCACTTGCACGAGCAAATGCAGGATATTGTCCAGCAAATTCATCGAGTGATGGAGAACACACAGTAAATAAGAAACCTGCTTCGGAAATCAGCCCGGAGCAGGTTTTTTACTTGATCAATAAAAAGATACGAATGGCGACAGCTTCAACGGTGGATCACCAAAAAGCAACGCTTCAAAAGAAAATGAAAGCCTGTACCTTTATTTTATTGCTTATAAATCGCGTCGATTTTCTGCACAAAGTCCTCCATCAAATCGCGCATTTGTTTTTTCATGGGGTCATCATTGGTTTCGTCCAGAGAATGCACCAGCTCAGAGATGGAGATACCGAACGCTTTTGCCAGCTTTTCAAGAGTTTCAATGGTGGCGCGGTTTGCACCTTTTTCAAGCAGAACAATATAAGACACATGCAGATCTGCGTATTCCGCAAGCTGCTCTTGTGTCCATCCGCGTGATAATCGAAGTGACCGGATTTTTTTGCCCAATGCAATCGTAATTCTACTCATAAGTTCATACCTCCTGCTGAGTTTAACATGAATATATGAGTGTTTTAAGAGAGTATATTGGAGGGAAACATGATTATATGCTATAATGTTAATAGAAATTTTAAAATTATGAATGTTTTTTTTAGGATGGACAGATTTTGGGGTACCTCTTTTGATATAGTAAGTACAAAGGATGTGGTAAAGTGACGGAAACAAGCAAAAATACTCGCATTTTGGAAATGCACACACTGCTGACGCGCGGAGAGTGTTTGCGCAAGCGGGAGCTGGCGCAAAAATTCGGTGTTACAGAGAAGAGTATCCAGCGGGATATTGAGAATCTGCGAGATTTTTATCTGCGCTCCGGAGAGCATCGTGTGCTGACCTACGACGTTAAGGAAAAGGCATATGTACTGCGTGCAGATCAAGTGCTGTCACTGACAAACAGCGAGGTGCTGGCTGTCGTCAAGATTCTTCTGGAAAGCCGCAGCATGGTCAAAGACGAAATGTTTCCCATTTTAGATAAGCTTGTGCGCTGCTGTGTTCCGAAAGAAAGCCTGAAACAGGTGCAGTCGCTGATTGCAAACGAAAAATTTCATTACATAGAGCCGCATCACGGAAAGTTTTTCATCGAACGTCTGTGGGCATTGGGAACAGCCATTGAAAAGAGGAAAGTGATTGAAATTGCATACCACCGGACGCACAAAAACGATACGGTTACACGGCGGCTGCATCCTGTGGGTATTTTGTTCAGCGAGTATTATTTTTATCTTGCGGCCTTTATTGAAGGTATCGACAAAGAGCAGCATTTTCAGAATCCGCAGGATAAATCCCCTACCATTTACCGGGTCGATAAAATTGAATCGCTCAAACTAACAGATGAGCATTTTCATATTCCGTACAAAGATCGCTTTCAAGAGGGGGAAATGCGAAAACGCATTCAGTTTATGTACGGCGGCGAGCTGCAGCGCATCCGGTTTGAGTATACCGGCCCCAGCATCGAAGCTGTCCTCGACCGTCTGCCCACGGCAAAGATTGAAAAGAAAACGGAAACTGGCTGGATTTGTACCTCAGAGGTTTTTGGAAACGGCGTTGAAATGTGGCTTCGGTCACAAGGTGATTATGTGAGAATGCTGGAGTAGGCGAAAAAGGGCACTTTTGGTGATTTTGGATTAGGACAATTTGGGAAAATTCAAGAAATGGAGGGATAGATTTAAAGCTTTCAACTTCAATGTTTATACGTCTAAAAGTTACTTGGAAACGTGATGAAAGGAATCGTAAATGTTATTTGTAGTTTTTTTGGGAATTGCTGTCATGTGCGTGATAGCATTGTTGCTGGTAAATTCCGGACAAAAGGTAAAGAGAAAAATTAGTTGCCCGGAGGGTAATTTTTCTGTTCATGGGACGAAAAATCGATTTGTTGTAAAAAAGGGGCAAAGGTTTGTCTTTGTTGTTGAAAATGGACAAATTACTTCTGTGAAAGACAGATCTGCTTCTTCAAAATGGATAAAGTACGGAGATCTTTGATATGGGTATTATAGATTGGCTGGCAGACAAAATACAAACTTCCACAGGGGAAAAAGAAAGACGTGAATTGGTTCAAATAGTAAAAGACTTGGCTGATGAATTCAAGGAAAAGGTTTCCCAAGCAATTGTCAGCCTGAATCGGAAATTAAATGAATTTAATCAAAAGATTATTCAATTAAATGAGTTTCGCAGCAGGCATGTGAAAAAAAATATTGAACAACTGTATACATTTCTTTCAAAATATGGAAACTGTAGATCATATAAAGCGTACGCTCCCGAGGCTGGTAAGTTGCCGGCGGAGTTTCCGAAAAGAGAAATGGCTCAAATCAATGATTACATTACAGAAATCGATTGGTCAAAGGAAGATGTCTTTCGAGATACCTTTTGGTTAAGCCCGTTGGGAATGAAGTTCAAAACCCGCAGTCAGAATTTATCAATGCGAGAACGCGTGAATGAGCTGAAACTTCAAATAGAGCAAACCATCCGAGAAATCAACGCACAAGAATTTACCGCGGAGTTAGAAACGGAGATTTGTGAGCTCTATTTGAAAAACGTGCAAATGATTTCACAAGTCATTACAACGAAAATTATCCCAGAAATTGAATTGGTAGATGCATTTTTCCAAGCTGAAGAAATAAAAGATAGCGTTCTGGGTGGAAATCAGGTGCAAAAGTACAATTTTCATTACAACATCGGAGTTTTGATTGGTACTCCCTACGAACGGCATTATCGATTTATAAAGAATGCATTTATGTTTTATGTGATCTCTTCAAAGATTTATGACACGCCTGTCTTGACTAATTTACTGAATCATACGGTGTCGTCCGATGACAAACAACAGATTGAAGAGGAGCGTCGAGTTCTGATCGAGCAGGCTAGAGTTGTTTCAGGGGCAATGTCCGTGGCACGAGGAAAGGAGCTGCTATAAAAATGCAACAGCTTGCAACTATTCCCGAGTTGCTGAATATGCGTAATGTGTTGGCTGAGCGGCAGCGTGAACTGTACGTTGCAACAATTACCAATATCAATATGCGCTACCGGGAACTTTTAACAGATGATTTTGGTGCGACTTTAGTAAAGAATTGCGCATGGGATGCAGCGGATGCGATTGTCGACCGTTATTTTAATACGAAAGATTACTACATCTCTACTCAGCAGATGTATGAAAGAATTTGTTCGTTCTCTTACGGAAATGAAACAGATCCTTTATCCGATAACACTTCGATTCGAAAGATGCTGTATGAAAATACCAACTCCCGAGAGACGTTGGATGAAATTGCGAGAAACAGCCTTCAAGCACAAAAGAAACTTTTTGAAAAGGAAGATGGTCGCTACAAAGATCATGCAATGATGACCAAAGCAAAACAGGAATATCGTCAAAGCAAGCAGGGAGATTTGCGCGATGAGTTGACCGGTACTCCACAAGCAAAATTGGATCGACCATTGGAGGTTGATCATACGCAAGCAGCTGCTACGGCTACCTATAATTCCCGTTATATAAAAGATCCTGAAGCGATAGAACAGTTAAAGAAATTTTACAACTCTCCTTCAAATTTCCAAATGCTTCAAAAAAGTGCCAATGCTTCAAAGAGCGATGTAAAAGTTTTTTCAGATGGCAAGAAAACTATCTCAGAAACGGCCGCTTTTCAAGAAAAAAGACAGAGGACCGATGAATTGCGAAGACAGTACCAGCGCGATGGTATGTCGCAAAAGGACGCTTTGAAAGCGGCTAGAGACGAAGCGCAAAAAGAGCTCTTTGGAGAGGGCGGAAAGTACACCGATATTACATACAAGGCTACTGCGGCTCAGCGTACCCAAGCAACTGTTGAGAAATGGGAAAATGCGAACCCTACCGCGAAAGAAACTTTAAAAAGAGATGGTTTTTTAGACGAGAACGGAAAAGTAAAACCGGAGGTGAAAAAGGAGCTGGAAGAACACTATCGCAACGCAATGAACGGCGAAAGCAGAGCAATGAGACCAGATTATCACGCTATTGCTAAAGATTCCATGAATGCTGCAAAAAAGTCTATAAAAAAAATCATCATAGGACAGGTCGTTTATTACGTTCTTCCGCCGCTTGTGTTTGAAACGCGAACATTGGTCAGACGAAAAAATATGACCTTGGATGTCTTTTTCCAGGAAATCAAAAAGAGCGGGCGCCGTATTATACGTTACGTCAGCAAAAAACTGGGTGATATATTTAAGAATATTGCTGGGAATTTATTTAACAAGTTCTTGAAATCTTTTTTTGATATTCTCATTGAACTTGCAAAAGAGACTGTAAAAAGAGTTCTGAAAGTGGTCAAGCAGTTGGTTCTTTCTTTGGTTAACTGCGTTAAGATTATTGCTGACAAAAACACATCTTCTGCGCAAAAAGCAGACTCTGTCTCAAAGCTTATGGCTGCCACAGTTACAACGATTGCGCTGGAGATCTTATTTGAGTGGATGGAAAAGCAATTTGGTCTTCCTGATATTTTAATGGAGCCGTTGCAAATCATTGTGACAATTATTGTTACAAATGTCATTATGTTAATTCTGCAAAAAGCAGATTTATTCGATGTACAGTATGGGCTTTTGGTTTCCAACATCCAAATGATCTTTGAACAGGAGCAGCAAGCTTATTTAGAGGAGAGTAGTCGTTTGGAAAAACGGAGCGAGGAGGAGGCGAAGGCATATATGGAAATGTTGAATAAACAAATTTCAGACTTGGAGGACAGTTTGGATGGTTTCGATCCTTTTAAAGACGATGCTGGCGAGGATCTGGAAAAATTAAATGAAATTTATCAGATGGATATTGATTTTAAAAAAGAGTGGCTGGATTTTTGCAATAGTCATCCAGCGGTAGGAGTGTATTGATATGGGATGTTTGATACAAATTATCATTGTGGCTGTGTGTGCGTTAGTTGGTTCGCTTTTTCTTCCGCCGATCGGTACCGTTGCTGGAGCGCTTGTAGGATTATGGCTCATTGCGAAATTGAATTCTCGCTAACGAAGGGATAAAAGGGAGCGTCGAAAAACTGCCGCCTGATTCAAAAAGAAGCCGGGTTACAAGGGAGAAAAGGTTTGAAAAAGGGGGGCTAGACCTCTTTTCCATTTGAAATAAGGGGACAGTTTGTGAAAAAGAAAAACTTTTTCACAAGCTAATCTGTATTCCCGCATCCCTAGCATCCGGTATGCAATGAAAAAGCAAGGTCTCCCTTCTCCGGTGTTTGAAGACTCCCGCGGGGAGTTTTCAGTGGTTCTGTATAATCACAGTGTACCGGCCAACGCAGAAACGGAAAAGCCGGTTGCAGGTTTGGAAGATCAGGTGCAGGATGAAAAAAGGCTGCTGGAATTCTGCCGCGTTCCCAGAACCCGCAAGGAAATCATAGACTTTTTGGGAATTGCGTCGGGACAGTATGCACTGAAGCGTTATTTGGATCCTTTGGTGCAGGCGGGGGCAATCCGGCTCACGATGCCCGAGACTCCACGCAGTCCCCATCAGCAGTATTTCACAGCCGCAAAACGTCTGTGAGAGTTTGCTATAGAAGGGAATGAGCGGAGAAGCAGAGGTGTAAACGATGACAAAAGATTTGACAACTTCGCAGATTGATCGCCAAAATATCTTAAACAATGAATTGGCTGTAGATGAAGTTCAGCAAACTTTGAATATTAAAACAGTTTTTTGGGATGGAAAATGTTATTTTACAAAAGAATTATTGGCTGAGTATTTTGAAGTGGACATTCGAACGGTAGAACGCTACATCAGCAGTAATTTTGATGAACTCTCAGCAAATGGATATGAAGTGCTGAAGGGTGCTCGCCTGCGGGAATTTATTGATGCTTACAACCTGTCTTTTGCGACCGACATTACTGTCGACCACAAAATTCGCTCCCTCAGTGTGTTCGATTTTCGCGCGTTTCTCAACATGGCGATGCTTTTGTCGGAAAGCGAACAGGCCAGAGCACTTCGCCGGTTGATGCTCGATGTGGTGATTGATTTAATTAACCGAAAAACCGGCGGAGGAACGAAGTATATCAATCAGCGTGATAAGGATTTTCTCTTTTCTTCTTTGCAGGAGGATCATTCATTGGACGAGGGCGAACATCAAAAATTTTTGGGAGCTGCCGAGGATGAATTGGAGCGTCTTATGGCAGAGAATCAAGATGTTCTGAGGCGCTTAAAGGAGCGTGAGTGATATGCAGGGCATCATTTATATTACAATCGATCGAGCTAAAATTATCCATCAGAAAACAATCCAATACAGCGGCGGCGGTACATTAGAACATTTTGATTTGGGACGGCTGGAAAGTGTTTTGCAAAATATTCAAAATGATGATTATTACCCCACGTTTTCAGACAAAATGACACATCTTTTTTATTGCGTTTGTGAATTTCACTGTTTTGCCGACGGGAATAAGAGATTGGCCATTACACTTTGTGCCCAATTTCTTCTCTACAATGGATATGGCGCGATTGCAAAAGATTTTTTTACCATGATGGAAAATATCAGTTATCACGTTGCAGCGGGAAAAATCAATAAGGATTTGCTTTGCAAAATCATGGAAGCCATTATGAATGGAACCTATAACACCGATGAAGAGCTCAAGCTGGAGATTTATCATGCAATCAGTTAGAGAGCTTCAATAAGATGCGATCACTCGGAACGCGGAAAAGGCGGTTCGTTACCCCAATGTTACCCCTAATTTTGTGCAACTGGATGCAGCGCAAAAGAATTTGTGAGAATTTTCGGGAATGAGAGCGTGCTAAAATCGCGTAAAGCGCAGAAAAAACAGAAGAAAAGTACCGGGACGCACTCATAACCCGAAGGTCGTTGGTTCAAATCCAACTCCTGCAACCAGAAGAACCCCAGCGCGATGGCTCTTTCTTCCGGATTTTCTTTCATACAAGCGCACCTCCCGACAGAAAACTGTTGTTTTTACTACGGTACAGTTGTTAGACGATTTCAAAAATCGATTTAACGTCTGTGAAACTGTATATAAGGTTATCCTTGCGGAGCACCAGAAGTGCAAAGGAAATACGGCTGCTGATTTTCTAAAAGTTAACATGACTCACGTTCTTCATACGTTAAAATTTGCGGGATACAATTTTGAGCGGAAGCTACTAAACGAATTGTTTGGAAACATGGATGAGTTTCTAGCTGGAATACGTTCAATATAATATGAAAGTTGAAGCGGCAGCCGAATAAACCGGCTGCCGCCTTTATATTGATAATTTAAAAATGCAGATATATTGATTTATTGGTGTCCAATGGATATAATATTCTCGACGAGGTGATAGTGATATGATGCTGGAAGAGAGGGAGGCAAAAGTTCTGATCAACAAGGCAGGCGGAAGTGCCGGACCGGCGGGAAAAAGCTATCGGATAGCGCTTCCTCCGACGTGGGTAAAGCAGTTAGGAATCGAAGAGGACAGCCGTGAAGTCTTGCTGCAATTCGATGGAGAGTGTATCACCATGCGCATTAGGGGGCCAAGAGAGTATGCGGCTTTTCTCAATCATGCAAGAGATGAAAAACATGATCTTTTGATTCTCCATTATTATGATGGCGAAACACTTTGTACGAAAATTTGCGTGGATCAGACAGCTAGACGCTTGGCGATTGAAAACAAAACGGATGATATTCTTTCAACCGCGTTTGGGGTCAATCAAATGCCCAACTGGGAAGATTGGATGAGCTTTCTGGAGTCCCGCTGCATTTCTAGACAGCGCGATGGATTGCAGTATTATTTGGCACAGCTTGGGCTGGAACGCTATGATCCGCTGGCGATCATCCGCAAGACTGCCGGCCGGATGGCGGAAGACGCCTGCTGGATTAAAATCGTGGAGGGATGAGGATGCCAGTCAGACTAACGACCGGAAACCGAATTGCAGAAACTTCATCAAAAGGAAATCAAGAAAAGTGGATGGAAAACGGACGCTGGTACAAACTGGACCTGTTTGGGTATGAAGGACTGGCTGAAACTGTAACATCCCAATTGTTGCAGCAGACTAATATAGATGAATTAGGGTTCCGTTATGTAACTTACCGTATGGAACGGATGGAAGCACATAGACGAATGAGAAATGGTTGCTCCAGCCCTAATTTTTTGATGTCGGGAGAAAGTATTCTGACGCTTGCAGACCTGTTCCGTAAAGGGATTGGACCACAATGGCAGAAGATTGCATCCAGACAGCCAAACCTTTCTGCCAAAGTCCGATGGATGGTCGAACAAACCGTCAACCTCACAGGGCTGCAGCGGTTTGGGGATTATATGACGTTGTTGTTTGAGGTTGATATGCTGTTTGGAAACGAGGATCGTCATTTAAACAATATTGCTGTCCTGCGTCGAGGAGAAATGTTTGACTATTGTCCGATCTTCGACTTTGGAGCCGGATTGCTTTCCAATATTCGGGATTATCCGATGGAAATTGATCCCGGTGCGCTGATCAGGAATCTTCGGGCACAGTCTTTGAATACAACGTTTGCAAGGCAGGTTCGTGCGGCACAGTCTGTCTACGGCTCTCAGTTAAAAAACTTTTTTTCGATGGCTGATGTAACAGCTGTATTGGAAGAGCCGTTACAGTTTTATGCGGAGCGTGATCAATCATACATCAGCGATCGGGTGCGAACCTGCATTCAAAAGCAGATGGGCAGATTTTGAACCGTTTGGCGGGAGATTCATTCTGTACTTGCAGTGGCAGCGAACTGCCCCAAAATGTACGGACAGTACAAAAAAGACCTGAAGGGTAGAAAGATTAGATTTTAGGCAGCATACTGACTTCTCAATTCAAGGGAAGTCAGTTTTGTTTTAACTTGTATTCTTTGATTGTTATAAAAATAAATGTATTGGTCAATTAACGGTAGTGTCGAGAGTTTTGCACAAATTGGTTTACAGATCCTGGCGTGAATAAAGTCAGCCAGCAACGGAGATGTCCTCAATGGTAGCTGCTAGGTGCTTTATATGCATAGTGAGGGGGAAATGGCATGAAAAAAGCGCGTTGCCATGTTGGCAATGCGCTTTTTAGGCTCTATAGTAAAAGTAGGCTGCGAAATCGTACAGAACTTAATTAGGAAAAAGTAAAAGCATCTTTGGCAAAATCCGCTAAACCATGAACAAAGGTCAAAGGTACTCTTTTCAAAAAAACAGCGAAATCCATGCAGTGTATCTATCACTGTCATGGGTTCCGCTGTTGATAATAATATGAAGCTTGCAATCAATTTAAAGGCAATATACACACACTTTGGTGTTAAAAACTGCCATGGGTATTCGGATGATATTTTTGCCGTGTTGCTGCGCCGCCGCGAAGGTGGCGTTCTTCTTTATTCAGCTGAAGCACCCGCTGGACGCTCTCATATAATGCACGATTTTGTGTTTTCAGACGTTCTGTTAAATCTTTGTGCACCGTGGACTTACTGATTCCAAACTTTTTGGCAGCGCTGCGGACGGTTGCTCCTGTTTGGGTCACATACTCGCCCAGCGCGATGGCTCTTTCCTCCGGATTTCCTTTCATACAAGCGCACCTCCCGACAGAAAACTGTTGTTTTTACTGCGGAAAGCATCTGCAATTTTTACGATATCCTTATGTACCGTCGATTTGCTTACGCCGAATTTTTTGGCGGCACTTCGCACGGTGGCATTGTGTTCCAACACATACTGTGCCAAAATGATGGCACGCTCCTCCGGATTTCCCTTCATACCCCAGCCTTCCCTCCTTTTCGGTCTTTACGGTTATATATATGGGTAAAAACACGAAGGTATGCAATTTGCTGATGTCGATTTGAAGTTGCTTCCCATGATTTTTTCACAATTATGAGATATAATAAGCAAAAAATGGAGGAGGATATGATATGCCGTTTTTCTTTTTGCCGGATAGGTACTATATTCTGCTGGTCATTCCTGCAATGCTTATAGCCCTTTGGGCCCAAATGCGTGTGAAAAGCGCGTTTGCGCAGTACAGCCGTGTAACAGTATTCAGCGGATTAACAGGTGCCCAAGCTGCACGGCGCATTTTAGATGCCAACGGTTTAAGCAATGTGCGCATTGAAATGGTTCCGGGCAATTTGAGCGACCACTACGATCCGTCTGCGCAGGTAGTGCGTCTTTCGCAGGATGTTTATGCGAAAAGCACCGTGGCAGCTGTGGGTGTTGCGGCACACGAAACCGGCCATGCCATTCAGCACGCCGTCGGTTATGCCCCCCTGACATTAAGAAACGCGATTATCCCGCTGACGAATATCGGTTCCGGCCTCTCGATTCCTTTGGTTCTCATTGGCTTTTTTATGGGGTTGCAGTCGCTGGTAACACTGGGAATTTTGCTGTTCAGCCTTGTGACGGTGTTTCAGCTAATTACCCTTCCCGTGGAGTTTAACGCCAGCCGGCGCGCCTTGCAGACCCTGGAAAATTACAATATGGTCACCGAGCAAGAGCAGGAGGGAGTACAGCGCGTTTTGACGGCTGCGGCGCTGACATATGTTGCCGCGCTGATCGTCAGCGTAGCAAACCTGCTGCGTTTGATTCTGCTGTTTGGCGGCAGAAGGGATGACCGATAAGGAGTATCAAAAATCATGGACGTAGAAAAAAGCTTTCGAGTGGAAAAAACGGAACTGATGCGAAGTTTTTTACTCACGGATCAAGACCAGGATGCTTTGCAGCGGTTGGAAGAATTCAATCATTTGATGATGAAGTATCATGCGGTGATTCGTGAAGTGACGACAAAGCTGGAAATTTTAAATGACGAATTTTCTCATTCCAAACGGCGAAACCCGATTGAAACCATTTCTTTCCGCATTAAAAAGCCCATTAGCATTGCGCAAAAGCTTCGAAGAAAAGGCGTTCCCGTCGCGGTGGATTCCATCATGTCCACGCTCAACGACGTAGCCGGAATCCGCGTGATTTGCTCTTTTGTCGACGATATTTATGCGGTGGCGGAAATGCTGATTCAACAAGATGATGTCCGCTTAATTGAGAAAAAGGATTATATTCAAAACCCCAAGTCCAACGGGTACCGAAGCCTTCACTTAGTGTTGGAAGTGCCCGTGTTCTTTTCGACGCACAAAGAGCCGATGCGCGTAGAAGTGCAGATTCGCACGGTGGCGATGGATTTTTGGGCGAGTTTGGAGCATCAAATTCGGTATAAAAATCACACGGCGGAAACACGCCGCATTGCCGGAGAGTTAAAAGAGTGCGCCGATGTGATTGCTCAGACGGATTTGCGCATGCAGGCTCTTCGCGACGAAGTAATAAAACAGCAGGAATGAAGCGCGGTGACATTTTTGATGCGCTCATCTTTTCACAAAAAAGCCGTAAGGCGGGACGCTTTCCCGCCTTACGGCTTTTTTGAATCAGTCTTCTTTTTGCGCGGTGCTTTGTTTTCCGAGCCGCCCGATCAGAGAAGAGAGAGCCACCAGAAGAATGGTTGCCGCAAGCATCAGGGTGCAAAGGGCGTTGATTTCCGGTGTAACACCCGTTTTCAGCTGCGAATAAATTTTAATCGGCAGTGTGTTGACATTTACGCCGGTGACAAAAACGCTGATAATCACGTCGTCAAAGCTCATGGCAAAACTTAAAAGCATGCCGGAAGCAATGGCGGGTGCGAGAAGCGGAAGCGTGACATCTAAAAATACCCGCAGTTCTCCTGCGCCAAGATCACGCGCCGCCTCTGCCAGCGAGGGATCCATGCCTACTAAACGAGCCTTTACCAGCATGTAAATATAGGGGATGCAAAAGGCGGTGTGTGCGATAATGAGCGTCGTCATGCCGAAGGGGAGGCCGATGAGCGAGAAAAACGTCATGAATACCATGCCGAGAATGATTTCGGGAATCATGATGGGCAGTGTGGAAAGGTATTCAATCGGCTTTTTGCTTCGAGCCTGCAAGCGCGTGAAGGCCACGGCGCCCAGCGTGCCGATTAAAGCGGCGCAGACGCTGGAGCACAGGCCCAGCACAATGCTGTTGATGAGCGCTTGAAACATGTCCTTGTCCCGGAATAATGTTTCGTACCAAGTGAGAGAAAATCCGCTCCAAACACTGGAAATTTTGCTCTCGTTGAACGAATACACCACAACGAGGATGATGGGCAAATACAAGATAACGGTGACAATCCCCAGAAACAAGTGGGGCAAACGGTTTTTCTGTTTCATAAAATGCCCTCCAGCTCGTTGGAATGCGTCACGCGCTTATAAAGTGTAATCATCAGCGACGTTAAAATCATTAAAACAACGCTGAGCGCCGCCGCAAACGGCCAGTTATGCGCTTTCATCAGCTGGTCTTGAATTAAACTGCCGACGAGAACAATTTTGTTGCCGCCCAGAAGGTCTGCGATAAAAAACAAACCCATTGACGGAATAAAGGTTAAAATCACGCCCGACAACAGTCCCGGAAGCGTCAGCTTGAGCGTAACGGTATAAAATGCCTGAAACGGCGTAGCGCCAAGGTCACGCGCAGCCTGCACCAAGTTCCAATCCAGCTTTTCTGCGCTGGAGTATACCGCCAGAATCATAAACTGCAAAAGCGCATACACCATTCCCACTACAACGGCCTCATAAGAGTAAAGCAGTTTGAGGGGTTTATCGATAAGCCCCAGCCCCATGAGAAGCTGGTCAAGCGTGCCTTTGGCGCGGAAAATGATAATCCAGCCGTACAGGCGAATCAGCGAAGAGGTCCAAAAGGGCACCATCAGCAAAAGCATCATGCGCTTTTTCCAGGGGGCAGAAAGCTTTGCCATAAAATAGCCGAACGGATAGCCGATCAGAACAATAAAAAATGTACTTGTGAGCGCCAGACGAAAGGACTCCACAAAGGTTTCTAAGTAGACGGGAGTTAAAATATTTTGGTAGTTGGCAAGCGTAAATTCATGCACAACGCCCCAGACATCGGCGCGTTTTTGAAAGCTGAGAATTAGCATGTACACGAGAGGGCCGAGCACAAACACAAGTGTAAAAAGGTACAACGGCAGAGCGGCCAGCCAGACAGCCCCGTTTTTTTTATGCGGTTTATTCATGCGGCGCCTCCAAGTCTACGGGAACGGCATGAAATGCCTGCCATGTCAGCATAACCTGTTCTCCGATTTTTACAGGAAGGTCAATGCCGTGGCGGCTCGCAACCACTTCACTGCCGTCCGAAAGGCGAAGAGCAATCCGCAGCATTCCGCCCGCAAAGCTTTTTTCAGACACTGTGGCAGGAATGCCGCATGCGTCGGGCGCGTTGGAAAACTCAATTTGTTCACTGCGCACCGCCAGGGAAATTTCCTGCCCGGCTGTGAGCGGGTAATGCAGTGTTTGCACCATGCCGCACCCGCCGCTGCATTGAAGCTTGGCAACCCCGTTTTCTACGCTCTGCACCGTGGCTTTTAAAATGTTGGCCGTGCCGACAAAACGTGCCACATACGATGTTTTAGGCAAATCGTATACCTCCGAAGGGGTTCCGATCTGCTCAAAGCGGCCTTCGCGCATGACAACAATGCGGTCGGACATATTGAGCGCTTCTTCTTGGTCGTGCGTGATGTAAATAAAAGTGATGCCAAGGCTTTTTTGCAGGGCTTTCAGTTCCTGCTGCATTTGACGGCGAAGCTGAAGGTCGAGCGCGCCGAGCGGTTCGTCGAGCAAAAGCACCTTCGGACGGTTAACCACGGCGCGCGCAATCGCAACACGCTGGCGCTGTCCGCCGGAAAGCTCATTCGGCATGCGCTTTTCATAGCCGGTGAGCTGAACCAGTTCGAGTGCATCCCGCACGGCCTGTTCAATCTCTGCCTTCGGACGTTTTTTCAGCTTTAAGCTGTATGCAACGTTTGCGGCAACCGTCATGTGCGGAAACAGTGCGTAATTTTGAAATACTGTGTTGACATCGCGCCGGTTGGGCGGCGTTTGCGTTACGTCTTTTCCCTCTAAGAGGACGCGCCCGGTATCCGGACTTTCAAGCCCGGCAATAATGCGGAGCGTTGTGGTTTTTCCGCATCCGGACGAGCCCAGCAGTGTGATAAACTCGCCCTGTGCAACAGAAAGGGAGATGCCCTTTAACACTTGGGTATCTCCAAAACTTTTTGTAATTCCTTCCAGCTGTAAAATTGGTTGATTCATAAATGACACCCCACTTTTTTGCGTTCTGCCTTTCGCCAATGTGCGGGAAAACGCAAAAAATAAACATCGAAGCATGGTTTGAAAACCATGCAAAACGAATTGAACGGCATCTGAAAAGATGCTTTAACTTTAAGTATATCAAATTTTTATGCATTGTGCGCGCCTTTTTGGAAAAAAAGACCCCGGAGGTGTGACAATTTTTTATCAAAAAAGGAAAGAAAACTTGCTAACTTTACCAAAATAGTCTGTTTTTTTCTTATCGGCAAAAGGAAGACAAGAAAAAAGCTGGTAAAATGCAACTAAATATGAAACAATAGAGATGCGGGCGATCTCCTGCGGAAATCAGGTGCAATCGGATTGGCAAAGCGCCTGCGCGGGGAAAAATTTCGACACATAAGGAAAGGGGAAGGAAATGCAACAGGATTGTCAATATGAGTTTGTGCTGCTGCCCCGTTGCGTGTTAAATCAGCTGCTCGAAACGGTTTTACACATTGCCGCACAGCCGGAGCTTTCCGCTGAATGCAAGCAGATGCTTTCTGACATGGCAAGAAAAATATTAGAGGCACTGTAAAAACAATGCGCGCCGCAGTTTTTTTGCGACGCGCATTTGAACCATATTCTTTTTTTCGGGGCAAGACGCTCTCTTTATCAAATTTTCCGAACGCGTGTATCCCCGCCGCCTTTTACGGATGGTTGCAAATACTTAAAAGTTTATTGGAAAAATCTTTTAAAAGCGCTTCTACTTCTTCCTGCTGCACACGATGCCGAATTTCGCAGCGCGTTTGAGGCGCGGGACTGAAAAAATCCGAAAGTGACAGCTGAAACGCACTTGTCAAGCGATTGATTACTTCAATGCTGGGATTCTTTTTTCCTTTTTCCAGGGTAGATACATAAGAAACATGAAGGTCGGCATACTCTGCAAGCTGTTCTTGCGTCCATCCCCGTTCCAGCCGCAGCGATTGTATGCGATGTCCTACCCAAGCGGTTACATCACTCATTCCGTTCACTCCTTCTTATTATTAAGAAGGATCGCATGTGTCTATCAAAAGAGGAATACTCAATAAAATAAATTATAACACTTTCAATCGAGTGGGATAGATGAAGCATTATACTTTTCTGATATCCTTACTCGAACTGTTCCGGGAACAGCTTGCGGAAGCTTTCGCTGAAAGGCGGATAACAAATGCCGCGCTCGGTCACAATTGCGGTAATCAAGCTGTGGTCTGTGACATCAAAAGCTGGGTTGTAGCACTTGACGCCTTCCGGAGCAACGGGTTCCGCAAAGAATTTTTTGCGAATTTCATCCGGCTCGCGCAGCTCAATTTCAATATCTTCGCCGGTTGCGCAGTGGAAATCAATCGTGGAAGAGGGGCCGAGCACGTAGAACGGCACGTTGTAGTGCTTTGCCAGCACGGCAACGCTGCTGGTGCCGATTTTGTTTGCCGCATCGCCGTTGAGTGCAACGCGGTCACAGCCCACGAAGCAGGCCTGAATTTTGCCCTGCTTCATCACCATACCGGCCATGTTGTCGCAAATAAGCGTGACATCCACGCCGGCGCGCTGAAGCTCGTAAGCCGTCAGGCGTGCGCCCTGCAAAAGGGGGCGTGTTTCGTCGCAGTAGGCCTTCAAATTTATGCCGCGCTCTTTGGCGAGATAAAACGGGCCTTGGCCGGTTCCGTAGCGTGACGTGGCAAGCGGGCCGGCGTTGCAGTGGGTCAAAACCGTATCGCCGTCTTTGACAAGCGAAAGCCCGTAAGAGGAAATGGCATAACACATATCAATGTCCTCTTGATGAATGGCGCAGGCTTCGGCGCGCATGGCTTCCAGCAAAGCGGCGTGAGAGTCGCCGGAGTGGCTCTTGGCGCAGGCATCCATCCGGTCGAGCATCTTGCTCAGGTTCACGGCTGTGGGGCGCGAAGAGTTGAGATAATCCCTTTGGCGCACCAGCTCTTTGTAAAACGGCTCAAATTCCTCGTGCGGAATTTGCAGCGCCAATACATACAGCGCGTAAGCGGCAAAGATGCCGATGCACGGCGCGCCGCGCACCTGAAGCTCATAGATGGCGCGGAAAAGTTCCTCGGCTTTGTTGGTTTCTTTGTAAATCGTCCGGTTGGGAAGCTGCGTTTGGTCGATGTAAACAACGCGGGTTCCGTCGTCGGAAAGACGCACGTTGTCGATATGGGTAACCTGTTGCAATTCCATTTTGTGACACTCCTTTTTGTTTCACATTTGCGGCAGGGGCAAGACACAAGGCCCGTACCTTCTGATAACGAATTATAACACACAGACGGACAAGCCCGCAAGCAAAAAGGCAAAGAGATTGGCTTTGGAATGGTTTGGCCGAGCCCCCCGGCAGGGATGATTGATAGATTGCACCGACTGTGTTATGATAAAAACAAGACAGCGGCACTTCCGACAAAAACCTCCCAAGCTGTTTTGACGTGTTTTGCAATGCGCTGTACAGTTTCGGACGGTCGGTGAAAAAGCGGTGCCGAAAAGTGATGATTCATGTTGAGGTGAAAAATGAAAGCTGCAATTATTGGTTGTGGGTTCAGCGGACAGGTTCACGCTGCGGCGCTGCGCGCCTGCGGGGTGGAGATTGCCGTTGCTGTGTCAGTGGACGAGCAGGCTGTACGGCGCTTTGCCGAGCAATGGAACATTCCCGTATTTGGTACGTCACAAGAGCTTGCGTTTGCAGACGAAATTGATGTGGTTCATATCTGCACACCCCCGAATACGCATGGGCAGATTGTGCGTGATATGCTTTCGCACAAAAAGCATGTGCTGTGTGAAAAGCCGCTTTCGCTGGACGAAAAAGAAGCGGCGGAGCTGGCGGATTTGGCAGATGCTTCGGGCCTGGTGTGTGCGCTGACGTTCAACGTGCGCTATCACATGGCGTGCGCGAGGGCAAAGGAAATTTTGGACAGCGGCGAGCTGGGCCGTGTTTTGATGATTCACGGCAATTATATGCAGGAGTTTCACGCACTTCCTGCTCCGATGGACTGGCGTTATAACGAAACGCTGGCCGGAACGATGCGCGCTGTGTCGGAAATCGGCAGCCATTGGCTGGATTTGGCCTCGTACCTGACGGGCCTGCGCGCCGAGGCGGTGAGCGCAACCTTCGGGTGCTTTCATCCGCAGCGCGTGCTCAAGGACGGCATGATGTACCCCGTTCATCAAGGAGTGGAAGGAACGCCGGTTGCCGTTCACACCGAAGATGCCGCCGCAGTAACAATCCGCTATGAAAACGGCGTGCTCGGGAATGTATTGCTTTCCGAAGTATCACCGGGGCGCGGCAACCGTTTAACCATCGAAATTACCTGTGAAAACGGAAATTTGTGGTGGAATGAAGAAGACAACAATCTTTTGCACACCGCCCGCAAAGGTCAGGGTGTTCACACCGAGGTGTTTGCGTTCGGAAACGGCTTTTCCGACACGTTCCAAGCGCTTGTGCGCGAGATGTACGAGGTGATTCAGGGAAAAGCGTCTGCAAAGAGTACATACCCCACCTTTGCACAGGGTGCGCAGACCGCTGCGGTATGCCGCGCTGTTTACGACAGCGCGAAGAATGATTCACGCTGGACATGGGTGGAAAGGCAGGGAAAAGCATGACGGCACAGGAAGTAATGGAGGCGCTGGGGCTCGAGCCGCTTGAAGGAGAGGGCGGCCTTTACCGGCAAACTTATCAAAGCGGAGAAACGCCGCGCCCGATGGCAACGGCGATTTATTATATGCTCACGCCGGACACGTTTTCGCACCTGCATCGTTTGGACGCGGATGAAATGTATCATTTTTATCTCGGGGACGCGGTGGAACTGTGCGAGCTCATGCCGGACGGCTCTTCGTGCGTAACCGAGCTGGGCCCGGATTTGGCACGCGGACAGCAGGTTCAGCACTTAGTCAAAGCGGGAACGTGGCAGGGCTCGCGGCTGAAAGCGGGCGGTGCATGGGCGCTTTTGGGTACGACGATGTCGCCCGGCTACGAGCAGTCGGGCTACGAACATGGCGACAGAGCTTTGCTGAGCCGGGAGTATCCCGCGCGGGCGGTGCAGATTGCGGCCTTGACAAATGAAACCGCAGAAAATCAAAAATAAGGGCGAAATTTTGTGCAATTCTTAAAAAATAAGAAGAAAAATATTGCACAAAAAGAAAGAGCGTGTTAAACTATAATCGACCCTGTAAAGTATTTTCCCTTCGTGTGAGGGAATGATATCAGGAAAAAAAGGAAAAGGAAAAGGTTGAAAACAATGAAAAAGATTGCTAGCTTTTTAGTGGCCTGCTCGATGGTGCTCGGTTTGGCCGGATGCGCCGGCTCTTCCGTATCTTCCAGCGCTGCGGGCGCAGGTTCTTCTGCTGCGGGTTCTGCTGCGGCTTCGACAGCAGGTTCTGCGGCTTCGGCAGAGGGCATGAAGATTGTGTTCGTGTCCAGCCCGAGCGGTGTGGACGACGGGTCCTTCGTGCAAAACAGCTATGAAGGCGTGCTGAACTTCATTGATTCGCGCGGCAGCATCGACACGGTGACCGATATCGTTGAGCCGACCGGTGATACAACAGCAGCCGTACAGGCTGTGGCAGACGTCATCGCTGACTACGATGTCATCGTGACTCCGGGCTTCCAGTTTGCAGGCATCGGTACTTTGGCGCAGGAAAATCCGGACAAGCAGTTCATTTTGATTGACACTGTGGCAACGGATGAGAGCGGCAATGTTGCTGAGCTGGACAACGTGACCAGCCTGATTTTTGCCGAAGAGGAAGGCGGCTTCTTCGCGGGCCTGGCTGCTGCTTTGACAACCAAGACGGGTAAAGTGGCTTCTGTGCACGGCGTTGCTTTTGAGTCTAACGTCAACTATCAGTACGGCTTTGAGTCCGGTGTGAAGTATGCGAATGAGCATTACGGCACAACGGCCGAAGTAGTGGAAATCGCCGCTTATGCAGGCACCGACAGCACCGGAAACAACGTTGGCGGCAACTATGTCGGCAAGTTTGATGATCCTGCAACGGGCAAGATCATTGGTCAGACTTTGATCGGCGAGGGATGCGACGTGCTGTTCGCGGCAGCGGGCGACTCCGGCAACGGTGCATTGACCGCAGTCAAAGAGGCAAAAGACGTTTATTTCATCGGCTGCGACGCAGACCAGTATGACGACGGCGCAAACGGCGATTCCAACGTAGTGCTGACCTCCAGCTTGAAATGCATGGATGTGACGGTTGAGCGTGAGCTCAACAAGATTGTCGACGGTACTTTTGCAGGCGGCACGCAGCTGCTGAAAGCAGACAGCGATTCCACCGGCTTTGTGAGCGAGGAAGGCCGTCAGCAGCTCAGCGAAGATGCTCTGACGAAAATGAATGAGTGCTTGCAGCTCGTAAAAGACGGAACGATTGTTCCGGCGTCTGCTACCAACGGCTACACGCCGGAAGATTTCCCCGGCTTGAAATAATGCTGAAAGTCAGCGTGCGGGCTTTGGCTGCACACTGCTGAAAGGGCGATAAGGAAAGGGGAACGAAAGCGTTCCCCTTTTTTATATGGCTGATGTCAGGGGCTTTCTGAAAAGTTGAAATTTTCCGCTTTTTTTGTAAGAAGTGGTGTCTGATGTGTTAAAAATGCTTGAACCCCATAGGGAATTTCCGGGCTTTTTGCCTTGCGGCTCCACACGTCTTATGAAGAATCTGTCCATTTCTTTGTTTTCAGAAACGCCCCGGCGCTGCGCTGTTTTCGGCTTTTTACAATTTCATTTGCTAAAGGAGGCAACACCATGAAGCCCATCATCGAGCTTCGGCACATTACAAAGCGCTTTCCCGGCATTGTTGCCAATGACGATGTGAGTTTGACCATTCAAAAGGGCGAGATTTTTGCGCTCTTAGGAGAAAACGGTGCGGGGAAATCGACGTTAATGAGCATTTTGTTTGGCATGTATGAGCCGGACGAAGGAGAAATTTTCATTCGGGGCGAAAAGGTTCGCATTACTTCGCCCAGCCATGCAACAAAGCTGAACATTGGTATGGTGCACCAGCACTTCAAGCTGGTAGAAAATTTTACCGTTACGGAAAATATTGTTCTTGGCATGGAGCCTCAAAAGCGCATTGCGGGCATTTTCCCCACGGTAGATATCAAGGGCACCAATCAAAAGATTGCCGAGCTCTCTAAGCGTTACGGGTTAGAGGTGGAACCGACGGCGAAAATTGAAGATTTGAGCGTTTCCATTCAGCAGCGCGTTGAAATTTTAAAAATGCTGTACCGGGAAGCCGAAATTATGATTTTTGACGAGCCAACCGCGATGCTCACGCCGCAGGAGATTGAGTCGCTTTTGCAAGTGATCCGCAATCTGCGCGATGCCGGAAAAACCATTATTTTGATTACGCACAAGCTGGAGGAAATCAAGCAGGTGGCTGATCGCTGTGCAGTTTTGTGCCGCGGAAAGCTTGTCAGCGAATGCGATGTAGCCACCACCAGCACCCATGATATGGCTTACATGATGGTGGGGCGCGAAGTATCTGAGGAAATGGAAAAAGAGCCGGTTTCTCCGGGCGAGGAAGTTTTGCGCATTGAAAACCTGACAGTGAAGAATTCGGCGGGCTTCCCGGTTGTGAAAGATGTTTCCTTTTCCATTCACGAAGGCGAAATTTTTGCCGTGGCAGGCGTATCCGGAAACGGACAGGAAGAACTGGCGGATGCCATTGCCGGAATGGTGAAAGCGGCAGGCGGCAAAATTTATTTGGCCGGGCAGGATATTACGCAAATGCCCATTCGCAAGCGCAATGAATCCGGTGTGGCATATATCCCTGCCGACCGTCATGCAACCGGTATGGTAATGGATTTTACGCTTTCGGAAAATCTGCTTTTGAAGAATTATTACAAGCCTCCTTATTGCGTGCACGGCTGGTTAAAGCGTGACCGGTTTGACAAAAAAAGCAGTGAGTTGATTGAAAAGTATGATATTCGGTGCGGACAGGGCTGCGATACCATCGTTCGCTCAATGAGCGGCGGCAATCAGCAAAAAGCAATTATCGCACGTGAGATTGATCAAAATGCGAAGGTGATTTTGTTTGTTCAGCCGACGCGCGGCCTTGATATTGGCGCGATTGAAAATATTCATCGTCAAATTTTGGAGCAGCGCAGCAAAGGAAAAGCAATTTTGCTGATTTCGCTGGAACTGGAAGAAGTAATGAAGCTGGCGGATACCATCGGCGTGATTTACAGCGGTGAGCTTTTGAAAACCGCCCCGGCAGAAAGCCTGACGGTCAATCAGGTGGGCAATTATATGATGGGTGTTACGACATGAAAAAGAAGAGCAATCACTTGAAAGCCGCGTTATTGGCGGTGATGGGCGATGAAAAGCGCCAAAATATTACTGTGCCGCTCTTAGAAGTATTGTTCGGACTTTTGGCAGGTGCGGTGATTTTTCTGATTCTCGGGAAAAATCCTTTACAGGCATTCAATGCGTTTTTGCAAGGGTGCGGCATTTCGGCAAAAGCGAATTATGCGGGCGGTAAAGGAATGTTTACCGATTTCATGGGCTACCTCGACAACTGGACGCCGATGCTGTTTGCGGCGCTGTCGGTTGCAGTGGCATTTAAGGCGGGTTTATTTAACATCGGTGTTTCCGGCCAAATGCTGATGGCGGGCTTTACCGCTATGGTAACGGTTGGTTATTCGCCGCTCCCGGCCATTGTCGCAAAACCGCTGGTAATTATTATCGGTATCGTGGTAGGCGCGCTGGTTGGCGCTTTAATCGGATATTTGAAGTATCGGTTCAACATCAATGAAGTGGTTTCCTCCATTATGCTGAACTATATTTTTCAGTATGTTCTCAGCTTTTTTATTTTCACGTTTTTCATCAATCCGCTTACAAGACAGTCACAGGCAATTTCAGACGCCTCACGCCTGACGCTTCAAAATGTCATGATTGCAGGATATAAAACGGTGATTCCGCTGGGCTTTGTTCTTGCGGTTATTGCGGTAGCCGTCATGCATTATCTGATCCATCATACCAAATTTGGTTATGAGCTCAAGGCCGTTGGCTTAAACCCCAAAGCCTCAAAGTATGCAGGCATCAACGTGCGCCGCAACATCCTTTTTGCGATGATGCTTTCAGGAGCTTTGGCGGGCCTGGCAGGCGTAACATACTATCTGGGTTACCTCGGTTCGATTCAGCCGCGTGTCTTATCTACGGTCGGTTTTGATTCCATTGCCATCAGTCTGCTTGGCAACTCCAATCCGATTGGCATTGTGTTTGCCTCTTTCCTGATCACCGTAATCACAAAAGGCAGCACTTATATGAGCTCGTCAATCGGTGTCGATCAGCAGATCGGCTCGGTCATTACGGGCTTGATGCTGCTGTTCGCGGCGTGCGGTGCTTATGTGCGTCATCGTCTGCGCATTAGCCGTATGGAGCTGGAAGAACAGAAGAAAGAAGAGAAAAAAGAAGGCAATGAGAAAAAGGAGGGGCAGTCGTGAATAGCATTATTATTGACGGTATGTCGTTTACCCTGCCTCTGTTCATCATTGCGGTAGGCGGTATTTACAGCGAGCGAAGCGGCGTGACAAACCTTGCGCTCGAAGGCTTTTTAGGAGCGGGCGGCTTTTTCGGCGCGCTGTTTGTGGCGTTTACTTCCTCTTGGTTTGCGGCTTCCTCTCAGGCACCGATGTATTTTGCAATTGCAATTTCGATGCTGGGCGGCGCACTGTATGCAATGCTGCATGCCGTGCTGTGCATTCATTTTAAAGCCAATCAGGTGATTAGCGGTGTTGTGGTGAACATCATTGCGATGGCTTTGACAGATTTCTTGACGAGTCAGATTAACGCTCAGGTGTTCGGTGCGTCTTCCGACCGTTTCGTGCTCTCCGTGAGCAACCGCGTGACAATCCCTGTTTTGAGCAGCATCCCTGTCTTGGGCGCATTTTTCACCGATGTTTACCCGTATGAGTTCATCATTATTGTGGTGGCGATTGCCGCTTGGTATCTGTTGTACAAAACAACGTTCGGCATGCGCCTGCGCGCGTGCGGTGACAACCCGCATGCCGTGGATGCGGCAGGCGCCGACGTGGCGAAGATTCGCTACATTGCCATTGCAATTTCGGGCGCGCTTTCCGGCTTAGGCGGTATTTGCTTTGCATATTCCATTTATTCAAGCTACTCCGCCAGCATCTATACCGGCTACGGCTATTTGGCGATTGCCGCGTTGATTTTCGGTAACTGGAAGATTTTGCCCACATTCTGGGCATGTGTTCTGTTTGGATTTGCTCGTTCGGGCGGTTACAAAATTGTGCAGGTTCTGGGAATGCCCAGCACTTATTCCGACCTTATTATGATTTTGCCGTATGTCCTTACACTGCTTTTGTTGATTTTCTTCTCGAAAAACAATCAGGCACCGCGCGCACTCGGCGACATTTACGATAAGGGCAAGCGCTGAGAATTTTGTAAATGGCTTTGTCAGAACAATAAAAAACGAGCAGCCGCTGCGTGGAGTTAGTTCCGGCAGCGGCTGCCCGCTTTTTACGTTCGGATAAATGGTTCTTGCACAGTAAAGGAAACAAGGTCGGTATAGGCTTCCGGCTTTCGGTAAGCGTTGCCCCAAGTTTCCCGTTTTCGATAGGCGCGCATTTCTTCGATGTTAAATTCGGTCAGATAAATCTGTTCAGAAATATCATCGGCTTGAAGAAGGACATTGTCAATGTTGTTTCCGTTTTCATCAAACACAACAGGGGAAAAGGCGCATGAGCCGCCCCATCCTTTGCCGGGATAGTTCGCCATCGCAATGCCTACCATGTTTTCAAAAGCACGGGCGTTGAGCTGATTCAGCCTGGCCGTGTTCATATTGCAGGCATTGGGAACAAGAATGATTTCCGCCCCTTTCAGCATCAGCACCCTTGCGCTTTCCGGGAATTCACGGTCATAACAAATCATAACCCCAATTTTTACGCCTTCAAAATCACAGACAAAAAACTCTGTGCCGTGGCTCAGCAGTTTTTCGAGAGAAAAATCGCAAGTGTGTACTTTTGCGTAATTGAGCAGGATGCGGCCGTTTCGGTCAATGAGAATCGCAGTGTTTTGAAATTTGCCTTGATGTTGGCTGAGAAATGTGGCACAAACACCAATTTGAAATTGAGCGGCGGCGCTTTGCAGCTCCTTCACATAAGGACTGTCGATGTCCACAGCATCGGCAAACCATGCCTTGCGCTCTTGCTCAAAATCGGGGTGCAAAGGCTCGTCAAACGCTTTTGGAAACGGCGGAGCATAGCCGTTAGACCACATTTCCGGAAACAGCACCAAGTCTGCACCCATGGCGGCGGCTTCCTTGATAAATTGCAGCATTCGTCGGTGATTTTCGTTTTTTTGATTCGGGGCGGCACTTTTTTGTACAAGGGCAACTTTCAGCGAAGTCATCGTTTTGCTCCTTTCCCATAACATAAAAGTTGATTTTGTAAAAAAGGAGCGGTGCAGAGAGTGCACCGCTCCTTTTGTCTATTTTGGGGCTGTTTGTATCTATGAAAAAGCAGACGGTAAAATCCTTACAGGTCAAACAGCAAGGTGCTGTAATCGGGAATCGGCCAATAGGTTTGGGGAATCTGCATCTCCAAGCTGTCGGCGGCTTCACGAACCGCACGCATCTCGTTTTCGGCCATATGACGGCATGCTTCAGCGCGCTGTTTATCGTCCATTTCTGTACGGTCGATGCGCTCCAGCTCACGGCGCAATGCTTCCGTAGCGCCGGCGGCAACGTCAATGCTGACGCACAGCTTCTGCACAGCGGCTTTCGCGCTGGCGCAGGCAAAACCGTTTTTCTCAGCGTAATATTCCGATTTTCCCACGCGGCTCAAGTATTCATAGCTTGCGGGCAGAATGCTGCGGCTGACCATTTCCAACATCGTGGAAGCGTCGATATGAATATTTTTGGCGTAGGTTTCCAGTGTGATTTCATAGCGGGAATGGCACTCGGATGCGCTGAACACGCCCATGCGTTCAAACATCGCCACGTTGCGCGGAGCGATGTAGCTGTCGGCGGCATCCACCATGCCGCGGATGTTCGGCAGACCGCGGCGCTCGGCTTCCGCGCGCCATTCGTCAGAGTAGTTATTGCCGTTGAAGATGATGCGGCCATGGTTTTTCCAAGTATCGGTTACAATCTCCATAACCGCAGTGCGCATATCTTCGGCCTTTTCCAAACGGTCGGCAAATTCGCGCAGGACATCTGCCACAATGGCATTCGTGATGGTGTTGGCAAGGCCGATGCTCTGGCTGGAGCCAACCATGCGGAATTCAAATTTATTTCCGGTGAAGGCAAACGGAGAAGTGCGGTTGCGGTCGGAATCATCGCGGCGCAGCTGCGGCAGACTTTTTACGTCGGACAAAAGCTCCTCTTTGGTGCCGCGGCACAAGGTTTGTCCATGCGCCAAATCGCTGAGCATATCCGTGAGGGCGTTGCCCAAAAAGACGCTGATGATGGCGGGCGGCGCCTCGTTGCCGCCGAGGCGGTCTTCGTTTCCGGGGCAGCTGGCCGACAGGCGCAGCAAATCGCTGTATTGGTCAACGGCTTTCAGCACGGCGCACAGGAAGGTGAGGAATACCAGGTTTTCCTCGGGCTTATCCGTGGGATTCAGCACGTTTTTGCCAGTGTTAGTCACAATGCTCCAGTTGTTGTGCTTGCCCGAGCCGTTTACCCCGGCAAAGGGCTTTTCATGCAAAAGGCAGGCAAAGCCGTGGCGCAAAGCAACCTTGCGCATCAATTCCATGGTAATCTGGTTGTGGTCGCAGGCAATGTTGGCGGTGGCAAATACGTTTGCCAGCTCAAACTGAGAGGGCGCTACCTCATTGTGTTCCGTCTTCGCGGGAACGCCCAAACGCCAAAGTTCCTCGTCCAGCTCGCGCATGAACTCGCGCACCAACTCAGAGATAGAACCGTAATAGTGATCCTCCAGTTCTTGGCCCTTCGGGGGCTTTGCGCCTAAGAGAGTGTGGCCCGCAACCTTCAAATCAAGGCGGCGGTCAAACAGCTCTTTTGCGACAAGGAAGTATTCCTGTTCTGCACCGACAGTGGGCTGTACGCTGACAACGTCTGTTTCGCCCAAAGCGTGCAAAACGCGCAGGGCGTGTTTGTTCAGCGCCTGCATGCTGCGCAGAACGGGGGTTTTCTGGTCAAGTGCTTCACCCGTGTAAGCGCAGAAAGCTGTGGGAATGTAAAGTGTAGTGCCCAGCACGAAGGCGGGGGAGGTGGGGTCCCACGCCGTATAGCCGCGCGCTTCAAACGTGGCGCGCAGGCCGCCGGAGGGGAAGCTGGAAGCGTCACTTTCGCCCTTTGTCAGCATTTTGCCGGAAAAGCGCGTAATCGGCTCGCCGTTGTCAACACCGTCGATAAAGCTGTCGTGCTTGCCCGAACCGATGCCCGTCATGGGGCTGAACCAGTGGGTGTAGTGTGTTGCGCCAAGTTCCACGGCCCATTTCATCATGGCCTGTGCCACAACGTCAGCTACCTTCGGGTTCCATTCCTCGCCTTCATCGCGAATGCGGCGCATGCTGTCGTAAACGTCCAGCGGCAGACGCTCGCGCATGGTGCGGTCGTCAAACAGATGGCTGCCGAATTGTTCAAATGCCTTGTTTTCCAAGTTGTTGCCCTCCCAAAAATTGTGATACACAAATTATGTGCGGATTGCGTTCTTTTGCAGGTTTTATTGTAACATGCCGCCTTTGCCGTGGCAAGCGTAGAAATGAGGTTTTTTGCGTTTTTTTCCGTTTCAAAGGCGTTTTCACCTTTTAAAACAAAACGGAGTATGCTATACTATTAAAAGCTTTGCAATGCGATAAAAGAGGGATTTTTTGTATGAGTGAAAAAACGACATCGTTTTATGAAGGCTTAAAAGGCAAGCGCGTTGCGTTTATCGGCGCGGGCGTAAGCCATCGTGAATGTATTGAGATTTTCTGTAAAAAGGGTGCAGTTGTTACACTGTGCGACAAAAAGCCGGACTTAGCGGCATTCGGGCCTTACGGCGAAACGCTGAAAGAGTTGGACGTAACGCTCTCTTTGGGCGAAAACTATTTAGACGGTCTGCGGGGGCAGGACATGATTATGCGCACGCCGGGGTTTGAATACTTCACCCCGGCACTTCAAGAAGCGAAGGCACAGGGCGCACAAGTGACGAGCGAAATGGAGCTGTTTTTTGAGCTGTGCCCGTGCCGCAAAGTGGCTGTGACGGGCTCCGACGGCAAAACGACCACCACGACGCTCATTGCCGAAATGCTGAAACATGCAGGGCGAACCGTACACTTGGGCGGAAACCTTGGCCGTGCGCTGCTGCCGGTGGTGGACACCATTGCCGAGGATGACATTGCCGTGGTGGAGCTTTCGAGCTTCCAGCTCATCAGCATGAGAACGTCCCCGCAGATTGCCGTGGTGACGAATGTCACGCCGAATCACCTCGACCACCACAAGGATATGCAGGAATATATCGACGCAAAACGCAATATTCTCCTCTACCAAACGGCGCAGGACAAAGCCGTTTTGGGTTATGAAAACGAAGTTACCCGCGCGATGGCGCAGGATGTGAAAGGCAGCTATTGCTGGTTTACCCGCTTTTCTGAGGTGGAAAACGGGGCGTTTTTGCGCGCGGACGGCATGCTGTGCATGGCGAAGGATGGCGCAGTCACACCCATTTTGCACAAAAGCGAGGTGGCTTTGCGCGGTGAGCACAATTTGGAAAATGTGCTGGCTGCTGCCGCTGCTGTGTGGGATGAGGTGAACGTTGCCGACATCCACGCTGTGGCAAGCACCTTCCAAGGCGTAGAACACCGTATTGAGCCGGTGCGCACACTGAACGGGGTGCAGTGGTTTAACGATTCCATCGCCACCAGCCCGACGCGCGTCATTGCGGGCCTGCGTGCCTTTGACCAAAAAATGATTATCATTGCGGGCGGCTCGGATAAGGGCATTAGTTTTGCACCGCTTGCGCCGGAATTGTTGAAACATGTCAAAGTGTTGATTTTGACAGGTGCAACGGCACAGAAAATTGAGGATGCCGTGCGCGAGCATCCGGATTTTGCCTCCTCCGGGCTGCAAATTCTGCGTGCTGACGATATGGAACAGGCGGTGCGCCTTGCTTATGAAACGGCAAAGCCCGGCGACATTGTGTCGCTGTCGCCCGCATGTGCCAGCTTTGACAGCTACCCGAACTTTGAAGCGCGCGGCCGTCACTATAAAGACTTGGTAAAGCGCCTTTGATTCGGCGCATTACAGAATATGAGCCGCTGCTGGAACAGTGGAGCAAAGCGGCGGGGTGTTTGCCCGTGCGCTTGACGGCCGCGTGGGAGTGCTACGGCGGCCATGCGCCCGACTGCGCGTTTTACGCTGTGGACGATGCGGCGGTGCTGATGGTGCACGGCGCGGGTGCGCTGCTGTGCGGAGAGGTTTCGGATTTAGCAGAAATTCACATGTTTCTGCGCATGAGCGGGGCACTGACGCTGTTAGGCGCAAAACCCATGCAAGGGGCGCAAAAGCGTCTTTCCATGCGCTGGAAGGGTACGGGCGAGAAGCCTTTATTGCCCAAAGAAATCTGCACAGAACCCAGCCTTTGGCGGCTGAGCCAAAGCGGTCTGTTAAACGCAGACCCGCAGGCGTATTATGCCGACGTATGCCGCCGGGTGAACCGCGGCGCGGCGCTGATTTACACCTGTGAGCGTGACGGCACTGCCTATGCGACGGCGGGCGCGTATGCCATAACGGAAAGCGGCGCATATCTCAGCGGCGTGGCAACACGAGAAGCCCAGCGCTGCCGCGGTTATGCGTCGGCCCTTGTAATGGCGCTTTGCACGGCGCTTTCGCCGCGTGAAATTTATTTGATTTGCAAGCCGCCGCTGGCGGCGTTTTATGAACGGCTCGGCTTTGAACAGCATGAAGAGCTGTGGGAATTTGAAATGGGGCGCACATAAGCGCTGCGCCCGGAAAACGGAGTGACAACAAACGTGATCGAGCAATTTTTTTCTCTTTCGCCCGAATTGCAGGAATGGGACAAGCGCGCCATGGAGCTGTGCGCAGAGCCATTTGCGCGGTTAGAACGCATTAAGGAATACAATCAGCTGAAAATGCTGCGCGCTTTCACCGACTGCGGCGTAGGTGCCCAGCACCTTGTCGGTTCGACGGGCTACGGCAACACCGACCCCGGCCGCGACAAGCTGGAGGAAGTATTTGCCCGCGTGATGGGGGCCGAGGCGGCACTCATGCGTCAAAGCTTTATGTCCGGCACGCACACGCTTTGTGTGGCGCTGTTCGGCGTGCTTCGCCCCGGCGACCGCATGGTTTCTGCGGTGGGGCGGCCTTATGATACGCTTTTAGGCGTGATTGGCATTGGAGAAAAAAGTGGTTACGGCAGCTTGAAAGAGTGGGGCGTTGTGTACGATGAAGCACCGCTGAAAGACGGCAAGCCGGATTTAGAAGAAATTGAACGCCGCTGTGCCGGGGCAAAGATGTGTTATATTCAGCGCAGCCGCGGGTATTCCTCCCGCGATGCACTGGGGCTGGATGAAATTGCCGCCATCGCACAGGCGGCGCGCCGCGCAAACCCGGAAATTATCGTGATGGTAGACAACTGCTACGGCGAGTTTACACAGATGAAAGAGCCGGTGCAGGTGGGGGCTGACCTGATGGCAGGCAGCCTGATTAAAAACCCGGGCGGCGGCATTGCGCCCACGGGCGGTTACATTTGCGGCCGTGCCGATTTGGTGGAGCTTTGTGCCCATCGTTTGACCGCGCCGGGCGTCGGCGGGGAAATCGGCTGTACGCTGAATGTTCTGCGCGAGCTGTTTTTGGGGCTTTACTATGCGCCGGGCGTGGTGTGCGAAGCGCTGAAAACAAGCGTCTATGCCTCTTGCTTGATGGAGCAGATGGGCTATGCGGCCACGCCGAATTATTTGGCCGACCGCAACGATATTATCACTAGCGTGGCCACACAGAACCCGAAAAAGATGGTGGCGCTGTGTACCGGCGTGCAGGCTGGAAGCCCGGTGGACAGCTTTGCCGCGCCTGAACCGGGCGATATGCCCGGCTATGATGACCCCGTCATTATGGCGGCGGGCGCATTTACGCTGGGCAGCAGCATTGAGCTTTCCGCCGACGGCCCGATGCGTGAGCCGTATATGGTTTACATGCAGGGCGGCATCAACTTCCACGCAGCGCGCGCGGGTGTGCTTTTGGGCGCACAGCGGATGCTGGAGGTTGAATGAAAGAGTAAGGCGGTTTTTCCCGCCGATATGTCATAGACAAAGAAGTCACGCCAAGGAAGGGGCTTTTTATGAAAATTTTCAACACCATGACACGTCAAAAAGAAGAGCTGACACCGCTGCATGAAGGCGAGTACCGCATTTATGTCTGCGGCCCGACGGTGTACAACTTGATTCACATCGGCAATGCGCGTCCTGTGATTGTTTTTGACACGCTGCGCCGTTATTTGACGTACACCGGAAACGAAGTGAAATTCGTTTCCAATATCACCGATATTGATGACAAGCTGATCAAGCGCGCCGCTGAGGAAGGCGTGTCCATGCAGGACATCGCCCGCAAATATGAAGCGGAGTACATTACCGACTGCGAAGGGCTCAACGTGCTTGCGCCCACCGTGCGCCCGCGTGCAACGGAGCACATTGAGCAGATTTTGTCCATCGTCAAAGATATTTTGGACAAGGGCTATGGCTATGTGGCGAAAAACGGCGACGTTTATTTCCGTGTGAAAGCCGACAAAAATTACGGCAAGCTGAGCCATTTGAATTTGGAGGAGCTTGAGTCCGGCAACCGCGAATTGCGCCATCAAATGGCACAGGATTTGAAAGAGGATGAAGCCGACTTTGCCGTGTGGAAAGCCGCCAAAGAGGGCGAGCCCTACTGGGACAGCCCCTATGGAAAAGGCCGTCCGGGCTGGCACATTGAATGCAGCGCGATGGCGCGCACGCACCTCGGCGAAACGATTGACATTCACGCGGGCGGCGAGGATTTGATTTTCCCGCATCACGAAAATGAGATTGCACAGTCGGAGTGCGCCAACGGCTGCACCTTTGCCCGTTACTGGATGCACAACGGATTTTTGAACATTGACAATCACAAAATGTCGAAAAGTGCGGGCAACTTTTTCACCGTGCGCGAGCTGGCGCAGGTGTACGGTTATGAGCCCATTCGATACTTTATGCTTTCCGCGCAGTATCGCAGCCCGCTGAACTATACGCAGGAGCTGCTGGAGGACTGCCAAAAAAGCTTGGAGCGTCTTTATACCTGCCGTGATAATCTTGACTTTGTGCTGGAAAACGCGCAGGGCAGTGACGAAACACTGAAAGAAAAGGCGGCCGCGGCGCGGCAGAAATTCTGCCAGGCGATGGATGACGACCTCAACACCCCGGCGGCGCTTGCGGCGGTGTTTGACTTTGTGCGTGAAATCAATACGCTTTCCGCCGACGCTTCTCCCGAGGCTTTGCAGGAAGCCGCAAAAACTTTTGACGAGCTGACGGGTGTACTGGGCATTGTGTATCAGCGCAAAAAAGACGAAATTCCCGCCGAGATCATGGCGCTCGTGGAAGAGCGCGCACAGGCCAAAAAAGAGAAAAACTGGGCGCGCGCCGACGAAATCCGCGCCGAACTGACGGAAAAAGGCTTTGTGGTGGAGGATACGCCCAAAGGCCCGAAGGTCAGCCGTGCAAAATAAACAATCAATCTGCGTCAAAGTGCGCAAAGAAGCAAAAAAAGGGGAAGCAATTCCCCTTTTTGCTGTTTTATCACAGTCAAAACGTAGAAAGCGGGAGGAATGAAACATGGAAATCAGAAAGGCGCAGCCGCAGGATGCTGCGTATGCCGCACAGGTGGAAAGTGTGTGTTTTCCGGCGGCAGAAGCGGCTTCCCCAAAGGCGATTGCCGAACGAATCGCGGCGTTTTCCGACCATTTTTGGATGCTGTGGGACGGCGAAACACCCGTAGGGTTTATCAACGGCATGGTGACGGATACGCCCCATTTAGAAGATGAAATGTATGAAAACGCAGCCTTGCACAACGAAAACGGCGCTTGGCAAATGGTGTTTGGCCTGGACGTTGTGCCGGGGTATCAGCACAAGGGGTATGCCTCCATGCTGATGCGCCACTTGATTGACCGCGCAAAGCAGGAGAAACGAAGCGGCGTAGTGCTGACGTGCAAAGAGGCGCTGATTGGCTTTTATGAGCAATTCGGCTTTGTCTGCGAAGGGGTGTCCGGCTCTCAGCACGGCGGCGTCTGCTGGTATGAAATGCGCTTGACGCTAAGGGAGTGACAAAATGCTGGAATGGATCATCGGCCTGTCGGGAACGGGAAAAACCGCGCTGATATTAGAGCAGGTGAAAGAGCGTGCACTGCGCTCAGAGCGCAGTATTTTGCTGGTGCCTGAACAGTTTTCCTCCTCGGCGGAATGGATGGTGTATCAGGCTTTGGGCGATGCGGCGGGCGCTTACTGTGAGGTGTACAGCTTTACCTCGCTGGCAGAGCAGCTTTTGCGCGAGTTTGGCGGCGTGAGCGTGCGCACTTTGACGGATGCGGCGCGCGTGGTTGCTGTGCGCCGTGCGCTGGAAAGCCTTGGCGACGAAGTGAAAACCTATCGCCGCCACCGCCGAAGCACGGGCTTTTGCCGCTTGGCGGCAGACGCACTCAAAGAGCTGAAAATTGCCGGGGCAACGCCGGAGGCGCTTTTGGCGATTACGCAAGCACCGGAGGAAGAGCGCGAAAAAATGCGCGACTTGGGGCTTTTGTATGCCGCTTATGAGCAGGTGATTGCCAAAAGCGCCATGGACCCTGCCGACCGTCTGACAACGGCAGCACAAAAGCTGGAGGAAGATTGGTGCGCCAATGTGGCGGTGTTTGTAGACAATTTCGACGGCTTTACCGCTCCGCAGTATGAGCTGATGCGTCGGCTGATGCACGCCGAACGCTGTGTAGTGAGCCTGTGCTGTGACAGCTTAACCGAAACGCAGGAGGGCATGGGCCTATTTAGTGCGGTGCGCCAAACGGCACAGCGTCTGCGCCGCCTTGCTTCCGGCGAGGGAATCAGCGTTGCCGCACCCGTTTATTTAACGCGTGATTTTCGCCACGAAGCCGCGCCCGAGCTGCATGCTGCCGCACAGCTTTTGGCGCTGGATGGCGAAGAAGAGGAAAGCTATGAAGGGCAAAAAGGAAACGTCTTTTTCACCCCGGCGCAGGGCGTATATGACGAGTGCAAGCAAACGGCAGCGCGGATTGCCGTTTTGGTGCGGGAAGAAGGCTATTCCTACCGAGATATCGCGGTCATTTGCCGTGAGATGCCGCTGTATGAAGCGGCGGCCGCCTATGAGTTTGCGCTGGCCGAAATTCCCTATTTTACGGACGCTCCCATCACGATGGAGCACACGGCGGCAGCCTCCTTTTTGCTCAGCGCCCTTTCTATTTTATCGGGCGGGCTTTCCAGCGAGCGTATTTTGCGTTTGCTGAAAAGCGATTTGTGCGGCTTTACGCCGGAGCAGACGGCAGATTTAGAGGAATATGCCTATGTCTGGCAGCTGAAAGCTTCCGATTGGAAAGAGCCTTTTGTGAATCATCCCGACGGCTTTGGGGCACAGTGGGACGACGACAGCCGCGCGGCACTGGAACGGCTGGAAGAAATGCGGCAAACGATTCTGCGCCCGCTTGAAACCTTTTTGCAAACATCAAAGCGCGCGGGTGCCAGCGGCATTTCGCGCGGGCTGTACTTGCTGTTGGAAGCGTTCGGTGCGCCGGAAATTGTCGGGGCGCTCGCGCAGGAACTGGAGCAGGAGGGCGATGTGCTGAGAGCGCACAGTGCCGTGCGGGCGTGGAATTTAGTCATTGGCTTGCTTGACCAAATGGAGGACCTTTTGGGCGACGATGACATTACCCCCGCTGAATACGAAGATTTGTTCGCGCTTTTGCTGCGCAGTACGGATATTGGACAAGTGCCCGAAACGCAGGACGCCGTCATGTTCACAACGGCGGACAGAATGCGCTTAAACAGCCCCAAGGTGTGTTTTGTGCTGGGGCTGAACGAAGGGGCATTTCCCAAAACCGTGGGGGCAAGCGGCCTTTTAACCCACGCCGACCGCGAACTGCTGGTGCAAAGCGGTGTGCAGATGCCCGGCGCTTATGAAAACCGCACTTTGCTGGAAAAAATGTTTTTTTACCGCGCGTTGACGGCTCCCTCGGAGCGGCTCTATTTAAGCTGTCTTTCCCCGGAAAGCGGCGGCGTTCCCATGACGTCGGCGCTGGAGCCGCTGGTGCGCGCACTGATGCCGGATACAGACGCGCTCACCACGGCGCAAAAGGCGATGACCCCCGCGGCGGCACTGGATTTATACGGTATGTGCTACCGCGAGGACACACCCCGGACAGCGGCTCTGCGCAAAGCGCTGGCAGACAGCGAAACCATGCAGGAAGCTTTAAAAGCGATGGACACGGCGGCGCAGGAAAGCGCGTTTGCCGTGAAAGATGCTGCGCTGATGCGTCGGATGCTGGGGCGAAGTCTGCGCCTTTCCCCGACTCGTGTAGAGCAGTATTACCGTTGCCGCTTTGCTTATTTTCTGCAATATGTGCTTAAAATTCGCCCGCGCCGCCGTGCCGAGCTTTCCCCGCTGGCAAGCGGCACGCTGATTCACTATGTCTTAGAGCAGGTTTTCAAGCAGTACGGCGAAGGCTTTGCCGGGCTGTCCGAACAGGAGTTAAAGGAAGCGACAAAAGCTCTTGTGCTTCGCTATGTAGAGGAAAATATGCCCGATGCATCCCGCCGCTTTGCCTACTTGATTCAACGGCTGGAGCGCGCGGTGCTGCGCTTGCTGTCTTATTTGCAGGAAGAACAGCGGCAAAGCGCCTTTCACCCCGTCGCCATGGAACAAAGCATCGGCGGCCCGGACGGCATCCAACCGCTGACGCTGAAAACGCCCGACGGCGTGGAAATTTCTGTGGTGGGGCAAATTGACCGTGTGGATGTCATGCACCGCGAAGGGCGCGACTATGTGCGCGTGGTAGACTACAAAACGGGCACAAAAAAATTCAGCCTGGAGGACGTTTATTGCGGGCTGAACACACAAATGCTGTTTTATTTATTTACGCTGTGCCATGGTGAGCCGCTCGGCCTGCACAATCCGGTGGCGGCGGGTGTTTTATATCTTTCGGGCGACCCTGCCCCGCGCCAAACGACGCGCGCCGAAGCGGCGAAAGCGCCCGTGTATGAAGTGGACGGCCTAGTGCTGAACGATGAAGTGGTGCTTCGCGGCATGGACAAAGAAGCAAGCGGCCTGTTTGTGCCGTGCAGCTTTGGCAAAGACGGGCGCGCCCGCGCAGGGCAAAAGCTTGCCACGCTGGAAAAGCTCGGGAAAATTGAACAGCATATCAATGCGCTGGTGATAGAAATGGCCGGGGCGCTGTACCGGGGCGAAATTGACGCAATGCCGATGAAAAGCGGCGGCAAGCTGCCGTGTGAGTATTGCGACTACCGCTGTGTGTGCCGCCATGAGGACGGCAGAAACGAGCGGGAAGCCGGCGCGCCGAAGAATGTGTTTGAACCGACCGAAGAAGAAAAGAACGAAACGGAAAGGGGGAGTGAATAATGGCAATGGGATGGACCCCAGCCCAGCGCGCGGCCATCGAAGACCGCGGCGGCACGCTGCTCGTAAGCGCGGCGGCGGGCAGCGGAAAAACGGCGGTGCTGGTCGAACGTGCGGTGCAGCTGATTTGCGATGAAAGCGCGCCCGTTTCGGCAGACCGTCTGCTGATTGTCACGTTTACACGCGCAGCGGCGCAGGAGCTTCGCGCCCGCATTGCCGTGCGATTGACCGAGGAAATGGCAAAGCGGCCCGGTGACGCGTGGCTGCGCCGTCAAAAGCTGCTTTTGGGGCGTGCGGATATTGGCACCATTGACGCTTTTTGCATGCAGCTGTTAAAACGCTATTTTGCGCAGCTGGATTTGCCGCCGGATTTTACATTGGCGGAAGATGCGCTCAGCCATTCGCTGCGTCAGTCCGCGCTGGCGCAGACCATGGAAGAAATGTATGAGGATGCAGATTTTGCGGCGTTTGCGTCGCTGTACGGCAAAGCGCGCACAGATGACTTTGCCGCTTCCAGCGTGCTGGCGTTTTACGACTTTCTGCGCACGCTGCCCAGCCCCCACGCCGCCATGGAGAAGTTTTGCCGTCAGTATGAGTCGGACGAGCCTTTGGGCAGCACGCTTTGGGGAAAGACTCTTTTGAGCCATGCCGCAAATGCAGTAGACAGTGCAATGGCGATTTTGAAAAATGCCGCCGCACTTTGCCGCGAAGATGAAGTGCTGACAAAGAGCTATCTGCCCGCGCTGGAGGATGATATGGCCTTTGTCATTGCGCTCAAGGCGCTCATTGACCAAGGGCGCTGGGACAGTGCTTCCGTGCAAGCGCAAAGCTATAAGGCTGCTTCTCTGCGCGCTGCAAAAGGAGCGGACGAAGGCATAAAGGAAGCCGTGCAAACTCTGCGCAAAGAGGTGAAGGGGATTTTGAGCGGCTTGCAGGAGGGTGTCTTTTTCTGCACGGAAGAAGAATTTTGTGCCGACCGTGCGCGCATTGCTCCGCTGCTGCGCGCTTTAGCACGCGCGGTAAAGCGCTTTGAAGCCCTGTTTTATCAAGCAAAAATGGAGGAAAAAGCGCTCGAATACAGCGATTTTGAGCATTTGGCCCTGCGCTTGCTGTGCGATGAAAACGGCGGAAAAACGGCAATTGCCCGTCAGGTGGCGACGCGGTATGATGCCGTGATGGTGGACGAATACCAAGACACCAACACCATTCAAGCCCAGCTTTACCGCTGTCTTGCAAATGAAGATGAATCGAACCTCTTTTTTGTGGGCGACGTGAAACAGAGCATTTACCGTTTCCGCATGGCAGACCCGCGCAGCTTTTTGCAGAAAAAGGATACCTTTGCCCCGTATCAGCCAAACGGCGCACACCCCATGACCATCACATTGGCAAACAATTTCCGCAGCGCAGAAAATGTGATTGGGGCAATCAATGATGTGTTCCGCACCATTATGAGCCGCGCAGTGGGCGGCGTTGCGTATGAAGGGGATGAAGCTCTGCACGCCGGGATTCGTGACGGCTATGACGGCGGCCCAATGGAAGTGCTGTTAGCCGAGGACGGGGACGGCGACGAGTCGGGCGACGCGCAGATGATTGCACGCCGCATCGTTCACATGGTGCGAGAGGGCTTTTTGGTGCGCGAAAAGGGCGGGACGACACGCCCGTGCAATTTTGGCGATTTTTGCATTTTGCTGCGTACGCGCAGTCACTTTACCGCTTATGAAACGGCGATGGCGCTGTGCGGTGTTCCGGCCTGTGCCGATGCGGGCGAAGACCCCATTTCCAGCACAGAGGCTGCGCCGCTGCTTTGCCTGCTGCGTGTGATTGATAACCCTGCCAAAGATGTGGCGCTGGCAGGTGCGATGCTGTCGCCCATGTTTGGCTTTTTGCCCGACGATTTGGCGGCGCTGCGCCTTTCGTGCCCGGATACCTCGCTTTACGGCGCACTGCTGCAAAGCGAGGACGAGAAAATGCAGCGCTTTGCAGCGCTTTTGCACACCCTGCGGCGTTTGGCGGCAACCGAGCCAGTTGATATTTTGTGCGAGGAAATTTTGGCCCGCACGCATTATTTTGCGGCGGTGGGTGCGATGGAAAACGGCACAGCGCGGCGTGAAAACCTGCGCGCTTTTACTGCGTTCGCCCGAACAGCCGGGGAAAACGGGCTGGCGGCATTTCTGCGAATGGTGGATCATGTGCTTGAAAGCGGTGCGCCCGTTGCAAGTGCGCCGCCCGTTCTGGCGCAGGGCAGTGTTTCCATTATGACCATTCACCGCTCAAAGGGCTTGGAATTTCCCGTAGTGTTTTTGGCGCAGTGCGAGCGAAAATTTTACATGCGCGACGCGTATGATCCCGTGGTGTTTCACGCTGAACTCGGGGTGGGGCTTAATCTGCGCGAAGAGGGCGGGCTGTTTTCTACCGTGCCCCAGCGCGCGGTGTGCCTTTTGCAAAAGCAGGAAACCATCAGCGAGGAAATGCGCATTTTATACGTTGCCTTAACGCGCGCCCGTGATAAACTGTTTGTTTCGGCGGCGGTGAAAAGCCCCGAAAGCTATTTGTCAAAGCTTGCGCTGCGGCTCGAGGGCCAAGGCGGGGCGGTGCCGTATTTGACACAAAATGCGTCCTGCTTTGCCGATTGGCTTTGTATGGCCGCTTTACTGCACCCGGATGCACACAGCCTGCGAAAGTGCGCGGGCGCAGCCGGCTTGCCGCTGATTGCCGCCGAGGGCAGCATCACGGCAAGTTTCAGCGAGAGTCAAGACGGGCAGGAAGCATTGCCCGTGCAGGAACTCCAAAGCCGTGCCGAACCCGACAAAGAGCTGTATGAAACGCTCATGCGCAGCTTTGCGGCAAAATATCCCGACGAAGCACTGGCAAGCCTGCCGGTGAAACTGAGCGTTTCCGAACTGACACACGGCGGCTATGCCGAGCAGCTCCAGCGCCCGGCATTTTTGCAAAAAGAAAAAATGACGGCGGCCGAGCGCGGCACTGCGATGCATGCAGTTTTGCAATTTGCAAGCTTTGAGCATGCGCGCGAGGATTTAAACGCCGAGCTTGAGCGCTTGCGCGAAGGCGGCTGGCTGACAGAGCACACCGTGCGCCATGCCGATCGCGGCGCGCTGGAAGCGTTTCTTCATTCGGCGGTTTGCAAGCGGATGTGCAGTGCAAAAAAGCTGCTGCGTGAATACGCTTTTTTCACCGCTGTACCCGCGAAATATGTACAGGCTGATTTAGACGAGCGCTTTGCCATGCGGCCCGTGGCAGTGCAGGGCATTGCCGATGCGGTGTTGGTGTTTGACGACGGCGTGGAAATTGTGGACTATAAAACCGACCATGTGCGCGACGGTGAAATCTTGCGGGAAAAATACCGCCGCCAGCTTTTGCTGTACCGGGCGGCTTTGGAAAAAAAGCTTTCCCTGCCGGTGAAAAAATGCACGATTTATTCGCTGCACTTGTCAAAAGAAATTGATGTGCCGATTGCGTAAAAAGTGCTTGACAAATGATGAAAAGTGCGTTAGAATAACAGAGCAAACAAAGTAGCTCCGGCTGGCAGCCGGCTCACCTTGATCGCCACAAAGGCGGCGGGTTTATCATGCAAGCTTTCCCGGATAAGGGGAATATTTCGTGTGTCATTGCGGCTGCCTTCACGGCAGCCGTATTTTTTGTTTCGATAGATTATTTTGGAGGTGCTTTACGATTAGCGGCAAAAAAGAACTGGAAATCAACGAAGATATTCGTGACAAAGAGGTGCGCGTGATTGATGCGGACGGAAGCCAGCTGGGCATTCTGTCGGTTCGGGACGCTCTGCGCCGCGCAGAAGAGAAGAATCTTGACCTTGTCAAGATCGCTCCGCAGGCACAGCCGCCTGTATGCAAAATTCTCGATTACGGCAAATACCGCTTCGAGATGCAAAAGCGCGACAAGGAAGCAAAAAAGAACCAGAAAACCGTTGACATCAAGGAAATTCGCCTGTCTTTGAATATCGACACCAACGACTTCAATACCAAGGTGAACCAGGCTGCAAAGTTTCTGGCAAAGGGTGATAAGGTTAAGGTTTCCATTCGGTTCCGTGGCCGCGAAATGGCGCACAGCAACCTGGGCCTTGAAGTTCACAAGCGCTTTGCAGCAGCCTTAGAGGGCAGTGCGACCGTAGAAAAGCAGCCCAAACTTGAGGGGCGCAGCATGCAAATGTTTTTAGCCCCTGCCCCGGCGAAGCAAAATTGAGGAGGAAATAAAAATGGCTAAGTACAAAATCAAAACTCATTCCGGCGCGAAAAAACGCTTTAAACTGACGAAGAACGGCAAAGTGAAACGCGGCCACGCTTTCCGCAGCCATATTCTGACCAAGAAATCCACAAAGCTGAAACGCGGCTATCGCAAGTCTTCCTATGCAGACAAGACGAATGCAGCTGCTGTGAAGCGCATGCTGCCCTACGCCTAATTTTTTGGCGAAAGGCGGCGGAGCCCGCGCCGAGAGGGTGCGCTCCGTCCATGAAGCCGCCGGATCGGCGGGAAATTTTATGACAGATAACAGTTAAGGAGAGATTATAATATGGCTCGTATCAAAGGCGCAATGATGACGCGTAAAAGAAGAAAAAAGACTTTGAAGCTGGCGAAAGGTTACTACGGCAGCAAGTCCAAACATTTTAAAATGGCTAAACAGCAGGTCATGAAGAGCGGTAACTACGCTTTCATCGGCCGTAAGCACAAAAAACGCGATTTCCGCAAGCTGTGGATCACCCGCATCAACGCAGGCTGCCGCGCACAGGGCATCAGCTATTCCGCTTTCATGAACGGTTTGAAGAAGAGCGGCATCGAGCTGAACCGCAAAATGCTGTCTGAGATGGCAATCAACGATGCTGCCAGCTTCAGCGCTTTGGTGGAAACTGCCAAGAAAGCAATTGCAAAATAAGCATTGTTTCGTTTTAACGGACGATGCAGACAGCTTTTTTGTACAGCAATAAAAGCAAGAAACATACGCCCGTGCAGGTTTGCCCGGGCGTATGTTTGCATGGGGAAATTGATGCCGCACACCGCTTTTGGCGGCGCGGCGCCCCGCTGTGCAGAAGCTGTTTTTTTTCGCTCATGCGGCGCATAGTAGTATAAAGGGGGACCAGGGGTGCAAAGATTACAAAGCAGAACGGCAGAAAAAGTAAAAGCGCTGTGCCGTTTGCGCGACAGCGCAAAGGAGCGCGCCGAAACAGGAGGCTTTTTGGCGGAGGGGCTGCGGCTTTGCCGCGACATTGCGCAGTATCTGCCCGCGCGGGAGTTATATGCCACCGAAAAAATGCTGTCCGAGCATCCCGAGCTGACAAACCTTGCGGCGCAGACGTTTGAAATTTCCGACGCAGTAGCTGAAAAGCTGTCGGACACGAAAACCACGCAGGGTGTATTCGCGCTGTTTGAGCGCCCCGCCCCGCTGGAAACCTTGCGCTCCGGCGGACGCTATTTGGCGCTGGAGCATGTGCAGGACCCGGCAAACCTTGGTGCTTTGCTGCGCAGCGCGTCGGCGTTTGGCTTTGAAGGCGTGCTGCTTTGCAGCCATTGTGCGGATTGGTTTTCGCCCAAGGTGCTGCGCGCGGGAATGGGCGCTGTGGCAAAGCTGCGGTACGCCTGTTATGACGATGTAAACGAACTGGCAAAGGCGCTCAGAGCGGCGAACATTGCGCTGTATGCCGCTGCGCTGGAACGTGCCGTTTCACTGGAACAAGCTCCGGCACTGACGGATGCCGGCCTTGCGGTGCTCATCGGCAACGAGGGCAACGGCTTGACAGATGAGGCGGTGGCGCTGGCGGATGTTACGGTTCGCATTCCGATGATGCCGAATGTTGAATCTCTCAACGCCGCCGTAGCGGGCAGCATTCTGCTTTGGCATTTTCGCAGCTTAGAGGAGGCGGCGCAATGAACAAGCGGTTTCAAACGCCGGAAGAAAAGCGCGCACTCTGGCTTTGGCTGGCGGATGCGCTCGGCCCGGCGGCGGTGCAGGCGGGCGATATCCTGCGCATGTACGAGCATCCGCAGATATTGTTTGAAGAGCTCTTCACCACCGACCTTTCGTGTATTCTGAACCCTTCCCAACTGCGCGGCCTGCATGCTGCCGAGCCGGAGGATTTTGTGGCGCGCTTGGACGAATGCCGGCAAAACGGCGTGTCTGTCGTCTGCTACGATGAGGACGATTATCCCGCGCTTTTGCGTGAAATTCCGGCGCCGCCCCCGGTGCTTTACTATCGGGGCGATATCACGATTTTGCAAAGGTGCTTCACATTTGCAATTGTCGGAGCGCGCAAGCCGTCTGCCTACGGTGTCGAGGCGACGGCACGCATTGCCGAACCTTTGGCGAAAGCGGGAGTTGCCTTGATCTCGGGTTTAGCCAGCGGGCTCGACAGCGAGGCACACAAAATTGCGCTTCGGGAAAAAGCGCCGACCGTTGCATGCATTGCGTTCGGTCACGAGCACTGTTATCCCGGTGCGCACAAAAAGCTGAAAACTTTGCTGGAAGAACACGGATTGGTGATTGGGGAGTATCCGCCCCACATGCCGCCGCGCAAGGATTTCTTTTTGCAGCGCAATCGCCTGATTGCCGGGCTTTCGCAGGGGATCTGCGTGGCGGAGGCGAAACGCGCATCGGGCACGATGAATACCGTCAGCGCCGCGCTGGAATACGGGCGCGACGTGTTTGCCGTTCCGGGCAGCATTTTTTCACCGCTCAGCGAAGGAACGAATCATCTGTTGGCGGAAGGTGCGCAGGTGGCAGTTTGCGGTGAAGATATTTTGGATTTTTACGATTTGCAGCCGAACGACGAAAAGCAAAATGTACAAACATCGCCACAGGAGAAAAGCGAGCAGGCGGCCGGGCACGAAGAGAGCCTGAACTTATCGGAAAGCGCCGATGCCGTTTACCGCGCCATGGGCGGGCAGGCACAGCCGCTTGCGGTGCTTTGTGAAAAGACAGGAATGCCCACAGCCAAAGTGATGGCCGGGCTGACAGAGCTGGAACTGTGCGGGCTGATCCGCGCGCTTCCGGGACGTCAATATGTGTTAAAATAAACGCGCGGCTGACAGCGCGACGATTAGAAAGAAGAATAGACCGGCACTGCCGCTGCGCACTGCCGCACCATCCCCATCATGCCGGAATGATTGACGCTTGAGTGGGTCGGAGGAGAGAACAGGTTTTTATGTCGAAATTAGTGATTGTGGAGTCGCCTGCAAAGGCGAAAACCATTCGAAAATATTTGGGCAGCGGATACGAGGTGACGGCCTCGATGGGACACATCCGCGATTTGCCCGCAAGCCAGCTCGGCATTGATATCGAGCACGGCTACGCCCCGCAGTATATCAACATCAAGGGCAAAGAAAAAATCATCAAGGAGCTGAAATCGCTGGCAAAGGACAGCGAAGCTGTGTATCTCGCAACCGACCCGGACCGCGAGGGCGAAGCCATCAGCTGGCATTTAGCCAATTTGCTGGGGCTGGATGTTTCGGCACAAAACCGCGTCACGTTCGGTGAGATTACGAAAAAAGGCGTCACGCAAGGCATGGCCGCGCCGCGTGCCATTGACATGGACTTGTTCCATGCTCAGCAGGCGCGCCGTGTACTTGACCGCCTTGTGGGCTATAAGTTATCGCCGTTTTTGTGGCGCAAAGTGCGCCGCGGACTCTCCGCGGGCCGTGTGCAGAGCGTGGCCCTGCGCCTGATTGTCGACCGCGAAAAGGAAATTGAGGCGTTTGTACCGCAGGAATACTGGAACGTGGATGCGGTGCTTTCTCCGCCTTCGAGTCAAAAGAAATTTACTGCCCGCCTTTCCGCCGGAAAAGACGGCAAAAAGCTGGAAGTGAAAAGTGAGGAGCAGGCGCGCGCCATTGAAAAGGATTTGCAAGGCGCTGTATACGAGGTGCGCTCTCTCACAAAGGGAAAGCGCAAAAAGACGCCCGCGCCGCCGTTTATCACTTCCACCTTACAACAGGAAGCCAGCCGCCGCCTGGGCTTTACGGCAACGCGCACCATGCGCGCGGCGCAGACGCTGTATGAAGGCGTGGAGATTGCCGGGCAGGGAACCATGGGTTTGATTACCTACATGAGAACGGACAGCCTGCGCATTGCGGATGAAGCCGTTGCCGCCGCAAAAGAGTTTATTGAGGGAAACTGGGGCAGTGATTATGTGTGCAAGACAAAGCGCACCTATAAGTCGCGCAGTGCGACCGCTGCCCAAGATGCGCACGAAGCGGTGCGCCCGACAAACCCGGCTTTGACCCCCGACGAAGTGGACAGAAGCCTCACGGGTGACCCGGCGAAGCTGTATCGCTTGATTTGGAGCCGCTTTATTGCCAGCCAGATGGCAGATTGCTTGCAGGACACGGTGTCCGCAGACATCAGCGCGGCGGATTATCTGTTCCGTGCAAGCGGTTATGTCGTGACGTTTGAAGGTTTTGCCGTGCTTTACGAAGAAGCAACGGACGAAAAGGAAAAGAAGGAAACGGCCCTGCCGCCGCTTTCCGAGGGCGATGTGCTCAAACTGCGGGAATTGAAGCCCGAGCAGAAATTCACCCAGCCGCCTGCACGCTACACCGAAGCCGCACTCATTAAGGCGCTGGAGGAAAACGGCATTGGCCGCCCGTCCACTTATGCGCCGATTATTACCACTATCATTGACCGCGACTATGTGGAGCGCGAGCAGAAAAAACTGATTCCCACGACGCTCGGCCGCGTGATTAACGATTTGATGATGCAGCAGTTCCCCGACATTGTCGACGTGAAATTCTCGGCGCAAATGGAGAAAAACCTCGACAAGGTGGAAAACGGCCAAGAGGATTGGCACCAAGCGATTGATGATTTCTACCAAGGGTTTGACAAGGCACTGAAAGCGGCCGAGGAAAACATGAAGGACCAGAAAATTAAAGTGCCCGACGAGGAAACCGACGAGATCTGTGAGCAGTGCGGGCGCAAGATGGTGATTAAAAGCGGCCGCTACGGCAAGTTTTTGGCGTGCCCCGGTTTTCCCGAATGCAAGAACACAAAGCGTTTGGTGCAGTCGATGCCGGGCGAATGCCCGAAATGTCACGGCAGAATTTTGCTGCGGCGCTCGAAAAAAGGCCGTGTCTATTACGGCTGTGAAAAATATCCCGAGTGCGACTTTATGACATGGAATGAGCCGACCGCCGAGAATTGCCCGCAGTGCGGCTCGACGCTGTTCAAAAAAGGCGGGAAAAATGGTGTGCTGCTGTGCGAGAAAGAGGGCTGCGGCTATCAGCGTCCCGCGTCGCAGACGGCAGAAAAGAAGGAATGACCTCCGCTTATGCGAACGCCGTCCGGCGGATGCAGGGCGGCAAATAGTACAGAGAGGAAGCAGATATGAATATTCGCATTTTAGGCGCCGGGCTGGCAGGCTGTGAAGCCGCGCTCTATCTGGCAGACCGTGGGTTTGCCGTAACGCTTTACGAGCAAAAACCGCTGAAATTTTCGCCCGCGCATAAAAACAGCAATTTTGCCGAGCTGGTTTGCTCCAATTCGCTCAAGGCCGACCGTTTAGACTCGGCTTCCGGCTTGCTCAAAGCCGAAATGAAGCTGCTGGGATCGTCGCTTCTGCCCATCGCAGAAGAATGCCGCGTAGCCGCCGGCGGTGCGCTGGCGGTAGACCGCGATTTGTTTGCCGAGCGCGTGACGCAAAAGGTGCGCACGCATGCGAATATCACCGTTGTGGAACAGGAAGTCATGCAGATTGATGAAGGCGAGGACATCTTGACGCTCGTCGCAACAGGCCCGTTGACGGAAGGAGCACTCGCGGCAGACATCAAACGTCTTACGGGTGTGCAGGAGCTGTCGTTTTACGACGCGGCCGCGCCGATTGTCACGGCGGATTCCATTGATATGGAAAAGGTATTTGCCGCTTCGCGTTACGGGCGCGGCACGGCGGACTATTTGAACTGTCCGTTTGACAAAGCGGGTTATGAAGCCTTTTATGAAGCATTGCGCACGGCCGAGCGCGCCGAACTGCATGCGTTTGACAAAGGCGGCGTGTACGAGGGCTGCATGCCCATTGAAGTGATGGCGCAGCGCGGTGCCGACACGATGCGCTACGGGCCGCTTCGCCCCGTCGGATTGACAAACCCGCGCACGGGTCACCGGCCGTGGGCAAATGTACAGCTTCGCGCCGAAAACGCAGAGGGAACGATGTACAATTTGGTCGGCTTTCAGACCAATTTAAAATTCGGTGAGCAAAAGCGCGTGTTTTCCATGATTCCGGGCTTAGAAAATGCCGAGTTTGTGCGCTATGGCGTAATGCATCGCAATACGTTTTTAAACAGCCCGGTTCTGCTGGGAAAAGACCTGGCTTTGAAACAGCATCCGAGCGTATTTTTCGCCGGACAGATCACCGGTTTTGAAGGCTATATGGAAAGCGCGGCCTGCGGTTTGCTGGCTGCACACGCCATCGAGGCGCGCTGCCACGGCTGGGAAGTTCCGCAGTATCCGCTGGAAACCATGATGGGCGCATTGCTTTCCTACATTACAACACAAAGCAAAGATTTTCAGCCCATGGGGGCGAACATGGGCCTTTTGCCGCCGCCCGAAACGCGCATTCGCGACAAGCGTCAGCGTTATGAACAGTTGGCGCTGCGTGCGGTGGACGCAATGAAAGCGGCCTTGGAGAATCAGCGCCGCGGAGAGTAACGCGCAAATTGGCACATGAACCACTTTTTTGGAGGGAAACGACATGACCATTATCATTGACGCAATGGGCGGTGACAATGCACCGGCTGAAATTTTAAAAGGCGCCAGCCAAGCCGTAAAAGAATACGGTGTGGAAATTATCGCCGTCGGCAACAGCGAAAAGATTGCCGAGGCTGTGAAGGAACACGCCATTGACATGGCGCATATCCGCGTTGTGGATGCAAAAGAAGAAATTTCGATGTGCGATGAGCCGACTGCCGCTGTGCGCAAGAAAAAGGATTCCTCCATGGTAGTGGGCATGAATCTGCTGACAAAGGGCGAAGGCGACGCCTTTGTATCCGCCGGTTCCACCGGGGCACTGCTTGCCGGCGCAACGCTGATTGTCAAGCGTTTGAAAGGTGTGAAGCGTCCCGCCATCGGTACCGTCATTCCCGGCACACAAAAGCCGTACCTGCTGCTCGACGCCGGTGCGAATGTCGAGTGCCGCCCGGAAATGCTGGAGGCGTTCGGCATTATGGGCAGCGTGTACATGGAGCGCGCAATGAACCGCCAAAACCCCAGCGTCGCACTGGTGAACAACGGTTCGGAGGAGAGCAAGGGTACGCCTGTGTATGTAGAGGCGCACGCGCGCATGAAGCAGAATAAGCAAATGCGCTTTGTAGGCAACATTGAGCCGCGCGATATTCCCACGGGTCAAGCCGACGTTGTCGTATGCGACGGCTTTACCGGAAACGTGATTTTAAAGCTTACTGAAGGCCTTGCCAAAAGCCTTGTCGGAGAGCTGAAAAAGGTATTTTTGCGCAGTGTCGGCACAAAGATCGGTTATCTGCTGGTCAAGGGCGGTTTGCGTGATTTTAAAAAGATGCTGGATGCCGACGAGCACGGCGGTGCTTTGATGATGGGCGTGACGAAGCCTGTGATTAAAGCACACGGTTCTTCCAACGCCAAAGCGTTTAAAAACGCCATTCGCCAGGCAAAGCGCTGTGTAGAGGGAAATGTTGTGGAAAACATGGCGCAAAAGCTGGCGGCACTGGAACAAGACCAGCCGCAGACATCGGCACAGGGGAGAGAATAACATGCACGATATGAAGCAACTGGAACAAGCGCTGGGATATCACTTTCAAAATCCCGCACTGCTGGAAACGGCTTTGACGCACACCTCGTATGCCAATGAAGCAAGGCGCGGTACGAAGCATAATGAACGGCTGGAGTTTTTGGGCGATTCGGTGCTGTCAATCGTTGTTGCAGATTACTTATTTACGCACAATGATCTGCCCGAAGGTGAGCTGACCAGAATGCGCGCAAGCTTAGTGTGCGAAAGCGCGCTGTTTGGCTTTGCGCAGAAAATTCGCTTGGGCGACTATCTGCGCCTTGGGCACGGCGAAGAGCTCGGCGGCGGACGGCACCGCCCCAGCGTGGTGTCCGACGCATTTGAAGCCGTGATTGCCGCTTTGTACTTAGACGGCGGCATTGAGCCTGCGCGCCGTTTCATTCTGCCTTTTGTCACACAGGCGCTCACTTGCAAAAATACGGAAGACGACTACAAAACGAAGCTTCAGGAAATTATTCAGCAAAACCCCGAAGAGCGTCTTTCATATGTGGTGACAGATGAAAGCGGCCCCGACCACGACAAGCATTTTGTCGTGCAGGTGCATTTAAATTCCAACTGCATCGGCACAGGCGAGGGCCATTCCAAAAAGCAGGCAGAGCAGATGGCGGCCAAGGAAGCACTGTCGCTGATGGGGTATTAAGCGGCTGAAACGAGTAAGGAACGGAACGGTACCGCCGTGCAAGGAAAGGATACAGCATGTTTTTAAAAGCACTGGAGATACAAGGGTTCAAATCATTTCCCGATAAAATCAAAATTACGATTGAAAAAGGGATTACGGCGGTTGTCGGCCCGAACGGTTCAGGAAAATCGAATATTTCCGATGCCATTCGCTGGGTGCTCGGAGAGACGAGCGCCCGTCAGCTGCGCGGCGGCGGAAAGATGGAAAATGTCATTTTCGGCGGCACGCAGACGCGCGGTGCAATGGGCTTTGCTTTTGTGCGGCTGTACATTGATAATACCGACCGTCGTATTGACGTAGACGCCGACGAGGTGATTATCGGCCGAAAATACTACCGCTCCGGTGAAAGTGAGTACACCATCAACGGACAGAATGTGCGCCTGAAAGACATTTACGAGATGTTTTTGGATACGGGAATCGGGCGCGACGGCTACTCGATTATCAGCCAGGGACGCATTGCGGAAATCGTGGGAGCCAAATCGGCCGAACGGCGTGAAATTTTTGAAGAGGCTTCGGGTATTGCGCGCTTTCGCTACCGCAAAAACGAGGCGGAAAAACGTTTAGATGCCGCCGAGGAAAACCTTGTTCGCCTGCGAGATATTTTGGGCGAGCTGGAACAGCGCGTCGGGCCTTTGCAAAAAGAGAGCGAAAAGGCACAGCGCTTTGTAAAGCTGGCCGAGCGCCGCAAACAATTGGAAGTGACTCTTTGGGTGGATACCGTGCGCAAAGCGCGTGAGGCACTGCGCGACCAACAGCGAAAGCTGGAAATTGCCCGTGCAGACTACGAACGGGTTTCCAAAGAAATAGAGCAAAGCGACGCACAGACCGAAGGCGTGCGCGCGGAGATTGAAAGTCTGAACCGCAAAGCGGAACAGCTTAATTTAGAAATTCGAACCACTACGCAGGAGATTTCGGGTGCGGATGCGCGTTTAGCGGTTTTGCAAAATAACCGGGAGCACAACGACGCGGCCGCAGAGCAAATGCGCGCAGAACTGGAAAGCATGGGGCGCTCGAAAGAGCAGACGGATGCTGAAAAACAGCGCCGCTTAGCAGAGCGTGAAGAAGCGCAGCAGACCCTTTCTGCTTTGCGTGAGCAGGAACACCGGCTGACGCAGGAATTACAGCAGATTTTAGAAAGCAGTTTGGCCAGCGGAGAAAAGCGCGGTGCACTGGAAGCGCAGCTGGCAGGCATTGCGCAAGAGATGACGGCAGTTAAAGTTCAGCAGGCGGCACAGCAAAGCGCCTTTGACGCGGCGCAGACGCGCCTTGCCGCGGCAGGCGCAGAGCTGGAAGAAAATGTGCGTGCGCAGGCGCGCATGCAGGAGGAATCTGCCGACACGCAGGCGCTTTGGAATGATGCGAAGGCGCGTAAGGAAACGAGTGCAAACATTGCACGCGGGTTAGAGCTGAAGCTAGAGGCAAAACAGAAAGCGCAGGAACAAATGCGCGCAGAAGAAACTCGTCTGAGGCGGGAAGAGGAAAGTGCGGCACAGCGCCTTTCGGTTTTGCAGGACTTTGAAAAAAATCTGGATGGTTTTCATTACAGCGTCAAAAGCGTCATGAAGGCGGTGCACAATAAGCGGCTGCGCGGAATCTTCGGCCCGGTTTCTACGATTTTAACCGTGCAGAGCGGTTATGAAGTGGCGGTGGAAACAGCGCTCGGCGCGGCGATGCAGAATATCGTTGTGGAAGACCAGCAAGCCGCCAAAGCGGCAATGGCATTCTTGAAAGCAGAGCGCGCAGGCCGCGCTACCTTTTTGCCGCTGGATACCGTGCGTCCGTCGCATTTCGATGCATCAAGACTGCCGCAGGGCGCAAAGCTTGCGTGCGATCTCGTGCGCTTTCAGCCGGAGTTTTCCGTCGTTGTATCCAACTTGCTGGGACGCATTGTTGTGGTGCAGGACATTGATGAAGCGGCACGTGTGGCAAAGCTGCTTGATTACAAAAACCGTGTGGTGACGGTAGACGGGCAAGTGGTGAACGCGGGCGGTTCTTTTACGGGCGGCAGTGTGCAGCGCTCGGCAGGACTTTTTAGCCGCAAGCAGGAAATGGACGAGCTGACAGCAAAGCTGGAACGCATGAAAGCCCGCCGCGAGAAAGCGGCCGAGCAGACAGCGCAGGCTGAGCAGGAAGCGGCCGATTTAAAGGCTCAGTTTGACAGCGCGAAAGAGCGCCACAGCACGGCGCACACGGACGAAATCCGCGCAGAAGCCGAAATGCGCCGCGTACAGGCAGGCGTATTGCAGCTGGACCAAATCCGCCAGCAGCTTGAAAGCGAATGTTCCGCTTTGCGCGATAAGCTCGAACAGCATGACCGCCAAATGCAAAACGATGCGCAGCGAAAAAAGGCTTTGGAAGAAAAAACGGCGGAACTCGAGCAGGAACTGCGGGAAATTGCCGGCAGTGATACGGATTTCCTCAAGCAGAGAACGGCGCTTTCCGAAGAGCTTTCCGCGCTGAAATTAGAAGTGCTCTCCAAAAACCGTGACATTGAAAGCATTGACGCGGCACTCGAGCATCTGCATCAGCAAACCAGCCAAACAAGCCAGCGCACCGAGGAGCTGCAAGCCGGAATTGCGCGCATAAAAGAACAAAATGAGCAGACAGCGCAGGAAATGGAGCGCGTGCGGCAAAGCGTCGAAGAAGGGCGGCAGAAAATTCAGCAAAAAGAGCAGGAGATTGCTGCATGTGCTTCGGAGCGCATGGAAAAAGAAGGGCAGATTACACAGCAAACAAGAAAAGCCAGAGATTTGAGCGCAGAAAAAGAAGCGCTCACGCGAGAAGCTGCGCGCTTGGAGGAACAAAAACAGGCCAAAGATACTGAGTATCAGCAGACTGCCGCAAAGCTGTGGGAGGAATATGAACTGAGCCTCGAAGCCGCCGAAGCGCTTTGTCAGCCGTTTGAGTCCCTTGGCGAGCTGCGCATGATGGTGGCGCAGGTGCGCGCCGAAATAAAAGCGCTGGGCAACGTCAACGTCGGCGCCATTGAAGAGTACGAGCAGGTCAAAGAGCGATATGAGTTTTTGCGTGTTCAAGTTTCCGATGTGGAAAAAAGCAAAGCGGAACTCTTGCAGCTCATCGCACAGTTGTGTGAAGAAATGCGCGATATGTTTTCCAAAAGCTTTGCGGAAATCAATGGCCATTTCCAGCGTATCTTTCAGCTTTTGTTCGGCGGCGGGTCTGCACGGCTTTATTTGGATGATGAAAACGACGTGCTTTCCAGCGGCATCAGTATTGATGTAACACCGCCGGGAAAAGTAATTAAAGACCTTGCAAGCTTATCGGGCGGTGAGCAGTCGCTGGTGGCCATTGCCATTTACTTTGCCATTTTGGCGGTCAATCCCTCGCCGTTCTGCGTCATGGACGAGATTGAAGCGGCTTTGGATGATGTCAACGTGGTGCGCTACGCGCAGTATCTGCGCCGCATCTGTACGCAGACGCAGTTTGTCGTGATTACACACCGCCGCGGCACGATGGAGCAGGCGGATGTGCTTTACGGTGTGACGATGCAGGAGGACGGCGTATCCAAGGTTTTAAAATTGGATGTAGCGCAAGCCGAAGCAACGCTGGTATAATAAGAATGAGGTGAAACAGTATGGGATTTTTTGAAAAGCTGGGACAAAGCCTGAAAAAGACGCGTGACAGCATTTTCGGCACGATTGGCAATTTAGTCAACGCAGGCGAAATCAACGACGAAATGTACGACGATTTGGAAGAACAGCTGATTTTGGCAGACACCGGTGCAGACGTGGCCATGGGATTGGTACAGGCACTTCAGCAGCGTGTGCGTTCACAGCATTTGAAAACCGGCGAGGAAGCGCTGGACGCTCTGAAAAGCATCATCAAAGAGCGCATGGCGGTTGATACTCCGATGGATCTCTCCGGTAAGCCGGCGGTCATTCTTGTCATCGGCGTGAACGGCGTAGGCAAAACCACCTCCATTGCAAAGCTGGCACATCTTTACACCGGCGAGGGAAAAAGCGTGCTGCTGGCGGCAGGTGATACCTTCCGTGCGGCCGCATCTGAGCAGCTGGACATCTGGGCTCAGCGCGCCAATGTTCCCATTATTAAACACAAAGAGGGCGCAGACCCTGCGGCGGTGATTTTTGACGCCGTACAGGCGGCGGCCTCAAGAGGAACCGACCTTGTCATTTGCGACACGGCGGGGCGTCTGCACAATAAAAAGAATTTGATGGACGAGCTTGCCAAAATCAGCCGTGTGGTGCGCAAAGCAAGCCCGCAAGCCAGCTGTGAAACACTGCTTGTGCTGGATGCTATCACCGGGCAAAACGCCATTCAGCAGGCGCAGCAGTTCGTCGAAGCGGCAGGAGCGACGGGTGTCATTTTAACAAAGCTCGACGGAACGGCGAAAGGCGGCGCGGTGATTTCCGTGAAGGAAAAACTCGGTCTGCCGGTGCGTTTTGTCGGCGTAGGCGAAAAAATGGACGATTTAATGCCGTTTGATTCCGATGCGTTTGTGGATGCGCTTTTCCTGCGGGAAGTGTAAGAAAAGCAATGCGCACAGAGCGAAAACTTTATAATGAAATTTTCACATTTATATAGTATCATGGTACAGCGGGGTGTCTGAATGGAATGGATTGCAGCGACAAATAACGCGCATAAGCTGGAAGAAATGCGGCGTATTTTGGGTAAAATGGGCCATACCGTGCTTTCTCAGAAGGAAGCGGGAATTGCGCTGGAGCCGGAGGAAACCGGAACGACATTTGCACAAAATGCGGCCATCAAAGCAACGGCGATTGCCGCTTTGAGCAAAAAGCCAGCCATTGCGGACGACTCCGGCCTTTGCGTCGATGCGCTGAACGGCGCGCCCGGCGTATATTCCGCGCGCTTTTGCGGACATCACGGCGACGACGAGGCCAATAACGAAAAGCTTTTGCAGGAAATGCAGAATGTTCCTGATGCCCGGCGGACAGCGCGCTTTGTGAGTGCAATCTGTGTTGCGCTTACAGACGGCACAACGGCTGTTTGGCACGGAGAATGCCACGGCAGGATTGCCCATGAGCGAAAAGGGGACAACGGGTTTGGCTACGACCCGCTGTTCATTCCCGATTTTGTCGGAAAAGATTTGAAAAATACGGAAAATCTGACCTATGCACAGCTGACAGCCGAGCAGAAAGATGCCATCAGCCACCGCGGAGCGGCACTGGCTGAGATGGAAAAGGAACTTGCCTCTGTGCTGGAACATGCAGTCAATTCAAAGGAGTAAAACGAATGTTAACAAGTAAACAGCGCGCAATTCTGCGTAAACATGCACAAAGCTTGGATGTTGTCTTTCAGGTGGGAAAAGGCGAAATTGACGAGGCGCTGGTCAAAAGCGCCGCGGAATGTTTAGCGGCGCGGGAGCTCATTAAAATGCGTGTGCTGGAAAACAGCCCGTACAGCCCCCGTGAGGCCGCCGAGATTTTGGCGGAAAAAACCGGTGCGGACTGCGTGCAGGTGATCGGCTCGAAATTTGTGCTTTACCTGCAAAAGAAAAAAGACAGCAAATACGCCGATCTTCTGCGCAAATGAAACAGCGGATACTTTTGTATGGGGGCACGTTTGACCCGCCGCACAACGGCCACATGAATTTGCTGAAAGCAGTCATGCAGGCGCTGAAGCCCGAACGCGTGGTGATTGAGCCTGCGGGCCTGCCGCCCCATAAAGCGGCCAGTGCGACGGCCCCCGAACACCGCCTTGCGATGTGCCGATGCTTTTTGCAGGCGGGAGAACACATCACTGTGGATGATACGGAAATCCGCCGCAAAGGAAAAAGCTATACGGTGGATACGCTTCGGGATTTTTGCGTGCGTTTTCCGGGCGGGCAGCTCTATTTAGCGCTGGGCAGCGATGTGTTTTTGAGCTTTCGGGCATGGAAAGAGTACAGGGAAATTTTTAAAATGGCTGTTTTGGTTGTGCAAAGCCGGAAGGACGGCGACAGCAAAGAGCTGATGAATATGGCGAGGATTCTGCGAGGCGAAGGCGCGGGAGTGATTTTGGTGGATGCACCGCCGATTGAGCTTTCGAGTGCGCAGCTGCGTGAAAGGCTTTATGCCGGGCAGGATGTTTCCCGCTATTTGCCCGGTGAGGTACAAGCCTATATTAAAGCGCACGGCTTATACCGCCAATTAAGAAAAGAGGTTGTGCATGATATCACTGAATGAGGCGCGTGAACTTGCCGAAAAAACGCTCAGCAAAAAACGTTTTCAGCATACGCTCAATGTCGAAGAAATGGCCGTGAAGCTTGCGGACAAAAATGGCGTAGACCCGAACAAAGCCGCGCTGGCGGCACTTTTGCATGATATTGCCAAAGAGGTGGCGCCGGAAACTCAGTTGCAGATTTTAAAAGGAAATGATATAATTAGCAATTATGCAGCTTTGCGCGAGCAGGCCATTTGGCACGGCGGCGCGGCAGCTGTTTTGGCTCAGCGGGACTACGGCGTAGACGATGCAGAGATTTTGTCTGCGATTGCAAACCATACAACGGGTAAACCCGGCATGACAAAACTCGATAAAATTATCTACATGGCAGACATGGTCAGCGCAGAGCGCACCTATCCGCAGGCGGCGTTTTTGCGCCGGAAAGTAATGGAAAATTTGGATGAAGGTTACTTTTGCGGCTTAGGGATGTCGATTGAATGGCTGCTCCAGTGCGGCCGCCGGGTAGATGAGCAGAGCCTGCTGGCTTATAAGGATATGAAAAAGCAACTATATGGGGGGATTTGTAATGAGTCCGAGAGCGCCCCGAAATATTGATATTTCACGCGCAAAACGCCATGAAGTGCCGGAACTTGCGGCACTTCGGCGTGCACATCGGGCGGCGCAGGCACAAAAGCAGCGCATGGCCTCACAGGAGCAGGAAAAGACGATTGAGCTGCGCAGACAGGAACTTGCGCAGCAAACAGCCCTGCGTGGTTCAACCGGGGAAGTCATTCGGTATGATTTGTTCCGTGAAAATACTTCCGATTCCATTGCGATACCGAAAGAACGTATTTTTCAGCAGCCGGCCGCACCTGCGATGGCTGCTGCACAGCCTCACCAGCATGCCCAAAATACCCAACATGGCGTGACTGTGCCGCAGACACCGCAAACTCAGCAAGTGCCGTCTGCAAATGGCATGACAGGCGCGGCAGGAATGCCGCGCGTTAATCCGCCCCGTTCTGTTCAGACGGCGGCGTTTGACATTCCGGTGGATGAAATCCGCCGAAGAACGACGCAGGCAAACGCCTATGCACAAAACACGCTGACCGGACAAACCGGGGCCGTGACAGGGCAAACCGCAGCACAAAGGCCGCAGGCGGGGGCGCAGCAAGCCCAGCGCCCGCAGATGACGGCTGCCCGCTCTATGCAGACCGCACAGCAGCAAGCGCAGCATCAGTCGGTTGCAGCGTGGCAAAGTGAGCTGGAAGCACTGGCTCGTGTGTCCAATCAGCAGAAACAGCCTGCACAAAAGAAAAAGAAGAATTTCAGTGCAAAGAAAATTGTGCTTTGCGTGATTGCCGCGATGTTTGCCGTTGTGTTGATGGTGGTGGGCGGTGCCTATCTGTATTTATCGCAGATGTTTCAAACCACGGGCGAGGGCGGTGAGCTGACTCACACCGAAGCGATGACTCCCCCTGAGCTTTCTGAAAACCAGATTAACTTTTTGGTTTTGGGCATGGACTATATGGAAAATGACGCCGTGGAGCGCAACGAGGACACCATGCTCACCGATATGATTTTATACTGCCAGTTTGACAAACAGGCACAGACCTTAAAAATGCTTCAAATTCCGCGTGATATTTTTGTGTCGCGTCCGGAGCAGACAGGCGGTTCTGCGAAGATCAATGCGCTTTATTCCTTCGGATCAGACAGTGTGAATAAAGTTCAGAATTTGGCAGACGTAATTTATGACATGTTTAAGCTGCCTGTAGACTATTATGTTACCGTGAAAATGGAAGCCTTGACAGAGTTTGTCGATACGTTCGGCGGCGGCGTCGGCATTGAGGTTTATGTGCCGAAAACGCTCAGCTACGGCGGCAGCTATCTCGAGCAGGGCTGGCAGACGCTTGACGGCGAATCGCTGGAATTCTTCCTGCGCTGCCGAAAAGGCCCGGGCATGGAACGCAGCGACTATGACCGTTTGGAAAATCAGAAGTATTTCTATTCGGCTCTGTTTAAATATGTGCGCACGATGTCTTGGCAGGAGATGGTAAAACTGATGCCGGTGTGTGCAAAATATGTCAGCACGAATATGCCGATGGAGACCTGCATTGCTTTGGGAATTCAGTTTTTGTCCGGCGGTATCCCCGATGAGAATATTGTCATGGGCCGGCTGCCTGTATACGGTACGCAGGTGACGTATACTCCCGGCAATGATGTGACCATTTTGCCCCAGCAGGAAACAGCGGATTTCTTAAACCGCTACTTCCGTCCGGCTGATGCTCCCGTAGATGCTTCTTTGGTGAACCTGCCCACTTACGGCGATCCTTCCCAGTGGGGCGGTGTGAGCGAAGGCACGATGAGCCATGTTGCTGCCGACGGAACGGTAGAAGAAGGCGCTGAGACCATTGACAATGAGGCGGCCTCTCAAGCTGCTGAAAGCACATCGCAGCAAACAGCATCGTCACAGGAAACGCAAGCGGCGGCCTGAGTGCTGTGTGCTTTGATTTCCGCAGCTCATACGAAAGACAAGATGCAATCGACCTCTTGAAAGGAGGCGTGAGAATTTGAGAACATCCCATTCCCGCAATATTGACGTTTCACGCGCCAAGCGAGGAGGGACGCCGTCCCGGACAGCAGCGGCAAGGCCGGCACAGCGCGCTCAGAATATGTACACGGCCAGCGCGGGCAGAGCTTCGCGGATGCCCGGCCCCGATTCAGCCGTTTCAGGGCGGGCGCAAAGGCCGTCGTCCTATTCTGCCGCCCCTGCAAGAGCGCAGAGCGCTTATGGCTCGGCCGGTTCCGCGGCACGCAGGCCGCAAAGCAGCCCCTATCGGAGCACGTCGCCTTCCCAGCGCGGTGCGTATGGCGGTGCTTATGCGTCTGCCCGTACACAGGCTTCGTACGGCAGCACACTGCCGCAAAGCTCACAGCAGCGCTCTTATGCACAAACGCGCTCGGCAGCAGGCTCTGCGGGCAGAAAGAGCAAGAAAAAAACTTCTCCCATCAAAGTTCTGGCAATCATTTTAAGCTCGATGCTCGGTGTTGTTTTGCTTGGACTGGGCGGATTGTATTTTTACGTTTCCGGTATGCTTAACGCCGGAAACGAAAGTGTTGTGAATAACTTGGCGGTAGAAACGCCTCCGGAGTTAACCGCGGACCAAATGAATATTCTCGTTTTGGGCTTGGACTATACGGAAAGTGATTCCGGAGAAGTGCAGCGCGACAAAGAAAACCCGCAGGCGGACATGATTTTATATGTGCAGTATGATAAAAAGGCGCAGACGATTGAAATGCTTCAGGTTCCCCGCGACAGCTATATGGGAGAAGATTTCAATACCGGAGGCACCGGAAAAATCAACGCTGTTTATAAGCACGGCCCCCATACGGACAATAAAATTCAAAATATTGTAGAAGTGTTCAACGAGGTGTTCCAGCTGCCGGTGGATCACTGGGTTACAATTGACATGGAGAGCCTTCGCAGCATGGTCGATGTCTTCGGCGGCGGAACGGGAATTCCCGTGAACATTCCGTATGACATCGTGGAGTATGACGATAACGGCAATCTCGCTTATCAGCTTCCGGCCGGTGTACACAATTTGAAAGGCTACGACTTGGAGTTTTTCCTGCGTGCCAGAAAGGCCGAGGGCATGAACCGCGGCGATATCGACCGTTTGAATAACCAAAAAATCTTTTATTCGGCGCTGTTTAACTATATGCGCACGATGTCTTGGCAGGAGATGGTCAAGCTGATGCCGTTCTTCCTGCAATATATTGAAACGGACATCAATCCGCTGGAATGTGCCGCATTGGGCGTCAGCGTGATGAACGTTCCGAACGAAAACATTTTGATGGGCACACTGCCGTGCATTTTAAACCAAGGTGCATATTACGGGAAAAGCCTGGTGGTGCCGATTCCTCCGCAGGAAGCGGCCGATTTCCTGAATGCACATTTCCGCCCGGCCGAAGTGCCGGTAGGGGTGGAGATGCTCAATATTGCCACCCTGAACGGCATTACGGGCCCGGTTGTGCCCGGTGAGATGAAGCGCGTTTCCGACAACGGAACGGTAGAGGATCAGCCGGACTCTGTGCCCGCGGAAAGCACGTCAGCGACAGATGCGGCTTAAACGCAAAGAAAAGGAGTTGTTTTAATGGAGCCAAAGGCATTGGCAATGGAAATTGCCAAGATTTTAGACGATAAAAAGGCAAGCCGGCTGAAAGTTCTGCGTGTGCATGACTTAACGGTGATGGCGGATTATTTCGTGATTGCCTCCGGTACGTCCAGCACGCATGTGAAAAGCCTTGCGGAAGAAGTAGAATTTAAAATGAAAGAAAATTTTGGAACACTGCCGATTCGCACAGAAGGGTTTCACACAAAAAACTGGTTCATTTTGGACTATGCCAGCGTCATTGTGCATGTATTTACGCCCGAAGCGCGTGATTTTTACGATTTGGAGCATCTTTGGGCAGACGGCGAGGACGTAACGCCGGAATTTGACGGATAAACTCAGCCGGGTTGCCCATTGCGGCAAGCCGGCTATCTTAAAAAAGTTGGAGTGAGAGAGTGTGAAGTACGATTTTAAAGCGATTGAGAAAAAATGGCAGGATGTGTGGGAAAAAGAGCACACCTTTGCGGCAAAGCAGGACTATACCCTGCCGAAGTATTACGCGCTGGTAGAGTTTCCTTATCCTTCCGGACAGGGCCTTCATGTAGGCCATCCGCGCCCGTATACCGCGCTGGATATCATCGCGCGCAAAAAGCGTCTGCAGGGTTACAATGTTTTGTATCCCATGGGCTGGGATGCATTTGGTTTGCCCACGGAAAACTACGCGATGAAAAACCACATTCATCCCGAAATTGTAACAAAAAATAATGTGGAGCGCTTCAAAAATCAGCTGAAAATGCTGGGCCTTTCCTTTGACTGGGACCGTGAAGTAAATACGACAGACCCCAATTACTACAAATGGACGCAGTGGATTTTCCTGCAGCTGTACAAAAAAGGATTGGCGTATAAAAAGGAAATGAGCGTGAACTGGTGCACCGGCTGCAAAGTTGTTTTGGCAAACGAAGAAGTTGTCAACGGCGCGTGCGAGCGCTGCGGCAGCGAAGTAGTGCACAAAGTGAAAAGCCAGTGGATGCTGAAAATCACCGCTTATGCCGACCGTTTGATCGACGATTTGGACGGGCTGGACTTTATCGACCGCGTTGTAACCCAGCAGAAAAACTGGATTGGCAGAAGCCACGGCGCGGAGGTTAACTTTGAAACGACGGCGGGTGATGTGCTTACCATTTACACCACACGCCCGGATACGCTCTTCGGCGCAACTTACATGGTAATGAGCCCGGAGCATCCGTTTATTGAGAAGTGGGCGGATAAAATCAGCAACTTGGATGCCGTGCGTGCCTATCAGGAGCAAGCCGCCAAAAAGAGCGACTTTGAGCGAACCGAACTGGCGAAGGAGAAAACCGGCGTGATGCTCGAAGGCGTCCGCGCGGTGAACCCCGTGAACGGCAAAGAGATTCCTATTTTCCTTTCCGATTACGTTTTGATCAGCTACGGTACCGGTGCAATTATGGCTGTTCCTGCCCACGACGAGCGCGACTGGGAGTTTGCGAAAAAGTTCGGCTGCCCCATCGTTGAAGTAGTAAAAGGCGGCAATGTTGAGGAAGCGGCCTTCACCGACTGCGCGACCGGCGTGATGGTCAACAGCGGTTTCTTGGACGGCATGAGCGTCGAAGAAGCAAAAAAAGCCATCATTGCTTACTTAGAGGAAAAAGGCTTGGGCACGCCGAAAACCAATTTCAAGCTGCGTGACTGGGTGTTCAGCCGTCAGCGCTATTGGGGCGAGCCCATTCCCATGGTTTACTGTGAAAAATGCGGCTGGCAGCCACTTTCCGAGGAAGAGCTTCCTCTGCGCTTGCCGGAAATCAGCGATTTTGAACCGGGTGAGGGCGGCGAAAGCCCCTTGGCACGTTTGACGGATTGGGTCAACACGACTTGTCCGTGCTGCGGCGGCCCGGCAAAACGTGAAACCGATACCATGCCGCAGTGGGCGGGTTCTTCGTGGTACTTCCTGCGCTATATGGACCCGAACAACAGCGAAGCACTCGTCAGCCCGGAGGCGGCGAAGTATTGGGGTCCCATTGACTGGTACAACGGCGGCATGGAACACACTACGCTGCACCTGCTGTACAGTCGTTTCTGGAACAAGTTCCTGTATGATATCGGTGTGGTGCCGTTCAGTGAGCCTTATAAAAAGCGCACCAGCCACGGCATGATTTTGGGCGAAAACGGCGAGAAGATGTCTAAGAGCCGCGGCAATGTTGTAAATCCGGACGACGTGGTGAACGAGTTCGGCGCAGATACCATGCGCTTGTACGAAATGTTTATCGGTGACTTTGAGAAGGCTGCGCCTTGGAACACGGCTTCCGTCAAAGGATGTAAACGTTTCTTAGACCGTGTTTGGAACTTGCAGGAAATGCTGACCGACAGCATGGAGTATTCCAAGGAGCTGGAAAGCGTGATGCACCGCACCATTAAAAAGGTGACCGAGGACATCGACGCACTCAAGCTGAATACCGCAATTGCGGCTATGATGAGCCTGATTAACGAATTCTATGATAAGAAGAGCGTCACCCGCGGCGAGCTGAAAACATTGGTGACACTGCTCAACCCGTTTGCTCCGCATATCACGGAGGAGATTTGGCAGCAGCAGGGCTTTGAAGGCCAGATTGCCCACACGCAGTGGCCGGTGTTTGACCCGGAAAAATGTGTCGACAAAACCGTAGAGCTGGTGGTTCAGGTAAACGGAAAAGTGCGTGCAAAACTGGAAGTGCCGGCAGATATCGCAAAGGAAGATGCCCTGCGCTTGGCAAAAGAGAACAGCGCTGTGGCGGCACTGCTCGAAGGCAAAACCGTAGCGAAAGAAATTTTCGTGCCGGGCAAACTCGTGAATATTGCGGTTCGCGGCTGATTTGCCCGAAAAAAGCGTTTCGCTTTTCAAAAAACCTTTCAAAAAATCGGAGAAACAGCGCATAAAACGGTGATTTTATGCGCTGTTTTATAATTTCGGTAAGAAATGACGAAAAAGCGGGTTAAAATCAAAGAATCATGCTTGACAGCCGGGATAGTGGCATTGTATAATGTAGAAAGTCAGTTTTCCGCGTAAGCGGGACGGACTTCCTAGACTAGTGGTCAAGGGAGGGACAAAGATGTCGGAAATTCGAGTAAAAGAGGGCGAGTCGCTGGAAAGCGCACTGCGTCGTTTTAAGCGTTCTACCGCGCGCGCCGGTGTGCTCGCTGAGGTGCGTAAGCGCGAAGCTTATGAGAAACCCTCTGTCAGACGCAAAAAGAAGTCTGAAGCTGCCCGCAAACGGAAATATAAATAAGTTGCGGACAGTGCTTGCTCTGCAAGTACTCACGGCGGGCCTTGTTCAAAGGGCCCGCTTTTCATTTTCCGTGAACAAAGAAAGGAGGGGCGCTGTATGCCGCTGTTTCAACCTACGGCAATTTTCAGAGGGGTAGAGCACATTACCCCCGAATATTTGAAAGAGAACGGCATTACCGCCCTGATCTTGGACGTAGACAACACGCTGACAGGGCATGGCAGCCAGGTGCTGCCCGAAAAGGTGGCGGAATGGATTAAAACCATGAAGCAGGCGGGCATTGGGCTCGTGATTGCCTCAAACAATTTTGAAAAGCGTGTAGCACCGTTCGCGCAAAGAATCGGCCTTCGCCACTGTGCATTTTGCTGCAAGCCTTCGCCGTTTGGGATCGCGCGCGCCAGAAAACACATCGGCGTAAGCAAAGAAAGTGTCGCGCTTGTGGGCGACCAAATCTTTACCGATGCGCTTGGTGCAAACCTTTACGGCATTACGATGCTTTTGGTAGAGCCCATGTATCGAAACGAAACGTGGAGCCTGCGGCTCAAGCGCGTGCTGGAAGCACCTATTTTAAAAAAGTATTATGAAAAGGGCGGCAAGCTGCTGTAAAAGCAAAGCCGCGCCGTGTGAAAGAAAACCGTAAATTGACAGGAAAAGCTTGCAAAATGAAAGCCTATCCTGTACAATAGAGAAAGTAAAGAACCAAGCGCTTTTTGCGCTGACAAAGATTCATTGGAGGATGTTTTATGGTATCTGCAGGAGATTTCCGCAACGGTATTACATTTGAGGAGGACGGCAACGTTTATCAAATTGTTGAGTTTCAGCATGTAAAACCGGGAAAAGGCGCAGCCTTTGTGCGCACGAAGATTCGCAACGTTATCACGGGCAGCGTCGTGGAGAAAACGTACAACCCCACTGCGAAGTTCCCCACCGCTTTCATTGAGCGCCGTGAGATGACTTACAGCTACGAGGATGGCGGCCTGTACTACTTCATGGACAATGAAACCTACGAGCAGATTCCTTTGAATGAGAGCGAGCTGGGCGATGCCTTTAAGTTCGTGAAGGAAAACGAGGTTTGCAAGGTATTGTCCTATAAGGGCAAGGTGTTCGGCGTGGAAGCGCCCAACTTTGTTGTTTTGGAAGTGACCAAAACCGAGCCGGGCGTAAAGGGCAACACCGCTACCAATACGCTGAAGCCCGCCACTTTGGAAACCGGCGCGGAGATTCGTGTTCCCCTGTTCATCAACGAGGGCGACATGATTCGCATTGATACCCGCACCGGCGAGTATATGGAGCGCGCTTAAAAAGCAAAGCCGGGGGGCGGGGCGTTCATCGCCTTGTCCCCTATTTTCAATCTTTTTGATGTAAGGGAGGCAAATCGTATGCAACTCAAAGAAAAAGTATCGTATATCAAAGGCTTGATGGAAGGTATGCAGTATGACACCACAACGCAGGAGGGAAAACTGATGGCGGCCGTGGTGGAGCTGCTGGATGAGATGGCGGATGAAGTAACCGTAATGTCCGGCGATGTGGAAGAGCTTTACACCGCGGTTGATGTCATCGGCACTGACCTGGAGGAAGTAGAGGATTACCTGTACGACCTCGATGAGGACGAAGAGGAAGAGCTGGACGAGGACGAACTGTTTGAGGACGGTTTGTACGAAATCACATGCCCCAAATGCGGTGAGGTCATCTGCGTAGACGAAGAAATGCTGTCGGATGAGAATCTGGCTTGCCCCAACTGCGGCACCAGCTTTGAAGTCGACTTTGAAAGCGAAGACGAGGACGGCTGCGAAGGCTGCAGCTGTGGCTGCTCAGAGGATGACGAGTAATCTTACAATCAGGCGAAGAGAGATGAAAGGAGCCGGTGTCGCTCAGACATCGGCTCCTTTTGTGTGTCGAAAAGCCGTGCACAGGAGCGGAAAAACGCGCTGTTTGTGCGCTTGGCGTCTTTGAACACGAGGAGAAATATGAGCGAGTTTTGTTTGGAAACCCAAAGCCTTTTCCTGCGTCCTCTCACAAGGGAAGACCTTCCGGCTCTGCGTGAGATTTTGCAGGATGAAGTGACGATGTCGGCCTATGAGCACGCTTTTTCGGAACAGGAAGTGCTCGATTGGTTTCGCCGTCAGCAGGAACGCTACGCACAGCCCGGCATGGGCCTGATGGCCGTATGCCGCAAGGAAACCGGCCGCATGATTGGTCAATGCGGGCTCACCTTGCAGGAAATCGGAAAAGAAAATCCCGTGGTGGAAATCGGTTATTTGTTTCAGCGCGGCGCGTGGGGAAGGGGAATGGCCTCGGAAGCGGCGAAGGCCTGCCGCGATTGGGCGTTTATGAATCTGCCCGTGGAAACGGTTTACTCGATTATCCGAGATACGAACCGTCCCTCGCGCATGGTAGCTGTGCGCAACGGCATGCAGTGCGTCGGTTCGCTTGTAAAGCATTATTACGGCATGGATATGCCGCACGATATTTACGCCATCAGCCGCCGCGAGTGGATGCGCGTCACCGGACAGCCCGGCGCGAGTGAGGCATGGGACTTGCTGGACGAACAGCGCAATCCGCTGCATCGCACGGTGCTGCGCCGGGTTCGTCTGCCGGAAGGGGCGTTCCATGTCGGCGTGCGCATTGTTGTGACGGACGGCGAAGGCCATGTGCTGCTGGTGCACAGCGCCAAGAAAAAACATCCCGGTGTCAGCCCTTGGGAATGTCCGGGCGGAGCGGTTTTGTCCGGCGAAACCAGTCTGCGCGCCGCCCAGCGTGAGCTGTGTGAAGAAACGGGTATTGCGCTGGATCAGTGCGAGCTGCACTATATCGGCGGAACGACGGTTGGAACGTGCCACCATGACAACTATTTGGCGGTGAAAAAAATGCCGCTGGAAGCCATGCTCTTCCAGCCCGGCGAAACGGATACGGCAAAGTGGGTGGATTTTGAAGAGTTTTTCAATATGCCCGCAGGCCGCATGCCCTCGCCGCCGCTGCGCCGAAAAATGTGCACACAAAGCCCGTGGCGCGAAATGATGGGCCTTTAAATGGTAATTTTAACTTGCAAAGCGCGGGGACGTGTTGTATAATAACATGGAAACGCGATGACAAAGAGAGTACGCACACCCGCCTTGTGCAACAGAGAAAAGCCCCTTGGCTGAAAGGGCTTGCAAAACGGCAGTATGCGGAAGTTCACTTTTGAGCGGTTTTGCTGAACCCTTTTGGCAGTAGGCAAAAACGGCACGCCGCCGTTATCGGGCAAAAGAGTGTTTGCTCTTGTACATTGTACGAAGGCAAAAATCCGGGTGGTACCGCGGAGCTTTTTTCGGCTTCGTCCCTGACTGTTAGGGGCGGAGCCTTTTTTCGTCCCCGAATTTTGAACAAAGGAGAGAACGAGTGTGAAACAGGCATTGGAACAAATTCAAAAAAGTGCCGATGAGCTGATTGCCGCTGCGCAGAGTGTTGCGCAGGTAGAGGAGCTTCGCGTGCGCTTTTTAGGCAAAAAAGGCGAGTTGACCGCCATTTTGAAGCAAATGGGCAAGCTGTCGCCCGAAGAGCGCCCCGTTGTGGGTGCGCTCGCAAATGAAGTGCGCGAGGCCATTACGCAGGATATTACCGCGCGCACAAAAGAGCTGCAAGAGGCGCAGCTCCAGCAGCGTCTTTTGGAGGAAACCATGGACGTGACGCTGCCGGGTGAGCGCCCTGTGCAGGGAAAGCGCCATCCGTTTGAAAAGGTTTTGCGCGAACTGAAAGAGATTTTCCTCGGCATGGGCTTTGATGTGGTGAGCGGCCCGGAAGTGGAGCTGGATCACTACAACTTTGAAATGCTCAACATGCCGAAAAGCCATCCGGCACGCGATACGCAGGATACGTTCTACATCACGGAAAACGTGCTGCTGCGCACGCAAACCAGCCCCATGCAGATTCGCACCATGGAGAAAACAAAGCCGCCCATCCGCATCATCTGCCCCGGACGCGTGTACCGCTCCGATGCGGTGGACGCCACCCACAGCCCAATTTTCCACCAGATTGAGGGCCTCGTGGTTGATGAAAACGTGACCTTCAGCGACTTGAAGGGAACGCTCGAAATGTTTATCAAAAAGCTGTACGGCGAAGGAACCCGCGTGCGTTTCCGTCCGCACCACTTCCCGTACACCGAGCCTTCCGCCGAAATGGATATGAGCTGTTTTAAGTGCGGCGGCAAAGGATGCAGCCTTTGCAAAGGCGAAGGCTGGATTGAAATTTTGGGCTGCGGCATGGTGCACCCGAAGGTGCTGGAAAACTGCGGCATCGATCCCGAAAAGTATTCCGGCTTTGCGTTTGGCGTCGGCTTAGAGCGCATTGTCATGATGCGCTACGGCATTGACGATATGCGTTTGCTGTATGAAAACGATTTGCGCTTCTTGAAGCAGTTTTAAGGATTGAGGAGGAAGATTTGTCATGAAAATGCCTTTGGGTTGGGCAAAGGAATTTGCCAAAATCGACTGCACTCCCCATGAATATGCGGAGCGCATGACCATGAGCGGCAGCAAGGTGGAAACCTATGAAAGCGAAGCCGACTCGATTGAAAATGTAGTAGTGGGTAAAATTTTGTCGCTCGTGCCGCACCCGGATTCCGACCACATGGTGGTTTGTCAGGTGGACGTGGGCGCACAGGAGCCGGTGCAGATTGTCACCGGCGCAGGAAACCTCAAAGAAGGCGACTTAGTGCCCGCCGCTTTGCACAAAAGCCTGCTGCCCGGCGGAAAAGAAATCCGTAAGGGCAAGCTGCGCGGTGTGGAATCCTGCGGAATGCTGTGCAGCCTTGGAGAGCTGGGCCTGACGGTTCACGATTTCCCCAATGCGATTGAAGACGGCATTATGGTGCTGGACCCCGCAGAGCCGGAAGGAAAGTTCCCCACCGGAACGCCCATTGAGAAAGCGCTCGGCTTAGACGATGTAACCGTCGAGTTTGAAATTACGCCTAACCGCCCCGACTGCCTTTCCGTGCGCGGCTTAGCGCGTGAAACGGCGGCAACCTTCGGCGTTCCGTTTGAGGACGTCGAGCCGCAGGTAAAACCCGGCCACGGCGATGTGAATGATTTTCTGAAAGTAGAGATTGAAAACACGGACCTGTGTCTGCGCTATGCGGGCGCGGTGGTGGAAAATGTGCGCGTGAAGCCGTCCCCGCGCTGGATGCGCGAGCGTTTGCGTCAATGCGGCGTGCGTCCCATCAACAATCTTGTGGATATCACAAACTATGTCATGCTGGAGTACGGCCAGCCGATGCACTGCTTTGACTACCGCTATGTGAACGGCGGACACATCATTGTGCGCAACGCAAAAAGCGGCGAGCAGATTGAAACGCTGGACGGCGTACAGCGCACGCTCAGCGAGGAAATGCTCGTGATTGCCGACGAGAAAGGCCCCATTGCAGTGGCCGGTGTTATGGGCGGCGAATACAGCGGCGTATACGACAGCACAACGACCATCGTGTTTGAAAGTGCGATGTTTGACGGCCCGTCGGTGCGTACAACGGCGAAAAAGCTGGGTATGCGCACAGAGGCTTCCGGCCGTTATGAGAAAGGGCTTGACCCCAACGGCTGCCTGCGCTGCTTGCAGCGTGCGCTGGAGCTGGTGCAGCTGCTGGATGCGGGCGATGTCGTGAACGGCATTGTGGATGTCTGCGCAAAAGAGCGTCCCGAACGAGTGATCCCCTTGCGTCCCGAAGCGGTGAACCGTTTGCTCGGCACGCAGCTGGACGGTGAGGCGATGGCAGATATTTTGAAGCCGCTGGGCTTTACCATGCGCGGGCAGGATGTGGTTGTGCCTTCGTTCCGCTGGGATATGGAGCGCGACTGTGACATCGCAGAGGAAGTGGCGCGTTTTGTGGGCTACAACAAAATGCCCTCTACCATTCTGAAAGGCGTTGCCTGCGCCCGCCCCACCGAGCGCCAGACCTTCCGTGAAACGATGCTGGATGCGCTGACCGGCTACGGCTTATATGAAATTGAGTCGTTCAGTTTTTACAGCCGCAAGGCATTTGACGCCATCCATCTGCCGGAGCACAGCCGTCTGCGTGAAGCGGTGGTGATTTCTAACCCGCTGGGCGAAGATACCTCCATTATGCGCACGACGGCGCTCCCCAGCGTGATGGAGAATATCGCGCGCAACTATCATGCGCGTGCCGCTGAGTGTGCTGTGTTTGAAGATGCCACTGTTTACCTGCCGCAGGGCGGGCCGGATGTCCTGCCCGACGAGCGCGAGCAAGTGGTGATTGCAGCTTATGGCGAGCGTTATCATTACTTAGCGCTCAAAGGAATTTTAGAGCAGTGGCTGTCTTGTGCAGGCGTGAAGGAAGTGCGCTTTGAGCGCAACAGCGACGGCGGCGCATACCATCCGGGGCGCTGTGCCGATATTTATGCCGGGGACGAGAAACTGGGCGTCATTGGAGAAATTCACCCGGTTGTGCTTGAAAATTACGATGTAAAGCCTCGTGTTGTAGCGGCGGAAATTGACATGGAAGTTCTGTTTGCCCACCGCGGCGGTACGGCGGTATTCCAGCCGCTGCCCAAGCACCCGGCTATCACGCGCGACTTGGCGCTGGTGGCGGCAATGGACGTTCCCGCGGCTGAAATTGCCTCGCGTATTGAAGCAGGCGTCGGAAAGATTTTGGAAAGCCTGACGCTGTTTGATGTTTACACGGGCGAGCATATCGAACAGGGGAAAAAGAGCCTTGCGTACAATTTGGTTTTGCGCGCCGCCGACCGCACGCTGACCGACGAAGAAGCGGAAAATGCCGTGCGTAAGGTGCTGAAAAATCTTGCTGAAATTGACGTGGTTCTGCGCAGTTAAGTGAGAAAAGACAGCTTGACTAAAAATGAAAACCGGCCTCGTTGGCAAAAACGAGGCTGGGTTTTCTTGTCTTACCCAGAGGTTTGAAACGATCAAGGAAAAGGAAGTGAGATTTTGTGAGGAAAGAACGAACAGATATTCCCTTATGCGAATATGACGCGGAACAATCTGCGGTTGTGATGCCCGGTCATGAAAAGCTGGATGTGGCTTTGCCGCCGGTTGCCGTATTTGCTTTTTTGGGAGATCTCATTGATGAATATGCAAAGGAACATCACTTGCCGATATTGGCACAGTTTGTTTCTGCGACGAAGCTTTATCCGGTCTACGGTTTAAAAGTGCAGGGAAAAGAACTTTGCTTGTGTCAGGCGCCTGTCGGCGCTCCGGCTGCGGTTCAGATTATGGATTGGATGATTGCATACGGTGTCAAGCACGTTCTTTCCTGCGGCTCCTGCGGCGCTTTGGAACCGCTGCCGGAAAATTACTTTTTAGTTCCCGTGAAAGCGCTGCGCGATGAGGGGACGTCTTATCATTACCTGCCGCCCGCTCGTTTCGTGGAAACCGACCGGGCAACAAGGCGTGTGATAGAGAACTGCTTTCGGGAAAAGAGCCTGCCGTATCAGGAGTGCATCACATGGACGACGGACGGCTTTTATCGAGAAACGAAGCAAAAGGTGCTCGCAAGGCGAGCGGAAGGCTGCATGGTTGTGGAAATGGAGTGTGCCGCTTTGGCGGCCTGCGCAGAGTTTCGCGGGGCAAAGTTTGGGCAGTTTTTGTTTACTGCCGACAGTCTTGCCCAGGTGGAATCGTATGACGAGCGCGAATGGGGATTGTCGTCTTGGAAGCCCGCCTTACTGCTTGCTCTCGACATTGCCGCAAAACTGTGAAAAGCGGAATGCATCATTTCGGAAAGGAAAAGGGACAAAGAACCATGTTGTTTCAAAAAGCACAAAAACGGCAGAATTGCTTGTTGATTCTCTCTCTGCTTTGTTTCGCCGGGTACGCGGCAATTTGCCTGCTGTCCGGGGCAAACGTCTTTACCATGGCGGCATTTTTTGTAGGTATTCCGTTTTACCTTGTGTTTCCGGGCCTGCTGTTAGCTGATTTGTTCGGTCCGTTTCGGCACGGAATGCGCGCTTTGCTCGCAATGCTCTACGGCACAGGCTTTTTCGCGGCGCTGGTTTGTCTTTCCGTGCGGCTTGGTCAGATTTGGCTTTTGCGCACTGCGCCGCTGGTTTTGTCCGCCTTCTTTTTGGTGCGCGCTTACCGAAACAACAATAAGCGGCTGATTCCAAACTTCAATGCTTCACAGCGTTTTTCAGCGGTATGCGGAATTTTTGCTGTCGGAGTTTTGTGCCTGTTGTTTGCGCTGGCGCACAGCGCGGAAAATGCGCACCCTCTCGTTGCCGGAGCAATTGACCTAAACAGAGATTTACTGTGGAATATCGGCAACGGAAATGCTTTTACCATGGCTTTTCCGCCGCAGGACATTCGCTTTTCTGAGGTGCGGTTTTCTTACCATTACTTAACGGAAATTTTGGCAGCGGGGCTTTGCTTGGTGAGCGGGGCATCTTCCTATGATGTATTTGTGTTTTTCTCCGGCCCTGTTTTTCTCAGCGCCGAACTGCTGGCGGCTTATTGCCTCGGGCGCTGTTTTTATTTTGATGACCGAAAAAAGGCGGCGGCTTTTCCCGTGCTGATGTTCGGCTTTCAATGCGCTTCTTTGTGGGCAGTGGCCGATACAGGAGAGAGCATCTTCGGAAATACACTGCTCAAACACCTTTTGACAAACATCAATTCACAGGCTACGGCTGTGGTGTATCTGTCGGTATTCTGTGTGGTGTTTATCACTGCGGCACGGCTCAAATTTGCGATTGACTGGCGCTTTTTTTTAGCGGGTCTTTCGTCCTTTTTCATGATGACTTATGCCAAAGGGCCGCAGGCGGCGCTTCTTTTGTGTGCCTTTATTGCGGCGATGGTGTTGATTTTGGTGTTTCAAAAACCGTGCTATTTTAAAGCCGGGTTGTTTTTGTGCGGCGTTTCGGCGGTGTTCGTCGGTGTTTATCCGTTGCTTTACGCTTCGGGCGCAAACAGCAGTATGGCGTTTTCGGCTTACGCAATGCAGTACACTTGGACTCATCAAATGCTGACGCCGCTGCGCGGGTGGCTGTTGGAGCATGTGCCTGTTTCCCCTTACGTTTGGCTGGCTTTGACAGGGGTTTTGAATGTGTTCTTGATGCTGCCGTTTCAAACGGCGCTTTGGTTTCGGGCAATTCCGAAAGCTGTGGCCAGCATCACTCGCTTGGACGCAGGCCGGCTTTTGGCGCATGCAGCGGCATTCGGCGGATTTTTGGCATATCATATTTTTCTGCATCCCAACTCCAGCCAGGTATATTTTGCTCTGCTCGCCATGATTTTTGCCAGCCTGTTGGCGGTGGACGAGCTGTACCGTCTGCGGAAAAAGACGCTGTTTTCCGGCTTTGCAATTCTGTGCGCGGCGGTGGGGCTTTGCTCTGCACTGTTTATGGCAGGCACTTACAGTGTGAAAGGTGCGCACCAGCTTTTGGCAACAGCGGGCGTGGTATCGGACACTGTCGGTGCGGGCGCGGTAACGGCACAGGATGAAGAAGCGATGAACTGGCTCAAAGCAAATAGCGATAAATCCACTGTGTTTGCCACAAACCGCACCAGCAGTACCCCCGATACGACAGACGGAATTTCTAATGTATATTCGGCGCTTTCCGCAAGGCAGGGTTATATGGAGGGCTGGACATACGCCGTTTCCAACATGGGTGTTTCGCAGACGGTGGTGGAGCATAAACAGCAAGTGAACAATGCGCTTTTTTCCGGCACGCTGTCTTTTGAGCAGATTTCGGAGCTTTGTGCGCAGGAGGGCATCACTTGCCTGATTTATGCAAAAGCTTATCCGGGGGCCGCGCCTGCTATTTCGCCCGATTTTGAAAATGAAAACGTTGCGGTTTATTTGATGAATTGAAACGGTAGAAAAGCTGTCTGCGAAGAGGATGCGCTGTAACCCTTTCGACACCAATATTCTTGCGCGCGTGTCGGTTTTGTTGTATAATAGCAAAAGGGAATTCAAAAAGGAAAAGTTTGCCGCGTTTTATTTTTTCTTTTTGGAGCGTTTAGAAGATAACCGGATGCACGGTTTTTCTCCGGAAGGTGAGCGGCCTGCAAGGGGCATAACATTTGCCGTTGTATTTTTCGATACAGCAGGCCGTTTTCGGAAGAAAAAACGAAACGCTTGGATTTTTCCGAAAGCTCCCCGGCAATACTTTATCGTAATTATGTTTCAGGAGGGATTCGTGTGAGTGAGCCCACTGCGGTATTTTCGATTTATGAGGATAAAGATCACGAGATCAGAGCAATTTTGACGGACGTTTACCGTGCGCTGAAAGAGAAGGGTTATAATCCGATCAATCAGCTGGTGGGATATATTTTGTCGGAAGACCCGACGTATATCACCACTTATCAGGGCGCGCGCGCCAACATTCGCCGCATTGACCGTGACGACCTGCTTCAGGTACTGCTGAAGCATTACCTCGGTGAACAATAACAAAGAGAGGAAGATGTTCTATGCCTTTTACCCCGAAGCTCAAGTATAAAGGGCGTCCGTTGGTTCGCTGTAAAAATGATATTTACTACGGTGATTTAAAAGAGCCGTATGTTGTTTTTATGCAGGTTTTGACAACGCAAGAACAAGACGGCGTTTCTGTGGCTGACCGTATTCGCGTGACATTGCTTTCGACCGATACGACCAAAAGCCCGGTAGAACGCATGGTGAAAACAGGCGATAAGCACGGCCTTTGGAGCGCGCTTGAAATTGCAGATATCTGGCTGAAAAGCGTTGAGTCTGAAAAATAAAGAAGTTTTTCAAAAACAGCGGAAGCTTTGTGCTTCCGCTTCTTTTTTTGTTTTGCGAAAGTGAGGGGAATATGGTATAATGTCGGCAGGCCACCGCGATGCGGGAAGTGCGCAAAAGCGCACAGGGCGGAAAGTCCGCCCGGCCTGCGCCAACGTATCCATGCAAAAACGCAGCAGGTGCGTTTTTGTTGAGGCCGCTGCGCGGCGTCATGGTATAATGTCGGCAGGCCACCGCGATGCGGAAAGTGCGCAAAAGCGCACAGGGCGGAAAGTCCGCCCGGCCTGCGCCAACGTATCCATGCAAAAACGCAGCAGGTGCGTTTTTGTTGAGGCCGCTGCGCGGCATCATGGTATAATGTCGGCAGGCCACCGCGATGCGGGAAGTGCGCTTTTTGAAAAAAGCAGGACGTTAAGCCGGAAAGGCAGAACAGATAAAAAGTTTTGAGCTGTTATCATCTGCATTGAAATCGTAAAGGAGCTTATATTTTGGAATATACATTTGTGGCCCCGTGCTACTTCGGGGTGGAAAGTGCCGCTGCATTTGATTTTAAACGCATTGGGGCGAAGGATGTGGCCGTGACAGACGGGCGCATCACGTTTCGCGGCGACGAGGAAATTTTGGCCGCTGCCAATTTGGAAAGCCGCTGTGCCGAGCGCATTTTGATGCTGCTCAAAAGCACCAAAGCGGTAACATTTGACGAACTGTTTGATGCAGTTTATGAGATTCCGTGGGAGGAACTGATTCCTGCCGACGGCGCGTTTCCCGTGAAAGGCAGCAGCCTTTCCAGCCAGCTGTCGAGCGTACCGGCATGTCAAAGCATTGTGAAAAAAGCGATTGTTGAGCGCCTGAAAAAAGGCCACCGGGTGCAGACGCTTCCCGAAACGGGGGCGGCGCATCAAGTGCGTGTATCATTGCGCAAAGACACGGCTGAGATTTTTCTGGACACCTCCGGTGCAGGTCTGCACAAACGCGGATACCGCAGAACTTCCACGCTGGCGCCGATTAAAGAAACGCTGGCAGCTGCGATGATTGACCTTGGGCGCATCTATCATGACACGCGTGCGCGTGATCCGTTTTGCGGCTCCGGTACACTGATGATTGAAGCGGCGCTCAAGGCGGCGAATGTCGCGCCCGGCCTCCGCCGCCGCTTTGCCGCCGAGCAGTATGAATTTATTCCGAAGAAGGCTTGGGAAAATCAGCGTGCCCGCGCGATTGAAGCCATCAACCGCGAGGCGGAGTTTGAGGGCATCGGTTACGATATTGATCCGCAGGCCGTTGAAATTGCAAACGCTAATGCAAAGAAAGCAGGTGTTGCGCGCCTGTGCCGCTTTGAAACGGCAGACGTGCGCCGTTTTTCACCGGAGCCGGGTACGATGGTGTTTACAAACCCGCCTTACGGCGAGCGCTTGGGCGACTTGGCGCAGGCTGCCGAGCTGGAAAAAGTGCTGGGAAAACGCTTGGAACAGTTCCCGGTGCGCGGCGCTTATATTGTAACGGCAGATGCGGAATTTGAAGCGAATTTCGGGAAGAAAGCAAAGAGAAGAAGAAAGCTTTATAACGGCATGATTCCCTGTCAGGTTTATATGTATTTTTAAAGGAGTGGGGACGGATGGCAAAATTTTGTGTGTATTGCGGCGCTCCCTTGGAAGAAACAAGCGGTCAGTGTCCGCTGTGTGAGCGTGAGCAGCCCAATCTTTCCGAGCCGAAGCCGATGGTGTGGCCTACGGTAAAAGGCGAGAAGGCGCAAAAGCAAACACAGCAGGAACCTTTTGCACACGCACAAGAATGGCTGTCGCAGGAATCTCCCGTTTGGCAGGAAGAGCCGCAGGATGAGCAAGTACCGCAGCAAGAAAAGCCGCCCGAAGAGCGGAAAGAGCCTTTGCAGTCGGTACAGCATCAGGAGCGGGCGCAAGAAGCGCAGGCAAAAGCGCAGGATACTTGTGAGGTGCTAAGCGGAGAAGACAAAGAACGGCAAGCTGCGCAGCCGGAACCGTCGGAGCTGCTTTTTTCAATGAAAGAGGAGAAAAATCCGACGGCGGACGGCCAAAACGCAGAGAGTGAAAAACATGCGAACGAAACGCTGCAAGCGCTTCATCCTGAGGGCGGCAATGAAAAAGAACCTGAACAAGTTGTTCAAGAGGATGATTTCGGCGAAGAAAATGACGAGAGCCGCAAAAAAAGCGAGGAAGCAAAGCGGCCTGCCGAACATCAGGCAATGCAGCAGGCGCAAAGCGATGAAGCACGGCAGTTGGAGTACGAAAACACCTTTTCCGAAATGCTTCAGGATTTTTCCGAAGAACAGGAACAAAACGCCGCGCCGCCCCAGCCGAAGTATCTTCCGGCGGCGACTTATGAAGAGCGCCCCGAGCCCACGACTGCCGGAATTTTGGGGACGCTGGTGCTTTCTATGGTGCCGATTGTGGGCTGGATTCTCCTGCTGGTGTGGGCGTTTGACGGACAAGCTGCGGTGTTTCAAAAGCGGCTGGCGCGTGCGCTTTTGCTGTTTAAACTCATCCTTTGGCTGGTTTTGCTCATTGCCGGGGCGCTGACGGCTTACATTTCTTATGAAATTATTCAGATGAGCGCCTACTCGGCCTTTGCCTTTTCAGGAATGACATAAGTGTAATGAATTGTTTGATATTCAATGATAAACTAAGATTTAAGGAGGGTATGTATGCTTTTTCAAAAGATTGCCGTTTTTAGTGAAACAGGCGAGTTGCTGAGTGACTGTGATATTCGCGTAGAAAACGGAACCATCAGCGAAATTTCAAAAACGCCGCTTGCACCGAAAGAGGGCGAAACGTGCTATAATGGTGCAGGAAAACTGCTTGCTCCGGCGTTTTTTAATGCCCATGCGCATGCACCGATGACGCTTTTGCGCGGCTGGGGCGAAAATTTAGTTTTGCAGGATTGGCTGAACACCCGCATTTTCCCCTTTGAAGCGCGCTTGACAGAACAGGATATTTACCTCGGCACTCAGCTGGCCATTGCCGAGATGGTGCGCGGAGGAGCGGTTTCTTCGACGGAAATGTATTTTGGCGGCGAGAGCATGGCGCATGCGGCGACAGAGGCCGGTGTAAAAATGAATCTCAGTGTTGCGGTAACTTGTTTTGATGACCGCTCTTTGTACGATCAGGCTCGCTTTCAGGAGCAGCTGAAACTGGGCAAGGAATGGCACAATGCCGCAAACGGGCGTTTTCGTGTGGATTTAGGGATGCATGCCGAATACACGTCCAATCCGCGCATTGTAAAAGAGATGGCCGAGTATGCAAAAGAAAGCGGACTGCGCATGCAGGTGCATTTGTCCGAAACAAAGCGGGAAACCGATGAATGCGTTGAGCGTCATGGAAAAACGCCGGCTCGCTATTTTTACGATTTAGGACTGTTTGATGTACCCACAACGGCGGCGCATTGCGTGTGGGTAACGCCGGACGATATGGACTTGCTCAAAGAAAAGGATGTCACTGTGGCTAGCTGTCCTGCCAGCAATATGAAGCTTGCCAGCGGTTTTTGCAACGTTCCGCTCCTGCTCGAAAAAGGCGTGCGTGTAGCGCTTGGAACAGACGGTGCGGCCAGCAACAACAGTTTAAACATGATGGCAGATATGAAGCTGCTCGCTTTGGCGGCGAAAGGAGCCTTCAGTGACCCGTGCGTTGTATCTCCGCAGCAGGCGTTTTACGCGGCGACAAGAGCGGGTGCTTTGTCGCAGGGGCGTGAAGAGAGCGGCGTCATCCGCGTAGGTGCAGCGGCTGACTTGCAGGTGATTCGCATGGATACGCCTTGGTGGGTGCCCGGCCATAATGCTGCCGCCGATCTTGTATATGCGGCGCAGTCGTCGGATGTATGCTTAACGATGTGTGACGGAGAAATTTTGTACCAAGACGGCGTATACACCACGCTGGATATCGAACGCATTTCGTATGAGGCGCGCCGCGCGGCACAGCGAATTGCAAAAGAAATTTCTGCTTGAGGGGAGAAAAAACGATGAACGCGAATTTTGTACGACAGGCCGCCGATTATGTGCTCGAGCACTTGAAGGAAACCCCCACCATCGGGCTTATTTTGGGCTCAGGGCTCGGGGAAATTGCCGCTCGCATCGAGCAGGCAGTCAAAATTCCCTATGCGCAGATTCCGCATTTTGCGGTTTCCACGGCGCCCGGACATGCGGGTTGTTTTGTGGCGGGACGTTTGGGCGGAAAGCCTGTCATTTGCATGCAGGGACGCCTGCATTTTTATGAGGGCCACTCTATGGAGGACATTGTGTTTCCCATTCGAGTGATGAAGTTGCTCGGCGTGCGCACGCTCATCGCCACCAACGCGGCGGGCGGGATTAACCACGATTTTTCCGTCGGCGATTTGATGCTGATTCAAGATCACATCAACTTTTTAGGCTCTAATCCGCTGATTGGCAAAAACGACGAGTCTTTTGGGCCTCGCTTTTGCGACATGACATATACTTACACGCCCGCTCTGCGTGAATCTGCGCAAAAACAAGCCCACCGCATGGGAATTGACTTGAAAACCGGTGTATATTTAGCTTGCAGCGGCCCCAGTTTTGAAACTCCGGCGGAAATTCGCGCGTTCCGCACATGGGGCGCAGATGCCGTCGGCATGTCCACGGTTCCCGAAGTGATTACCGCCGCGCACTGCGGTATGCAAGTGCTCGCCATTTCTTTGATTACGAATATGGCTGCGGGAATGCAGGAGGAATCCTTGAACGGACAGGAAGTCATCGAGCTTGGCAAAGCGCGCGGGCGCTTGCTGGAACAGCTGATTGAAAATGTTATTTTGCACACTTCCACGTTATAATAACGGAAAAACAAAAAGCCGCCTTTCACATCGAAATGTGAAAGGCGGCTTCAGCTTGTAGAAAAACCTGCTTTGGAAATCAGTCCAAAGCAGGTTTTTTGTCATCCAGGCGAAAACAAGGGAAAAAAACGATAAAATACTCGGCTCATTTGTAGCTGACCTCTTGAGTTTACCGCCATC
>DWWA01000017.1 GCA_019119935.1 Candidatus Ruthenibacterium merdavium | reverse complement strand
AATTGTGCCACCGTTAGACATACACTTTAGAGCATTTTCTCTTTCGCCCCGGCGCACCTTTTGTCCAGCTCTACCGAGTAATTTCTATCACAGAACAAATTGAGGACACCCCGCAAGGAATATTGATGGAGTCACTCATGGAAGGGATGGCAGAATATTACTCGGTAGAGCTGGCACAAAAGGTGCGCCGGGGCGAAAGAGAAAATGCTCTAAAGTGTATGTCTAACGGTGGCACAATTCCCCTCGGTTATCGTGTGGGAAAAAATAAACACTTTGAGATAGATGAAGCAGCAGCACCTATTGTGAAAGAGTTGTTTCAAAGGTTTGCAGATGGTGAAACACTACAGGAAATTATTGACAGCCTAAACAAAAGAGGGGTTATGCTGCCGAATCGAAAAACCATTAGTTATCAATCTTTTCATCGAGTGTTAAGGAATCGCAAGTATCTTGGTGAGTACCATTATATGGATATTGTTATCCCCGGCGGTATGCCAAAGATTATAGAAGAAGATGTGTTCCAACGAGTGCAAGAAAGAATTGCAGTCAACAGAAAGACACCAGCAAAAGCCTGTGCTAAAACGAATTACCTTTTATCCGGGAAAGTATTCTGCGGAAGCTGCCTAGCTCCCATGCGTGGAGAATGTGGAAGGGGTCGACATGGCAACACCTACTATTATTATAAATGTGCCAATAATAAAAAGAAGGAAAAGACATGCAAAAGAAAAGCTTTGAAAAAAGATTTTCTTGAAATGTTGGTAGTGCATATTGTTAAAGATAAAGTATTGAAGCAAGAAATGATTGACCGAATTGCTCAGTCAATGATAACCTACCAACAAATGCAGGACACCACTTCTTCCCTAGAAAAACAACTACACCAGATAGAAAAGAAAATTAATAATATATTAAAGGCGATTGAAGAAGGTATCTTCACCCCCAGCACAAAAGAACGATTGCAGGAATTAGAAGAACAAAAACAAACCTTACAGGATTCTATCCAGCATGAGAAGTTAAAGCTATGCAGCATTACACAAGAAGATATTATAAGCTACTTGATGGAGATTCAAAGAAAAGTAAAGAACCACGAGCTAACCGATAAAAAACTAATTGACCTCTTTGTTCAAGCTGTCTATGTACACGATAAGCATATTGTAGTTATAATGAATGGCTCACCGATGAAGTATACCTATGATATAGAGGAGCTGCAAAAGAAGGTAAACGGTTCGAATTTAGAACATAATGGCTCACCAAAAACCCGGTCAGTTTGACCGGGTTTTCTTTTTTATTTTTTCATTAAAATTCAGCACCCCTGCCGCTTGTGAACTGGTTGTGGCGGTTTTCTTATTTGGTTCGATTCACCGAAAGGCGCTGTCTGCTAAAGAAAAGTATGTTTCCCACGTTTGCACCAGCTGCTTTTTGAAATAATCTTTCAGCCCGGAAAGCTGCAAGTGCTCGTCAAACTGGGTTAAGGCGGCATAGTACTCGGTTCGGCTCTGTTCGTGAACAATCAGCGGGGGATGATTATTATACAGCAAAAAGTAATTCATCAGCAGTCGCCCGGTGCGCCCGTTGCCATCGGCAAAAGGATGAATATTTTCCAATTTGGCATGCAGATAAGCGGCAGCGATGAAAATGTGCTGCGACGCAACCGACTGCACTTCCTCCAAAAGCTCCTGCATCTCCGGGGCAACATCTTCGGGCAGTGCGCCCGTTTCATTTTTCCCCACAACGTAGTCATGCAGTTTATACGCGCCCGGCCGTTCCCCGCGTGCCGTTTTCGCTTCATCATAGACCTCTTGCATCAGTGTTTTGTGCAATTCTTTGACAAAGTCCTGCGTGATGGGGCGTTTTTGTTCCCATGCGTCAAGCATCCATGCATGCGCTTTTTTGGCGTTTTGAATTTCCAAAAGGGTACGCGCGTCAGCATCGGAGCACTGCGCTTGTCCGGTTTGAAAAATCTGCTGCACATCTTGCCAGCAAACAGAAGCGTTTTCGATCTTTCCGGAATGATAAGCAAAATCCGCCGCGTACTGCGAAAGAACCTGCTGCAAATCTTCTTTTCCGGTCACATTCATCTGCCGCCATCTTTGCACAACTGCTTCATATTCCATTTCAAAATCCCGCCTTATCCTGCACAAGTGTGGCCACACTTGCAATGCTTGCTGCGCTTTCCCTGAGGGAAAGCTGAAAGATGCTGCGGCACATGCCATCCCGCCTTTGCGCTCTGCATACGATTGCTGTTCGATCGCGTTCGGATGTAATGCAAAACCATTTGCCGCAGATGCCGGCGAAATCAAACTTACGGCACGCGCTTTGCAATTTCCATCAACCGCGGTGCGGCATATTCAAAAAAGCTTTGAAATGCCGGGCAAAAATAATTCAGGCCGATCGTCCCGTCCGGCTGTTCGCGGTCTCGGCGGCAGCCGCCGCGGCACAGCGGTGCCCACTGGCAACTGCGGCACTGCGGCTCAACTTTTTTCGACTGCTCGATAAACCCAAGCGCTTTGCGCTTTTCCTCCCACTGCGCCGGAGTTTCCACGCCCACCGTGCCAAGGCGCAGGCCGTCCAGCACATAAAAATCGCACGGATAAACGCCGCCGTCTGCTTCGACCACCAGCTGCGGCGTACACACGCCCAGCATGCCGCAGCTGCCCGGCGCACGCCCTTTGCACATGTGAACCAGCGCATCAAACCAACGAATGGAAACGTACTCTCCGCGCATAAAATCAGCATACCATAAATCGAACAGCTTTTTTAAAAACTCTGCGTAGCGTTCTGGGGTAAGCGAGTAGGAAAACGTGCCGCGCTGTTCGCCGAGAGGGTCAAGACACGGGATGTACTGCTGATACATAAAGCCGTTTTTCTTAAAAAAGCCGTAAATCTTGCCGATATTTTTCGCGGTGTGCGCCGTGACAACCGTTAAAATGTTAAACTCCACGCCATAGGCAGAAAACAGCTGCGCCGCGTGCATCACCTTAGAAAATGTGCCTTTGCCTTGTGCATCCACACGGCATCCGTCGTGAATTTCCTTCATGCCGTCCAGCGACAAGCCTACAAGAAAATTTTCCTTTGCCAAAAACTGCGCCCATTCGCGGTCAATGCAATAGCCGTTTGTTTGAATAGAGTTAAACACCTGCAAACCTTTGCGGTTATATTCTTTTTGCAGGCGCACCGCTTCGCGGAAAAAATCCAGCCCCGCCAGCGTCGGCTCGCCGCCTTGGAACATAAAACCGCACGCGCCCTCGGCATGTTCCATTGCCGTTTTCACCACATTCTCCAGCGTCTGCTTTGACATTACTCCGTAAGAAGCCACGGCGCGGTTTTCCGCCACGTCATGATAAAAGCAGTATTCACAGCGCATATTGCAGTTTCCGGAAGCCGGTTTGATTAAAAAATAGATGGGCGGCATGGCAGAAACCTCCTCTTTATTATGGTAAATTATTGTAGTGTATGCATAAATTTTTTCAACATTTATTTTTTATTATTGTTATATAGCACAAATATTTTGACTTTCCTTTGTCAAAAGCGGAGAATAAAATTTCGCCCTTGTTTTTGATGCAAATTGACGATGTATTTCGCTTGACGATGGGGTATCCTTTTGTTACAGTAAGGGTAGAAAGAACGGCGGCACACCGCCGAACAATAAAACCGCAATCGGAAAGGACGGTTGGTTATGAAGCAGACACATTCCAAGATCATGCGCTTTTTCGGATTTTCAGTGCTTCTTTGTGCAAGCGGCGTTGCGGCGGCCCTGTTGCAGCAAAGCGGCCACTTTGTTGACGCATTGTTTTTAATCGGATTTGCGCTCGCGGTGGTGGGCGTGTTTGGCTGTATTGACCGCGCCATGTTCCTTGGAAGTGAGAACCGCACCATGGACATTTGGGCCAGCAGCCAAAGCGTTCGCTCCGGCTGTGAAGCTGAAAATGTTTGTACGGTGTCCGAGCCGCGCATTTCCACGGTTTCCCGGCATCCGTACATGGCGGCCGTAGCCGTCAGCGGCATAATTTTGTTTGTTTTGTCTTTGGTTTTGTAATTGTCGCAAAATCAAACGCAAACAGAGCGCACCGCAAATATGCGGTGCGCTTTCCATTTATTTTATATCAGTTCCAAAACATCTAAATCGTTCGGCACATGCAAATCGCCGCGGTAATACTGTTTTCCTTCGGCAGTATACAACGCTTGGCGGTTTTCATAATTTTCATCCTCAGTGTGCCAGAGCACTAAATGCGGAACCGAAAGCTCCTGCGCCAGCTCACAGGCTTCCTTAACGGTGCTGTGATGTTTTTCATAAGGCGAAAAGCGCTCGCGCTGCTCGTACAGGCAAAACGCTTCGGCAAGCAGCCAATCTGTATTGCAAAGATAGGCTTCACACAGCGGATTGTAAGGCTCATCTCCTAAGCAGGTGAGCTTTTTTTCATCCCAGCATAAATGATAGCCGAACTGACGTGCTTTCGTCGAATGAATATCGAAAAACGTAATTTCACCCACACGCAGCTGCGCCGTTTGGCCGTCGGCAATCTCATGCAGAAGAATTCGCTCATCAAAATGCTTTGTCAGCTTTTTTTGCAAAGTTAAGCCGCACATGGTGCGAATGGCCGAACACAAACCTTCATGGCAGTAAATATGAAATTCGCCCTCATAGCGGCCGGCGTTCATCATCGCGGCAATTTTACGCACGATCCACACAACGCCAAGCAAATGGTCGCAGTGCTCATGCGTCACCATCATTTCGTGGATGCTCGCGATGTCAATGTCTGCGCGCTCCAGCTGCACCAAAATGCCGTTTCCGCCGCCGGCGTCCGTCAAAAAGGTGTCGCCTTTTTCATTTTGAACGGCAAAACAGGTATTGTAGCACTTTGTCGCCATGGCGTAACCTGTGCCAAGCACAATCAAACGGTTCATACAGTGTCCTCCCTTATTCTTTGGCGCAGCGATTGAGGACATAGGTTTCAATCGCCTTTGCTACGCCGTCGGCATCGTTCGTGTCTGTCACGGCATCGGCCAGCGCCTTGATTTCCTCGGTCGCGTTGCCCATGGCAACCGCAAACCCGGCCGCGCGAAGCATCGCGGCATCGTTGGAGGAATCGCCGCACGCCATCACCGCCTCCTGCGCAATTCCTAAATGTTTTGCCAGCGCCAAAAGCCCAACGCCTTTATCCACGCCTTTTGCATTCACCTCGGCATTGCCGGGGATGCTGGTAGTTACCAGAAACCGCCCCCCGTCGGAAAGTGCGGTGAGCGCTTCCAAGCGCTCAGCAGGACGGGTAAAGAGCATCGTCACCTTTTCAATGGGTGCAGAACAATGCATAATAAAGCTTTCCATATCGTCGACACAAGTGCGCGTCTTTTGAAAGTAAGGCACCATTTCGGGCGGGGCGAACTCGTTTAAGCGGGAAAACAAGCGCCGTTCAGTGGCGATAACGCCGCCGGAATAAACGTCGAACATCACATCCCACTTGCGCGTGGCACGGTATTGCCACAGCGCTTCTTCCCGGCTGAGACAGCCCTCAAACAGGCATTCATTCGTTTGTAAATCCAGCACTGCCGCCCCGTTTGCCGTCAGCGCATACCGCACACCCTCAATGTCTAAAAATTCCTGCGTAATGCCGTTGCGCAAGCGCCCGGTTGCGGGAATGACGGTGACCCCCTGCGCAATCGCGGCACGGATGGCATCAAGTGTGCGTTTTGTAATATGCTTTTGCGTGTTGAGCACTGTACCGTCCAAGTCCAGCGCAATCAAACGAATGTCCGCACGCGGCATTACAGATTGTGTTCCTTTTTCCATGCCAAAAACTCCTCAAAGGTTCCTGTGCGGTCTAAGCAGCCGCTTTGACCCAGCGGAATTTCAATAATGCGGTTGGCAATTTCGTCAATAAACTGGTGGTCGTGCGAGGAAAACAGCAGATTGCCCTTAAATGAGGCCAAGCCGTTTGCGAGCGCCTGAATGCTTTCGAGGTCAAGGTGGTTGGTGGGCTGGTCGAGCACGAGCACGTTAGAGTGATCCATCATCATGCGCGAGAGCATGCAGCGCACCTTTTCACCGCCGGAAAGCACCTTAGCGGGCTTATACACTTCATCGCCGGAAAACAGCATGCGCCCCAAAAAGCCGCGCAGGAAGGTTTCCGTGGGGTCGGGGCTGTACTGACGCAGCCATTCGATTAAATCGCCGTCAAAATTTTCAAAGAAAGCGCTGTTATCCTGCGGAAAATAGCTTTGGCTGGTGGATACGCCCCACTTGAAGCTGCCTTCGTCCGGCTCCATTTCGCCCATCAAAATTTTGAACAGCGCGGTCATACCCACTTCGTTGTCGCCCACAAACGCGATTTTATCATTTTTATTGGCAATAAAGCTGACATTGTCCAAAACTTTTACGCCGTCAATCGTTTTCGTGATGCCCTCAACAAAGAGAATATCCTTGCCTGCTTCGCGCTCGGGGTCAAACCCGACAAACGGATACCGACGGGAAGAAGCGGGCATTTCCTCAAGCTGAATGGAGTCCAAAATCTTTTTGCGGCTGGTGGCCTGCTTAGACTTCGATTTGTTTGCCGAAAAGCGCTGAATAAAGGATTGCAGCTCTTTAATTTTTTCTTCCTTTTTCTTGTTTTGATTGCGGATGAGCTGCTGCATCAGCTGGCTGGACTCATACCAGAAATCGTAGTTGCCCGCGTACATCTGCACCTTGTTATAGTCGATATCCACAATGTGCGTGCAGACCGCGTTGAGGAAATGGCGGTCATGGCTGACAACGATGATGGTGCCGTAATAGTCCATCAAAAACTCTTCCAGCCAGTCGATGGATTCAATGTCAAGGCCGTTGGTGGGCTCGTCCAGCAGAATGATGGACGGCTGACCGAACAGCGCCTGCGCCAGCAGCACCTTCACCTTTTGGCGGCCGTCAAGGCTGTCCATTTGCGCATAGTGCAAATCGGTCGAAAGGCCAAGGCCGGAAAGCAGCTGGTTCACCTCAGTTTCGGCATCCCAGCCGCCCAGTTCGGCAAATTCCGCTTCCAGTTCACCGGCACGCTCGCCGTCCGCTTCTGAAAAATCCTCTTTGGCATACAGCTCGTCCTTTTCCTTCATGATGTCATAAAGGCGGCGGTTGCCCATGATAACCGTTTCCATGACGGAAAAATCGTCGTATTTGTAGTGGTCTTGCTCGAGCACGCTCATGCGGTCGTCCGCACCGATGGACACGCTGCCGGTAGAGGGCTCAATCACACCGGAAATAATGCGCAAAAGCGTCGATTTGCCCGCGCCGTTTGCGCCGATGATGCCGTAGCAGTTGCCCGGCGTAAATTTTAAATCGACATGTTTATACAGAGTGGTTCCTTGAAACTGCAAGCTGACGTCATTGACAGAAAGCATAGTACCTTCCTTTCAAAATAAGGCGCTCACGCGCCGTTGATTCGGGCGGGCACAGTTGAAACGCCCGTCGATTTCAGGGAGCATTCCCCTTTATATATACCATAATAAAATAGCATATTTTCTTTTGCTTGTAAAGGCAAAGCGCGGCTGTTTGCCGGGCTTTTTCAGATTGTACTTGACAAACCGTCCGCCGTTGGAATACACTGGACAAGTATGCTTTTGTTGGAAAGGAGCCTTTTTCATGCCCTTGATTTTACCGCGGGAGCTTCCGGCCTTTCACACGCTGGAGCAAGACAATGTATTTGTGATGACCCATGCGCGCGCCATTCATCAGGATATTCGCCCGCTGCGCATCCTGCTTGTCAATTTAATGCCCACGAAAATTGCAACGGAAACGCAAATTGCCCGCATGCTGGCAAACACGCCTTTGCAGGTAGAGCTTTCGCTTTTGCACATGAGCAGCCATGAGTCGGCGCACGTTTCCAGCGAGCATTTAAGCGCTTTTTACCGAACGTTTGATGAAATTCGCCGCCAATATTTCGACGGCATGATTATTACGGGCGCACCGGTAGAAATGCTGGCGTTTGAAGACGTGGACTACTGGCCGGAGCTGTGCGAGGTGATGGAGTTTTCCAAAACGAACGCGTACAGCACCATGCATATCTGCTGGGGCGCGCAGGCAGGGCTTTATTACCACTACGGCATTGAAAAGCATGTACTGCCGAAAAAATGCTTCGGCGTGTTTGAGCATCGCGTTCTTCGCGAAAAAAATCCGCTGGTGCGCGGGTTTGATGAGGTATTTTTTGCGCCTCATTCGCGCCACACAGAAGTGCGCCGCAGCGACATTGACAAAGAGCCGCGGCTGCGTGTTCTGGCACAGAGCGAAGAAGCCGGCGTACATTTGTTAGCTACGGACTCGGGCCGTCAAATTTTTGTTTGCGGCCACATGGAATATGATAAAAACACCCTGCGCGACGAGTATGAGCGCGACGTGGCAAAAGGGCTTCCGATTGAAGTGCCGCGCCACTATTTCTACGATGACGACCCGTCGAAGGACGTGATTTTCCGCTGGAGAAGCCACGCCAACCTGCTGTTTTCCAACTGGCTGAACTACTACGTTTATCAAGTGACGCCCTTCGAGCTCCGCAAGCTTTAACCCTTTCATCATTTTTCGCTTTTGCGGGACAGCCCCAAACATAAAAAACGCGCCGCCTCTGCCGCTTATACGGCAGAGGTTTTTTGTTTTGAGGCACGGCATTCTGCCTTCGTTTTGATAAGCCGCCCATGTTTTGCACATAATAATGCGGACAGAACGCAGAAAGGATGCGATGATGTGCAAAACTTTTTAAAAAAGCACCCGTGGTGCATTTTGGCAGCGGGCGCGGCGATTCAAATTCTGACGGGCATCCCTTCCGCATGGGGTGCGTTTCAAAAACCGATTACCGCAGAATACGGCTTTTCCGCCGACGAGGCGGCGCTTGCATTCAGCTTTGTCATCTGCTTTTTCGGCATTGGCTGTATTGTGGGCGGTTTTCTGCAAGACCGCTTCGGCCCGCGCACAGCCGGGCTTTGCGGCAGTGCACTGCTGGCGCTCGGGTTTGTTTCGGCCGGCTGGCTTTTACCCGCCGGGCAAACGGTGTTGTTTTACGCCTTCTTTTCCGCCCCCGTGGGGCTCGGATGCGCTTTTTTATACCCGGCGGTGATGTCCTGTGCGCAAAAATGGTACACCGACCGCAAAGGCCTGGCAACAGGCATCATCGGCGGCGCAGTCGGCCTTTCCGGTGCCGCGCTCACCCTGCTTGTGCGCGGGCTGGAAGGAGCGCTCGGCATTCGAACCGCTCTTATCATTTTAGGCGGCATTTTAGGCGGCATTTGCGGCGCGGGCAGCCTTTTTTTGAAAAACCCTTCCGCCCCGCCAAAGCAAAACAACACGCGGGATGTCCCTTTAAAAGAAATGCTGAAAAGCAAGCAATACCGCCTTTTATTTTTTATTACCTGCCTTGCGACGCCCAGTGTGCTTTTGTTCAGCCCTAAGATTGTAGAGATGGCGCAGGAGCGGGGGTTGAGCGAAGCGGCAGGGCTTTCATTTGTATGGGCAGGCTCGCTCAGCTCGGCGGCGGGGCGGCTTTCGATGGCTGCGCTCTCCGACCGCATCGGGCGGTATAAAACGGACATGATTTTATTTGCCGCTTTGTGCGGCCTTTCCGTATTATTTCTATGGGCGCAAGGGTGGTGGATGCTGGGCGTTTACTGTTTGCTGACCTTTTGCTATTCAGGCGAGGCCGCCGTGCTGCCCAGCATGGTGACAGACCTCTTCGGGCAAAAACAAGCCGGGATTCATTACGGCTTTGTTTCGCTGGGAATGAGCGCGGGCAGCCTGCTGTTTCCGCTTACGGCAAAATGGCTCGGCCTGCAAACCGCGCGTCATTGGGTGGCCGCGGCGGCGGCGCTTTTAGGCTTTTTTCTGCTGCGCATCCTGGCGGCCGATGCCGGGGGCAAGCAATCTGCCGTTGCTTCAAAGCGAAACTCCGACTAGGCGCTTTCTGAAAAGTCGAAATGTTCAGATACGCCCTAAAAAATTAGGGAAAGCGTGAATGCTCAAAATATTGCAAACGCAGATCGATGTGTTCTATACACCGTTTTGCACTGAGGGAAAGCCAAGAGCCGGGCGCGGAAAAGCAGGCTCTGCAATCAGCAGAGAAAAGCTTTTTCGCACCCGGCTCTTTTTTATTGCGCCTCGGAAGCAGATATCATATTTTCCGGCGTAATTTCGCCGTCTTCTACGAGAATTTCGGAACTGGGGACTTGTTCTACCGGCACTTCACTCGCCGGGGCGGTCACGGCATTTTCAGGCAGCGTAATTGTATCCTCATCTTCTCCTGCTCCAAGCTCTTTCGCATTGCTGCCCAAATACTCCCGCGCTACGGAAAGCGCGTCGTCGTTCAGCTCATAGCGCTCACCCGAAAGCTGTCCGGGCAGGACACACGCGGCAAAGGCAGGGTCTTTCGTTTGCAGGAACTGAAAAATACGCTCATAATCATAAATTTCCATCGCCGTCAGATTGGTGCTGTAACTGCTCGCGGCCTTTCGCATGGCATCCGGAATGGCATTCGTCAGCTCACCGATGCCGCCGCGCAAAAACGCCACATACGCCTGTGCACGCAGTACATGGCCGGCCATCCATGTTTGCGGCTCGGCACGAAGCGCCTGCACCATCATCTCCGTTGTAATCGTTGTTTGCTGCACGCCATCAACATTTAAATGCAGGCTTTCCAGCGCCTGGGTTGACAAATATTGAAACAGACTGAGCTGTGTGGTTCCGAGCGGCTCGGCCAGCTCGGCCAGCTGTTCGCCCTTACAATATACATAGTCGTCAATGGAAATGCTCAGCGTTTCGCGCAGGGTTGCAGCCGCTTGTGCCGGGCCTGCCTGCTCAACTGCCTGCAAAAGCGTCTGGGGCTTGCCGTCGGACAAAACGACGGTTTCGGCAGGCACCTCGACGCACGCGATCAAATTTTCCATTGCGTCAAACCGAAGCAGCACAAACGTTTCCGGCTGCTGCTCACCCGTCATGAGCAGCAAAGTTTTTCTGTCGTCAAGCGTCGGCTGCAAAATCGGCACACCCGACTTCGGGTTTTCTGTCGGGCTGACACGCGACAAACTAAATGCTGCCACCAAAAAATAAAACGGCAAAAGCACCGCCAAACTAATCCCAAGCCCCAGCCAAAACGCGCGCCGGTTACTCATATTTCACCACTCCTATCTTTCGACGCCTTTTGTGCAAAGATTGTGCGCCTTACCGCAATCCTTGCCGTTTCTGTGCATAGGATGGGCGTGTTTTGCACAGAATATACTGCAAACGGCGCAAAAAGCGCAAAAAGGAGTGACTGCACAATGAAAAAAAAGAAAATTCCCCGCACCTCCCCCAGCCCGGCCGACCCCAACGGAAGCTACACGGGAAAACCCTTAGACCCGCATGAAACCCCGACACAGGACGCGGATGACTTATAACACTGTGCGAACACTGAAACCTGCTGTTTCATGTAAAGGAGGACCTTCCGCGAAAGGCAAAGGAGCGCTGACGGCCCTTCCCTTTTGTGATTTTGACGCGTTGTGTCAAAACTTTATTTTTCCATGAGCTAAACCGCCCTCGCCGAGAGGGCGGTTTTTTGTCGAACAACGGTTGCGGACTTTCCTACGGTGTGTTATCATTCGGTTAACAGAAATACTTTTATGCCGCGTTACATCATTGGGAGGATGCTCATGAAACCGTCGTTTCCGGCCAGTTCCGTTCAAAGAATTCTCATCACCGGCCTACTCATCTTATTGCAGATGGTGTGGTTTGTGTTGTTTTTCACCAAGCTGGCAGAGGCTGCCTCTTGGATCAATCTCCTTTTTCTTGCGATCAGTGTGCTGATTGTCCTGCATCTTGTGATTCAGGAAGAAAACCCTGCTTATAAAATCGGCTGGATTATTTTAATTGAGTTGTTTCCCCTTCTGGGCGGCGCGCTGTACTTATGTTTTGGAAATCAGCGTCCTTCGGCACGCATGCGCGCAAAATTCCGGCAAAAAGAACCCGTTTTTTCCGCCTTGCTCAAGCAGCAGCCGGAACAGGAAAGCGGTCTGACTTCGCGCATGAAAGGAACTGCGCGCTATGTTTCCGGGGCGGGCGGATTTCCGGTTTGGAAAAACACCGACGTGCGTTACTACCGCGTGGGGGAAGAGATGTATGCCGATATGCTGCGCGCCCTCGAAGAGGCACAGCACTTCATTTTCCTTGAATATTTCATCATTATGGAAAGCAGCGAAATGTGGCACAGTATTCTCGAAATTTTGGAGCGCAAGGCAAAACAAGGCGTAGATGTTCGTTTAATTTACGACGACCTCGGAAGTGTGGCGCTCTTGCCTGCGGGTTACCGAGAAGTGATGGAGAAAAAAGGAATTCGCTGTTTGGCATTCAACCCGTTTGTGCCGTTTTTAAGCCTCGTGATGAACCACCGCGACCACCGAAAAATTTTATGCATTGACGGACATACCGTTTTCAACGGCGGGATCAATCTTTCCGACGAGTATATCAACCGAACCCATCCGCACGGCCATTGGAAAGACACAGGCGTTCGGCTGGTAGGCGAAGGGGCTTGGAATTTTACCGTCATGTTCTTGCAGATGTGGCACGCCTTCCGCCCCCAGCAGGAGCCCTTTGAGCACTTTGCGCCGCACCATTTTCATCCCGGCTCCTTTGGCGGGAGCGGATGGGTGCAGCCCTTCGGCGATTCTCCGCTGGACGGGGAGCCGCTCAGCGAAAATGTGTACATTGACATTTTATCGCAGGCAGAAGACTACGTTTATATCAACACACCTTATCTTGCCATCAGCAACGAGATGCAGACGGCATTGATGACTGCCGCAAAACGCGGCGTTGATGTGCGAATTGTCACGCCCGGCATTCCGGACAAGCGCATCGTTTATGCGCTCACGCGCTCGTATTATCTGCCTTTGCTGCAAGCAGGCGTGAAGATTTACGAATACACACCGGGCTTTATCCACGCCAAAAGCTATTTGTGTGACGACCGCATCGGCGTTGTCGGCACCATCAATATGGATTACCGCAGTTTGTATCTTCACTTTGAATGCGGCACGCTGATGTATGAATGTGACGCGCTTTCCTCGTTAAAAAGCGACTGTGAAGACATCTTTTCCGTGAGCCGACGCGTATTGATTTCCGACTGCCGGCGCGATTTTCCCCACCGGCTGCTGCAAGCGGTTCTGCGCGTTTTTGCGCCGCTCTTTTAATGCACTGGCAACACCGAAAGGCCATACTTTGCGCCCGCTCACGGCTCCCCTGCATGTTTATAAAAAAATCCGGCACGGAGAATCCTACTCCGTGCCGGATTTTTTGTAAATATTCCAATATCTTTGATTGACGCCGTTTCTGAAAAAAGCAACTGCAAAAATTTTCACACAGAGGTGAAAGGCCCCAAAGAAAAACGCCGGAATCCTTTGTCAGAATTCCGATCATTTTAAACAGGCAGGCACTGCTTCGTATTTAAAAAAATTAAAATCATGCGGTTGTGCCGCACATGAAGCCCTTTCAAAACAGCCGTTAATTTTCGCTCAGCGCACGTACAACACGCACGGCGCAGCGCAGCTGGGAAGGGCTGTAATCGGCGGCAGCACACACCAAATCGCAAAGCTCCGGGCGCACGCGCAGTTTTTCCACCACATCTTCAAACGCTACTTCCAAATCGTTATTTTCCCCTGCACCGCAGAGCCAAGCCGGAGATACGCCCAGCACAGCCGCAATTCCCTGCACGACTACCGGCCTTGGATTTTCAATTGCAGCTTGTTCGTAACGCTGGACAGTCGATTTTGTCACTCCGGCGGCATCTGCAATTTGCTGCAGTGTCATTCCCGATTGAATTCTTCGCTGACGCAGACGCTGTGCCAAACGCAGACGTTCTATCTTCCCTTTTTGGCTTTTCATTAGTTGCTCCCCCCACTATTAACAGCACATCAACGGCTGTTTCGCTTTTGCACCCCATCTTTACATTTTGTGATTCTGCATTCAGCCTTTTGCCATATACACGCTCGCCGGCACTCCCGCCAAAACTGCACAAACAATATTTTGGAAAAAGCTTCCTCTTATTTTTGGCAACAACACGACGGAGCATACAAGCATTGTATGCTCCATCGGCTGTTCTTACCAATGCGGCTGCTTACCATTATTACATAAAAAGCGCCGCTGTAAACATCATCTTCTACCTCTCTTCTTTTTCAATTTCCTGACACTGAGCTCTCTGACGCTTTCACTCGTCCGCCGGATCACA
>DWWA01000002.1 GCA_019119935.1 Candidatus Ruthenibacterium merdavium | reverse complement strand
CGGCTCTTGATGTTGTTCATCTTGCCGACCCAACCAAGCATGTCCGTGCTCTTCATGCTTTCTGTTACGCCCTCTTCTTTCGCCATTTGCTTGATTAGCCTTTCCAGCATTTCCTCCGCTTCCTTGTCCACTTGGAGTAAATATGGATACAATGTTCGATTCGTCAGCATTACGGCGTGTTTCACGGGCTTGTACTCCAGTAAATAACGAGCCTTCATCTCGCCGAATTTCCCCAGCGGCGGCTCCGGCGGCAAGTCGTCCGGAATCAGGTCGGGGTAGTAGTAATCCCCCTTCTTGATGTACTTCACACCCATCTCCTCTGCGAATGACTTCGGTTTCTCTGAACTCATGTTGTTTTCTCCCTTCTTTTACAATATCACTAACCTCGGTTAATATTTGTCTGCTGATTGTTTGTACCGCAGTACCGATTTCTGCCAATAACTCTTGGCTGATTTCATCGGGCAGATATACTCTCTGAGAAAACTGCAATGAGCATCTCTGCAAAACCACACTTCTGACAGCCGAGGATACCGCCTGTTTCACATCTGCGGCTTCAAACCATTCTTCAGAAAGCAATTCTCGGAAGCTTTCGGTGCAGATTTTTCTGCATCTCAGTGCAACCTGCTGCGCCGCTGACGGCTGCTTCGGAATATGGTAAGCGCTGCTTAATTTCTCTGCCAGCCGTTCAGTGTCAGACTGCCGCAGCCGCCATGGGTTGGGAAGCAGTGAATTTTGAGTGCCGACAGTATCTGAAATATCAAATACATATTTCAGCTTTGTATCTTGACCCAAATGGTTAAACAGCGCAATGCCGCTCGTTCCCGGTTTAACGGAACGACGCATTGTTTTTGTCCAAAGGTCGAAACTTGCCACCGCCGCAGCATCGGGCCGCTGTGCGTATATCATCACCTGATCTGTAAATGGGTACTTATACAGTGTTGCGGCAGCACTTAAAAATTTCTGCCATTCTTGTACATCCTGAAGCCTGTCAAGCATGCTGTGATAAAGCCTGACGGCATCGTTGTACTTCATTGCCATAGATTTCTTACCTCCTTTATTCTACTAAAACAAAGAAAAAGAATCAATTAAATGTTCAAGCTTCGTCATCTCCTCTCGGTATTTTTTTCTACAAAAAATTGACTAAAATGTCACAGCAAAAGCACAGCAGAAGCACAGGAGGTTTCACCATCTGACCAAGCTGTGCCAGCCTTGACTTTGTAAATGCTTGTTTGGTATAATCGGCAAGCAAAATCTCCTAAGATAAACATGAATTCAGAGAAAATAGGGAGTGTGAAAGGGTGAATGTAAGTGGCAAAGAAAAAGCCATATGTGCGCCCGGATGGGCTGATGGAAAAGAAGCTTACAATCAACGGAAAGCGTTACGTATTCCGCGGAAAGACGGAAGCGGAGATTATAAGGAAGATTGCCGCGTTTCAAGAGAAAGTTGAAAAAGGGCATACGTTCGAAGAGATGGCAAACGAGTGGTGGGCGTACAAAGAAAGTCGCCTTTCCCCGAATACGGTAGGTGGTTATCGTACAGCAATGGTGCGAGCAATTGACCGTTTTGGAGAAATGCCTATCAAGGATATTACCGCTACGCAGGTACGCGGCTGGCTGGATTCGCTGGCACGGCGCGGTTATGCGCGAAAAACTGTTGCCAATCACTTAATTGTTGCTGCCGGCGTTTTCTCATGGGCGTGTGAAAATCATAACTTGAGTGCAAATCCTGCCGTACTAGTTCATATCCCGGATGGATTGCCAAAAGAGAAACGAAAAATGCCGCTTTGCTCAGAGATAGAAATAATTAAGCAGCACAAGGACACGAAAGATGGCTTGCTCTTTTATTTCCTAATGTATACAGGACTGCGCAGGGGAGAAGCACTTGCTCTTCAATGGAAAGATATAGACGTTAAGTCTGCGCTTATCCATGTGCGCAGGTCGCTCTATTTTGCTGATAGTAATGTGGGAAGGTTCAAAGAACCTAAAACAGAAGCAGGCAAGAGAGATGTGATTTATCTTGACCGCTTACAGGATGTGTTGGAAAAGTACCGAGGCGCAGATGAGAACTTTGTGTTCGGTGGCACAGCACCAATGACACATAAAAGTTTCGATTGCCTTGTGAAGCGTTACCACAAACAGACGGGCCTAACCGTAACGCCCCACCAGCTGCGCCACGCCTTTGCCACACTGTGCTTTGAAGCGGGTATCCCCGAAAAGACCGCGCAAGGGCTGTTAGGCCACGCACAACTCTCCACTACAATGGACATTTACGCCGAGTTAAGGAATAAAAAACTGATGGAAGCAGCGTGCGCTTTAAATGCCTGTGAACTATAAAAAAACACGGCAAAAGCACAGTGAAAGCACAGTGAGTTAAAAAAACAGCTTTATATTAGACTTGTACCTAGGGTTCAAATCCCTAACTCTCCGCCAGAGAGAAACCCCCGCAGAATGGTCTGCGGGGGTTTTTGTTTGTCTTTCTTTATTGCTTTACATGCTTTTAGAGAAAAAGTTTCCGAAGCTGAAATAAAAAAGCGGAACGGGGGAGGAGGGTTCCCACGTTCCGCAAAAGGAGAAAGGCAAATTATTGTCCGCTTGCGCCGTAATTGGAAAGCACACGGGCGCTGGGGTCGTTAACACGGCAGCCCTCCCACGCTTGATTCGGCATCCAAAAGCCGGGAATCATGCCCGACTGTCCGGGATAATAGCGTTCAAAAATTTCCCGGTACAGAAGGCTTTCCTTTGTAAACGGTGCAGCATCATCATATTGCAGGCAAAGCTTTGAAAATTCTTCGTCGGTGTAGGTTTCTTCCGCGTATTGCTTTAAGTCGTCCACAAGGCTGTGGCCAACAGCATCGCTGAACGCAGCCTTTTCACGCCATAAAATTTCATCCGGCAGAAGGTGATCGTTTTCAAATGCTTTGCGCAAAAGGTACTTGCCCTTTTGGTGATGGTTCATCTTTTGGTAAGGATCAATTGACATGACATACCGCACAAAATCCAAATCGCCAAACGGTACGCGCGCCTCTAAGCTGTTAGCCGCTAAACAACGGTCGGCACGAAGTACATCATAGGCGTGAAGCTCACGCACACGTTTTTGCGATTCCGCATAAAAAGACGGTGCATCCGGTGCAAAATCGGTGTATTTATAGCCGAACAGCTCGTCGGACACCTCACCCGTTAATAATACTTTTAAGTCGGTTTGTTCATGGATGGCTTTGCACAGCAGATACATGCCCATGGAGGCGCGTATGGTAGTAATATCGTAAGTAGCCAGTGCGCGGATGACTTCTTCCAAATGAGAAAGAACGTCCTCGCGCGTGATGATGATTTCCGTATGTTCCGCGCCAATATGCGCCGCTGTTTGCGCAGCATATTTTAAGTCGATGGCGTCATGCTCCATGCCGATGGCAAAGGTGCGAATCGGCTTTGTACTGTGTTTTGCGGCAATGGCGCACACCAAGCTGGAGTCTAAGCCGCCGGAAAGCAAAAAGCCAAGCGGTGCATCGGAGTCGAGACGTTTTAACACTGCTTTTGTCAGTAAATCGTGAATTTGTGCGGTGACAACGGCTTCATCCTCGTGGATAAACCGCTCAGCCTGCGAAACATTGGCATAAGTGTGAAACGTGCCGTTGCAGTAATAGCGCCCCGGAGGGAAGGGGAGAATGGTTTGCACCAGCCCGAGCAGGTTTTGCGGTTCGCTGGCAAAGGAAATGATGCCGTCGGAAGAATAGCCGTAGTAAAGCGGGCGAATGCCGATGGGGTCACGCGCAGCAATCACGCGGTTATTGTTAGGGTCAACAATCACACAGGCAAATTCCGCGTCAAGGTGGCGAAACATTTCAAGCCCATATTCTTGATACAGCGGCAAAAGAACCTCACAGTCCGAGCCGCTCAAAAAGCGGTAGCCGCGCTGAAAAAGCTCCTCTTTCAGCCGCCGAAAGCCGTAAATTTCGCCGTTGCAAACTGCCATGCAGCCGTTTTGCACAAAGGGCTGCATGCCGCTTTCTTCTAAGCCCATAATGGCAAGACGGGCAAAGCCCAGCCAGCCAAGGCCGGTGTCTAAAACGCGCGCGCCATCCGGCCCGCGGTGCGGCGCAGCCATCAGGTGCGCGTGCACCTGTGCCGCAGAAAGCTGGCCGCCATAGTACAAAATGGTACACATCGTGATTCTCTCCTTTTTGCCATCGGCTTGCGGAAAGGTGCTGTATTCTCAGCGCTTTTCCGCAAGCCGATTTTCTTTTATAAGTTGCTGTATCCCATTAAAGAAGTGTCGATGGCGCGTGCAGCATTTTCTCCTTCTGCAATGGCCCACACCACCAGCGACTGCCCTCGGCGCGCATCCCCGGCGGCAAACACATGCTGGGTGCTCGTTTCATATGTTTTCTGCTCAGTGGGAATTGTTCCCCGCGGGCCCATTTCAATGCCCAGCTGTTTCGGCAATAGCTCCTCGCACCCGGTAAACCCGGCGGCAATCAAAACCAGCTCACACGGGATTTCCCGCTCTGTGCCGGGAACAGGCGTCATGTGCAAGCGGCCATCCTCGCCTTTTTTTGCTTCGAGCGATACGGTGACAGCGGCGTGCACATTGCCGTTTTCATCCGATAAAAAGCGCTGTACCGTCGTTTGATAAATGCGGGGGTCACTACCGTATACCGCCGCCGCTTCCTGTTGGCCGTAGTCGGTCTTTTTTACGCGCGGCCACTGCGGCCACGGATTATCCGCGCTGCGCGCTTCGGGCAGGCAAGGCATCATTTCCAGCTGCACGATGCTTTTTGCACCTAAACGAACGCAAGTCCCAACGCAGTCATTGCCTGTATCACCTCCGCCGATGACCAGCACATTTTTGTCTTTCACAAGGTCAGAGCTGACGGGTTCATAATCGCTGTGCTCCAGCTTTTTGGTAATATCGCTTAAAAAGTCAACCGCAAAGAAAATATTGGCGCTGTCGCGTCCGGGTACGTTAATATCACGCGGAACACCCGCCCCGATAGCCAACAGAATCCGGTCATGCCGTTTGCAAAGCTGGACGGTGCTGATGTCGCGGCCGATGCGCGTATTGCAGACAAATACAATGCCGGAAGCCTCCATTTGCTGAATGCGGCGGTCAATGATGCGCTTATCCAGCTTCATGTTGGGAATGCCGTAGCGCAGAAGGCCGCCGGGCAGCGGCTGCTGTTCGTAAACGGTGACGGTGTGTCCGCGGCGATTAAGCCAGATGGCCGCCGCAAGCCCCGCAGGGCCGCTGCCCACAATGCCAATGCTTTTTCCGGTTTTTGTGAAAGGCAAGTCGGGTGTGACAAGGCCGTTTTCATAGGCATATTCGATGACAGCCAGCTCGTTGTCTTTGGTGCATACCGCGCCTTCGGCAGCCGCGCAGGTGCAGGCTGCTTCGCATAAAGCAGGGCAGACACGCGCGGTAAACTCCGGCAAAGAATGTGTTTTGCTCAGCCGAAAATAGGCTTGTTTTAAATTGCCGTGATAAACAAGGTCGTTCATTTCCGGCACTAAATTGTGCAAAGGGCAGCCCGATGTCATGCCAAACAGTGTTTCACCTGACTGACAAAAGGGAACGCCGCAGTCCATACAGCGTGCCGCCTGCTTGCGCCGCTCCTCCATGGGAAGCGGCGTGTGAAACTCATTAAAATGGCGAATGCGGTGCAGAGGTTCTTCGCCTTGATTATGCTTTGCGGGATACTCTAAAAACCCCGTTGCTTTTGCCATGTGAAATCCCTCCCGAAAATATTGAAGCATCGTTTGAACAGGGATGCCGCAGAGCGGGCTTTAGCCGCCCTGCAATGCTTTTTTGTATTCAAACGGAATGATTTTTTTGAATTTGCAGGCGTAGTCGCCAAAGTGCTCCAAAATCTTTTTGGCTTTTTCAGACTGTGTTGCCGCAGCGTGGCGCCGGAGCAGATTTTGAATGGTTTTGCGGTCGTTTTCGTCCGGTTCTTCCATGCTCACCATGTCGCTGTTCAAATTTTTATAAAGCCGATTGTGCTCGTCGAGCACAAAGGCAATGCCTCCGCTCATGCCCGCCGCAAAGTTTTTGCCCGTCGGCCCCAGCACAAGCACACAGCCGCCTGTCATATATTCGCATCCGTGCTCGCCGACACCTTCGACAACGGCCGTTGCGCCGGAATTTCGCACGCAGAAGCGCTCGCCTGCCACGCCGTTGATATAGGCTTCGCCGGAGGTGGCACCGTAGAAAGCGACGTTGCCGACGGCGATATTATCTTCGGCAAAATATTGGGCGTTCTGGGGACGGCTGATGGAAAGCTTGCCGCCCGAAAGCCCTTTTCCAAAATAATCGTTGGCATCGCCGTGCAATGACAGCGTAATGCCGCGCGGCAAAAATGCGCCGAAGCTTTGGCCGCCTGCGCCGTAGCAGTCAATGGCAATTGTGTCGTCAGGTAAGCCCTCGGGGAAATGGCGCGTTAATTCTGCACCGATTTGTGTTCCGAAGGTTCGGTCGGTGTTCGTCAGGCTCGTTGTCAAACGGCAGGGACTGCCGGTTTCCAGCGCTTTCTTTAAGGCACGGCTGTGGGTTAACAGTGTATGGTCCTGCGTTTTTTCCAGCTCAAAATCATAGCGGTTTTGCTCGGCAAAGGTGCGGCCTTCCCCGGGCTGTGCCAGCAGTGCGCTCAAATCCAGCGGGCTGTCAGCCTTTTGACACAAAAGGTCGGTGTGTCCTACCATTTCTTCCACGGTGCGCACACCCAGCTTTGCCATATATTCCCGCAATTCCTGCGCAATGAACAGCATGAAATTTTCCACATATTCCGGCTTTCCGGCAAAGCGTTTTCTCAGCTCGGGGTTTTGCGTGGCGATCCCCATGGGGCAGGTGTCCAAGCTGCAAACGCGCATCATGGTACAGCCCAATGTGACAAGGGGCGCGGTGGCAAAGCCAAATTCCTCCGCACCCAGCAGCGCGGCGATGGCAACATCGCGCCCGGTCATCAATTTGCCGTCTGTTTCCAAACGCACCGAGCGGCGCAGGCCGTTTTGCATCAGCGTTTGATGTGCTTCACAAAGGCCCAGCTCCCACGGCAGGCCCGCGTGATGAATTGAGCTGATGGGCGCAGCGCCTGTGCCGCCGTCATAGCCCGACACTAAAATGACCTGCGCGCCCGCTTTGGCAACGCCTGCGGCGACAGTGCCGACACCCGCCTCCGAAACCAGCTTTACGCTGATGTCGGCTCGGTCATTGGCATTTTTCAAGTCGTAAATCAGCTGTGCCAAATCTTCAATGGAATAGATGTCGTGGTGCGGCGGGGGAGAGATCAGGCTGACGCCCGGTGTGGAGTGGCGCGTTTTGGCAATCCACGGATATACTTTTTTACCGGGCAGATGGCCGCCCTCGCCGGGCTTTGCGCCCTGTGCCATTTTGATTTGCAATTCTTTTGCGCTGACGAGATAACGGCTGGTAACGCCAAAGCGGCCGCTCGCCACCTGCTTGATGGCTGAGCTTCGCCCGTTTGTGCGGCCTGCTTCGCTCAAGCGTTCGTCACTTTCGCCGCCCTCTCCGCTGTTCGATTTTCCGCCTAAGCGGTTCATGGCAATCGCCAGTGCTTCATGCGCTTCCTGTGAAATCGAACCGTAGGACATTGCTCCCGTTTTAAAGCGGCGTACAATGCTTTCGACCGGCTCAACTTCGTCCAAAGAGATTCCCTCTTTCGGATAAACGAAGTCCAGCAGGCTGCGAATGCTTCCGCCAAGGCCGTCCACTTGTTCGGTATATTGCTTAAACAGACCGTAGTCGGAAAGGCGGGTAGATTGCTGAAGCAGGTGAATCGTCTGCGGGTGATAGCGGTGCACCTCGCCGCCGCTGCGCGCTTTGTGCCGTCCGATGGAAGGCAGGGTGTAGTCGGTTTTCAGCCCCAGCGGGTCGAATGCCTTGGCGTGCTGACGGTGCAAGGCGGTTTCAATATCGGCAAGCGTTAAGCCGCCGATGCGGCTGACAGTTCCGGTAAAGTAATCGTCAATCAGTGCTTTGGAGAGGCCCAGCGCTTCAAAAATCTGGCTGCCTTGGTACGATTGCAAGGTGGAAATACCCATTTTTGCCGCAATTTTTACAATGCCGTTCATCACGGCACGGTCGTAGTCCTGCACAGCAGCATAATAGTCTTTTTCCAGCAAGCCGTCCTCAATCAACCCCGCGATGGTGCTGTGAGCAAGATACGGGTTCACCGCACAAGCACCGTAGCCCAGCAAGGTAGCAAAATCATGCACACCTTTTGGCTCGCCCGACTCCAAAATAATGGAAAGTGCCGTGCATTTTTTCGTTTTCACAAGATGCTTGTGCACCGCAGAAACAGCCAACAAAGACGGCAGGGCAAGATGGTTTTCATCCGTTCCTCGGTCAGACAAAATCAAAATATTGGCTTTGTCATAGTAGGCTTTGTCCACTTCGATAAATAAATGCTCCAGCGCCTCTTTGATGGGGGTGTTTTTGAAAAACACGGTTGATACGCAGGCAACATGGAAGCCGGGGAGGTTCATGTGTTTGATTTTTAAAAGATCAAGATCGGTTAAAATGGGGTTGTTGATTTTTAATACATTGCAGTTTTCCGCGCACGGCGTAAACAAATTGCCTGTTTTACCCACATAAACCGTGGTGGAGGTGACAATTTTTTCTTTGCCGGAGTCGATGGGCGGGTTTGTCACCTGTGCAAACATCTGCTTGAAAAAGCCGAATAAGGGCTGATAATGCTCCGACAGGGCGGCAATAGGCGTATCAACCCCCATCGCCCCGATGGCTTCGCTTCCGTTGAGCGCCATGGCGTGAACGGTGTCGCGGTAATCTTCATAGGTATACCCGAACACAGTTTGCAGGCGTGCACGCTCCTCGGTGTCGATTTTAGGAACAAGCTCGTTCGGAATTTTTAAATCCTTCAGCTCGACAAGATTGCGGCTGAGCCATTCGCCGTAAGGATGTGCCAATGCATAACGCTCTTTGATTTCTTCGTCGGAAAGCACCTTGCCCGCGTGCAAATCCACAAGCAGCATTTTGCCCGGATACAAGCGGTCTTTTTTGAGAATCGTTTCCTCGGGAATATTCAAAACACCGACTTCCGAGGACAAAATCAAACGACCATCTTTTGTGATATAATAGCGCGAAGGACGCAGGCCGTTGCGGTCGAGCACCGCGCCCATGCAGTCGCCGTCGGAAAATAAAATAGAAGCAGGGCCGTCCCACGGCTCCATCATCGTGGCGTAATACTGGTAAAAATCGCGCTGCTCGTCCGAAAGGGCGGCGTTATGCGCCCAAGGTTCAGGAATGGCAATGCTGACGGCCAGCGGAAGTTCAATGCCGTTCATCATCAAAAATTCCAGTGTGTTGTCCAGCATGGCGGAATCGGAACCGCTGCGGTCAATCACCGGGAAAATACGGTGCAGATCCTCTGCCGACAGTGCGCCCCCGTGCAGCGCTTCCTCGCGTGCCAGCATTTTGTCGGCGTTGCCTTTGATAGTGTTGATTTCGCCGTTATGCACCATCAGGCGGTTGGGGTGCGCGCGGTGCCAGCTGGGTACGGTGTTGGTGGAAAAGCGCGAGTGTACAAGCGCCAGTGCCGAGCAAAATTCCTTGTTTTGCAAGTCGGTGTAAAAAAGGCGCAGCTGTGTGACAAGGAACATGCCTTTGTAGACAATGGTGCGGCAGGAAAGCGAAGGCACATAGACCTCCTCGGCGCTTTGCTCAAAAATGCGGCGCACGAGATAAAGCCGACGGTCAAAGTCTAAATCGGTGACAGCCTCTTTCGGACGTTTGACAAAGCACTGCATGATGCACGGCATGGCATCGAGTGCTTTTTGGCTGAGCGTTTCTTTCGCGCAGGGCACTTCACGCCAGCCAAGGCAGGAAAGCCCTTCTTTTTGGGCAACTGTTTCAAACATTTTTTTGGCACGGCTGAGCTTGAGCTCCTCCTTTGGCAAAAAGAACATGCCCACGCCGTACTGCCGCGCTGCGCCCAGCGAAAAGCCCAGCGCTTCACATTCTTTTGCAAAAAAGCTGTGGGGAATCTGCGTCAGAATCCCAACGCCGTCGCCCGTGGTTCCCTCTGCATCGCGCCCGGCACGGTGGGCGAGTGTTTCCACAATTTTTAAAGCATCGTCAACGACGGCATGGGTTTGCGCGCCGTTTACATTCACCACCGCGCCGATGCCGCAGTTGTCGTGCTCAAACGACGGGTGGTACAAGGTGTTTTGCTGTTTCATCTTCCCATCCCCCTTAAAGTTCCTGTTCGGAAAAACAAAAAGACGCCAAAAGAAGCCTGCCGCAAAACGACAGTTTTCTTTTGACGCCTTTGTCAAAAATGTTTTTAGGGGCTTTCTGAAAAGCCGAAATTTTTTGCATTTCTTTGTTTTCAGAAACGCCCTGGTTGTGTACATCACTATACGCTATTTTTCGCCGTTTGCAAAGGGCTTTTTGCGAAAATCAGCACAACACACAAATACATTATGCTGCTAAAGGGGTAAATTGTGTCAATGTGACGGCGAGTGCCCTTTTATTACCTTTAAGGCGCTTTGACATAACGGGCAAACTGGAAAAATATGCACGGAAAAAGGGAGTTGACAACCGCAAAAAAAGGAGTATACTACCAAGCAGAAAGCAAAGACGCTTTGAGCTGTAACGGCTCAAGGCGTCTTTTTGCATTTACGGGGTTTACCGTGAGGAAAGGAGCTTTTGTTATGTCGAAAAAAATTCCTGAATTGTACGGAAGTTTGGTGTTTGGTGATCGTGTGATGCGTGAAAAGCTGCCCAAAGAGGTGTATCGCGCACTCAGAAAAACCATCGAGGAAAACCGCCCGCTGGGCTTGGAAGTGGCAAATGCCGTGGCAGTTGCGATGAAAGAATGGGCTGTGGAGCACGGTGCAACACACTATACCCACTGGTTCCAGCCCATGACGGGAAACACCGCCGAAAAGCACGACAGTTTCCTGACTCCGATTGGCCATGGCGAAGTGATTATGGATTTTTCCGGCAAAGAGCTGATTAAGGGCGAGCCGGACGCATCCAGCTTCCCGTCGGGCGGCCTTCGCGCGACCTTTGAGGCCAGAGGATATACCGCTTGGGACCCGACTTCCCCGGCCTTTATCAAGGACGGAACACTTTATATTCCCACGGCATTCTGCTCGTACAGCGGCGAAGCGCTGGACAAAAAGACGCCGCTGCTGCGCTCCATGGAAACGCTGAGCAAAGAAGCGGTGAAGGTGCTGCATCTGCTGGGAAGTACAGACGTAAAAAGCGTTTTGACCACCATTGGCCCGGAACAGGAATATTTTTTGGTGGATAAAGACCTGTATGCAAAACGCCGGGATTTGGTGTTCACCGGACGCACGCTTTTGGGCGCGATGGCCCCGAAAGGCCAAGAGATGGAAGACCATTATTTCGGCACGCTGAAATCGCGCGTTTCGGCATACATGCATGAGCTGGACGAAGAACTTTGGAAGCTGGGTGTTCCCGCCAAAACAAAGCACAACGAGGTTGCGCCTGCCCAGCATGAGCTGGCTCCCGTGTTCGACACCGCCAATATTGCCGTTGACCACAACCAGCTTACCATGGAAATGATGAAGAAGGTGGCCGACCGCCATGGGCTTGTGTGCCTGCTGCATGAAAAACCGTTTGAGGGCATCAACGGCAGCGGCAAACACAACAACTGGTCGATGATTACCAACACCGGAACAAATCTGTTGTACCCCGGTTCGACCCCGCGCGAAAACATCCAGTTTTTGGTATTCCTTGTTGCTGTCATCAAAGCGGTAGACGACTACGCAGACTTGCTGCGCGTGTCGGTTGCCAGCGCCGGAAATGACCACCGCTTGGGTGCAAACGAAGCGCCGCCTGCCATTGTGTCAATCTTCCTCGGCGATGAGCTGACAGAAGTGCTTGATTCCATTGAAAACGGCACGTTTCTTGCGAAAAGGGAAGCAGTGCCCATGGAAATCGGCGCAGCAGTAATTCCGCGCTTTTTCAAAGACACCACAGACCGCAACCGTACATCGCCCTTTGCCTTCACCGGAAATAAATTTGAGTTCCGCATGCTCGGCTCGGAAATTTCCGTTTCCGGCCCGAATATCGTACTCAACACCGCCGTGGCGCAGGTGCTGCGCGGTTTTTACGAGGAGCTGAAAGATACGAGTGAAAGCGAGCGCAGCGAGGCGGTATACGACCTTTTGAAACGCACGGTAACACAGCATAAACGGGTTATCTTTAACGGCAACGGCTACACGGATGAGTGGGTGGAAGAAGCGGAGAAGCGCGGCCTTTATAACCTCAAGGCAACGCCCGACGCGCTGCCGCACTTTATTGACGAGAAAAACGTGAAGCTCTTCACCGACCATCATATCTTTACCAGAGAAGAAATGGTTTCGCGCTATGTCATTCTGCTGGAAGGGTACAGCAAAACGCTGCACGTTGAAGCAAAAGCCATGCTCTCGATGCTGCATCACGACTTTTTGCCCGCCGCAGAGCGCTATATTGCCCAGCTGGTTTCTGTCATTCAAGGCAAAACCGGCGTTGACCCTGCACTGACCAGCACTGCAGAGCGCAAGCGCCTGACGAAAATCAACGAGTTGGTGCAAGCCGTTTATGAGGGAGCAGATGTGCTTGCTGAACATCTCGAAAAGGCAGAGGGTATCTCTGACCCGCTGGAGCAGGCGAAGTACTATCAGCAGGTGATTTTGCAGGATATGCAAGATATCCGCACCCCGGCGGACGAAGCTGAGGGCTATCTGCCGCAGGAGCTTTTGCCATATCCGAACTATGAAGCACTGCTGTTCTCGGTTTAAAACAGCGCCCAGCCCGGCCGAACAATGATTTGCTTGTTTTTTGAAAAATAGAATTGACATTTTGTGTCAAAACGACTATAATAACTTCCATTGAAGAACAATGGGGTTCATCAAGTGCCGGTGACGTGCCGGTGTTTGGTGAACCCCTTTTTTAATGAAATACGGAGGGGTTTTCGTGAAAAGCAAGCATGTGTTTGTAACGGGCGGCGTGGTATCTGGTTTAGGAAAGGGCATCAGTGCGGCAAGCCTGGGGCGGCTGCTCAAGCAGCGCGGGCTGAAAGTTGCCGCTCAAAAATTAGACCCTTATATGAACGTTGACCCGGGCACGATGAGCCCTTACCAGCACGGGGAAGTGTTTGTAACAGACGACGGCGCGGAAACCGACCTCGATTTGGGCCACTATGAGCGCTTTATCGACGAAGATTTAAACAAAATGTCTAACCTCACGAGCGGGCGCGTGTACTGGAATGTACTTCACAAAGAGCGCCGCGGCGAGTATCTCGGCGGCACGGTGCAGATTATTCCCCATGTCACGCGCGAGATTAAAAAATATGTGCTCGGCATTGCAGAGTATACAAACGCCGATGTGGTGATTACGGAAATCGGCGGTACCATTGGTGATATTGAAAGTCAGCCGTTTTTGGAGGCCATCCGTCAAGTAAGCCGTGAGGTGGGCCGCGAAAATTGCATGTTTTTGCATGTGGTGCTGGTGCCATACTTGAAGTGCAGCGGCGAGCATAAAACCAAGCCTGCCCAGCACTCCGTGCATGAGCTGCAAAGCATGGGCATTATGCCGGATGTCATTATTGCGCGCTGCGACGAACCGTTAGAAGACGGCATTTTGCAGAAAATTGCCGCTTTCTGCAATGTAGACGAAGACTGCGTCATTGAAAACCGCACGCTGGATAATCTCTATGAAGCGCCGCTCATGCTTCATCGCGCAAAGCTGGATGACATTGTGTGCCGCCGTTTTGGCTGGCAGGAAACAAAGCCCGATTTAACTGAGTGGGAAGCACTGTGCAGGCAGGTGGATTCTCTTTCTGAAACGGTGGAAATTGCCATTGTGGGCAAATATGTGGAGCTGCACGATGCGTATCTCTCCGTAGTGGAAGCCCTGCGCCATGCCGGTTATCAAAACGGCAAAAAAGTGCATTTGCATTGGGTGGATGCCGAGGGCCTGACACCGGACAATGTGAAAGAGCAATTAAAGAATGTGCAGGGAATTCTGGTGCCGGGCGGCTTTGGTGAGCGCGGCATTGAAGGGATGATCACTGCGGCGCAATACGCGCGTGAAAACCGTGTGCCGTATTTCGGTATTTGCCTTGGCATGCAGATTGCCGTCATTGAAGCGGCGCGCCATTTGTGCGGCTGGCAGGACGCGAATTCCTCTGAATTTGCGCCGGACAGCGCCCACCGTGTCATTGACTGGATGCCCGACCAAAACGCCGACGCACCCAAAGGCGGTACGATGCGTTTGGGCGCATACCCGTGTGTATTGGCTCAAAACAGCCGCATGCATGAGATTTATGAAGCAAGTGAAATTCAAGAACGCCACCGTCACCGCTATGAGGTGAGCAATACGTTCCGCGAAGAATTGCAAAAAGCGGGGCTTGTGTTGAGCGGTACTTCGCCGGATGGACGCTTGGTGGAAGCGGTAGAGTATGCCGACCATCCGTTCTTTGTGGCCGTGCAGTACCATCCTGAGTTTAAAAGCCGCCCCAACAAAGCACACCCGATTTTCCGTGCATTTGTGCAAGCGGCGGGCGATATTTGACGAGGTTTATAAAATATAAGGGGGAATGAAGATGCCGCAGCTTACAAAATTGATGGAAATGATTGAAGATCATGACGTGAAGTTTATTCGGCTGGTGTTCTGTGATATTTTCGGTATTCCGAAAAATATTGCCATTATGGCAGACCGTCTGCCGCAGGCGGTGGAAAAGGGCATTTCCTTTGATGCTTCTGCCATTTCCGGCTTTTCCAATGTAGAGGAATCGGATTTATTTCTCTTTCCCGACTTGTCCACGTTTGCACTTTTGCCGTGGCGTCCGTCGGAAGGGTGCGTAGCGCGTTTATTCTGTCATATCCGTTACCCGGACGGTCGCCCGTTTGAAGGCGACGGACGCTATTTGCTGCAAGCCGCGCAGGAAAAGGCGCAGGCCGACGGTTACGGTTTTTTGGTGGGGCCGGAGTGCGAATTTTATCTTTTTGAAACCGATGAAAAGGGAGCGCCCACTTTAACCCCGTTTGACAAAGCGGGGTATTTGGACGTAGCGCCGATGGATAAAGGCGAAAATGTGCGCCGCGATATTTGCCTGACGCTGGAAGAAATGGGCGTACATCCTGAGCGAAGCCACCATGAGCACGGGCCTGGACAAAACGAAATTGATATCCGATGTGCATCGCCCATGCGCGCTGTGGATGATTTTATTACGCTGCACACCGTAGTAAAGGCGGTTTCGGAACAAAACGGTCTGTTTGCTTCGTTTTTGCCCAAACCCTTGCCGGACGAGAGCGGAAACGGTCTGCATATTAACCTGTCGCTTTTAAAAAGCGGTGAAAATCTGTTTGCAAAGTTTGATACTGATGCAGACGCCCGTGCATTTCTGGCGGGAATTTTGCGGCGCATTGTAGAGATTACCGTGTTTGCCAATCCGCTGCCCGGTTCCTATTTGCGGTTTGGCAAGTGTGAAGCGCCGTGCGTGGTAAACTGGTCGAAGCAAAACCGCTCCACACTGGTTCGCGTTCCGGCTGCAACCGGAAGCGATGCGCGCATGGAACTGCGCAGCCCCGATCCGTCGTGTAATTTGTATCTTTTGACCGCACTGCTGCTGCACGCCGGTATGGAAGGCGTTGCCGAGGGCTTAACGCTGAGTGAAGCTTTTGACGGAAATGTTTATGTAAACGACGTTGCGGGCTTTGAAGCGCTGCCCGACAGTTTGCAAAGCGCCGTGGAGCTTGCTAAAAACAGCGCGTTTTTAAAGCGCGTTTTGCCGGAAAAGCTGCTTTGCAATTATTTGCGCGATAAAGAGCGCGAGGCTGCGGATTTTACCGCAAGCAAAGACCCTCATGCTTATGAAATGGCGCGTTACTTTGAACGGATATAAGGGGAAAGTCATCAAGTTTTTTAAAAAACGTTTTGATGCAGAGGAGGGGAGCAACGGTGCTTTCCGTTTTGATTGTGGGACAAACGCAGCATCAAGAGTCGCTCAAGGCGCTGTTTGCCGCCAATATCAGCCGCGTCAGCTGTTGTCAAACGGCAGGGGAGGCGCGGCGGCTGATGAGCCGCACCGAGTTTGACTGCGTTGTCATCAACGCGCCGCTCACGGATGAATTCGGCAGGGATTTAGCACTGAAAGCCATTGACCTCGGTGCGGAGGCGATTTTATTGTGCCGCGCCAATCAGCGCGACCAGCTTGCCGCAGGCTTGGAGCAGTACGGTGTTTTTGTGCTGGTAAAGCCGCTTGCCCGTCAACTGGCCGCCTTTTCCATGGGGCTGATTCGCACCAGCCGCTACCGCATGAAAGCCTTGCGCGAAGAAAATAAACGCATGAAAAAACGCCTGGAGGAAGCAAGGGTGCTGACACAGGCAAAGTGCTGTTTGGCGCGGTATCAACAGCTCAGTGAGGAGCAGGCCCACCGCCTGATTGAAAAACGGGCGATGGACGAGCGAATCTCCATCAAAGAAGTGGCACAGAAAATTGTCGCCGGTTTTGAGGAATAAATTAATGAAATAAAAAACAGGCAAAGGCGCCTGCACACAAAGTTTTTTGTGCCGCAGTGTCTTTGCCTGTTTTTTTTGCGCCGAAAAGCGTTTGCGGCGTGAGATTAAAGGAGGAACAAATATGAACCAGTTACCCCGTTGGATGCCCATTGATTATGAAAAATACCACAAAGATTTGCCCGAACAAGAGCGTGAGGCGTTTTACGGCCTGCCAAGAGAGGTGCGCTTTTGCAAAGAGTGTGTCATGAGCAACCAAAAGCCCAACAGCTGCTATGAGTTTGAGCACACCATCCATTCCAAAAAGAAAACGATGGTCATTCAAGAGGACGGCGTTTGTGACGCTTGTCATGCCTGCCATAATAAAGTGGATCAAATTGACTGGAAAGCGCGTGAGGAGCAGCTGCGCGAGCTGTGCGACCGCTACCGGAAAACCGACGGCAGTTATGACTGCCTTGTACCGGGCAGCGGCGGAAAAGACAGCTTTTATGCTGCCCATTTGCTGAAATATAAATATGGAATGCACCCGCTCACCGTCACATGGGCGCCGCACATCTACACCAGCTGGGGCTTTCAAAATTTCGAGGCGTGGATTCATGCCGGTTTTGACAATTATCTGTGTACCCCAAACGGCATTACCCACCGCTTGCTCACGCGCCTTGCCACGGAAAATCTGTTTCACCCGTTCCAGCCGTTTATTTTAGGACAAAAGCAGCTTGCGCCGAAAATGGCGGCAAAGTTCGGGATTCCGCTGGTGTTTTACGGCGAGAACGAAGCAGAGTTCGGCAACCCCATTGCTGATAATGACAGCGCGCTGCGGGACGAGCGCTTTTTCGCCACCAATGATATGGATCATATCTATCTGGGTGGTGTATCCCTGCGCCAGTTAGAGGAGGATTTCGGCGTGGATAAGGCCGATTTATCCATTTATCTTCCCTGCGAAACAAGCGACGTGAAGAAAAACGGCATTGAAGTGCATTACATGGGCTACTATGAAAAATGGCACCCGCAAGGAGCGTATTATTACAGCGTGGAACACGGCGGATTTATTCCCAGCCCGGAGCGCACGGCAGGCACTTATTCAAAGTACAATTCTATTGATGACAAGGTGGATGACTTTTTCTATTACACTACCTATATTAAATACGGCATTGGCCGCTGCACCTACGATGCCGCCCAGGAAATTCGCAACAATGAAATTGACTTGGACGAAGCAAAACTGCTGTGCAAAAAATTTGACGGCGAATTCCCGATGCGTTTTGCGCAGGAATTTTTTGATTATATTTCCGTCGATGACAAAAAATTCGGCAAAGCGTCCGCCTGCTTTGAACAGCCGCGCATGGATATGGACTACTTTATGCATTTGGCCGACCGCTTCCGTTCGCCTCATATTTGGCAGTATGACAACGGCGTTTGGAGCCTTCGCCATACGCCTTATGAGGGCGACAGCCTTTGCGGCTGGGGTGCTGTGAACGGAGGCGAGCAAAAATGAGCCATAAAATTCGGCTGATTGCGCGCTTAGACGTAAAAGGCAAAAATTTAGTCAAAGGCATTCAGTATGAGGGCTTGCGGAAATTGGGCGACCCGCACGACTTTGCCAAACGCTACTATGAACAGGGGATCGACGAGCTTTTGTATCTCGACACGGTGGCAAGCCTTTACGGGCGCAACAATCTGAGCGATATTTTGCAAAAAACGACACAGGACATTTTTATTCCCATCACGGCAGGCGGCGGCCTGCGCAGTGTGGAAGATGTGGGCTTGGTGCTGAAAATGGGCGCAGACAAAGCGGCTGTCAACACTGCGGCACTGCACCGCCCGGAGTTAATCTCTGAGCTGGCCAAAGCATACGGAAGCCAATGTGTAGTGCTGAGTGTACAGGCAAAGCGATGGGAGAGCGGCTGGGAAGCCTATTTTGACAACGGCCGCGAGCGCTCCGGCAAGGATGCGCTGGAATGGATTCGTCAGGCGGAACGCTGGGGCGCAGGGGAGGTGCTCATCACCTCCGTAGATGCAGAAGGGCGGCAAAAAGGCATGGATCAAGAGCTCATTGCCGCCGTTCGCCAGGCAACGGAACTGCCCGTCATTGCCGCAGGCGGCGTATCGTGCGCCGAGGATATTGTCAAAGCGGCAAACGAAGGCGCGGATGCGGTGAGTGTAGCCAGCATTCTGCATTATGATAAAACAAATGTTTCGGCCCTCAAGCAGGAAATTTTGAAAGCCGGGGTGGAGGTAAGAGCATGAAAGCGCAAGTGACGATCATTGACTATGGGCGCAGCAATTTGCTCAGTGTGCAGCGCGCCTTGGAACACTGCGGCGCAACAGTCGTGTATGCCCACAATGAAAAAGAGGTTTTGCAGGCCGATGCATTGGTTTTGCCGGGGGTTGGTGCTTTTGATGACGGAATGCGCCTTTTGCGCGAAAGCGGCATGGCGCAGGCCATTTGCGAAAAAGCTCAAAAGGGCACACCGCTTTTCGGTATTTGCCTTGGGCTGCAAATGCTGTTTGAGCACAGCGCCGAGGGCGGCAAGGAGGATGGCCTTGGGCTTTTAGAGGGGACTGTGGTGCCTTTGTCCAAATACGCAGCAGACGGTGCGCCGGTGCATGTGCCCAGCATTGGCTGGCGGGCGCTGAATGTTCAAAAAACAGCGTCGCCGGAGTGGTTTGTACAAGCGACACAATCCACTCCGGCGACACCGGAATATTATTTTGTTCACAGCTATCATGCAAAGCCAAAGCACAAGGCTGACATCGCCGCATACTACACCTACGGTGGACTCGAAATTTGCGCAGCCGTTGCAAAAGAGAATCTCTTTGCCACACAGTTTCACCCGGAAAAAAGCGGCGCGGCAGGCTTATGGCTGCTGCAAAAATTCTGCGACAGTCTGTAACGTGCGTTTAGCTGTTGTCGTGCCCGGCAAGGTCAGCCAAAAGCGCAATACAGCCATCAATGCCCAAGGTAGCGGAGTTCAGGCAAACATCGTAAGTGTCCGCCGAGCCCCAGCTTAAATCGGTAAAGAAGCCGTAATAGCTTGCACGGCGTTTATCGGTCTTTTTAATCAGCGAAAGCGCGGCCTTTTCATCCAGATCATACAAGCGGCAAATGCGCTCTATGCGCTGTTCCAGCGGCGCATGGATAAATACACGCAGAATATCGTCGCGTCCGCGCAGAATATAGTCGGCGCAGCGGCCGATGATAACACAGCTTTCCCGCTGAGCCAGCTTGCGGATGGTATCGCTTTGGAACAAAAACAGCTTGTCATTGGTGAGATAGTCTTGGTAGCCTGTTAAGAAAGCGCCCTGTCCCTGTGCGCCCACCGACAAAGAGTAGAGTAAGCTGTTGATGGGTTTTTCGTCGGCCTTTTCAAACAACTCGGGCATGATGCCGCTCTCTTTGGCGGCAATTTTCAAAAGCTCTTTATCGTAATAGCCAAAGGAAAGCTTTTTCGCCAGCTTTTCCCCAATTTCACGCCCGCCGCTTCCAAATTGACGGCCAATGCAAATCACACGAATTTTTTTCATAAAGGACACCTCCCAACCGTTTGAGCGTGCGGCTAAGCCGCGCGCAAACGTGCCCCGGCTTAAAAACATTCGCCCGGGAGCTTACTTTTATTATAGCAGACATTTTGACAAAAAGAGAACCAAAAAAACGCCCCTGCCTTTGTGCGATTCGCCAAAGGCAGGGGCGTGTGTGCTTTTTTAAATTTCCGATTGGAACAAACGCGGTGCGGCTTTGACCAGCAAAACAGCGGCCAGCGCAGTGAGAATGGCCTCCGGCAGCATGTAAGTGCCGTTATAAATCAGGCTGTACACCCAAACATTCAAGCCCTCGGCCCACTCGTAAGAGCTTTGGTAGCTGCCCCACAGCAGCGCGCCGGACAAAAAGCTGCACAAAAAGCGCAGCGCACAGGCCCAAATGGTGCCGCAGGCAACGCCCACCGTCTGGTTAGAAAAGCGCTTTGCAACAAGGTCGGCGGTGCCGAGCAGCGTAAAGGCCAGCACATAATCGAGCAAAACAACACCGACATAAGCCAAAACCGTGTTGGCGGGCGGCGGATAAAAGCCCATCATCATTTGCAAAAGGCTGTTGATAAAGCCTGTGAAAAGGCCCCATTTGACGCCGTGACGAAAGGAAATCAAGATAAACGGCAGCATGGAAAGCAGTGTGACGGAGCCGCCGAAGGGCATGTCAAACAGCTTGATTTGCGCCAAGATGGTGCCGAGGGCAACCATTAAGGCGCACTCAATCAATGTGCGCAAACGGGTGTGTGTTGTGGTCATGAACAATCGCTTCTTTCCTTTGATGTAACATAAAAAACAAAAACGGGTGCGCCTTATGCACAAAAACATAAAGGCACACCCGTCCGGTGTTCATCATCCCTAAACTCCCTACGTCGGCATTACCCGAATCAGGTTCAAGGTGACACAAAGCTGCAATTCGCTTTGTTCTCAGCCGGGAATGGCTCCCAGCGCCCCTGTTTTTATGTCCATGAAAATTATACCGCTTTTTTTCCGCTTGTCAAGACAAAAAATCTGCTGATTCGCACAAGGGAGCTTTACGCATCGCCTTTGGGCAGCGTTTTTTTGCCGGTGCGGCAAATGTCCTGCAAACAGCATTGGTCGCAGTGTGCTTTGCGTGCCGTGCATACAACGCGGCCGTGCAGCACACAGCGGTGGCAATAATCGTTCGATTCCTCGGGAGGCAGTACGCGCACCAGCTCCTTTTCCACCTTCACGGGGTCGGTGCAGTTCACCACAAAGCCAAGGCGGTTTGCCATGCGGATGCAGTGCGTGTCGGCAACGACGGCGGGCAAGCCGAAGATGTCGCCGCGAATTAAGTTGGCACTTTTGCGGCCAATGCCGGGCAAGCGCAAAAGCTCGTCCATTTCCTTCGGCACCTGTCCGCCGAATTCGTTTATCAGCATGTTGCACATGCCGTCAATGTCACGCGCTTTGCTTGCCCCAAGGCCGCAGGGCTTGACAATTGCTTCAATAGCGGGAACGCCCGCGCCGGCAAGTGCCTCCAAGGTGGGGTAACGGCCAAACAGCTCAGCAGTGACGATGTTCACGCGTGCGTCGGTGCACTGTGCCGACAAACGCACGCTGACAAGCAGCTGCCAGGCGTTTTCATATTCCAGCGAGCACTCCGCCAAAGGATATGCCTTCTTTAACCGTTCTACAATTTCTCTTGCGTCCGCTTTGGTGCGCATGGGTTATCCTCCTATTTAAAACAGAAAATGAAACGCGCACGCAGTGTGAAATATCGGCAAAAAGCCGGAAATGTCCTTGATGCGCGTACAAAATATACTTTTTTGATATAATAACATAAAAAGGGCTTGCTTACAAGGGCGCTTTGATGTATACTGTGAAAAATATCAAGCAGTGCTTGTCCGTTTTGCTGTCGGAAAGCCCAAAGGGGTGGGTGCTTTCGCAAAAGAACGCGGCGGGGATGTGCTTGGTAAAATAAAACATATAGGGGGAGAAAAAATGTATCAAGACATGCCGGATTTGATTGGATTTGTGGGAAAGTATGATGCCGAGTTAGGGGCAGCAATGCAGTCTGAATTGGAGCGTCAGCGAAAAAACATTGAGCTGATTGCCTCGGAGAACATTGTATCTCCGGCTGTGCTGGCGGCAATGGGAACCGTGCTGACGAACAAGTACGCCGAGGGTTATCCCGGCCACCGCTATTACGGCGGCTGCGCTTGTGTTGACCGTGTGGAGGAATTGGCGCGTGAGCGCGCTTGCCGCCTGTTTGGCGCAGAGCACGCCAATGTGCAGCCGCACTCCGGCGCACAGGCGAACTTGGCTGTTTATTTTGCGCTTTTGGAAGTGGGCGACACTGTGCTCGGTATGGATTTGTCGAACGGCGGCCACTTAACGCACGGCAGCCCGGTGAACATGAGCGGTAAAAACTATAACTTCATTCCTTACGGAGTGGATGACAACGGCTACCTCGACTATGCCGACTTAGAGAAGAAAGCAAAAGAGCACCGCCCCAAGATGATTGTAGCAGGTGCTTCGGCCTATCCGCGCGCGATTGATTTTGAGCGCATCGGCGCAATTGCGAAAGAGGTGGGCGCGCTGTTTATGGTCGATATGGCGCACATTGCCGGTTTGGTGGCGGCAGGCCAGCACCAGAGCCCGGTGCCTTATGCCGATGTTGTTACCACCACCACGCACAAAACGCTGCGCGGCCCGCGCGGCGGCATGATCCTTTGCAAAGAAAAGTATGCAAAGGCGATTGATAAGGCTATTTTCCCCGGTACGCAGGGCGGCCCGCTGGAGCATATTATCGCTGCAAAGGCGGTTTGCTTTGGCGAAGCGCTGAAACCGGAGTTTACTGCTTATCAAAAACAGGTCGTTGCAAACGCTGCGGCATTGGCGGCCGGTTTGACTGCGCGCGGTGTGAACCTGGTGTCGGGCGGCACGGATAACCACCTGATGAACATTGACCTGCGCGGCACTGATGTAACAGGCAAGGAGCTGGAGCGCCGTTTGGATGAAGTCTTTATTACGGCCAACAAAAACACCGTTCCGAATGACCCGGCTTCGCCGTTTGTCACTTCCGGCCTGCGTGTGGGCACGCCCGCTGTAACCACCCGCGGCATGAAAGAGCCGGAAATGGAAATCATTGCCGGATGCATCGCTGACTGCATCTTTGATTTTGAAGAAAAAAAGGCAGACATTGCACAGCGCGCCGAGGCGTTGACAGCGCGTTTTCCGCTTTACGAGTAAGGTCTTTCGTCAAACGCTCCAGCGCAAAAAGAAAATTTTTGCCATGTTGCAAAAACAACAGAATTTTTGAAAGGTCTGTGCTATACTGGACACAAATCAAATCACATATTCAATGTGATATTTTCAAAAAACCAAAAGGAGCGTGTTTTTATCATGCGTTATGTATGCAATGTATGCGGATATGTCTACGACGAAACCACCGGTGATCCCGATGCGGGTATCGCAGCAGGCACCAAATGGGCGGATGTTCCCGCTGACTGGACTTGCCCGCTGTGCGGCGTCGGCAAAGACGACTTCAGCGAAGAATAAGCATTGATAAAAAAGAGCGCGTCGCAAGGTGTTTGCGGCGCGCTCTTTGGCTTTTGAAAGAAAACGCCGCTTAATGCAAAAAAGAAGTCAGGCCGCAAGGGGAAAAAGGCTTGGAAAAGGGGGCTAGCCCTCTTTTCCATTTGAAATAGGGATAAAGTTTGTGAAAAAAGCGAAGCTTTTTATGCAAACTGAAACGCGTCGCAAAGTGTTTGCGGCGCGCTCTTTTTGCATCAAGAAAATTTAAATCTTTGGCAAAAGATGAGGATGTACTTTTCTCTTTTTTTATAGTATAATAAGATAGTATTTTTAGGACTTTTTGTGGCTTGCGTCGGCATAGAAAAGCTTTTGGTTTTGCAGCTGCCGGCTTTTCGTGTGAGCGGCTCAAAATACATCATCGACGGAACGTGAAAGTGGGGAAAGAGGATGGCATACGTTGAATGTAAAGTAAAAAGTAAATTGCTTCAAATGCAAGTGGGAGTGAAGATGTACTTTCCAAGCGACCAGCCCGCCGACGAGGCAAGCCGTCCGCGTGCGGTGCTGACGCTTTTGCATGGATATGGCGGGTGCGGGCAGGATTGGTTTGAGCAAACGAGCGCCGCGCGCTATGCAGGGGACAACGGCCTTGTGCTCATCGCGCCCGACTGCGGAAATTCCTTTTACCACAACATGATGTACGGCGGCGCGTACCGCACATTTTTAATTGAGGAATTGCCTGTGCTGTTAAATTCCATGTTCCGCTTGCCCAAAGGCAGAAGCCGCAATTTTATTGCAGGGCTTTCGATGGGCGGTTACGGCGCTTTGTACCTCGGTATGTCGCGTCCGGATATTTACGGCGCATGTGCCAGCTTTTCCGGTGCGGTTGATCTCAATATGATGCTGCGTTCTGATGATATCACGGGATTGAGAGAAACATTTGGCCCGGTGTTCGGCGAAACGCTTGCGCTTCCGCGCACCAGCGACTTGCATGAAATAGCGAAGAAAGTGGCGGTTCTGCCGCCGGAAAAACAGCCGCGTATTTTAATGACAAACGGCTTGCAGGATATCGAGCCGTATCAGATTGTGGCGCAGAACGACGCGCTTCATCAAACAATGCGCCGCGTGCGCATGGCGCATTACCGCCGTTTGCAATGGAACGGTGTGCACGAATGGAATTTCTGGGACCGCAGTCTTGTATATGCCATTGATTATTTCTTGAATAACGGCTATGCCGCGCAGAAACTGGGCGATTGGCGCAGTGCCGCTGTTTCCAACTATTAACGGCGGGGCCAAAAGCCGCGCGGGATGAAAAAGCGTTTTTTATTCCGCAGAACATAAAAAGGAGGGAAAGACATGCAGCCTTTGGCAGACCGTCTGCGTCCGCAAAGTTTGGACGAGGTGTGCGGCCAGCGCCATCTTTTGGGCGAAAATTGTGTGTTTCGGCGCGCGATTGAAGCGGGAACCGTGCCCAATATGATTTTTTACGGGCCCCCGGGCGTTGGTAAAACCACTGTGGCGCGCCTGATTGCCAAAACCAGCGGCATGAGCCTGCACATGCTTAACGGCACGAGTGCAGGCACTTCCGACATTAAACAGGTGCTTTCGAGCGTGGGAACATTCGGTGCGCATAACGGGGTGCTGTTGTACCTGGACGAGATTCAATATCTCAACAAAAAGCAGCAGCAAAGCCTGCTGGAATGTTTGGAAGACGGCACGGTGACGCTGATTGCCTCCACAACTGAAAATCCTTCCTTTTACATTTACAGTGCACTGGTGTCGCGGTGCAGTGTGTTTGAATTTAAGCCGCTTTCCCCGCAAGACGTTGCCGAAGGGATTCGGCGCGCCGTGCGGCGGATTGACGAAACAGAAAAGACGGGCCTTGAGATGACGCCCGAAGCGGTGGAGTGTTTGGCGGTACAATGCGCAGGCGACATGCGCCGCGCTTTAATTGCGCTGGAATTTGCCGCGGCCGGTGCACCCACGGAAAGCGGCAAGCGGCGAATCACGGCCGAAGTGATTGCGCAGACGGCATTCGGTGCACGCTATGATAAAAGCGATGATATGCACTATGACTGCATTTCGGCATTGCAAAAAAGCATTCGCGGCTCTGATCCGGATGCCGCCGTCTATTATTTGGCGCGCATTTTGTCGGGCGGAGATTTGCTCTCCGCGTGCCGCCGCCTGCTGGTGATTGCCGCCGAGGATATCGGCCTTGCTTATCCGCAGGCAATTGTCGTGACAAAAGCGTGTGTCGACAGCGCGCTTCAGCTCGGTTTGCCCGAAGCGCGCCTGCCTTTGGCGCAAGCTGCTGTACTGCTGGCAACGGCGCCGAAAAGCAATTCAGCGTACAGCGCCATCAATGCGGCAATGGAGGATATTGCAAAGGGCAAAGCGGGGGCGATTCCGCGCTGTTTGCAAAACCAGCACTTTGACGGCGAAGATGCCAAGGTGAAAGGACAGAACTACCTCTATCCGCACGACTACCCGCATCACTGGGTCAAACAGCAGTATTTGCCCGATGATATCAAAGACTGCGTTTATTATCATTACGGCGATAATAAAACCGAGCAGGCGGCAAAGGCTTACTGGCAGGCAGTGAAAAAAGATAATTGAGAAAAAAGAAACGCATCCGCGTTTCGCAGTTTAATTTGGGGCAACAGCGCTCAAAAAGGCGCGGCCGCCCTTGGTTTCGCACATAAAAACGGCAGGTGAATCACAATGAAAAAACGCACGTTGCAAGAAGTTTTGGCTGCGCTTACTTTAGAAGAAAAGGCGTCGCTGCTTTCCGGGCGTGATTTTTGGCGCACAAAACACATCACAGAAAAGGGAGTTCCGTCGATGCGTATGGCAGACGGCCCTCACGGCGTGCGCCGGGAAGCGCCTTGGGCAGAAAAGCAAAACGGCGGGCGTAGCCTGCCGGCAACCTGCTTTCCTACGGAATCGGCACTGGCTTGCTCTTGGGACGCGGCGCTTTGCCGCCGCGTAGGACAAGCGCTGGCGCAAGAGTGTGTGGAACAAGGGGTGCAGGTGCTCTTAGGCCCGGGCGTTAATATTAAGCGCAGTCCGCTGTGCGGCCGTAATTTTGAGTATTTCAGTGAAGACCCCTTGCTGGCCGGAAAGCTGGCGGCTTCTTACATTCGCGGAGTCGAAGGCTGCGGCGTCGGCACTTCCCTGAAGCATTTCGCTTTGAATAATCAAGAAAACTATCGGATGCGCGTTTCCGCCGAGGTGGATGAGCGTACTTTGCGCGAGCTGTATTTAAAACCGTTTGAAATTGCGGTGAAAGAGGGGCGTCCCGGAACCGTGATGGCAAGCTACAATCGCGTAAACGGGACACACGCCACGGAGCATCCTGTTTTGCTCAAAAAGATTCTGCGTGAAGAGTGGGGGTTTGATGGGCTTGTCATGTCCGACTGGGGTGCGCTCAATGACCGCGTGAAGGCAGTGCGTGCCGGGCTGGATTTGGAAATGCCCTCTTCCGGCGGCGAAACCGACCGCATGATTGTACAGGCGGTGCGTCAAGGCCGCTTGCGTGAGGATGAAGTAGACCGCTGCTGCATGCGGGTACTGCGCATGGTATTTCGCTATTTGCAGGCAAAACACCCGAACAAACATTTTTCCAAGCAGCAGAGAAAAGAACTGGCGAAGCAGGCGGCACTCGAAAGCGCGGTTTTGATGAAAAATGACGGGCTTTTGCCTTTGCAGGAAAAAGATAATATTGCGGTGATCGGTGCACTGGCAGATCAAATGCGCTTTCAGGGTGCAGGCTCCAGCTTAGTGAATGCCCAAGGGGTGAGCCTGCTTGCGGCAATGCGTCAAAACGGGCGCGCCTACGTCAATGCGGCGGCAGGTTATCATTTAAATGACCCGCGCCCCAGCGATGCACTTGAGCGTCAGGCGCTTGCCTATGCCAAAACGGCGCACACTGTGATTTATGTCATGGGCTTAACAGAAATGTTTGAAAGCGAAGGTTACGATCGCACCCATTTGCGCCTGCCGCAAAATCAAGTTGAACTGCTGGAAAAAGTGGTGAGAGTGAACCCCAATGTTGTAGTGGTGCTCATCGGCGGTGCACCGGTGGAAATGCCTTGGCTTAGTTCAGTTCGCTCCGTGCTCTATGCAGGGCTTGGCGGCGAACAGGTGGGCGCGGCGGTCTATGACTTGCTCTTTGGAAAGGAAAATCCCAGCGGTAAGCTGGCGGAAACATGGCCGCTTTCCCTGAAAGATGTGCCGTGCGCAGAGCATTATCCGATGGGCCCGCGCGCTGTCACCTACAATGAGGGTATCTATGTCGGCTATCGCTACTACGACAAAGCGCAAAAGAATGTGCTGTTTCCCTTCGGATACGGTTTGTCTTATACAAGCTATGAGTATTCTAATTTAGAGTGCGATCTGTTTCCGAAGGAGGGCGGCGTGATGCATGTGCGGTTTGATGTGTGTAACCGCGGGCAGCGGGCAGGCACGGAGATTGCACAGGTCTATCTCGGAAAACGCGGCTCAGCGGTGCATCGTCCGGTGCGCACGCTGGCAGGCTTCGTTCGCGTTGCTTTGGAGCCGGGTGAGAAAAAGCGTGTGTGCATTGAAGTGCCTTGGTCGGAGTTTGCCGTTTGGGAAACCGCAAGCCACTCATTTGCCGTGGAAAACGGCGCGTATGAGGTTTGTGTCGGCGGGGGAAGCCGTGACCTGAGTTTGAAAGAATTTGTGTACCCCGAAGGGCGGCTCTTGGAGGCGGCCGATGCCGAAAGCGCCCATGGGCCTTATGGAACATTTTCTGACAACAGCTTTTCTGATGAAGGGTTTTATGCCGTGCACGGCAGACAGCCGGTTTCCAACGCACCGCTGAAACCGGGCGAATATACCTTAGAAACAACGCTGGGGGAAATGCGTGCTTCACGTGCGGCGCGCAATTTGGAGCGGCTGGCCGTTCAAGTGTCACTGCGCGCCATTCGCTTTTCCACAAACCCCGCTGTCAACCGAAAGGTTTGCAAAACGGCTGTGCGAGATTTGCCGTTTAAAAATTTGGCGTTTAATATGGGCGGGGTGCTGTCTTTTAACCGTCTGGAGCAGATGCTGCGCATGTGCAACCATGAGGCGGGCTGGCAAGATGTCGTTGCGCCAAAAAAACACAGGCGGCGCTGAAAACGGTATTGACATTTTTTTTGTTTTTCGATAAGATAAAAAGGTAATAGGAATCACAGGCCTTGACCGGGCCAGTGGCACCAAGCCCCGCGAAAGAGAGAGGACGCACGGCTGAAACGTCCTTGCGGCAGTGCTGTTGCCACAGCCACCCGTGAGCCTCCGTGCGAGAGCACGGCGCTTCGCAGCGTTAGCGCGGCAAAAGCGGCACATTTTGATGTGCAATTTTGGGTGGTACCACGGAAGCTTCAAAGCCTTCGTCCCGATCGTTCGGGGCGAAGGCTTTTTTTGCGGATAGGCCGATTGTGATGATTTCATTTGCGGCGTTTTGTCAAAACGCCCGTGTAAAAGGAGAATCTGCCGATGAAATGGACAGGATTGAACGAACTGCGTGAAAAGTACCTTTCTTTTTTTGAAAGCAAAGGCCATCTGCGTTTGGACAGCTTTCCGCTGGTTCCGAACAACGACAACAGCCTGCTGTTGATTAACTCCGGCATGGCACCGATGAAAAAGTGGTTTTTGGGTCAGGAAGAGCCGCCGCGCCATCGTGTGACCACCTGCCAAAAGTGCATCCGTACCCCGGATATTGAGCGCGTGGGCATTACGGCGCGTCACGGAACGTTCTTTGAAATGCTCGGAAACTTCAGCTTCCAGGATTATTTCAAAGAAGAGGCCATTCCCTGGGCGTGGGAGTTCTTCACCGAGGTGCTGGAGATTCCGGCCGACCGTCTGTACATCTCCGTTTATCAAGATGACGACGAGGCTTATGACATTTGGACAAAGAAAATCGGTGTTGCCGAGGATCACATGGTGCGCTTCGGAAAAGAGGACAACTTCTGGGAGCACGGCTCCGGTCCGTGCGGCCCGTGCAGTGAGATTTATTTTGACCGCGGGGAAGAGTATGGCTGCCACAAGCCCACTTGCCGTGTTGGCTGCGACTGCGACCGTTTTATGGAAGTGTGGAACCTTGTGTTCAGTCAGTTTGACTCTGACGGCAACGGCCATTATGAGCGCTTGGAGCGTCCCAACATCGATACGGGCATGGGCCTTGAGCGTCTGGCATGTGTGATGCAGAACGTGGACAACATGTTCGAAGTGGACACCGTTCGCAACATCTTAAAGCATGTCGAGCAAATTACCGGAAAAACCTATGGTCAGGATCACCTCACCGATGTTTCCATCCGCGTCATCGGCGACCATATTCGCTCCACTGTCTTCATGGTTTCCGACGGTATTCTGCCTTCTAACGAGGGACGCGGCTATGTACTGCGCCGCTTGCTGCGCCGCGCTGCCCGTCACGGCAGAATGCTCGGCGTAAAACGTCCGTTCCTCGCCGAGCTGTGCGATACCGTGATTAAGGAGAATGGCGGCGCATACCCTGAGCTGGTAGAGCATGCCGATTATATTAAAAAGACCATCAGCGCCGAGGAAGAGCGCTTCTCCCGCACGATTGACGCCGGTTTGTCCATTCTCAATGAATTGGTGGACAATGTGAAAGAGGCCGCACGTGAGGGAAAACGTAAAATCCTGTCCGGTCTTGATGTGTTCAAACTGAACGATACCTTTGGCTTCCCGCTCGATTTGACCAAGGAAATTGCTGCCGAGCACGGCATTGAGGTAGACGAGGAAGGCTTCCGCACCGAGCTGCAAAAGCAGCGCGAAACTGCACGAAAAGACCGTTTGAGCCGCGATATTTCCGGCTGGACTGCCGACTTGTTCGGTGCGCTGGAAGCAGAACCCACCGAGTTTGTGGGCTATGATGTGACCGAGTGCGAGGGCGAAGTGCTGGCGCTGTCCGACGGCGAGGAGCTGGCACAGGCGGTTGCAACGGACGACGGCGCGAAAGAAGGCGTGCTGGTGGTTTTGAACCGTACCCCGTTTTATGCGGAGTCCGGCGGTCAGGTAGCCGATACCGGTGTGATTACCACAAAGAGCGGCGCACACTTGAAGGTCACCTCCTGCAAGAAAACGCCGAAGGGTTTCTATGTGCACACCTGTGTGCTGGAGGACGGCGTGGTGCAGACGGGCGACAAAGTAACCGCTGTGGTAGACCCTGCCCGCCGCCATGCGATTATGCGCAACCACACGGCTGCACATCTGCTGCAAAAAGCACTGCGTGAAGTGCTGGGCGATCATGTGCATCAGGCCGGTTCTTTCGAGGACGGCGAGCGTGTGCGCTTTGACTTTACGCATTTCAACGCTGTGACCCCGCAGGAACTCGAGCAGGTAGAACGCATTGTAAACGAAAAGATTTTTGCAGCACTGCCTGTGGAAATTCGCACCATGTCCATTAAAGAAGCCAAAGAAATGGGTGCGATGGCGCTGTTCGGGGAAAAATATGGTGATGTCGTGCGCGTCGTCGACGTTGCAGGCTGGTCGACGGAGCTTTGCGGCGGTACGCATGTAGGCAACACCGCAGAACTTGGCTGTTTTAAAATTCTTTCAGAGGGCGGCGTGGCCGCAGGCATCCGCCGCATTGAGGGTACAACGGGCTATGGCGTTCTGCGTTTGCTGGATGAGAAAACCGAAGTGCTCGGCAAGGTGGCCGGTGCGCTGAAAGTCAGCAGCATGAACGATTTGCCGCAGCGTGCAGCCGCAATGGCTGCCGACTTGAAGGCCGCGCAAAAAGAACTGGATGACTTAAAGCGTCAGGCGGCAAGCCAAAAGGTAGAAGGCCTGTTTGAAAATGCCAAGGAAATCGACGGCGTGAAAATCTTTACGTTGTATTTGACAGGCACACCGACAGACGCCCTGCGTGATTTGTGCGACAAGGCGCGTGACAAAGCACCTGCTTCTGTGACGGCTGTGATTGGTGAGAATGAGGGTAAGACGACGCTGGCGGTTGCCGTGGGAAAAGAGGCACAGGGCAAGGACCTGATGGCAGGAAAGCTTGTCAAAGAGATTGCAGCAGTCGCCGGAGGCAACGGCGGCGGAAAGCCGGATTTTGCAATGGCCGGCATCAAAGATGCATCCAAGATTGACGATGCGCTGAATGCCGTGGAGGGCATTGTCCGCGCGGCTATGAAATAAAAGGAGGCAAGCGAAAATGGATTGCTTGTTTTGCTCAATTGCAAAGGGCGAAATCCCTTCGAAGTGCATCTATGAGGATGAAAGCGTTTTTGCTTTTCACGATATCGACCCGCAGGCGCCGGTGCACTTTCTTGTGATTCCCAAACAGCATATTGCGTCCCCGGCGGATATCAATGCCGAAAACAGCGGGGTAGTGGGCCATATTTTTGAAGTAATTGCAAAGCTTGCCGCCGAGCAAGGGCTGGAAAACGGCTACCGCGTGGTGACAAACTGCGGAAAAGACGGCGGCCAAAGTGTGGGGCATCTGCATTTTCATGTACTCGGAAAACGCAGCCTTGCCTGGCCTCCGGGCTGATTGCGCTGTTTGCAGCAAAGAACCGAAGCTTGAAAACGATAAACCGCACAAAGGCTGCTTTCCGGCCTTTGTGCGGCCAATGAGAAAAAGGTGACATGATGGGAAAAACATATACTTTGACCGTAGCAGGCGTAACGCGCGAACTGCCGCTGTGCCCTGTCAACGAGAATTTGGACATTGCCGCATTTGTTATGTTCGGCGATGTAGAAATTACGATTGCTTGTGCAAAAGCCCTGCTCGAAAAATGCCCTGATTTTGATATTTTGATTACGGCGGAATCGAAAGGCATTCCCTTGGCATACGAAATGAGCCGCCAGAGCGGCAAGCCTTATGTACTGGCGCGCAAAAGCGCAAAGCTGTATATGAAAGATCCGCTCATGGTGGAAGATCGCTCGATTACTACGCAGGGCGTGCAGAAACTGGTCATTGACCGTGAGGATTTGGGGAAAATGGACGGGAAGCGCGTTCTGATTGTAGATGACGTAATCAGTACGGGCGGCAGCTTGCATGCCATTGAAACTCTCGTGAGCCACAGCAACGGCACCGTAGTAGGCCGCGCGGCCGTGCTTGCGGAAGGCGATGCTTCCAAGCGGACAGATATTCTGTTTTTGGAGGCGCTTCCGCTTTTCTTTAAATAATGAGGAGATTGCTGGCTGCCATCGGATTTTCATTTTTGGCGGTGAACTTTTTTGCCGCATATTGGCCGTCGGCAGCCTATGGACTGTCGGCGGCCGTTTGTGTTGTTGGCGGCTTAGCGGTGATTTTTATTCGCAAGCGCTTTCTGAAAAAGAGCGCGCTGTGTTATGCGGCGGTCTTTTTCCTTTGCGGGGCCGTTGCGTTGATGCACCGCATGGCTTATGAGCAATTGGTGGTGAAGCCGGTTCAAGCGCTGGCAGGAACGCAGGCGGTCATCATGGCTGAAATTGAGGAAGTATCGCAAACACAGGAAATGAGCTACGCGTTTGTGCGGGCAAAAGTAACGCGAATCGACGGCAATAAAGTTTCGCCGTTTTCCGTTCGGTTTGGTCTTCCGGGAAAATATGAGCAAGGCGATGTTTTAACGGCAGAAGTTGTGTTTGAAATGCCGGAAGCTGACCGTTACTTATTGTATCATTATGCGAACGGCGTGTATTTATCAGCGAGTGTGATAGACCCCAACGCAATTCTTTGTATTCCGGGAGAGGCGGGCGCATGGCAGAGATGGAAAGAAAAATCCATCGAAGCAGTTCAAAGGCTTTTGCCGGGGGAAAACACTTCCTTAATTGCGGCCATGACAATCGGAGATGACAGTTTGCTTTCAAAGCAAACGGAAGAAGATATGCGAAAGGCAGGACTTTCGCATCTGCTGGTTGTTTCCGGGCTTCATCTATCTGCGGTAAGCGGAATGCTTTATGAGTCAGTGCGCGGATGGCTTTCCAAAAAGAGTGCTCTTTTAGCAGCGTGCGGCGGAAGCTTGCTGTTTATGGCGCTTGTAGGACTTTCGCCTTCCGTTGTCCGCGCCGGCGTGACGATGCTGCTATTTTATGCAGCAAAATGGATGGGGGAGAAAGAGGATTCGCTCACTTCTTTAGGCTTTGCTGCGCTGCTGCTGTGCCTGTTCAACCCTTATGCGGCTTCCGATGTGGGGCTGCTTCTTTCCTTTTCTGCAACATTAGGCGTGTTGACTGCAGATATTCTTTGGCGGCAATGGATTCTTGAAAAAGAAACGACACCCTCGTGGCTTAGGCAGATTGGCCAAATGACAATGATTTCTGTCGGGGCGGTACTTGCGACAGCGCCGGTTCTCATTTGGTTTGATATGGGGCTTTCGCTGTATGGTGCGGCAGCAAATTTGCTTATTGCGCCTCTTGTACTTCCGATGATGGCAAGTGCATTTATGACCGTTTTGTTTGCAGGCCTGCCGTTTTTGGGAATAGTTGCTTATCCTGTTGCGTTCTTCTGCGGCCTTTGTTTGAAATGGCTGCAATGGGTTGCGCATACCACTGCGATGCTCCCGGCAAGTACGCTGATGCTGTCCGGATTGTATCCAGCCGTTGCTGTAATAGGGTTATTTGTGGTTGCATGGGCGGCGTACCAAAATGAGGTTTCTTTTCCCAAGGCTTTTTGCATAACAGCGCTTTTAGCTTCCGCGGCATGTGCGGTATTTTTGTGGCAAACTTCGGGAGTAATTCGTGTTGTATTTGCGGGAAGTGCGGAAAATGCACCGCTTGTTGTGCTTGCTCCGGACGCAACGGCGGTGGTGTTTCGCGGCGGAGAAAGCGGAATTGCAGAAGTTCGCCAAGTGCTGAAAGAGCATCAGCGCAATGATATTCAACTGTTAATCGACCTGCGTAAAGAGCCGGAACAATTTCCGCTCAGAGAAGCACTCGAAAGTGAAACGATTTTCACTGTGGAAACGGATTGTTTTCAGCGTGCTGTACTTTCCTCAGAGATTGAGGGCCTCGACTTTTATGTGCTCCGGCAGGAAAACGGCTGCGCTGCCATTCTTTCCTGCGGCGGAGGGTATGCGGCCGTGACAAGCGGTGCGATGGATTTTGAATATATGCCTGAAATTCAGGTGTTTTTTGCGGGCAGCGGCAAGATAGAACATTTAAAAGCGGACACAATTTTATTTGCCTCTTCCCCGCGTGAGCATTGGCAAAGCGTTTCGGCACAGCAAACAATTAAAAGCGAAGAGACAGAGCTTTGGCTGCATCCGAAACGGGGCTGGAGCATCAAGGAGGAGAACAGCGGTGCTGTATGAAAAAGAGTGGAAAAAAGCGCTGGAAAACTGGCAGGAACAGCGGGTGTTTTTGCTTTATTCAAAAGATGAATACGAGCTGCGCCGGTTTTCCGAACAAACACAAAGCCGGTTAGAAAAGTGCGAGCAAACAACAGCGGAACGCTTTCCCGGCCCGGCGCCGGATTTGGCGGCTGTAACGGATGCGGCGGGAATGATGTCTTTTTTCGGCACACGTCGTGTTCTCGTTTTGCCTTTTGTCGAGCCGCAGGCGCTTTCTGATGCAGATGCGGCCCTCTTGGCCGATTTAATGGAACAAGCGGAAAACAGTGTATTTGTGATTACGCTTTTCATCAAAGATGACCGCACGGCAAAAAGCAAAAAGTGCAAGCTGATTTTAGACGCGGCGGAAAAAAACGGCTTTTGCGCCGAGTGCGCCGCGCCGCAGGAAAAGGATGCAAAACAGCTTGTGGTGCGCCGTGCAAAGGAGCTTTCTACGGCAATTTCGGAGGAAGCGGCACGTTTATTGGCCGAGCGGTGCGGCACGGACTTGTTTTTGCTGGAGAGCGAAACCGAGAAGCTGGCGGCCGCCTGCGGATACACGGAAATTCGCCCGGAGCTTGTAAGTGCGATGAGCACTGTCAACATCGAAGCGGACGTATTTGAGCTGGTGAATCTTGTCGAGAGCCGCCGGCAGGCACAAGCGCTCAGAAAGCTGAACGAATTGTTTGAGCTTCAGCATGACCCCATTGCGGTGACCGCGGTGCTGTGCGGGACCTTTGCCGATTTATACCGTGTGAAATGCGCTTATGAGGCGGGAAAAACGTATGAAGACGTCTATCGGGACTTTCAATATAAGGGAAGTCCTTACCGCCTGAAAAAAGCGTCGCAGGCTGCGTCGCGTTACCAAAAAGCACAGCTGCGAAGAAACCTTGCCCTTTTGCTGGAGCTTGACGCGGCGCTGAAACGCTCCACCGCCGATAAACAGGTTTTGCTTCAAACGGCGCTGTGCGAAATGATGCAGGGAGGTGGGCGCTGATGGAAAAGCTGCGCGTGAACGAAGTCATTGTTGTAGAAGGCAAGTACGACGCGGTCAAACTGGCAGGTTTAGTCGATGCGCTTATCATTCCTGTGGGCGGATTTTCTGTTTTCACCAGCAAGGAAACAAAACAGCTTTTGCGCCGCTTGGGAGAAAAACGCGGCCTTGTCATCCTCACGGATTCCGACGCGGCAGGCTTTCGGATTCGTGCATATCTAAACCAACTCGCGCAGGATTTACCGGTGAAGAACGCCTATATTCCGGCCTGTGAGGGAAAGGAAAAGCGCAAGGCCAAAGCGTCAAAAGAAGGCTTGTTGGGCGTGGAAGGCGTTTCGTCTGCCGCTATTTTGCAGGCGCTGGAGAGAGCAGGAGTAAAAAGTGTCGGTGTACGAGCAAACGATGCACCGCGCATCACTTACGCCGATTTATATGAGCAGGGACTGTCCGGGACGGATGGCAGCGCGGACTTTCGCCGCAAGTGGCTGGACTCCATCGGAATTCCCCCTCGCATTTCGAAAAAAGGCTTGCTCGAAGCTTTGAATTCCATTTTTACAAAAGAAGAATTTGTCGCTTCTGTATCAAAATGGAAAAGTTTTTCAAAGCAATTAAATCCATAGATAACGGATCGAAACGGAGAGATACCAAGAAATATCGTGCTAACAAAGCCGGTGGTCTGCTCTGCTTTGTACAAAGCAGAGTGACAGTGTAATTCAGATATGTGCACCATGCTGCAAGCATGCAAATTAATGAAGTGGGGTTTATGGGAAAAGGGTTATGAAAAGAAGGGTTATAAAAGTGATATTTTGCGCTATCATTGTTCTTTTAATTGCATTATTGCTGATCACAGCTGTCAATCATCAAATCCAACTGAAAAAAGAAACGGAACTGCTTTCACCGCTAGGACAAATGGTTGAAGTTGACGGACACAATATGAGCGTTTATATCGAGGGAACAGGTGACAAGACGATTGTTTTTATGTCGGGTGGAGGTACTTGTTCTCCCATACTCGATTTTAAATCCCTCTATTCTCTTTTGAGCGATCAATACCAAATTGCTGTTGTAGAGAAATTTGGATATGGTTTCAGCGATATTGTTGATAAAAGCCGAGATATTGATTCGATACTGGAAGATACAAGAGCCGCATTGAAAAAAGCAGGATTAGCCGCCCCATATGTGCTTTGTCCGCACTCTATGTCAGGACTGGAGGCTTTATATTGGGCACAGAAATATCCGGATGAAGTCTCTGCAATCATTGGGCTTGATATGGCTGTGCCGGAGTATTATGAGTATATGCAAATAAATATACCGTTTCTGCGTATCACAAGCTGGGCTGCAAGGTTGGGTGTCACTCGATTTATTCCGGGAGTTTGGAATAGTGACGCTATGAAATATGGTACATTAACAGATGAGGAAAAAGAAATCTATAAAGCCGTTTTTTTCAGCCGAACGGCAACTGTTACCATGATTAATGAAATGGAACAGGTAAAGGAAAATGCCCAAAAGGTGAATGATATGGGGGCTCCACAGCTTCCAATGCTGCTATTCATTTCAAATGGTTCTGGCGGAACAGGATTCGACAAAGAAACATGGCGCAGAATTCCAATAGAATATATCTCACAAATTGAAGGTGCAAAATATATCGAATTGGATTGCCCGCATTATGTTCAAGATTATGAACACAAAGCAATCAGTAAAAATATCATTTCTTTTTTGTCCGAATAGTGAGAATGTACTTCTTTACACAACATAGAGTGAATTTTGAGTTTTTGCCGGACTAGTAAGCTCGCAATTTGTGTAAGAATACCGGCTGTGCCCGACAAGTAAAATTTTCTCTGTAACAGACAGAAATGAGTGCTTTTACGAAAAAGTAACCCTTTTTGGCTTTTATGAGCACTTGCAGAAAGCGATAAAATAAATCCCTTTTATATATCAATAAAAAATCTCCGACGTCCGGCCGCTGTGGCTTGAAACGTCGGAGAGAGGAATTTTTGAGGGAATGGAAAAGAAAGACCTGTTATACACCCATCAAATCAAACGGCGGGGTATACTCTTCCTTGGCGCTTGATTTTTCCTGCAAAAAGCCGTTGTCCAGTCCCAGGCTCAGCGCAAAGTCAACGGCTTTGCGGTACTCATAAGTGGAAATCCGCCGCGAAAGGTTCCGGTGCTCTTTGGCTTTATAAAACGGGGTGTACTGGCTCATCAAACTGATTAAAAACGGCAGTTCTTTCGAGAGTGCGGCAAGATGACGCAGAACCTCAAATGTGTCTGAAAGGCAGCCCGGCAAAAGCAGATGCCGAACAATCACCCCGCGGTGCAGTGTGCCGTCATTGCCATAGACAGGCGCGCCTGCCAGCTCGCACATTTGGCGCAAAGCGGCAAAGGCGACAGGAAAGTAATCGGGGGCCTGTGAATATTCGCCGGACAATTCTGCGGACACATATTTTAAATCAGCCAGCCAAACGTCGACAACGTCGGAAAGCATGCGAATGGTATCGGCGCTTTCATATCCGCTCGTGTTATAAACAAACGGAACGTGAAGCGCTGTTCCCGCAATTTTGCGCGCTTCGATGATCCAAGGCACATAAGGGGCCGCTGTGACTAAATTGATATTGTGCGCACCCTGCGCTTGCAATTCGAGAAAGATTTCCGCCAAACGCTCTGTGGTAATATTCTTGCCGAGCCCCTCTGCGCTGATTGCGTAATTTTGACAATAGCAGCACCGAAGCGGACAGCCGGAAAAGAAAATTGTGCCGGAGCCGTTTGTGCCGGAAATACAAGGCTCTTCCCAATGATGCAGTGCGGCACGGGCAACGCGCAGAGTTCCCGGCGCACCGCAAAAGCCTGCGCGCTTTGTGCGGTCTGCCCTGCATTTGCGCGGACAAAGGGTACAGCGTGTTGGCGTGACATCCATGAAACATGCTCCTTTTCAAGTGGCTTTGGCCGCGCAAATCGTTTGCGGCTACGCATAAGTATAGCATATTTGATGGAATTATGGTACACTGTTATTGCAGTGCAAATCGGCATGCCGCGTACCGGCAAGGGAGGTTGATGGCGAACAATGCAGTTAAGCGAAAAAAAGTTTTTAACATGGATGGCGAAAGACTATCCGACGATTGCCGCCGCGAGCGAAGAAATGATTAACTTGCAGGCCATTTTGAAACTGCCCAAGCCGACAGAGCATTTTATGAGTGACCTGCACGGAGAATACGAGGCGTTTACGCACATTCTTTCGAATGCGTCCGGTGTCATTCGGGAAAAAGTGGAGCGAGTTCTGGCACAAAAGCCCGATATGGAACTGCCTGCACAGCGTGCGGAGTTTGCCGCGCTGATTTATTACCCGGTACAAAAGCTTCCGGTATTAAAGGAACGCCAAAGCGATTTGGAACAGTGGTATCGAAAAACACTGCTTTACCTGCTGGAAGTATGCCGTGTGACAGAATCAAAGTACACGCGTAGCTTCGTGCGCAAACGTTTGCCGAAAACTTTTGCATATATTTTGGACGAGTTGCTGCACGCGCATTTTGAAGACCACGCGAAAGAGGATTATTACGAACGAATTTTATCGTCGATTATTGATACCGGACAAGCGGATGATTTTATCATTGCGCTGTGCGAACTGATTCGCAGGCTTTCGGTGCATCGCCTGCACATTGTGGGCGATATCTTTGACCGCGGCGCAAGGCCGGATATTATCATGGATGAGCTGATTGCTCATCACGCGGTAGATATTCAATGGGGCAATCATGACGCTGAGTGGATGGGCGCCGCGGCAGGCAGTGAGGTTTGTATTGCCAGTGTCATTCATGTGGCGCTCAGCTACCACGACCCGGAAATGCTGGAAGACAGTTACGGTTTAAACCTGCGCCCGCTTGCGCTGTTTGCCGAAGAAGTTTATAAGGATACCGATGTCAGCGCCTTTTACCCGAAGCTTTTGGGGGGCGAAACATTGGCTTCCCGGCGCGATTTTGACCGTGCCGCGAGAATGCACAAGGCCATTACCGTGATGCTTTGCAAGCTGGAATGTCAGGTGCTGGCCCGTAACCCGGAGTTTCAAATGGAAGACCGCGCGCTTTTGGAACGCATTGATTTTGCGGCGCAAACTGTGGAAGTGGACGGCGTTTCTTACCGCATGCGCGACTGTGATTTTCCCACGGTAGACCCTGCGTGTCCCTCGCAGCTCACGCAGGAAGAAGCCGCTGTGATGGAAAAACTGCGCCGAAGCTTCCAAGAGAGCGAACGCCTGCAGAGGCATATCCGCTTTTTGTATGCAAAAGGCGGAATTTACAAAGTAGAAAATCAAAACTTGCTCTTTCACGGCGCAGTGCCCATGAACGAAAGCGGCGGGTTTGCCAGCGTAAAAACGCGCGACGGTTGGTTCAGCGGCAGAGCGTGGATGGACTATTGCGAGAAAAAAGCAAGGGACGGTTATTTTGCGCCCGAAAACAGCGCGGCGCGCCGGGAAGGACAAGACTTTTTGTGGTATTTGTGGTGCGGCCGTTTGTCGCCGCTGTTCGGACGGTATAAAATGAGCGTGTTTGAACATTTTTTCATTGGCGAACCGCAGGCCTATGAAGAAAAGAAAAATGCCTATTACACGTTTATTGAAAGCGACGACCCGAAACAGGCCGAGCGCGCAGTCATGCGTATTTTTGAAGAATTCGGCCTTGATGCAGAGCGCGGACACATTATTAACGGGCATGTTCCCGTGCGTGCCAAAGCGGGCGAAAGCCCCTTGAAGGCAGGCGGAAAGCTGCTTGTGATCGACGGCGGATTCTGCAAGGCATATCAAGGGAAAACCGGCATTGCAGGCTATACGCTGGTGTCGTCGTCGCGCGGGCTCTCGCTGCGCAGTCACAGCCCGTTTGAAAGCCTGCAAAAAGCAATTGAGCAAAACGGCGATATTTTGTCGGTTGTCAATGTAGTGGAAACCTCACAAAAGCGAATCTGCGTGGAAGATACCGACGAGGGCGCACGGCTCAAAGAAAAAATTCAAGATTTGCGCGCCTTGGTGCAGGCTTACCGCACGGGCGTGTTAAAAGAAACAAGCGCCGAAGGCTCGGCGTAATTATAAGGAGGATACGAATATGGCAACACCGCATATTTCAGCACAGGCAGGAGATTTTGCAAAAACCGTTTTTATGCCGGGCGATCCGCTGCGTGCAAAATTCATTGCAGAGAATTTTTTAGATGACGTGCGTTTGGTCACTCAGGTGCGCGGAATGCTGGGATACACCGGCACTTATCACGGCGTACCGGTCAGTGTCATGGGCTCTGGTATGGGCATGCCGTCCATCGGCATTTATTCTTATGAGCTGTTTACACAGTACGGCGTCGAAAATATCATCCGCATCGGCTCGGCCGGCTCTTACACCGAGCGCGCAAAGATTTTTGACTTGGTTTTGGCAACGGCGGCTTATTCTGAGTCGAGCTTTGCCAAAACGCAAAGCGGATGGGAAGGTGACACCATTCTTCCGAGCGATGCTTTGAACGATCGTTTGCGCGCCAGTGCGAAACGCCTGCAAAAGCCCTTGCTGGAAGGCGTCATCCACTCGTCGGACGTATTTTATCGAGAGGATAAAACGCCTTATTGGAAAGCCCTGCGCGATGAAAAAGGCTGCCTTGCTGTGGAAATGGAAAGCTTTGCGCTGTTCCACAACGCAAAGGTGACGGGAAAGCAGGCGGCATGCCTTGTTACGATTTCCGACAGCTTTGTGTCGGAGGAGGTAACAACGGCCGAGCAGCGTCAAAACAGCTTCACCGATATGATGGAGGTTGCGCTCGGCAGTGTGCTGGAGGGCTGATATGACCCGGCAGGAAAAAGAGCGTTTAGTGCAAGCAGCTCGCGAAGCGCGCAGCCGTTGCTATGCGCCGTATTCTCATTTTGCAGTGGGCGCAGCTGTGCAGGGTGAAAGCGGGAACATTTATACCGGATGCAATATTGAATGCGCCTCGTTTTCCGCAACATGCTGTGCAGAGCGAGTTGCTGTGTACCACGCAGTAATGGCGGGAGAAAAGTGTTTAAGCGCTGTTGCGGTGGCAGGCGGAGCGCAGGGAGATCCGGTGCGAGGACGCACCGCTCCGTGCGGTATTTGCCGCCAAGTGCTCAGTGAGTTTGCCGCTTCTGATATGACTGTTTTGATGGCAGTGTCAGAAGATGCTTATGAAGAGGTTTCCCTCGGCAGCTTACTCCCGATGAGTTTCGGCCCGAAAGATTTGCAGGACACAAATGACATGTAAATCAAACAGGTATTGTACCCTTGTGGTGCAATACCTGTTTTTTATATGTATGAGCAGCTCTCATGTTGGAAGTTAGACAAATTCTCTGTTGGGTGCTTTGACGTTTTTATGTGGAGAATATTGTGCTGTTTGATAAAAAATCGGTTAATATTGCCAATATTTTACATGCTTTCTCGTGCATGTACGACAAAATATTTTTGCCAAGCCTTATTTTTCGTCAAAAAAGAGAAAAATTAAGGATTGACATAATTATATCAATTTGGTATATTTAAATCACAGAAAATTAGTCTATTTTTTAACAAGCATCCGAACGGGTAAAAGCGGCTGAAAAATGACTGTCTTGAACCCGTAATTTTGATGAAATAGTGAGGTTTTTATTATGAAGGTAGCGGTAATCGGTGCAAACCACGCAGGAACAGCGGCAATCAACACAATTTTGGACAACTATCCCGGCACAGAGGTTCACGTGTTCGACCAAAACTCGAACATCAGCTTTTTGGGCTGCGGTATGGCGCTTTGGATTGGCCATCAAATCAGCGGTCCGCAAGGATTGTTTTATTCTTCTGCCGAAAAGCTGGGTGAGAAGGGCGCAAAGATTCATCTGAAAACGCGTGTAACAAAAGTAGATTATGCCAATAAGACGATTCATGCTGAGGGCGAGGACGGAACCGTTTATGAAGAAGCTTACGACAAGCTGATTCTTGCAACGGGATCTGCTCCGATTTTCCCGAAGATTCCCGGTATGGATCTGGAAAATGTGCAGGCGGTAAAGTTGTATCAGCACGCCGAAGAAGTGGTGAAAAAGCTGGAAAACCCGGAAATCAAGCACGTTACTGTTGTGGGTGCAGGCTATATCGGCGTAGAGCTGGCCGAGGCGTTTGTGCGCAACGGACGCGCGACCCGTTTGATTGATTGTGCCGATACCTGTCTTTCCGGTTATTATGACGCGGATTTCTGCAATAAAATGGCCGAGAATCTCAGCGAGCACGGAGTTGAGCTTTGCTTCGGGCGCCAGGTGACCGCCGTGGAAGGCGAGCAGGGAAAGGTGAGCCGTGTTGTTACCTCCAACGGTACGTTTGATACCGATATGGTGGTATTTGCGATTGGCTTCAAGCCTAATACTGAGTTGTGCGCAGATCATTTGGAGCTAATGCGCGGTGCTTACCTCGTAGACAGAACGCAGAAGACCAGTGACCCGGATATCTATGCCGTGGGTGACTGTGCGACCGTATTTAATAACGCAAAAGGCAAAGAGGACTACATCGCGCTGGCGACGAATGCAGTGCGCTCCGGCGTGTTGGCGGCACATAATGTTTGCGGTACTCATCTGGAAAGCCCCGGCGTACAGGGGTCGAACGGCATTTCCATCTGGGGCTTGAATTTGCTTAGTACCGGATTGACTGAACAGAAAGCAAAAGCCGAAGGTATGGACGTTTTAACCACAGAATTCACCGATTGGCAGAAAGCCGGATTCATTGAAAGCGGCAACACCAAAACAACGGTGCGCATTGTTTACGACGCAAAAACGCGTGTCATTGTGGGTGCACAGCTGATGTCGGATTACGATGTTTCGATGGGCCTTCATATGTTCTCTCTGGCAATTCAGGAGAAACTGACGATTGATAAGCTCAAGCTGCTGGACCTTTTCTTCCTGCCCCACTTCAATCAGCCGTATAACTATATTACAATGGCGGCATTGTCTGCAAAATAAATTATTTGGAAAACGGACGAAGGTATTTTGCCTTTGTCCGTTTTGCTTTGTAAGAAAATGCTTGACAAATAGGGAAAAGCATGGTATCTTATTTGTTGTAAGTTAGTTTAAGCTAACCAAAGTGCTGAAAGAAAAGCATAATCAGACATAATGAAGCGTTTATTTTTTTTAATTATGAGTTAGCAATTGCTAATAATGGGGTGATACTGTGCTGGAAACTTGTTTAATTCAACACTGCGCGCCTACCTTGGCGGGAGTGAAAAGTGCCAATTTATTTACCTGCCCTGTACAGGATGAAAAAGCACTAAAATACATGATTGACCATCATAACCGTCTGTTGAATCCGAAAGGGGTTCACATCGCTTTGCTTCGTGTGCGAAAAGGTGCGGCGCTGATTTATGTGTACCGCCCCGCGAAGCTTGAAAAAGAACTGTACCAAGAGGCAACAAGAGCGTTTTTGGTGCGTTATGGCTACGACAGTCAGATGGACGCACAAGCGATGCTTGTTTATCTGACAAGCCGCTTGCAGGAAAGTGAATGTTTTCCCCATGAGATCGGTGTGTTTCTTGGCTATCCGCTGGAAGACGTGATGGGCTTTATTGAAAACTGCGGAAGCAACTGTAAGTGTGCCGGATGCTGGAAAGTGTATTCCGATGAAGCGCAGGCCAAACGCAGATTTGAACAATATAAAAAATGCAGCCTGATTTACCGAAAACGCTTCGACGAGGGATATTCGGTGCATCGGCTGACGGTAGCTGCCTAATACTAGAATATGGGGATGAAAACGGCTGGGCGGCTGGTTTGATTCGCACGCCTTGGCTGGATAAAAAGAAAGGATTGATTAAACTTATGGCACGAATTGCAGTGATTTATTGGAGCGGAACAGGAAACACAGAGCAGATGGCGCATGAGGTCGTGCAGGGTGCAAGAGATTCGGGTGCGCAGGTCGATTTATTCGGGGTGAGTGAATTTTCCTCTTCTCAATGCGGCGAATATGACGCGCTGGCGTTCGGCTGTCCGTCTATGGGCGCAGAGCAGCTGGAGGAAAGTGAGTTTGAGCCGGTATTTACCGAGTGTGAGCCCTATCTGAAAGGAAAGAAGCTTGGCCTGTTCGGTTCTTACGGCTGGGGTGATGGCGAATGGATGCGCTCTTGGGAAGAACAATGTTCACAGCTTGGAGCGCAGCTTGTAAAAGAGGGCGTCATCTGCAACGGTGCACCCGATGAAGAAGGCGTGCGCATGTGCCGTGAATTGGGCAAGGCTTTGACAAAATAACAGGAAAAACTTGTGCGGTGTTGCCTAAAAAAGAGTTGCTTTCTATTCGCTTTACGGTAAAGTAAACAAAATTTAAAAAAACGGTAAATATGCGCGAATTTTGTCTGTTTTTATGTTAGAATATTGGATGAAAGAAGTCCAGAAACGGGAAACCCGTTGAAAGAACATAAAAGGAGAGTGTCCGAAGTAATGGCAGATGCAAAAGAGTTTTTCAATTTTGAAAACCGTGTCGCAGAGCTGGGATTGATTGCTGCCCCCGGAGCGGAAGAACTGACGAAAAAAATTGATCATCATCTGATTCAGTGGGCAAAAGAAGCCGGCGTCGAGATGGAAACTTTCATTATTGAAAGTGAGTGTCCGCGTTTTTCTTCCGGCGACGGAAAGGGCTTAATTCGTTCCAGTATTCGCGGTGACGATCTGTTTATTGTGGCGGATGTCGGCAATTACAGCTTGCGCTATAAGATGTTCGGTCATGAGAATATGATGTCTCCGGACGACCATTTCCAAAACATTAAGCGCTTGATTCAGGCGGCTTCGGGCAAGGCTCACCGCATCAGCTTAATTATGCCGATGCTTTACGGCAGCCGTCAGCATCGCCGCAGCTATCGTGAAAGCTTGGACTGCGCATTTGCTTTGCAGGAGCTGCAAACGATGGGCGTGTCGAACATCATCACTTTTGACGCGCACGATCCGCGTATGCAGAACGCCGTGCCTTTGATGGGCCTTGATAATGTAATGCCCACTTACCAAGTAATCAAAGCTTTGCTGCGCGACATTCCCGATTTGAGCTTTGACCGCGATCACTTCATGGTGATCAGCCCCGACGAAGGTGCAATGAACCGCAATATGTACTATGCATCCGTTTTGGGCGTCAACTTGGGTATGTTCTATAAACGCCGTGATTATTCGCGCATTGTGAACGGCAGAAACCCCATTGTAGCGCACGAGTATTTGGGCGAGAGCGTGGAGGGCAAGGATATCTTCGTTGCGGACGATATCATTTCTTCCGGTGAAAGCATGCTCGATATCGCGGTAGCGCTGAAAGAGAAGGGGGCAAAGCGCATTTTTGCAAATGCGACGTACGCAATCTTCACTAACGGCGTTGAGGCATTTGATAAAGCCTATGAAGACGGTTTGCTGGCGGGTGTATTCGGAACGAACCTGACCTATCGCCGCCCGGAGCTGCTCAACAGAGAGTGGTTCCACGAGGTTGACTGCTCGAAGTATATCGCGTACTTTATTTCGGCGCTCAATCACGATATGTCGATTTCCGCTGTTATTGATCCGCACGAGCGCATCAATACACTGCTGAAAAAGCACGGGATGCTGAAAGACTAAAGATATACACATGTATCGGTCGGTTTACGGCACAGAAAATGTTGTATCCAAATAAAAAAGCGGGGCGAAGCTGTCATATATGACAAAGCGCGCCCTGCTTTTTTGTTTTTGCATCCGGAAGAAAAAAGGAAGAAGCGTTTTTAAGAGTGTTTTGCAGTAAGGTTTTTCTCATATAGCATGCGGCATTGAGGCGGGCTTGTAATAAAGATAAGTTCGGTTTTGATAAGAAACTTGCTGTAAAAAATAAAAAGAAAAAATTTTAAAAAAGTGTTGACATTTTTGTTTTTGATTGGTATAATAAACAAGCAGTCAGGAAACGGCTGTGAAAACAAGTGAATACTTGGGGGTATAGCTCAGCTGGGAGCCCGGTTGAAGCGGTTACACACCCCTCAAAAAATTGAATAAGAAATACTCAGCACACCCTTTTATTTGGGGGTATAGCTCAGCTGGGAGAGCGCTTGAATGGCATTCAAGAGGTCAGCGGTTCGATCCCGCTTATCTCCACCAAACTTTGGTGTGCTGAGTATTCTTAGATAACCTGCTTCATACGAAGCAGGTTTTTTCATGCCTGTTCCCTTTTGGGAGCGGACTTTTTGTTTTATGCGGCAATCGTCACAATGTCCAGCCCTTCACAGAACTGTGTAAAGTCAATGTTGAAATCAATGTGCAGCTTGTAGTCACGGTATACCTCTACCCGCTTTATCAAACAGCTCACGATCATTTTCTTTGCCTCTATGCTGGCTGTATCGTACATTTCTGCCCATGAGATGATGTCGTTATACTGCGTGTTCAGCGAAGCCATCACCGCTTGTCCTTCATCATAGGCCGCTTGCGCTGCCTCCAAATTCTCTTGGAGCTCTCTGCATTTCGCTTCGGCCTCGGCAATTAGAGAGTTTAACAGCTCTTTAGAGAAGCTACTCTCTCCACGGATGGTCTTGATGACTTCGCCTTTCAGCGTTTCGAGGTCTGCGGCAGCTTTGACATACTCGGATCGAACACTGTGGAGCAGGCTTTTCCGCTGCTCCATCTTCTCACGGTAACGGGCGCTGACAATCTCGCTTTTGGGAATTGCTTTCATGCGCTCAAAGATTTGGCGCACCAGCTTATCAATGATACCGTCAAGGATATGGGCTGTATAGCCCGTCTGCCCGTCACAGTCAGTTTGTTTTCGAGTTTTACCGTAGCAGATATACCTCACACGCTTCACCACCCGATTAGGGTCATCCTTGCAGGGATAAGCCTTTCCGTTGGTGGTGAGGGACAGCCTCGATCCGCAATGCCCACAATACACATTCCCGGTCAAAAGCGAGTTGCCACGGGTATTCAGCGGGATATGGCGTTCCTGCTCGGCACTATTGGCCCGGGAAGTACGGATGTGTTGGGCGGCTTCAAACAGTTCCGGCGAAATGATTTGCAGATGGGGCAGCTCTTGGGAACGGCTTTCTCCGCACCGCAGAACGCCCGTATAGGTCAGATTACAGGCAATACCTCGGATGCTGGCGTGGTGCCACATCTTGCCCGTTCTTGCCCGGTAGCCCTGTTTGTTCAAGTAGGTGGCAATCCGTTGAGCGCCGAAACCCTCATGTACATACTTGTCAAAGATGATACGCACCACAGCAGCCTCGGTTTCGTTGACGACCAGATCATAAAGCTCATGCTTGCGCTTGTTGAAGCGCCCACTTTTCACAAGGTCATAGCCGTATGGAGCAAGGCCACCTTTGAAGCCGCCACTCTCAACGAGCTGGCCCAATGCGGTTTTGGTACGGATAGAAGTCTTTTCGCTTTCGCCGTCAGCCTGCCAAAAGCGGATATAGTTTGTGAGCTTGTCCGTGTGGCTGTCGAAGCGCTGCTCCCCCTCTTGGGTACTCCATACCTCGATTCCGTTCTTTACAAACCATTCTACTACAAAGGGCGTTTCGTCAGCGATACGCCCGATACGGTCAAACATAAACACCAGCAGAATATCAAACTTCTTCTGCTTTGCCAGCTCCTTGATGATTTGCAGTTTGTCCCGGTTTTCAGCTCTTACCTTGTGGCCGGAAACGCCTTCCTCTTGTTCCTCATGGACAATTACCCAGCCCATCTTTTCGCAAAAGGCATGGCAGGCTTTCCGCTGCATGGGAATGTCGGCCTGGTTTTTATCGTTGTGGTCCACCTGCTTGTCGGTAGAAACACGGTATAATGTACAAACTCGATTTTTCATGGTTGACCCGTCCTTTCATATTGTCAAATGAGCAACATGAAGATGCGGATCAATACGCAATCTATGCAGTTTTCAAGGTACATGGTGTTTATCACCATCTTTATTATACCGCTGTACAGGAGGGGCAGCAAGGATGCCTCCGGTTTGGGATTTATGTCCTCCAGCGATATAAGAGGACAGCAGAATTTGTTTCAAATGGCCGGAAATGGCCGTGTTTCTGGTTTCGGCAAAGGTGGCGGAAATCTCATACCCGTCCACCTTGAGCGTGGTGGCATTTCGTGGCATAGCGTTACCTCCTCGACGGAACGAAAAAACAGTAAGTTCCCATTTCCCCCTTGTCCTGTGGGGAAATGTCAAAAGACGGCACCCAGCAGGTGCCGCCCTTTGAGCTTTCTCCACTTCGGGTCAATGTGCCCCGAGGTCAGTAAGGACTGGAAAGGTACTTTTCTTTGGCGTCCTCCACGCTGTTGAGGTCGAATACTTCATAAAGCTGCCCCACAACACGCCGTATATCCTTCTTTGAAAATCCGCAGTCCTCCATTGCCATAATGACATAACCACGGCAGGCGTCATTGCTCCATTCGTCCGGTTCCAAGCCGGGGATCATTCCAAACGCATTTCCCATAAAGTGCTCCTTTTTTGAAAAGATGGGGAGCCACGCCGGATCGGTTGGCCTATCATCAGACAGCATTGCCGGAGGGCTCCCCACAGGTTTTTACTACATTACAGACACACCGGACGGGCATAGGCTTTCTGCCCCATAGTATTTCAACTCTCCCCATTCTGATGGCAAGGCGTTCTCATTGCCTGCGACGGCTCACGGCTTGCAAGGCCGCTTCAACGCTCGGACTGTGACTAAACGCAAGTATCCGGGTTATGTGCTTGTTCCGGTGGAGCCAGCCTTGCCCCACCTATGGCATGAGCCTGATCGCTCGCCCTGTTTTATAGAGACTGTATTCTCTAAAAGCAGAGGTCGTGGCGGGCCTGTCACACAGCGCATTTCCCTTCGTATC
>DWWA01000016.1 GCA_019119935.1 Candidatus Ruthenibacterium merdavium | reverse complement strand
TGCACACATCCGGCGTGATTAACACCTCGATTGGTATTTTTCTCGGCACAATGTGCATTTTATTGATTGAGCGAAGCTATCGGTTCATGATGCAGCAGGATATCAACGAAGGCGGAGAGTTTTCCTATGTTGTAATGTTTTTAGGAAAAAAGCACGGCTTTGTTGTGGGATGGTTCTTGTTTTTGGCGTACTTGAGCCTAGTTCCTTTAAACGCAACGGCGTTTCCTTTGGTGATCAACAAATGGTCGCCGGGGCTTTTAGATTTCGGCTACCTTTACACCATTGCCGGCGACTCGGTCTACCTGGGCGAAGTGCTTGTTTCTGCTCTCATTGTCTTATTTTTTACTTATCTGAACCTAAAAGGTACAAAGCAATCGGGGAGTGTGCAATTTTTTATTGTACTGGCTTTGATTCTTTGTGTGATTTTGGTGACGGCAGGCATGTTGATGACCGCCGATATGGACGCTTTTTATCAAAATTATGTTGCGGACAACGGATGGAATTTTGCACAGATTGCGCCCGTCATTGCCATTACGCCGTTTTTATTTATTGGATTTGACGCGATTCCTCAGCTTGTAAAAGACATGAATTTAAGCCGAAAGCGCGCTTCGGTTATGGCGGTTACGGCGCTGCTCATCGGCATGGGCTGTTATATTCTTTTGAACTTTTCCACGGCACTTGCACTGGGGCCGAAAGAAGCTTATCAGCAGGATTGGGCGCTTGGATACGGCGTACTGGAGCATTTGGGCAAAGCGGGATTTCTTCTGCTTGTGATTGCGTTAGGCAGCGCCGTTTCGGGCGGCATCAACGGATTTATGATTTGTGCGGTGAAGCTGATTGGTGCGATGGGACGTGAGGATGTTTTGCCGCATGCACTCAGCAAAACAGACGAGCGCGGCGCATCGAAAAATGCCATTTGGTTTGTGTCGATTGTCGGCATTGCGGCGTGCTTTTTTGGGCGTGAAGTAGTCAACTGGGTAGTTGATATGTGCTCGTTCGGCGCATCGGTAACCTATTTTTATGTTTGCTTTACCACTTTTTTAAAGGCTGATGCACGCCGCATTCGTATCGAGGCGGCGCTGGGAGCGCTGCTGAGCATCTGTTTTGCGCTGCTGCTTATAATTCCTGTCAGCCCTGCGGCGCTGAGTGTTCCCGCAAGGATTTTTTTAGGAATCTGGGTGGTTCTTGGAGCGGTTCTGTTTGTGCGTTTGTTTCGGCTGGAGCAGCCGGGGAAAAAGAGCAGATGACTGCCGACAAAGGAAAAGGCGTTTTTTGAAATTCGTTTGATTTTGGTGTGAGAAGCGGTTTCAAAACACTTTTTATAAAAAGCGGACGAAATGCCGTATCATTAAGGAGGTTTTCGAAATGAAATTTCTAGTCGTTGGTGGTGTTGCGGGCGGTGCAAGCACAGCCACAAGATTGAGAAGGCTGGATGAGAGTGCTGAAATCATTATGTTTGAAAAAGGCCCTCATGTGTCTTTCTCAAACTGCTGTTTGCCGTATCGTTTAAGTGAAACGGTTGGTGAAACGGATGCACTTGTTATGATGAGCCCGGCACAATTTAAAAACCAGTACAATATTGAGGCGCGCGTAGAGCATGAAGTGCTGTCCATCGACCGTGCCGCTAAGGCGGTTCGCGTAAAAAATTTGTCCACGGGTGAAGAGTACACCGAAGCTTATGACAAGCTGGTTCTCTCGCCGGGTGCAAATGCGTTTGTGCCGCAGCTTCCGGGTATGGAGAATGCCAATATTTTCGTTGTAAAAAATGTAGTTGACATTGCAAAGCTCTATGAGTTTGTTCACAGCGGAAATGTGAAAAAGGTGACGGTTGTCGGCGGAGGCTTCATCGGTGTAGAAACGGCTGAGAACCTTGTGGAAGCCGGTTATGAAGTGTCACTGGTGGAAGCGATGCCGCAGATTTTGCGCATTTTTGATTATGACATGGTTCAAATTCTCCACAAAGAAATGATGGAAAAAGGCGTCAACCTGATTCTGAACGATCAAGTCGTTGCCTGCGAAGGCTCAAACCTGAAGCTGGCTTCCGGCAAGGTGGTAGAAGGCGATGCCGTTGTAATGGCGATTGGCGTGCGTGCAGACAGCAAGCTGGCAAAAGACGCCGGGCTGGAACTCAACGAACGCGGGGCAATCAAAGTCGATGCCAACTATTGCACCAGTGACCGCAATATCTACGCTGTAGGCGATGCCATTGAGGTGTACAATGCGATTACACACCGTCCGATGTCTTTGACCATGGCCGGCCCGGCGCAAAAACAGGCGCGTGCCGCTGCCGACCATATCTACGGCCGCACGGTGCGAAATACGGGTTATATCGGTTCCAGCTGCATTCGTGTGTTTGATTACAACGCGGCAAGCACCGGCCTGACCGCTGCACAGTGCGAAGCGGCGGGATTATCCTATGACATTGCCTATGTCATTCCGCAGGATAAGGTGGGCCTGATGCCGAACAACTACCCCTTGTTCTACAAGCTCGTGTATGAAGTGCCGACTGGAAAGGTGCTCGGCGCACAGGCTATTTCTAAGGGTGAGGCGGCAAAACGCATTGATATTGTTGCGACGCTGCTCAAATTTGGCGGTACTGTGGATGACCTGCGCGACTTGGAGCTTTGCTATGCGCCGCCCTTCTCCACAGCGAAAGACGCGGGCAATCACGCCGGTTTGGTGGCATGCAATTTGCTGCAAAAGACATTCCGTCAGGTGCGCGTGGATGAGGTTCGCGGTTTAGTAGAATCCGGCGCATGCATTATCGACGTGCGCGAGGAGCACGAGTACGCTGCCGGCCATATTAAAACTGCTGTAAATATCCCCTTGAGCCAGCTGCGCCGCCGCATGGATGAAATTCCGACAGACCGCCCTGTTTATCTGCACTGCCGCAGCTCGCAGAGAAGCTATAATGCTTGCTTGGCATTGCAGGGCCACGGCTTTGATCATATTTACAATATTTCCGGAAGTTTCTTGGGCATCAGCTTCTATGAATATTTCAACGATGTCACCCAAAAACGCGACCCGATTGTAACGGCTTATAACTTCAATTAAAGCAGCTTGCGAATGAGTGCGGCGCATAGGGAGAAGCGTTCCCTGTGCGCCGAAATAAGAAAAACGGCAGCTGCGGGATCAAATTCCGTGCATGTTGTGCGATAGGGGAGAAGAAGAATGAAAACAATCGACAAGACACAATTTTTTGCAGGCGTAATTGTCTTACTTGTTACGCTTGCGCTTGGGATCGGCTTTCTTGGTTCCGGCATGCTAGTGTTCCGCATGCTGATCGGCCTTGGGCTGGGCTACGCGCTGATGCGCGCCGCGCTGGGCTTTGCGGGCAGCGCAAACCGTGCTTACAACACCGGTTCTACAAAGCTGGTGCGCACTTTGATGTTTCTGTTTTTTATCAGTGCTATCTTTTCTGCGGCACTCACTTTTATCGGCGGGGCGGATACTTACGGCTTATGGGTCAACCAAATTAACTTGGGCTTGCTCGTCGGCGGATTGATGTTCGGCGTCGGCATGGCGTTTTGCATGTGCTGCGCTTCCGGACTTCTCACTGATATGGTGGAAGGCCCGATTCGTGCCGTTATTACGCTGATTTTCTTTGGAATCGGCGTTTATATCGGCTTCCCGCTTCAAGCAACGCAGACGTGGGTTACCGACACATGGTTCAGCAGCGGCACGTTTGCAACCGGCGTTTACCTGCCCGATTGGTTTCAGTTCGATGGCTTAGACGGCTATCTGGGCGCGTTGATTTTAACGGGTATTCTGTGTCTGCTGGTTTCGGGCGCCGCGAAATGGTATGAGAATAAGCGCCGCAAAGAGAAAACTTATACCGGAGTCGGTTCCGAAATTGAGCAGGCAAAGGCGGAAGCAGAGGTACTGCAAGACGAGTCTGTTACTCCGGTTCTCTCGGAAAACACGATGTACCGCCTGTTTGCAAAGCCTTGGACGATGACGATGGGCGCGGTTGTGATTGCAATTTTGTTTGCCTGCCTGATGATTGTTACAAAGAGCGGCTGGGGTGCCTCTACTCCTTACGGCTATTGGTTTGGCCGTGTGCTGCTGCTCTTCGGTGTTCCCATTGAAAGCATTACCGAATTTACAAAGCAGGGTGCAGATCCGTTTGTTGTACCGTTTTTCTCCAATGCGATGAACGTGCAGAACATCTGCATCATCATTGGTGCGCTGGTTGCCAGCCTGACGATGGGGAAGTTTACCTCTCAGTTCCGCGAAGGCTTGAAGATTACCGGAAAGGAAATTCCGGTTTACATCATCGGCGGTTTGCTGATGGGTGTCGGCACTCGTTTGGCGAACGGTTGTAACGTTGGCGCATTGTATACGCCGATTGCCAATCTGTCGCTGTCCGGCTGGATTTATTTCGTATTTTTGTTCAGCGGCGGCATTCTCGGCAATATCATCAAAAAGCACTACTTTGGCATGTTTAAAAAATAAAACAGCAATATCTGTGTGTGCCTTGTGATACAGACAGTCGAACATCATTCTGGCGGCTGTCTGTGTTTCTTGAGAAAATAAGAGCACCCCTTTTCGGCGTTGTTGATGCGCCGTGAAGGGGTGCTCTTGCATTTTTCGATAGAGCCAAGGAATTTAATGAAATAAACCCGTCTTTAACGGGGCGGAATAGGCGGTGTGCGCTTATCGAGCGCAATGCCAAGCTTCAGCATTTGCAGAACGGTCGGTTTCATGCCGCGGAAATGAAGCCCCGTAATGCCGCACCGTGTCGCGGCGACAGCGTTTGCGCGGTTATCATCCAAGAAGATACATTCTTCCGGGCGAAGACCGTACTGGCGAAGCAGCACTTGATAAATCCGTAAATCGGGTTTTGTTACCTGAATTTGACAGGAAGCAATACCGCCTTCAAAATAAGCCCAGAATTTGCGGTCGCGCAAAAATTCCAGTACGTCAAAGGAAATGTTGGAAAGATAAAACAAGCGGTATCCGTGCTTTTTTAAACGCGACAACAGCTGGACGGTTTCCTCTTTTGTTTTCAGCATGTCATACCAATCGTGTAAAATAACATCGACTTCAAAGCTTCTCCCAATTGCGGCGCCCTTTTGACGCATGATGGCGTTAGCCTGTGCGCGCGTTAAAATTCCGGCATCCAGCGCCAGCCATTCTTCACTGCCGAAGGTGATGTCATAAAGCTGCTGTTCCAAGCGCTCGTTCATAAAACGATCTACTAAAAAAGTGCGGGGATGAAAATCAACCACAACTCCGCCTAAATCAAAAATAATATTGCGATACAAAACGCAAACACCTGCCTTTTTTCAAGAGCAGTTTTCACAGTGCAAGAGAGCTTGTGCAGGCAGATTTCTATGAGCCGCAGAAAAGGTGATGCCGCAAAGCAAGCATTTTTCTGTGCGGCACAAAACGCCCGCGAAAGGATGGACGGCCGGCAGGCTCATCGTTAGAAAAACGAAGCTTGCCGCTCATGCACCGATGCAAACTGTGTTTCTTATTATACACTATTTCATCATGTATAGAAACCCCTCAAAGGTGAATATTTATGGAACAGCACAGCAGCCGAAGACAGAAAGGCGGGAGAAGCAGATGATCTTATACGAATTATGCCAAAAGGATGTCATTGACTTGCACACAGGAAAAAACTTAGGTACGGTGGATGATATTGCATTTGATGAAACCAGTGCGATTATTACCCATCTTGTGATTTATGGGAAATGGAAGCTGTTTGGTTTGTTGGGGCGTCATCCCGATACAAAAATTCCATGGAAAGCCATTCGTACCATCGGAAAAGACGCGGTGCTCGTGAATGCGGATCTGGCAAAGCAGGAGGAAAACAACGGAAAATAAAGTTTTCGCTGTTCTCAGATACGCCCTAAAAAATGAGATACGCCCTAAAAAATGACAATGTTGAAACTTGTCTAAAAACATTGTGAAAAAAAGAAAAAAGTCTTGACAGACAAGGGGGATTTTTCGATATAATGTAACACAGTGTTTTGAAAGTGGGAGGAGCCCTTTTAAAACAGCTGAACTTTTGCAGTGAGCTGCGGCGATCGGCATAGGGTGTTTTGTGCTTTTGCCGAACGGATATAGGTTTGTGCACGCTGCAAAAAAACGCGCATTGCTTTGTTTTCAAAATCTATCGCGGAAAGGACAGCGGCTGCTGCGCGCGAGCAGAATGGAAGAACTTGCATTGCTCTTTGTGTCAGTTAGGAAAGGAATGTGACAGAATGAAAGGATTAGCGGCGGTGCAAGAGCGCATCACGCAGAAAGCAAGCCGATATGCTTGGGTGCTTCAAGCAGCAGCAGGGCTTTTGTTCCCATCTGTTATTTTTTGGGGCATGGAGTGGCTGCATCGAGGCACGTTGTTTAATGATGAATTTTGGAATGAGCGCCTGCTTCCGCATCCGGAGGCTTTTATTCTCGCTTGGCTTTTTGTTTTGGGCGTGTATACGGTGCTCAGCCAGCTGTTCGGGCGTCACTGGCCGGCGGTTCTTTTGATGGAAATTGTGGCTTACGGAACGGGTGTTGTTACCTATTTCAAGCTGGAAATGCGCGGAGAACCGCTTTTGCCGTGGGACTTTCAGCAGCTTGGCGATTTCATGGGCGTCGCGGGAAATGTGAAACTTTCCGTTCAGCCGCACATGATTGTTGTTGCGATTATTTTCATTGTTTGCTTGGCGGCCAGTTGTTTTCTTCCCGTACCTCATCGTGCCCGCAAACGCCGGGGCCTTTTCATTCGGGCAGGCCTGACAGCAGCGGGAGCCGCGCTTTCGCTTGGAATCTTTTTTGGGATTTATATGAGCAAAGAGGTGTGTGCATCTTTTCATATTTATGAAGATATGTGGATGCAGGACCGCTACTATCGCAATTATAGTATTGTAACGGGATTTTTGACGAATCTGCGCGTGATGCAAGTAGAAGCGCCGGAAGGATACAGCAAAGAAAAAGTGGAAGAGCGCTTAGATCAGGTGAAAAAAGATGATTCCGGCGAGCCGATGTATGAGCAGTCGTATGCGGCTGAAGCGGGCAAGGATGCCGAACAAACGCCGAATATTATTTATGTGATGAATGAATCCTTCTGGGATGTATCTCGCTTAGAAGGAATTCAGTTTGACCGCGATTTAACCCCGAATTTGAAACGCCTTGGCGAAGAAGGTGCAAGCGGTTATGTTTATTCGCCCAGCTTTGGCGGAGGTACCTGTGATGTGGAATTTGAAGTTCTGACCGGTTTTTCGCTGGAGCATCTGCCTGCGGGCAGCAAGCCCTATCAGCAGTATGTCACGGGGCAAATGCCTTCTTTTGCGCAGTATTTAAAAGAAGAAGGGTACAGCACTGTGGCCATTCACGGCTACTACGAAAGAATGTGGAGCCGCAACACGGCTTATCCGCGTTTGGGGCTGGATGACTTTATTTCCATTGAAGATATGCAAGACCCGGACAAACGGCGCGGGTTTGTGTCGGATATGGAAATGACCGAGCAGATTATTGAGCAGTATGAAAGCCGTAAGGATGATGGCCCGGTATTTGTGCATGCGGTAACGATGCAGAATCATACTACCTATGATGAAGGCAAGTATCCTGCCGAGGAGCTTGTCAACATTGTGGAACATCCCGGTCTTACAGACAAAACGCTGGTACAGCTGCAAGATTTTGCAACCGGCATTTATGAGGCTGACGCTGCGCTGGGAGCGCTGACGGATTATTTCAGCCAGGTGGAAGAGCCGACGATTATCGTGTTTTGGGGCGATCATTTCAACCCGTTTGGCGAAGGGTATGAAATCTATGAAAAGACGGGCTATATTGAAAAAGGCGATACGGCAAGCCCTGCACTGCGCCAGACAGATTTACTGATTTGGAGCAATTACAGCGATGCCGCCACTGACCTTGGCACCGTTGCATCGTACGAAGTTTCTCCCATTGTAACCGAGCTTTACGGGTTAAAGCAGCCGGTTTATTTTGAGTATCTCTTGCAGCAAATGGATATCTACCGTGCGCGCACACGCGGCGTGACTGTTGAGCCGGACGGAACATTTTCACAGGAAATGAGCCAGGAGCAGACAAAATGGTATGAAGACCATTGGCTTTTGCAGTATGACCAGATGTTTGGCGATAACTTTACGCAGGAGTAGGAACAGGGAACATAACGAAGGTGTTTCTGAATATAAAAAATGCACTCACTTTGCGCCGAGGCACATAATAAGGCATTTTGAAAGGGAAAAACGCAGAAGCCTTTTTCGGGTTTCTGCGTTTTTTTCAATTATCAGTCCGTACAAATGCAGCAAACTTTTTGTGCCGAGAAAAAGATGGGTAAAAAACGAAAAAAATGCTTGATTTTTACCAAGTGAGTGTGATACAATATAACGGCAATACGCACGTATTATTTTGGTGCTCCGGTGCCGCTTCGGCGGTGGGGTATCATAAAAATAATGCGGAGGAAAAACAATTTTTAGGAGGATTTTATTATGGCAGTCGTATCTATGAAACAGCTTCTCGAAGCCGGCGTGCACTTCGGTCATCAGACCCGCCGCTGGAACCCCAAAATGGCAAAATACATCTTCACCGAGCGCAATGGTATCTATATCATTGACTTGCAGAAGACTGTGAAGAAGCTGGACGAGGCTTATAACTTTGTGCGTGACATTGCAGCAGAGGGCGGCAGCGTTCTGTTCGTCGGCACCAAGAAGCAGGCTCAGGATTCCGTGCGCGAGGAAGCTCAGCGCTGCGGTATGCACTATGTAAACGCTCGTTGGCTGGGCGGTATGCTCACCAACTTCCGCACCATTCGCCGCCGCATTGACCGTATGGCTCAGATCAACAAAATGCGCGAGGATGGCACTTTTGAGATGCTGCCGAAGAAGGAAGTAGCTAAGCTGGAGCTGGAGCTCGAGAAACTCGAGAAGTTCCTGGGCGGTGTGAAAGAGATGGAGCAGCTGCCGAAGGCAATGTTCATCGTTGACCCGCGCAAAGAGCGCATTGCTGTTTCTGAGGCACGCAAGCTGAACATCCCCATCGTTGCCATCGTTGACACCAACTGCGATCCGGACGAGATCGACTATGTCATCCCCGGCAACGACGACGCAATCCGCGCTGTGAAGCTGATTGCCGGCGCTATGGCTGACGCTGTGCTGGAAGGCCGTCAGGGTGAGCAGTTCGAGGAAGCAGCGGCTCAGGAAGAAGCTGCCGAATAATTTTATGCGCGTTATGGTATCCTTCGCTTCCTCTGCGCAGGCGGAGGATACCATTTTTGATGTTTTGACTGTGATTCAGAAAAGGAGAATAGAACCATGGCTTTTACTGCTACTGATGTTAAAAACCTGCGTGAGCAAACCGGCTGCGGCATGATGGACTGCAAAAAGGCTTTGACCGAGTCCAACGGTGATTTCGACAAGGCTGTTGAGTACCTGCGTGAAAAAGGCTTGGCTGCCGCCGCAAAGAAGGCTGGCCGCATTGCTGCTGAGGGTATGGTTTTTGCTGAGGCCGATATGGCGAAGAAGGTTGGCGTTGTGATCGAAGTTAACGCTGAGACCGACTTCGTTGCAAAGAACGAGCTGTTCCGCACCTTCGTACAGGATTTGGCACAAATCGTTATCAACGAGAATCCCGCTGATGTGGATGCGCTGCTGAAGTGCAAAATGGGCGACGGCGATGTTGACGCTGCTCTGAAAGAGAAAATTTTGGTAATCGGCGAGAACATCAAGATTCGTCGTTTCGAGCGCTTCGAGGGCGTTTGCGCTGCTTATGTTCACGGCGGCGGCACGCACGGCGTTTTGGTTGAGTTCAACACCAGCGACGCTGTGGCTGCAAAGCCTGAGTTTGTCGCTTTCGGTAAAGACATTGCAATGCAGATTGCGGCTGTCAACCCCGCTTACCTGAACGAGGCTTCCGTTCCCGCTGAGGTGCTGGAGAAGGAGAAAGAGATTCTCCTCGCTCAGATCAGCAATGATCCGAAGCTGGCCAGCAAGCCCGACCAGGTGAAAGAGAAGATGGTTGAGGGCAAAATTGGCAAGTACTACAAAGAGAACTGCCTGGTTGACCAGCAGTTTGTTAAAGACGGCGATTTGACGGTTGCTCAGTACGTGGAGAAAACCGGCAAAGAGCTGGGCGGCGACATTGAGATTGTGAAGTATGTTCGTTTCGAGAAGGGCGAGGGCCTGGAGAAGAAAGAGGACGATTTCGCAGCAGAAGTTGCAAGCATGGTGAAATAATCGTTTTTTCAATTTTCTTTTGCTTAATCGAAAACAAAAAGAGGAAGAAGCACGCTTTCGGGCTGTTTCTTCCTCTTTTGCTGTTTTGGTAGAATTTTTGCATGGAAAAAAGCTTCCTCGTCCGTCGTGCGGGGAAGCTTTTGATTCTTAATCAGATAATGCGAAATCTAACAAAACAGGATTGTGGTCGCTGTATGCAAATTGTGTGTCAATGACTTTGCTTTCTTTTACTTCGATATTGTCCGATACGATGAATCCGTCAACAGTAACAACAAAAGTATCGCTTCCGTAAGGCTTGTCTGCATTACGACAGGAGGGAACAGGGTTGCTTTCATCATAGGGCCCGATAATGGAGAAGGCAGAAGGAATCAGGCTGTCCGGGATTGGCTGTGCCCAAGTATACGTCTCTGCATCCTCAAATCCGAACCGCTCGGCGGAATTTCCGAGAAGATCTTTATTGAAGTCACCGCCGCCAAGGATATAATTTCCCTTGTCATACTCGGCCTGCATGTCTTCAAACAACATTTTTAATTGTTCTTCCGCAATCGTTCCGTCAGATGTATAAGCCGATAAATGCAAGTGATATACCACCAGCTCTTTTCCGTTTTGTGTCGGAATCCGCTGCACAGAATAACAGCGGTCAAGGTCTACAAGCTTCATGACACTTTCTTCAATCGGCAAACTGCGCCGAACGGCTTCACTGATTGGAAAACGCGAGAAAAACGCAAGCCCTGATTGGTTTGCCCCATGCGGCTCTAACAACGGCCAAAACAAGTAGGGACTGTCGTAATTTTGGGCAAATGTATGAGTGTAATTGAAATCAGACAGCAGGCTGGAGGCGAGTTGGTACTCGTTGACATGGTGGCTGCGTGTGCCGTTGATATCTACTTCTTGCAGCATTAAAAGATCGGGCTTGTAAGACACGGCAGTGGTAACTGCCCCCGTGATATTATCGTTGACGGCCTGTGCAGAACGCGCCCGGCTCTCTGTGCCGCCATCCATGAAAAAGCTGTAATCTGCGCTGTACGCGCCAAAGCCGACATTATAGGAAACAGCGCGGTAAACGGTATCCGTTTCTAAGCCCGCGGAAGCTTCACCTTCGGGAGTGAGGACAAGCCGGTCTTCAAAACGATGATAATCTGCAAAAACATAAATGACATACGCCGCAAGGACAGCAATGAGCAGGCCGAACGCAATCAAAGCAGAGCGAATGATTTTTCTTCTCATGAAGGTTCTCCTATCTATGTGGTATCGTGTACACTTATGGGGAAAGGTTCCATGTTATCCCAGCAAACGGTCCGGGCAAAGACATGCATTCTCATACATCTGTTCCGAAATAGCATACCCTACATCCTTTTGCAGCAGGCGAAGAACGTGTTGAGACGTTGCATTTTCGCCCAGCTGCTGTGCGTATTCCACGCAAAGAATTGCCGTGCGGGTCAATTGAGCGCTCAGCGGAATGTTGTTTCCGCCCTCACCGACGGGCCAGCCGGCGCCGTCGTAGTCTTTGTGATGCCAGCGGCAAATATCGGCGGCATGATGAAAGAAGGGGTGGAGCGATGCACTTGTTTCAAACATTTGCGCACCCAGCTCGGTGTGCTTTGGGTAAGTATTTTCTGTGTGCGTTTGTAAAACGTCGTCAGGCAGAGCGACAAGCCCGATATCAAAGAAAGAAGCCGCAAGGCTGATCCAAACGGCGTCATTATCGCTCAGGGGGGGCGTGTTGCAATAAGAAGCGTATGTTTTGGCCAAAGCTGAAACAATATTCGCTGTTCGCTTCATTTGCTCAAAAGAGAGCCCCGGGCGCAGTGAGCACAGCAAAGACAGGCTTTCTCTCCAAGGGCGGAGCGCGGAGAGCATTTGTTTGGCATTAAGCGTTTCGGGAACAAGGGAAAAGGCTTCATCTGCCGAGCTGTTTGTTTGCTTCGACAGGAAAAGCGTTTCAGCAGGCCAGTACTGACGAATGATGTCGTAAACGCGCTTTTGAACCGTATGCGGATTGACGGGCTTTGCCAGAAAGTCGACCGCGCCTGCCTCCATTCCACTTACTACATATTCTTTATTAGCATCGGAAGTGATTAAGATGATAGGCAGGGAAGAGGTGTTGGCGTCGCGCTGAAGATCTTCTAAAAGAGAAAAACCGGATTGGCGGTGACCTAAGTAAATATCGAGCAAAATTAAGCAGATTTCCTCGTGATGTTCTTTGATGAATGCAGAGGCCTGCTTCGGTGCGCTGATACATTTCACTCGGAAACTGCTTTTAAAAATTTCATTTAAAATTGCAAGGTCAATTTGAGAATCATCAACGACAATCAATAAATCACGGTTTGCCATATTTTGTTATGCTCCTTTGCAGTAATGAATTGTGTCAACAACGCGCTCACTCTCTGTTTCAATTTCTTTTAAAAGCTCTTGAAGCTTTTTCATATTGCGAAAGCCTCCCGTGCGAAGCTCGGCTAAAATGGCATGCGCGCAGTCACTAACCGCGCTGACCCCCAAATTCGCAGCAGTTCCCTTAAGCGTGTGAATTTGATGGTAAAAAGCTTCTTGGTCTTGCGCTTCAAGTGATTGGCGCATTGCTTCAAAATCCAACATTTCCGGAAGCTGCAGTAAAAAGCGCACATAAAGACCTTGGTTGCCCATAAAGCGTTCCAGTGCGGTGTCGATATCGATGTCGACGGCCTTTAATTGAGAGAAAAACTCCGGTTCATTCATTAAAAAATCTCCTTTTCACGATATTGCGATTGATAGAAATTCTGAAGGCAGATTGGCGCCTGTATCAGGAAAAATACAGCTCACCGGGACAAACAACAGAAAAATTCTCTGCTTTCGGATGCTTGCATTTTGAATTATAAAATATAAAAAATCCGCAGAGGTTTGGGATAATATGCAGATTGAGCTCTAAGACGCAGAAGGCGCGGGAATGAAAATATTCAGCCAAGGAAAGGCCGCACGATGCAGCACGGATATCGCTCGAGAAGAGCAGGCTGAATATTCTTATTTTTCCATGCATCGAAAGCAGTTACAAAATCTGCTCACGACGCTTCCATTATACCCTGTTTTCTCTTTAAAGTCCAACAATAAAGGGGGTTTTTCTTTTTCTTTGACAATGATTGACTTTTTTGCAAACAAAATTATACTGAAAGAGGGAATTTATGAAAAGGGGATATCACCGCAAAATGAAACAGATAAAGAAAAAAGCCCGTTCGGATATGCGTAATTTTTGGCTTAGCATGGCAATGTTTATGGCTTTTACGCTGTTTTTAACGGCAAGTGCAGTGGTTGTGCGCGAAAGATTGCTCCAAGATGCGCAGGACGTAGGGAACTATGTAACCCGCAGTTACTCCAATCAAGAGCAAAATCAGATTCGATTTTATGAGGAAATTTTATCCATTCAGGCAAAACGCTTGGAGGATGATATCAAAACGCTGGAAGAATCTGCTGAGTGGCTTGCGGCGCGTCAAGAGGAAATTTGCCAAATTGACGGGGAGGATTTGCGTTTAACCGCTTTGATCCAAGGCGAACAAATGGGGCAAGCGGACATTATTGCGGCATCGGACGTCGATTGGGCGCAAAAGGCTCGGCAGGCAGACGGAGAAACGATCTTTGCGGGTGTTGTGCAGAATGATGAAGCAAAGTGGATGATTTTTTCTCGCCAAATTAATGAAACCGGAGATGTACTTGCTCTTTGGGCTCCGGTGAAAGGCTGGGGAGTAGCAAAACATCAGTCAATGCCGAGGGGAAGCGTGTATTTTTTATGTGCACAAGACGGCACGGTTCTTTATAGCGTGACGGATGCAGATTATACCGGAGAACAGCTTTCCCAATATGCTGTGGTACTGCAAGAGGGAATTGATGACGGCAGTTTGCTGGCTTATGATACAAGCATTGAGGCACCGGACGGAAAACAGCACGGCGTCTATTACCATGTGATGGAAAACGGCTGGGTTTCCGTTCTGACGATTCCGATTCATGAAATTTTGTATGAACTGGAAACCGTCATTCGATTCTTTTTCGTTTTAGTGGTGCTGTTTGCGGCCGCGCTTTTAGTGACTGCATGGAGAGATGGAAGAAAAACAAAAAAACTGCGCGCCGCAAGCGAAACCGTGCAGGCGCTCGGCGAACTTTACTATGCAATTTATCGCGTTGATTATGAAGCCGGTACGTTTGAAACCCTAAAATGTGCCGAGGACATGAAAGACCAAATGCCCAAACGCGGCCCGTACGAAAGCTTTTTGTGTGCAATCGAGAAGGTGATTGGAAAAGAAACCTATGCTGAGTTTGAAAAAAGTTTCTCCTTAGAAAATGTCAGACGCCTTGTGCAAAATCAGACAAAGCGTTTCGGGGGCGACTACTTGCGCCGCTTTGGAGAGGAGCTGCGCTGGGTAAATGTGGAGATGCTCTTCGATAAACATCCCGGCTCTCATGAGGTTGTTTTTTGTTTTCGTGAAATTGATGCGGAAAAGCGCCGTCAGATCAGCGAAATTGATTTGTTGAACCGGGCGCTGGAAACGGAAAAAGAAGCACAAAAGGCAAAGGTTACCTTCTTTAACCGGATGTCACACGAGATGCGAACGCCGCTCAACGCAGTCATCGGAATGTGTTCGCTGGTGCGTGCAGAGGTTGCCGATTCTCAAAAAGCCAGCGGCTATCTTGACAAAATGGAATTCGCCGCAAAGCAGCTGCTTTCTCTCATTAACGATTTGCTTGAAATATCCAGAATGGAAAGAGGAAAATTTTCGCTTGACTGCAAACCGATGAATTTGCACCAGTGTATTCAGGAATACTGTGATATTTTTTATGCTTTGGCACAGCGAGAAAATAGAAATTTTGATGTCTGTGTAGAAATTCAGCATGAGGACGTAATGGGAGATTCCGCTCGGTTGGGCCAAATTTTGAATAACTTACTTTCCAATGCGTTTAAATACACAAAAAACGGAGGTACCATCAGCGTACATGTGCAGGAACAAGCCGGAACCTACCGCTTTGGAATTGCAGATGACGGCGTAGGGATGTCGAAAGAGTTTTTAGCGCATGTGTTTGAGCCTTACGCGCGTGAAACACGTTTTACAACACGTCAGGCCACGGGAACGGGGCTTGGAATGCCCATTGTTCGCCAGCTTGTACAGCAGATGAACGGTGAAATCCGCTGTGAAAGTGAACTCGGAAAAGGAAGCCGATTTATTGTGGAGTTACCTCTGGCGGTAATCGAAACGGAACACCGGCAAGAGGAAAAGTCGGCACCAATAAAGCAAGAACCGCCGCGTTTGGATGGAATTCGCATTTTATTGGCAGAGGATGACCCCATCAATATGGAAATTGCCACTGAAATTTTATCGTCACAAGGTGCGGTGATTACACAAGCGCGTGACGGCCGGCAGGCGGTGAAAATATTTGAACAGGCACAGGAAAATACGTTTGATATTTTGCTTTTAGATATGCAGCTGCCTGTCATGGGAGGCTGTGAGGCGGCACGCTTGATTCGCGCCTTGGAGCGCGGCGATGCAAAATCTGTGCCGATGATTGCCGTTACCGCCAATACGTTCGCCGAAGATATTGCTATGACAAAGCAAGCGGGAATGAACGACCATGTGGCAAAGCCGATTGATTTTGCCAATTTGTGCAGAGTGATTGATCGTTTTGTCCATGGGGAATCAGAATAAAAGATGTGCGAAATAAGTTAACACATGCTTTGTGTTGCAAAGTGAAAAATTTTCCGAAAGGTATTCGAATATTTACGATTCAGCCGCAGCGAGAGAAGGCTTGATTGCCGAACTCGCCGCGGCCTTTTTGCTTTTGAATCATTGCTTAAGAGTATTTCAAACTCAATATTTGCATTTTTGTGTACTTTTTTTTCATTTTCGGTATTGATTTTTTTGGAAAAAGCAGTTACAATAGGCACATTGCATATCGTCTGAACGTGGGAGCTGTGCGAGCGTTTGCCTTTCCCTGAGAGCGGGAAAGCAAAGCCGGTGGAAAAAGGGCTTTATTTTTCGACATGGCACTGCCCGGCGGTGCGGCTTTGTATGCTGCGGCGATAGGCGCAAAATGAGAGGTGCAAGCGATTGGAAATCAAAGCGCCCGAAACAAAAGGAGCGTCGTGTATGTGTGGAATTGTTGGGTTTACAGGAAAAACTTCCTGCTGTGAATTTTTGCTGAAAGGGCTTTCTGCCCTGGAGTATCGCGGGTATGATTCTGCCGGAATTGCCGCAGTGCAGGCAGACGGATTTGCCGTGCGCAAAGCGGTAGGACGAATTGACCAGCTTCGGGAGGAAGTGGAAAAGAATCCGATTTCCGGTGTGTGCGGAATTGGGCACACACGCTGGGCCACTCACGGTAAGCCCTCTTTGGAAAACTGCCATCCGCATTTTGACATTGACCGCCGCATTGCGCTGGTACATAACGGCATTATTGAAAACTATGCCGAGCTGAAAGCACAGCTCATGGAAAAAGGCGTTTCTTTTGTTTCTGAAACGGATACCGAGGTTGTGGCACAGCTTTTGGCGGTGCATTACGAAAATGATATGAAAACGACACTGCTTAAAGTGCTGGGGATGCTCAAAGGCTCGTTTGCACTGGTGATTTTAGACCGCTGTGCACCCGATACGCTGTATTGTGCCCGAAGCCACAGCCCGCTTGTCATCGGTGTGGGACAGGGATGCCACTATGTGGCAAGCGATGTATGTGCGCTTTTGGAATACACCCGAAATGTCTATTTGCCCGAGGACGGCGACATTGCTGTGGTAACGCCGGGAAGCACAGTTTTCTACGGTTTGGACGGCAAAGAGCGCAAACGAGTGAACGTAACGATTTCATGGGACACGAGCGCGGCACAGAAAAACGGTTTTGATCACTTTATGCTGAAAGAAATCTGTGAACAGCCGCAGGTGATTGCCGACACGCTGGCACATTACATTGACTCCGCCGATTACACTATCCGACGTGAGCACATGCCTTTTACCCCCGAGCAGGCAAAACAGCTCAAAGAGCTGACGATTGCCGCGTGCGGTACGGCGTATCACGCGGGCTGCATGGGCAAAGCGCTGATTGAACAGTTTGCCGGGGTGCGCACGGATGCCTGCGTTGCCAGCGAGTACCGCTATCAGACGGTGGTAGAGCAAGAGCGCAACCCCGAGGGCCACGTTTTTCTGGCGGTCAGCCAAAGCGGTGAAACGGCTGATACGCTGGCGGCACTGCGCAAGGCAAAGCAGCTCGGGATGCGTGCGCTGGCGTTTTCCAATGTGATTGGCGCATCCATTGCCCGCGAAGCCGATACGGTCATGTACACGCTGGCAGGGCCGGAGATTGCCGTGGCCTCCACAAAAGCGTATTTAACACAGGTTTTGCTGTTCGAGATTTTAGCGCTTGATTTGGCACACCTGCGCGGCAAAATCAGTGACGAAGAACTGAAAGACGCGCTGAAAACTTTAATGAGTTTGCCGCGACAGATTCAGTCTATTTTAAATCAGCGTGCTATTGTCGAAGATTTTGCACGCGCCAACCGTGCGTGTCACGACATCTTTTTCATTGGGCGCTTGATGGACTATACCACATCTTTAGAGTCTGCTCTGAAATTAAAAGAGGTGTCTTACCTGCACAGTGAAGCGTACCCGGCCGGCGAGCTGAAACACGGCACCATCGCCTTGATTGACGAACGCACGCTGGTAGCCGCCATTGCAACACAGCCGCAAATTTTGGAAAAGACACTTTCTAATATGCAGGAGGTCAAAGCCCGCGGCGCGTATCTGCTGTTAATTGGCACACCGCCTCAAACCCCGATTGAGGGCTGCACCGTTTGGCCCATTGAAGATGCACCTTGGTATACCGCGCCGCTTTTGGCGACGGTGTATGCGCAGCTCTTTGCCTATTACACTGCGCGCCAACATGGATGCGATATTGATAAACCGCGAAACCTTGCCAAAAGTGTTACCGTAGAATAAAGGATTGCCCTGCTGTTTTGTGTATGAAACACATCACGGCAGGGCAATCTTTTTTCATAGCGAAAGTTTGACAGGAAACAGGCATCCGTCATATAATCATCTTATAATACAGAAGGCAAAAATACAGCCTTCTGAACGAAACAGGAGGCAGATTCTATGTGGTTTGATGAAGCGGTTGTCTATCAGATTTATCCGCTGGGATTATGCGGTGCGCCGGAAGGCAACGATGGGGTGCCCCAAAGCAGAATTCTGCGCATTTTAGATTGGGTAGAGCATATCAAAAAGCTGGGCGCAGATACCGTGCTGTTTAATCCGGTGTTTGAAAGCGACCGGCACGGTTACGATACGCGCGACTATTTCCGTTTGGATGTTCGGCTGGGTACGAACGAAGATTTTGCCAAGGTATGCAAGGCCCTGCACGATGCGGGCCTGCGCGTGATGCTGGACGGCGTATTCAACCACGTGGGGCGCGGTTTTTGGGCGTTTCGCGATGTACAGGAAAAAAAGTGGGACAGCCCTTACAAAGATTGGTTTCACATTGATTTCGGCGGCAATACCGACCGCAACGACGGTTTTTGGTACGAAGCATGGGAAGGCCACAACGAGCTGGTAAAGCTGAATTTGAGCCATCCCGACGTGGTGCGCCATCAGTTCGATGCCATCCGCACATGGGTGGAGCAATTTGATATTGACGGCCTGCGCTTGGATGTTGCATATTGTCTGCCGCAGCATTATCTTCGCCAGCTGCGGGAGTTTACGCAAACCCTAAAGCCGGACTTTGTTTTGATGGGCGAAACGCTGCATGGTGATTATAAGCAGTGGATGAGCGGGGAGATGTGTCATTCGGTTACGAACTACGAATGTTATAAAGGCTTATGGTCGAGTTTCAACTCCATGAACTTGTTTGAAATTGCCCACAGCCTGGCCCGCCAGTTTGGCCCGGAAGATTGGACGCTTTACAAAGGGGCGCATTTGCTTGCCTTCCTGGATAACCACGATGTCACACGCATTGCCAGCCAATTGACCGATCCCAAGCATTTGCCTTTGGCTTATGCATTGATGTTTGGCATGCCGGGCGTTCCCGCGGTTTATTACGGCAGTGAATGGGGCGAAAAAGGCAGCAAACAGGCGGGAAGTGATGCTGTGCTGCGCCCGGAAATTGCCTTGCCGCAGTGGAATGAGCTAACCGATTGGATTTCGCTGCTCACCAAAGCTCACCGGGAGAGCAATGCACTTTGCTATGGCAGTTACCGCAATGTGGTTTTGACAAACCGCCAAATTATTTTTGAACGGAAAACGGACAGTGAGCGCGTGCTGGTGGCGATTAACGCAGATGCGCAGCCTTACACGGCCCATTTTGATGCGGGCTGTGGTTTGGCGCAAGAGCTGCTGACGGGAAAAACCCATGATTTCGGCGGAGGAAGCGAGCTTCCCCCGTATAGTGCTCAGTATTGGAAAATGGAGCGCTGACAGGCGTGTGATTCTCTTATCATCAGATAAAAGTGCAGGAGATTGAAAGGCGTTGCCTTTCAATCTCCTGCACTTTTTTGAATTTATCTTTTTTCGTTCGCAGTGGACTCGCGTCGTTCAGAAAGAGAAAACAAGCTGTCTTTCAGCGCTTGCAAAAATAATTCTGCGGCTTTGGAAAACACTTGCGATTTTTTCCAGACAAGGTTCATTTCTAGCGTAAGCTGCGGCTTTAAGGGGCGAAAACAAAGGTTGCTTTCGGTGGTGTTAATCAGTTTATCTAATGTAAAGGCATATCCCATGCCTTCATCTACCATTAAAGAAGCATTGTAAATGAGGTTATAGGTTGCAACGGTATGCAATCGAGAAGGCTCTTTTTGAAGCCAGCGGTACAGCCCGCTTTTGTTTTCCGACTGCCGAGAAAGAATCAGGGGCTTATCCCATAAGTCCTCCGGGACAATGCTTTCTTTTTGCGCTAGGGGGCTGTCGCGCCGCATCAGCACGCCCCAAGTATCTTTTGTGGGAAGTGTCAAATAGTGATATTTTAATTTATCCATATCGCCTAAAAGAATGCCGAAATCAAAGAGCCCGTTATCCAGCCGTTCGCATACATCCAGCGCGTCGCCGCTGACAATATGCAAGTGAATATTGGGGTATTTGCTTTGAAGCTGCTTTGCGGTTTTCGCAATTTGACGCACGCCGTCGGTTTCTCCGGTGCCGATGTAAATATCACCGCTGACGGTTTCATCCGATCGGGTGATTTCTTTTTCCGTGCGCCCGACTAAATCAAGAATTTCTTCCGCTCGTTTTCGTAAAAGCAGCCCTTCTTCGGTTAGTGTAATATTTCGGCTTCCGCGAATCATCAGCTGCTTGCCAAGTTCGTTTTCTAAATCTTTCAGCTGGCGGGAAAGCGTCGGCTGAGAAAGATGCAATGATTTTGCAGCGGAGGAAATATTTTGTTCTTTCGCAACGGCAACAAAGTATTGCAAAACCCGTAGTTCCATCTGAGATACCTCCTGATATGCTCTATTATAATGTAAAATAACTATAACTTGCAAGCATGAAAGAATATTCAATATAAGTATTTGTTATTGGTTCAAAACAATGTTACAATCAGCGTAAGAAGAACAGATAGGAGATTTGCATGGAACTGAATGAATTTTTAGAGCATTTAAACAGCGGGAGAACGGTGAAGGGCGGCAGTGATGTGCATTTGAAAATGCACGATGTCAGCAAAGCGGCCATGAAAGTGACGGCGCAAATCAACACAGGTTATCACGAGCCGGAAACGCTGCGGAATTTATTTTCCGAACTGACCGGAAAACAGGTAGATGAAACCTTTACGCTTTTTCCGCCGTTTTACACCGACTGCGGAAAAAACATCACTGTCGGCAAACGTGTGTTTATCAATATGGGATGCAAATTTCAAGACCAAGGCGGCATTTTTATTGGTGACGGAACACTGATCGGACACAATGTTGTGCTGGCAACGCTCAATCATGCGAAATCGCCCAAAGAGCGAAGCGACATGATCCCCGCGGCAATTCATATCGGTGAAAATGTGTGGATTGGCGCAAATGCTACCATTCTTCCCGGCGTTACTGTTGGAGATGGTGCTATTATCGCAGCGGGAGCGGTGGTTTCCAAAGATGTTCCGCCGAACAGCGTTGCCGCCGGTGTTCCTGCAAAAATTGTTAAAGAAATTAGCGAGGAAGAAAAATGAGCAAGCATGTTTTAGTGGTTTCAACCAGTTTAAGAAAGGCCGGCAACTCTGATTTATTGGCAGATGAATTTGCACGCGGCGCAAAAGATGCGGGAAACTCCGTTGAAAAGATTTCGCTGCATGGAAAGAACCTAGGCTTTTGCCAAGGGTGTCTTGCTTGTCAAAAGACGGGGCGCTGTGTCATTCAAGACGATGCCAACGAAATTGCACAGAAAATGCATGACGCAGATGTGCTCGTGTTTGCAACGCCCATTTACTACTACGAAATGTCCGGCCAGATGAAAACGATGCTCGACAGAGCGAACCCTTTGTATGGTTCGGACTATCAATTCCGTGATATCTATTTGCTGACCTGTGCGGCAGAGCAGGAAGAAAGTGCTCCGCGGCGGGCGATAGAGGGGCTGCAAGGATGGATTGACTGTTTTGAAAAAGCACAACTGTCCGGAACGGTTTTTGCCGGAGGAGTAAACAATGCGGGAGAAATCAAAGGCCATTCTGCATTAAAAACGGCTTATAATATGGGTTGTTCGATTGGATAAGGAGGGAATCTTTATGCAACAGCTGGAATTAACACAAGAGTGGGATAAAGCCTTTCCGAAAAGCGACCGTGTGCACCATGAAAAGGTGACATTCTGCAACCGCTACGGCGTGTGTTTGGCGGCCGATTTGTATATGCCCAAAGAGGCGCAAGGACGTCTGCCGGCACTGGCGGTGAGCGGGCCGTTTGGTGCGGTCAAAGAGCAGTGCTCCGGCTTATATGCGCAAACGATGGCGGAAAAAGGGTTTTTAACCATTGCGTTTGACCCTTCCTTTACGGGGGAAAGCGGAGGAAGCCCGCGCTATGTGGCTTCGCCCGATATCAATACCGAAGATTTTCAGGCCGCAGTCGATTTTTTGTCTGCGCATGATCGCGTGGATGCGGAAAAAATCGGTATTATCGGTATTTGCGGCTGGGGAGGTATGGCGCTGAATGCCGCGGCGATTGATACGAGAATCAAGGCTACTGTTTCCTCTACCATGTATGATATGACGCGCGTAACGGCAAAAGGATATTTTGACGCAGAGGATAGCGAAGAAGCCCGATATGAAAAGCGAAAAGCGCTGAATGCCCAGCGCACACTGGACTACAAAAACGGTTCTTATGCTCGCGCGGGCGGAGTGGCAGACCCACTGCCCGAGGATGCTCCGTTTTTTGTTAAAGATTATTATGACTATTATAAAACCCGGCGCGGCTATCATCCCCGCTCGTTAAATTCCAATGACGGCTGGAATGTGACATCTTCTTTGTCTTTCCTCAACATGCCGATTTTGCAGTACAGCAGTGAGATTCGCAGCGCAGTGCTCTTAGTTCATGGAGAGAAGGCACATTCGTGCTATTTCAGCAAAGATGCGTTTCAGCAGCTTCGCGGAGATAACAAAGAGCTGATGCTGATTCCCGGTGCGGTGCATACCGATTTGTATGACCGAACGGATATCATTCCCTTTGATAAAATGGAGCAGTTTTTCCGCACTTATCTTGTCTGACAGGGGAACAAGGAGTGTGAAAAATGGTAAAACGATTTTTCATTTTTTTGGCTGCCATCAGTCTGTTTGGCTGTGCACAGACTGTGTCATCCGGCGCAGCAAGTTTGCCGCAGTCCGGCTCCGTATCAAGTAATGTGTCCGGCGTTGAGGCTGAGGAAAGTACGGCGCAAGAAAGTCATATTTCTGATGAAGCAGGCGAGGAGAAAGCCATGTTAAAGATTACGGTGGGAGAGCATGAATTTTGGGCGGCATTTGAAGACAATGTTTCCGCGCAGGAATTTAAGGAATTACTGGAACAAGGCCCAATCACCGTTTCCATGGACGATTACGGCGGTTTTGAAAAGGTAGGGCCTTTGGGAACTACACTGACGCGCAGTGATGAATCTATTACGACACAGCCGGGCGATGTGATTTTATATCAGGGAAGCCAAATTACCATTTACTATGCGCCCAACTCATGGAATTTTACAAAATTAGCGAAAATAGAAGATGTGTCCGATTTAAAAGAAAAATTGGGAAAGGGGAGCATCGAAGCCACCTTTTCTTTAGCGGAGCCATCATAAGCAAAATGAGAAAGCGAGGAAGCAGTATGGCAGTCAAACAAACAGCGGGCCGGGATGCTTTAGGAACATTTGCACCTGAGTTTGCCCATTTGAATGATGATATTTTGTTTGGAGAGGTTTGGAGCAGAGAACAGCAGCTTTCTCTGCGTGACCGTTCTCTTGTTACCGTGGTGTCGCTGATGTCGCAGGGGCTCGTGGATTCTTCCTTTCAATATCATTTATCTACTGCGAAGAAGAACGGCATCACGAAAGAGGAAATGGCGGAGATTTTAACCCACGCGGCATTTTATGCGGGATGGCCCAAAGCGTGGGCGGCATTTCGCATGGCAAAAGATGTTTATAGCGAAGAAGAAAGCGCAAGTGATGCAAAATCGGCGCATGAAAAGAGTATGCTGTTTCCCATTGGCGAGCCGAATAACGCTTTTGCGCAGTATTTTATCGGGCAAAGCTATCTTGCGCCTGTTTCAACGAACCAAGTGGGCATCTTTAACGTGACGTTTGAGCCGAAATGCCGCAACAATTGGCACCTCCACCATGCCGAAAAGGGCGGCGGACAAATTTTAATCTGTGTGGCCGGGCGTGGCTATTATCAGGAATGGGGGAAAGCGCCGCAGGAGCTGTACGCAGGCGACGTTGTCAATATTCCGCCGGAAGTAAAGCATTGGCATGGCGCTGCGCCGGACAGCTGGTTTTCTCACTTAGCCGTTGAAGTGCCGGGAGAAAATTGCTCCAATGAATGGCTGGAGCCTGTGAGCGACGAGGAATATGCCGCTTTGACATAAGAAAAAGAAAGAGCCGAGGAACGGGAAAGAAACTTCTCCTGATTCTCGGCTTTTTTTCGTGTTTGACAAAAAAGAAATGGAAGTGCTATACTGCTTTTGAAAAGAGAAACTCTTTTCAAAAGGGGGATTTGCAATGAGAGCAGTAGAAAGTTTACCCGCAGGGTATCGAGAAATTTATTCTGTGAACCTTCAAAAGAATAAAAAAATTGCGATTGTTTTAAATGTTATTGCGTTGATCATTGCGGCGGTGATGATCGTTCCGATGAATGCTTTTGTTCCCATTTCATCGCTTTTCAGCATGGAAAACGGCATAATCAATTATTTGATTCGCTTTTTTGTTTTCATTGCGTCGATGATTGCTTATATATGTTTGCATGAGCTTATTCATGGCATTACGATGAAAGCGTTTGGAACAAAACAAGTAAAGTACGGCTTTACAGGTTTGTATGCTTTTGCGGGCAGTGAGGATTATTACGACAAAAAGAGTTATATCATAATTGCCTTAGCGCCTGTGGTAGTGTTTCTGTTTGTGCTTGCTGTAATAAATGTTCTTGTTCCGCTCGAATGGTTTTGGGTGGTATACTTTTTGCAAATTTTAAATATTTCCGGTGCAGCGGGTGATTTATTTGTAACGTTTAAATTTTCTCAAATGCCAAAGGATATTTTGGTGCAGGACAGCGGCGTGGGCATGACGGTGTATTCTGCAAGCTGATGAGTGAATCGGAATGACAAGAGGGCCAAAAGAACATTTTTCTTTCGGCCCTCTTTGTGCGTCTAAAAAATTGAATGGAAGGACAAAGCTTTGCGGCTTGGTTTTGTCATTTTGCTTAAAAGTTTAGTCGTTATGAGAAACAAGTGTCCCACCTTTCATTTGGAGCACTTCATCGTACTGCTCCAAATGCTCAGAATGGTCATGCGTAATCACAACCACGGTTTTGTTTTTCATTTCCGGCGCGGTTAAAAGGTGCTGTTCCATGGCGTGTGTGGCGTTTACGTCTGCGGCGGCAAACGGTTCGTCCAGCAGTACGATGTCACAGTCTTGGGCAGTCATGCGCAGGTAAGCAATTGCTTCCTGTTCGCCGCCGCTTAATTCTTGACAATTTGAAATGCCGCCACCCAGCGCTTTCTCGAAAAACGGAAGCTTGATATGGCGGGCGGTATGCACGGCCTTTTCCAGCGGATATGCGCCGTAAACCGTGATATTCTCCCGCGAACCTGTCCGAAATAAATGTTCCCGCTGTGTGACACAGGCAATCACCTGTGTGGTGTCCAGCTCATTGATGGGCTGGCCGTCTAATGTGATGCAGCCGCTGTCGGGCAGTACTTCCCCGGTCATCAGCTTGAGCAAGGTCGATTTTCCCGAACCGTTCGCGCCGATGAGTGCATACTTTTTGCCCTTTTCCAGCCGAAGGGAAACAGGCCCAAAGGAAAATTCGCCGCGCGATACACACACATTGTTCAGTTCCAGCGCATCTTGCAGGCCGGAAGGCGCAGACAGTGCCTGTGTTTGCTGTGTTTGTGCCGATGTTGTAAATTCCTCAAAGCGCTGTTTGGTTTCTTTGATGCCCTGCAAGGTGCTGACGTCGTACAAAATGGAATTTAACGGGCTTAAAAAACATTCCACATACCCAAAAGCTGCCACAGCTGTTCCGACGCTGATTTTCCCAAGGCAAAGAAGAATGGCTACCACAGCGAAGGCAGCTGCCTGCAAAAAGCGAACGGCCCCTGTGTCCACGCCCAATGCCAGCGATTTTGCCTTGCCATACGCGTAGCGTTTGTCTGCCGTTTGGCCGAGCACTGCTTCGTGCGCTTTCTCAATCGCCGGGGCAGTAAAGCGGTTCACTGCCGAAAAGCCCGCCAACCAGTCTTGCACGGCAGATGTGTAAGTGCCGACGGATTCTTGATATGTTTGACGCGTACGGGACGAGGCTTTGCCCGTTAAATGCGGCCCCGCCAGAACCACCAATGTGGCCAAAAAGATGACAAGCCCAATACGCCAGTCAATGGCGGCAAACAAAATAATGCCGTACACCACGAACATATTGAACGAACGAATGACATCCACCAAAGGCTGCAAATAGTCCTGCTCCAATGCGGTGATATCGCTCGACTGCATGGCAAGATATTCGCCCGTATCGCGGCTGAAAAAATCCACCTTGCTTTTTGCGAGCAATGCATGGAAAAAGCGGCGTTTGAGAGAACGCTCAAACCAGATTGCGCCCTTCCAAGTGGCTTTCATGCACAGCCACGAGCAAATGCTGTAGGCCAGCTGTACCAGTAAGTAAGCACCGCACAGCACGAGTACCGCGTGAACTCCGCTGGGAAGTGCGGTGTCGAATAATAATTTTTGAAAATACGGCCCCAATGCCAGCAATGCGGTGCAAATGAGATCAAGTGCGATCTCTGCCGCAATCCATGGCAAAGAGGGCTTTAAAGAAGATTTCATAAAAAGATTCACTCCATAAACTTTTTGTTTTTGCGCTCCGCTGAACCCCCACCCCAATCTTTATTATAGGGATTGTGTTTTTTTTGTCAATGTGTTGAGCAGTATGTTAGAAAATAGAAGTAGAACAAACCCGCCCCGGCCTGTGTTTATCACACAAGCCGGGGCGGGTCATTTGGGTTATGTTTTATTTTCGGATGCTTATTTCAATTCAACAACCGTTACGCCGTCTTCGCCCTCGCCATATACACCAAGGCGATAGCTTTTCACGCTCGGATGGCGGCGCAGGTGCGACTGAATCGCCTTGCGAAGTGCGCCGGTGCCGCGCCCATGAATGAGGTACAAGGTGCTTTGTCCGCTCATGACACCGTTGTCAATAAAGCGGTCGGCCTCCATCAGTGCCTCTTCTACTGTCATGCCGAGCAGGTTGATTTCCATATTTGCACTGCGGGCTACGCGCTCGCCAAACGACGAGCTGCCCGAAGATTTGCGCGGGGTATATTTCGGCTGCTTTTTGGCGGGCTGCTGCTTTTGCGGTGCGGCAAGACGGTTTAATGCCACCTTGGTTTTCAAAATACCTGCGCGAATTTCCACCATGTTGTCGCGGTCGGGTTTGGAGCATACCACGCCCGTTTTGTCCAAATCAACCAGATAAACCTCTTGGCCGACGGTGACGGACTTCAAGGGGGTAAATTGTTTTTGCGGCGCATGCACCACGTCGGAACGAGTAAAGAGTTTTTCGGCCTCTTTCTTCGCAATTTCTTTGGCGCGTTGTGCGCGCTGCTGGGCCGACTGATTTTGCGCTTTTTCCAGCTTGCGCATTTCGTCCATCAGTGCGTATGCCTGCGACTGTACATCCTGCGCCATCTGCTGGGCTTTTTCGCGCGCGGCGGCCAGCTCAATTTCACCCTGTTCCACTAAGCGGCGGCATTTTTCCTGCGCCTTTTTCATTTCGTTTTCGGCGCTGTGCTGGAGCTCTTCCACTTGCTCCTGCTTTTCTTTCAGCTGTGCCTTTAAGTCTTCCAGCTGGGCAAGAACTGCGTCGAATTGGCGGTCTTCCTCGGATAAATGCGTTTTGGCTCGTTCAATGATATGTTCGCTGATACCGAGCTTTGCGCTGATTAAAAAGGCGTTCGACTTGCCGGGAACACCGACGCTGATGCGGTAGGTGGGACGCAGTGTTTCCACGTTAAACTCACACGATGCGTTTTGCACGCCGGGCGTTTCGAGTGCAAAGGTTTTCATCTCGGCATAGTGCGTGGTTGCCATAACGTGTGCGCCTTTTTCGCGCAGCTCCTCAATGATGGAAACGGCCAGCGCCGCACCTTCTGCCGGGTCAGTTCCTGCGCCGAGCTCATCCATCAGAACGAGGGAACGCGGCCCTGCACACGCCAAAATTTCCGTGATATTCTTCATATGGCCAGAGAAAGTGGAAAGACTCTGTTCAATGCTTTGCTCGTCGCCAATATCCACGAGAATTTCGTCAAACACGCAAACCTCGCTGCTTTCATGCGCGGGAATCAAATAGCCGAACCGCGCCATGGTGCAAAGCAGACCGGCTGTTTTCAGCGTAACGGTTTTACCGCCGGTATTCGGGCCGGTAATCACCATCGTGTCATAAGTGCGCCCCAGTTCCACGTCAATGGGGACTACCTTTTCCGGGTCAATCAGCGGATGGCGTGCGCGCACCAGCGAGAAAGAAACGTCATCGCGCACGGTGGGGCACATGGCCTTTTGCTCTAACGCAAGATGCGCTTTGGCTAAAAGGGCATCAATTTTCAGCATGGCTTCATAGCCAAAGCTGAACATCGGTTCCAAATTGGCGCACTGCGCGGAGAATGCCGCCAAAATGCGCTCAATTTCTTGCTGTTCTTGATTGCGCAGCTGCAAAATTTTCGCGTTTGCTTCCACAACGGCGGTCGGTTCGACGAACAGGGTAGATCCGCTGGAAGAAACGTCGTGAATCACGCCGCCGATTTCGCCGCGGTACTCTGCCTTAACAGGCACAACAAAGCGGCCGTTGCGCAGAGAAACAACGCTTTCCTGTAAGTATTTTGCATTTGCCTGCGATTTGGTGAGATGGTCCAATTTATCGCGGATGGAGTTTTCGGCAGCACGGATTTTGCGGCGCACGTCATAGAGCGTGTCCGACGCCGTATCTGCCATTTCGGTTTCTGACAAAATGGCTTCGCCAATTGCTTTTTCCAATCCGGGCTGCGGCGTCATGGCATAAAACAGGTCGTCAATGCTCAGCGCGTCGTGCTCGGTCATGTGATACCAGCCGGAAAGCTCGCGGAAATTGCGCAGGGTTGCGGCAATTTCCAAAAGCTCGCCCATGCTCAGCACGCCGCCTTTGACGGCGCGCTGAAGCGTAAACGCCACATGGTCTACATGAGAAAAGCGGGGAGAGCCGTTTTTAATGAGAAGCGTGCTTATTTCGTCGGTGCGCTGTAACAATAAGCGCACATCCTCGGCGGTTTCGCCGGGCGTTTCGTTTTGCAAAAGTTCGCGCGCTTCTTCGCATAACACGTAGGAAAGCGCGGTATTCAGAATTTTGTCAAATTCTAAAGACTTCAAATATTTTTCGTGCATGATATTCCTCAATTTGAATGGGAAGGAGTGTAAAAACTACACCGTTCCCAGAATGGTATTTAAAAAATCTTCTGTTTTAAAGGGCTTATCCAGACATTGCAGGACATAGCTTTTGGAAACTGCCGCTAAATGGCGCGTGCTTTCCTCTGCGAGCTGAAAGCGAAATACGTCTGCGGTGTCGCACAGCATAATGTGGCGCATCGCACGAAGCGCGGCGGCATCCAAGTTGGGGGAAAGCCCGCGCTCTCGGGCGCAGTCAGCGCAGTAAAGCAGACCGGAAGAAACGTCAAAGAAAAACGGCCCGCCTTCATATTTCACGCAGCCGCTGCATGCCGTTAAAGCGGGTAAAAAACCAGTTAAACTCAGTGCGCGCAGCTCAAACACAGCCTTCATCAAAAGGGGAGGGCGCATGTTTTTAGAAAGAAAGTAAAGCGTGTTGAGAAAAAGCTTGAAAATAGCGGCACATTCTGCCCCGACAGGGGAGAGAGTGGAAACAAACTCGGAAAAATACATCCCCAGCGCCATGCCCTCCACGCTTTGGTGAATGCCCCAAAAAAGCTCTTTGACACTGGCATTGTCAACAACAAACATGCTTTTGCCTTCAAACAGTTCAAACTCCGAATAGCAAAAAAGACCCGTGGCACTGAAAAGCTTGCTTTTCAGCCGCAGGCTCCCTTTTGCTATGGCGCTGATAATGCCATGTTCAGGTGTGAGAATGGAAAGAACCCGGTCCGCCTCGCCTGTTTTGGTTGCGCGAAGCACGAGGCCCGTGGTGATCATTTGCATCGGTGTTCTCCTTACGCAGTCCGGTGCTTTGGTGTTTGTACGTCAGATAATCTTGAACCGATCCGGTACTTTCAAACGTTTTCCATGCGTTTTTACTGCTCATAGGAAACCCTCCCAAAACGTTACGCATCATTTTTAAGATGATTCCGTTTTGTCAAACAGCGCTTCTGACAAGATTATCATGGGCAGACACATGCCGTTTTATCCCAAAAGGGAAGGATTTCCTATGAAGCAATCGTGCGTGGCTTACTTTTGAAAGCCGAAGTTATTCAGCAAAAAGTCGTTGTCGCGCCAATCGTCCTTAATTTTTACCCAGCATTGCAGGTTGACGCGCGTCCCTAAAAATTCTTCGCATTCACGGCGGGCTTCACTGGCAATTTTTTTCAGCATCGCGCCGCCTTTTCCGATAATGATGCCCTTATGGCTTTTCTTTTCGCAGAAAATATTGATGTCAATATCAATAATGTCTTTATCGGGGCGTTCTTTAAAACGCTCGACCACCACAGCTGTGCCGTGCGGGATTTCGTCATAGAGATAAAGCAGTATTTTTTCGCGCACGCACTCGGCCACCAATACTTTTTCGGGCAAATCGGTGTAGGAATCATCCGGGAAATAATGCGGGCTTTCCACGGCATACGTTTCCAGCGTGTCCAAAAGCTCGGTGCAGCCTTTTTTCTCGTGCACGCAGAGCGGCATGACACAGCGGAACAAGCCTTGCTCGTTTAAAAATGCGGCGCGTGCGTCATAATCGCTCTCTTTTTTCAAGGTGTCTGTTTTGTTGACGGCGGCCAAGGCGGGAACGCGTCGTGCGCGAATTTCCGAAAGCAATTCTTCCTCAGCGGGGTTCAGCTCGCCATAAGGCTCAAACAGCATCACGACCACATCTACCTCGGCAATCGACTGCGAAGCGGCTTTCGTCATGCGTTCGCCCAACCGAGTGCGCGGGCGGTGGATACCGGGCGTATCCAAAAAGATATACTGTGTTGCCCCGCGTGTTAAAATGCCTGTAATTTTGGTGCGTGTCGTCTGAGGTTTAGAGGTTACGATGGCAACCTTTTCGCCCACCAGCTCATTTAACAAGCTGGATTTTCCCACATTGGGGCGGCCTACCAGCGCAACAAACACGGTTTTTGTGCTACATTCCTGCAAAGTTAATCGTCCTTTCTGCGGAAAACAAAGATCCAAGCACCGGCAAGGGAAGCGCACAGCGCGATCAAAGCAAACCAATAATGCGTAAAAAACCAGAACATACGGGCAAACGCCTGCAAGTCCCAAAACAGCAAAAAGCCGCACACGGCACTGCCGATGCTGAACACCAGTACGGCACCCGCCGCCATGTCTTTCACGACGCCTGCCGTACAGTAACGGTCCGGCGTGGGGCGTTCCACCGTGCGCTCTAAGCTGGAGTTTACCAGCTCCAATGCCATTACCCCTACGACCATGATGGTAATGACGCAGTATTCCAGCTTTGTAAACTCGTAAAACATACTGAACAAATACACATAAAAAGCCGCGCAAAGATGAAAGCGCATGTTGCGCTCTTCACGCAAAGCGGCGCGGATTCCTTGTGCGGCATACACAAAGCTGGAGTAAAAGGGCTGTTTCTTCATGGTTTATTCGTCCGGCGTATAAGACACGGTGCGCGGCAAGCCCAGCTGAATGAGCGTAGCTTCTTCTTTTTCGCGCATGCGCACCGCCTCAATGCCGCCTGCCTCGTGGTCGTATCCGAGCAGGTGGAACATGGAGTGAACCGTCAAAAAGGCCACTTCGCGCTGCAAGCTGTGGCCGTACATTTCGGCTTGCTCCATGGCGCGCTCCATCGAAATGACAATATCGCCAAGCATCGCGGCGCCGGTTTCCTGGTTGATGTCATAATGATTGTCTTCGCCCAAAGGAAAGCTTAATACGTCGGTGGGGGTGGGCTTTCCGCGGTATTGCTCGTTCAGCTTCGCGATTTCCTCGTTATCCACAAAAATAACGCTGACTTCTGTGTTGCCTTCAAATTTTTCATATTCCAGCGCCGCGTTGCACGCACGGCGGATTAAGATGCGCAGTCCGGAGGGGATTTTCACGGCCTTTTGATTGTTTGTAATATAAACTTTGTGGGACATCGTATGTCACAACCTTTCCAAAGGAATGAAAGCACAAATGTGCCGTTATTTCTTTTTTGAACGAGAGGCGTTGTCGTAAGCCTTGATAATGGCCTGTACCAAACGGTGGCGCACAACGTCCTTTTCCGAAAAATACATCATGGCAATGCCGTTCACATGCTTGAGCACCTGCAAGGCATCGACAAGGCCGCTTTTGGCTTTGTCCGGCAGGTCAATTTGCGTGACGTCGCCCGTGACAACCACTTTAGAGCCGCTGCCCATGCGGGTTAAGAACATTTTCATTTGTTCGGGGCTGGTGTTTTGCGCCTCGTCCAGAATGATGAAAGCATCATCCAAGGTGCGTCCGCGCATGTAGGCAAGCGGCGCCACCTCAATGACTTGTTTTTCTAAAAGACGCTGATAGGTTTCCGCGCCCAGCATGTCAAACAAAGCGTCGTAAAGCGGGCGAAGATAGGGGTCTACCTTATTTTGCAAGTCGCCCGGCAAAAAGCCGAGTTTTTCTCCGGCTTCGACGGCGGGGCGCGTTAAAATAATACGGCTGACTTCCCGCGCTTTAAACGCCTTTACAGCCATGGCGACGGCGAGATACGTTTTGCCCGTACCCGCAGGGCCTACGCCGAATGTAATCGCGTTTTCGCGGATTTTTTGAATGTATTCTTTTTGGCCCAATGTCTTAGGGCGAATGGGCTTGCCCTTTGCGGAAATGGCGATGAAATCGCCCGTCAGCTCGCGCACTTTTTCTTCTTCGCCGGAATCAGCCAAAGAGATGCAGTAGCGCACCGTTTGCTCTTCCAGCGGCGTGCCGTTTTCCCGTAAGGTGAGCATGGAGGTGATGGCTTTGTATGCCTTTTGCACATTAGCCTCTTCGCCGCTCAGTTTAATTTCCGTACCGCGGCACACCGCCGTAACAGAAAAAGCCTGCTCCAACAGACGAATGTTTTCATCACAGCTGCCGAAAATGGCAAGCGCTGCATCAATCGAATCGACTTCCAACAATTTTTCCATACACAATCACCTCGATACAGGAATAAAACTTTCGGGAGCTTTTCCGGTAGTAAAATTATTACTGCTGCTTTGCAAAAAGCAATGTCTGCCCTGTTCATAAGGACAGTGCAAAGCGGCTCGGTTCTTTTGCTTTGTGGTTTTGCACTCTTTGCTGAAAAATTGTGCATTTCTTTGCTTTGAAACAATGCTCCCGAAGAGAAGTGCAGAAATCTTTTTTAGAAACACTTCATGCACTTTGTTTCTTTTATTATAGCATAATAATCAAAATTTTAAAGAGGATTTTGTGTATTATTTACACAAATTTTCCTTTCAATTTCCTGTCAAACCGCCAAAAGGAACGCTTTTTGCAATATTTGCAATGAAGCGCAGATGAAAAACCGCCGTGACACTGTCTTGTTCGGTGGTGCTTTCCATGTCGAGATCCAGCAGTTCAATGTCGCCGAAATCCTTTTCTGCCTGCTGCAAGACGGCATTGCGCGCAAGGTCAAGCGCAAGCGATTCGCTGACCGTGTATGTCTTTTGAGCAACTTCGCGGTAAAGCGTGGTTTCGATTGTGGCAGGAAGCGGAAAACCAAACAAAGAAAGCGGCTCTCGGTACACATTTTTAATTGCGAAAGGTGAGGCTGCACTGCTTCCTAGCGGAATTTCCAGCCCAAAGCAGAACAGACGGTGAGTGGTTTCGGTTTTGCTTTGCGCAAGATCGGTTGTGACGGTGAGCGGCTGCGTATAACGATAGGTCTTTTCGACTTCAGCGTAAATTTCTCCCTCGGAATGCATGTAAGAAACGCGCCCTTCGCCGTTTTCGTCACACATGCCCGTAACGAGTGTCTGCCCCTCGCGAACCGATTGATTGGCAGTGACGAGGTAATACCCGCCGCGCACGTCCATAAAGCGGATAATTCCGTCTGAGATGGCGACAAGGTCTGTCACTTCCTGCTCCTGCAAACCGGGCTTCTTTTCCATGTTGTTCTTTTCAACAATTAATTTTCCGCGCACCAGATTGAGGGCAATCCAGCTGTAATCGTCGGTCTGTGAGCGAAGCTGAGCGGCAATGCGGCCCATGTCTTCCTGGGTGGCGAAGGCTCCTTCATATACGCCGCAATGGTAAAGCATTTGACGCATTTCCTGCTGTTCGGCAGGAGTGAAGTCATAAAACCGGATATTCCAAATTAAATTAGGAAATATACAAAGCGCAAGAATTGCGGCACCAATTCCCGCCAAAATGCCGTAGCGTCCGCGCAGAAGAAACAGGGCAAAGCAAAGCCCGAACCGCTCCTGAAGCCGCAGACGGCAGTGACAACTGCGCGCCAATGCGGCGATTTTTGCATACATGCGGGCGGGTGCTTCGGCATATACGCCGCCGGGAACGGCGTGGATGGAGGTGAGGGGGATGGCTCGCTCACTGCACAGCGTTAAAAAGCGGTCAACTCGGCCGTTGACCACTTGAAAAGAAACCTGCCCCGACAGATAGTTCCAAATATTTTTGCGCACGGTTCAATGCTCCTTTCCCTCTAAAAAAACAATCCGAAAAATGGTGCCGTGCACCGTCATGGAGTTTTTTCGGTAAGTGTCAACGGTGAGGTGGTCGCCCTCAATGCGTACCATGCGCTTGCCCATGCTGACAATCAGCGCATCCTCATCAAACGCCGCAATCGCTTTGCAATTTTCCAGCTCAATTTGGCCCTGTGTTGTCACATGAATGGCGGCTGTGGGGGCGCATGCCTGCTGTGTCAATTCTTTTCCGAAACAAAACGCCTCTTTCAATGAGCTCTTTTTTTTCGTTGAACGTTTCATAACTGCTCCTTTGCGGGTGATAAACGGGATTCTTTTCTTCATATATATCGTGAGGGAGGGATGATTTATGCAAAAAAATGAAAGTTGGAAAGCCGTGGCGCTTTGGCTTTTGTGCGCCGCGGCGCTGTGCCTTTTTCTGACAGACCCCGCAACGGCGGCAAAAGGTGTGCAAAGCGGTTTGCATGCCTGCGTTGAAACCATCATTCCCACGATGTTTCCGTTTTTTGTCTTGTCACGCATTTTGCTTTCCGGGCAGGGTGCGGTCTGGCTCAGCTGGCCGCTTCGTCCGCTTACTGCAGCGATGGGAATTACCTCCCCGAAAGCGCCCAGCGCAGTGGTGTGCGGCTGGCTGGGTGGGTTTGCGGCAGGAGCAGATCAGGTTTCTCAGTTATACAGGCAGAGGGAAATCAGCAAAAAGCAAGGTTCTCTGCTGTTGATTGCAAGCACAGTGTCCGGCCCTTCTTTTGTGGCGGCAGGGGTGGGAGCGCGTCTTTTGGGCAATGCCGCAGTCGGCTGGATGATGTTCGCCGCGCAGTGCGCCGCCGCTGCGCTGTGTGCAATTTTATTTTCTTTTATCCTTCCGCAGGAAAAGGGCGATGCGGGACGAAAGGCGGGCGCAGTGCAGGGGAAAGGATGCGATGCGTCCGAGGCGGTGGCGTCGGCAGTGCAGGCTACAACGATTCTTTGCGGCTATGTTACGTTATTTTCGTTTTTGTCTGCTTACGTCGCTCCGCTGGGAAACGGCGTGCGCTATGCCGTGTGTTTTTTCTTGGAAGTGACGAATGCGTGCATTGCCGCGGCCGAAAGTGATACAGGGCTGCGGGTTGCAATGTGTGCGGCTGCGCTCAGCGCCATGGGAGCAAGTGTATTTTTGCAGGTGCGCGCGTTTGCGGGCAAAGAGATTTCTCTCAAGCCGTTGCTGATTTCAAGAGTCGTTCATTTGCCTTTGATGCTGTTTTTTACGCGGCTGCTGCTTTCGATATTTCCGAGCATCCGGTCGGCGGCTGTGTGGGAAAATGTTTATGCTTCGAGGCTGCCTGCCGACGCGGCATGCGTGCTCTTTGTGCTTTGCGCTTTGGCCATGCACGGAAAAACCGAAGGTTTACGAAAGCAAAAAAAGTGTGTATAATATCTTTGTTTGAAATGTGGTTGCAGGAAAAGAGCACAGAAGGAGAAGCAGGAAATGTTATTTCGCAAAAAAAATTCTTTTTTTAAGGGCGATTTTCCGCCGAACTGTGAATATTGTGCCAATCAGCGTCCGGCGCCGGATGAACCGGAAACTTACTATTGTAATAAAAAAGGCGTTGTGTGCGCCGGGTATCACTGCAAATTTTATGAATACGATCCTTTAAAGCGTGTGCCCAAGCGCCGCCCGCCGATGCCGCAGTATTCGGCGGAAGATTTTCAGCTGTGAGCTTAGGTCTTTTGCATAAAAGCATAAAATGTGTTTTTTTGAATGGATCCGAAAAAAGTGCTTGCAATTTTTGATGTAATTTGATATAATCATGTAGCTACTTAAAAAAGGGAGGTGCAGTGAAATGGCAAAATGTGATTGCTGCGGTAAAGGCGTGACCTTTGGTATCAAAGTTTCCCACTCTTGTCGTCGTTCTAACCGTGCTTGGAAGCCCAACGTCAAAAGAGTAAAAGCAGTAGTGGATGGTTCTACCCGTTATATCCACGCCTGCACCCGTTGCCTGCGTTCCGGCAAGGTAACGCGCGCTATCTAATCAAAAGAAAGCACGTTAAGCCCCACGCTGAAAGCGCGGGGCTTTTTATGTTTTGACGTGCCATTTGGGGAAAGGAATGCGGCACAGCGCCGTTTGATGGTTTTCCATGAGGGGATGAAATTGTGGAACAAAAAAGCAGGTACTATCTGTTTATGATAGGACGGTTTACGTCCAGCTTTGGGAATTGGTTTGCCACAATGGCAATTCCATTTATGATTTACGATTTAACCGGGTCTGCCATGGCGGTGTCCGTCAGCTTTTTGCTGGAAACATTACCAATCATTTTACTGTCACCGGCCATTTCCAAACGGATTGACCACGGTTCTCGTAAAATTCTGTTACAGTTTTGCGAAGGGGTATCCGGTCTTTCCATTCTTTTATGCGTGTTGACCGGTTGCAGGAATGTTACCGTTTTATATCTCATGTGTATGGTGCTGTCGGTTGCAAGCTTTACTTATAACACAACCGTGAATGCCTATGTGCCGGATATTTGCGGCAATCTGGAGCTAAAGACGGCAAACACGATTGATTCTTTTGTCAGCAATATTTCCATGGTGATTGCGCCTGTTTTGGCAGGAATGTGCATCGAATGGCAGGGATATCAAACAGCCTTAATCATTGATATTTGCACCTTTGTGTTATCCATTCTATTTTTGTGCTTTTTGGAAAAAGACGTCCGCACGGGAAAAACAGAGCAGAAAAGCCAAAATGGAAAGGGGACTTTTTTATCGCGGGAATTTCTGCAATGGCTGAGTCAAGAACGCTTTTTAAAAGCGATGATTGTGATTTGCATTTTATTTTCGGTTTGCGGGGCAATTTTTTCCTCATTAGACGCTGTTTATATTGCTGAAATCTTTAATGGATCTTCGGATGTCTATGGGTACATCAATTCCGCGTGGGGAGTTGGAATGCTTGCTGCAAGCGGTCTGTATGTTTTTTATAAGAATATTTCAGAGCGCAGCATGTTTGCTGTCGGTATTTTTATGATGGGCATTGCTACAGTAGGATACGGCCTTTCTGCAAATATTCCTGTTTGCATCGTATTTAATTTTATCGGCGGTGTTGCGAACACCATCTATATGATTTATTATCGCTCTTTGATTCAAGCCAGTACCGATTCCGAAAATCGCGGAAAGGTGTTTACCTTTCAATCCACGCTATCGAAAATTCTTTCTGTTTTCATTGTTTTTCTGGCAGGCGTGTTTGCCGATTTATCTTCTGTCCGCGTTTCGATTGTCCTTTCAGGGATTTTTACGATTTTCATTGCTTTCGCGTGTTTGAACGCTTTGGGGAAAAGGCGTTCTCAGCAAAAAGACTAGGGCGCTTCTTTGTTTTCGGAAAGCCCCTAGGAGATGAACAAAAAGCCCCCACGCACCCGGCAGGGTGCGTGGGGGCTTTGGCGTTAAAACCAATATTTTCGGTCCAGAGTGCGGTACTGAATGGCTTCGCTGAGATGCTCGGTTTCAATGCGGTCGCTTCCCGCGAGGTCGGCAATCGTTCGGCTGACTTTTAAAATGCGGTCATACGCACGGGCGGATAAGCCCATGTTGTCAAACACGCGCCGGAACATGGCCTCGGCATCAGGCGCAAGACGGCAGTATTTGCGCAGTGCACTGCTGGACAGCCGCGCGTTGCAGGCAAAGCCCAGCCCTTGATAGCGTGTTTCCTGCAAGGCACGCGCTTTTTGCACGCGGCTTAAAATGGCGGCGCTGCTTTCGCTTTGCTCGGTTCCGGAAAGCTCCTCGTATCCAACGGGCGCTACTTCTACATGCAGATCAATGCGATCCAACAAAGGCCCGGAAATGCGTTGTAAGTAGCGGTCAATCGCATGCTGATTACAGGTGCATTGACGCGTCGGATGGCCGTAATAGCCGCACGGGCAGGGGTTCATCGCCGCCACCAGCATGATTTCACAAGGGAACGAAGCCGAGCCGGAAACGCGGCTGATGGTAACTTTGCCGTCTTCGAGCGGCTGGCGCAGAATTTCGAGCGCAAGGCGGCTGAACTCCGGCAATTCATCTAAAAACAAAACACCGTGATGTGCCAAGCTGACCTCGCCGGGGCGCGGAATGGTTCCGCCGCCCGCCAGTGCGGTAGCGCTGACAGAGTGGTGCGGGGCGCGGAAAGGGCGCTGCTCCAAAAGGCCGCGCCCTTTGGGCAGCATGCCTGCCACGGAATAAATGCGGCTTGTTTCCATGGCTTCTTCGCGCGTCATGCGCGGCAAAATACCGGGCATTCGCTTGGCAAGCATCGATTTTCCGGTTCCCGGCGGACCGATCAACAGCAGATTGTGACCGCCTGCCGCTGCAATTTCCATGGCGCGGCGCGCTTCCGGCTGGCCCCGCACGTCGGAAAAATCCTGCCCGTCGAGTGTATCCGCATCCGTAAAGGGTGCAGGGGTATACGGGGAAAGAGGTGCTTTGCCGCGCAGGTGGTCGACGACTTGCCGGGCATCGGAAACGGCGTAAATGCACAGTGAGTCAACCACGGCGGCTTCGGCGGCGTTTTCTGCGGGAACGAACAGGCACTCAATGCCGGCCTCATGCGCGGCGATGGCCATGGGCAGTACGCCTGCAACCCCGCGCACCGCGCCGTCTAAAGAAAGCTCCCCGATAAAGGCGCTGCTTTTTGGAACGGCGGGCAGCTGGCCGTCTGCGCAAAGCAGAGCGAGAAAAATCGGCAAATCATACACCGGGCCGGTTTTGCGAATGTCCGCCGGGGATAAGTTGACGGTAATGCGGCTGACAGGGTAAGTAAACCCAAGGTTTTTGATGGCGCTGTGAACGCGCTCAGAAGATTCTTTTACGGCGCTGTCCGGCAAACCTACGACACAAAACTGCGGCAGGCCGGAACTGATGTCGGCTTCTACGCGAACGCAAAAGCCGTCCAGCGTGTGAACGCCTAAGCTGTGAACTTCGGCAAACATAAAAGCTCCTTTTTTGTCTGAATTTTGCAGTACTTTTTAAGTATAACCTTACAGCAACTTTTCGGCAAGATTGAATTGACAAGATTTCTTCAAACAGGTATCATAAAAAGAAAGAGAGCGGGCTCTCTTTGGTGTGTGACAGCTGAAGGCTTTCGGAAAGCGGAAACCGCAAATGCGAATGGCGGAAGAACCTGAGGGCTGGAAGCTGTTTGCAGCATGATCTTGAGGAAAGCAGGTGTTTGTTGAATGTATCAAAACGAGTATGAGCGCTGGCTAGCAGCCGATTTGCAGGACGCCGACCTTCGGCCGGAGCTTGTGAGCATTCAGGGAGCAGACGAGGAGATCAAAGAGCGCTTTGCCGCCAGCCTCAGCTTTGGAACAGCGGGCTTGCGAGGTGTTTTGGGCGCGGGAACCAACCGAATGAATATTTATGTCGTGCGTCAGGCAACACAGGGGCTTGCCAACTGGGTGAAAACGCAGGGCGGCAGTCAGACTGTTGCCATCAGCTATGACAGCCGCTTGAAAAGTGATGTGTTCGCAAAAGAGGCTGCTTGTGTATTGGCGGCAAACGGGATTCATGTGCGCATTTACCGCGCGCTGATGCCTGTTCCTGCGCTGAGCTTTGCCACGCGCTACTATAAATGTAATGCGGGTATTATGGTGACAGCCAGCCACAATCCTGCGAAATATAACGGCTATAAAGCTTACGGGCCGGACGGCTGCCAGCTGACGGATGAGGCCGCCGCCGTGGTTTATGACGAAATTCAGAAGATTGACGTGCTGACCGGCGCACAGCGTATGGAATTTGACGCGGGGCTGGAGCAGGGGCTGATTGAATATGTCGGCGATGACTGCTGTGAGGCGCTTTATGACGCGATTAAGGCTTGCAGCGTTCGTCCCGGCCTTTGTGCGGACGCTGGGCTCAAGCTGGTGTACAGCCCGCTGAACGGCTCCGGCTTAGTGCCTGTGATGCGCGTGCTGAAAGACATCGGCATCACAGATATTACCGTCGTGCCTGAACAGGAAAAGCCGGATGGCCATTTCCCGACATGCCCGTATCCCAACCCGGAAATCCGTGAGGCGCTGGCGCTGGGCTTGGAGCTGGCGGAAAAAACAAACGCTGACTTAATGCTTGCCACCGATCCGGACGCTGACCGCGTGGGCATTGCAGTGCGCTGTGACGACGGCAGCTACGAGCTTTTGAGCGGAAACGAAGTGGGTGTATTGCTTTTAGACTACATTTGCAAGGCACGTTTGGAAGCAGGCACCATGCCGAAAGACCCGGTTTGCGTGAAATCGCTTGTGTCTACCCAGCTGGCGGACGCCGTTGCCGTGCATTATGGCGTAGAGTGCCGCAATGTGCTGACGGGCTTTAAGTGGATTGGCGACCAGATTGCACAGCTGGAGGCTGTGGGACAGGAAAACCGCTTTATCTTTGGCTTTGAAGAAAGCTACGGTTATTTGGCAGGCAGTTATGTGCGCGATAAGGACGCCGTGGTCGGTTCTATGCTGATTTGCGAAATGGCGGCGTATTACCGGAGCATCGGTTCTTCCATTAAGCGCGAAATGGAGCGCATTTATCAGGAATACGGCCGTTATCTGAACGTGGTAAAAAGCTACGAGTTCCCCGGCTTGAGCGGCATGGAAACCATGCGCGGCATTATGGCGCATCTGCGCCAAAACCCGCCCGCAGAACTGGCAGGGCAAAAGGTGAAGAGCGCCACTGACTACGAAAACTCCGAGCAGACGGGCTTGCCTGCCGCGAACGTGCTGGTCTATGCACTGGAGAGCGGCGAGAGCGTGATTGTGCGTCCGTCCGGCACTGAGCCGAAAATTAAAACTTATTTCACCACGCGCGGCGAGAACCTGAACGAAGCCAAAGAGCGTCAGCAGGCGCTGGAAAATGCTGTTGCGCCTTTGCTGAAATAAGAAAACGGCACTTTTACAGGAAAATTTTGAAAAACGCTTGCGAAGACGGAAAAGCTGTGCTATAATGTACGGAGCAATCGTTCCGATGGCTGCTCCATGCGCACAGGATGGCGCATGCTGGTAGCCTCCATTTAGAAGGTTGTGATGGGCGCATGTATAAAGCATGGCCCCTTGAGTCAAAACCAGAAAGAGGTGAACCAAAGTGAGAGAAGGCATCCATCCGAAGTACGAGGAAACCACGATCACTTGTGCATGCGGCAACGAGATCAAAACTCGTTCCACCCGTGGTGACATCCACGTTGAGGTTTGCAACAAGTGCCATCCGTTCTACACCGGCAAGCAGAAGCTGGTTGATACAGGCGGACGCGTGGATCGCTTCAAGAAGCGTTTCAACATGAAATAATGCAATGTCGAAAAGGGCGGTTGTCGAACCGCCCTTTTTTCGCTTTGTTGAAAGCTCTGAATGAGCAAACGATGTTTGAGCAAAACAGGGAGGGAGTGGCGCGCCGATGGAAGAATATCGGACAATCAGCGGACAAGCCTCTGCCGAAATTGAAGAGAAAAAGTCGCGGTTCATCGGACATATCGCGTTTGCGGACACCGAGGAGAAGGCACTGGCCTTTTTGGAGTCGGTGCGCGCAAAACATCGCACTGCAAATCACAATGTATACGCTTACTTACTGCGCGAAGGCAGCCGCATGCGGTACTCCGACGACGGAGAGCCGCAGAAAACATCGGGTTTGCCGACACTGGATGCGATTCGTCACGCGGGTTTGACGGACTGCATTATTGTCACAACGCGCTATTTTGGCGGAACGCTTCTCGGAACGGGCGGTTTGGTGCGCGCTTATACGCAGGCGGCGAATGCCGCCATTGCCGCGGCGTGTGTTGTTACAGTGAGTGTTTGTGTGCAGGGCCGGTGGCGTGTGAGTTATGCACAGTACGAAACGGCTGCAAAGCTCTTGGCGGAGTGCGGTGCGCAGGTGCAGGAAGCTGAATTCGGGCAGGAGGTGTGTCTGCCGTTTTTGATGCTGGCAGAACATGCCGAGGCCTTTCAGGCAAAAGCAGTTGAGTTTTGCCGCGGAAATCCCGATTTGACGCTTTCAAAACCTTTTCATGCGCCGTTTTAAGGCAAAAAAAGGTTTTATTTGAGATTCTTTGCACGCGGCAGGAGCCGTGCAAAATAAAAATAAAATATTTTTCACAAATTTTACAAAGGAATTTTGGGCGCTTTGTCGTATATATTAAATAAAGCCATTAAAAAGCGTTTTGAATGAGTGAAACACTTGGCATTTTCAATTGGGTTTGGCGAAATCGGCCTAATATATGGCAAACTTTGGCGATGGATGACTCAAGGATGTTTCTCAGGTGAACACGCTTTGGAAAGTGCGGTGAAGAGCCATGACAGTGCGCGAGAGGATTGAACAGATCGAACGAAATATTTTGTGCGATTGGGCGACCTTCAGCGACAACAGCGCAGGCAGAGCGCGCCAAGAAGCGCCTTGCCCGATGCGAACTTGCTTTCAGCGCGACCGCGACCGCATTTTGCACTCGCGTGCCTTTCGCCGCTTGAAGCAGAAAACGCAAGTGTTTTTGTGCCCCGAAGGCGATCACTACCGCACTCGGCTGACCCACACGCTGGAAGTGAGCCAAATTGCGCGCACGGCTGCGCGGGGGCTTCGCTTGAATGAGGATTTAACCGAGGCGATTGCGCTGGGCCATGATGTGGGGCATACGCCTTTCGGCCATGCCGGGGAGCGTGCCCTGAACCGTTTGAGCCCGCAAGGATTTCGGCATTATCAGCAGAGCGTGCGTGTGCTGCAAGTGCTGGAAAAGAACGGACAGGGGCTGAATTTATGCGCTGAGGTGCTGGACGGCATCGCGCACCATACAAAAGGAACGCTTCCCATGACGCCGGAAGGGTGCATTGTGCGTTATGCTGACCGCATCGCTTATATGAATCACGATATGGAAGACGGCGTAAAAGCAGGTGTTTTTTCGATTGAATGCCTGCCGGCCGACATTGTGCGTGTGCTGGGCAATACGAAGTCGGCGCGTATCGCGACGCTGGTATCAAGCTTGGTTGAAAACAGTGACGGCGTGATTGCGATGTCGTCGGAGGTGCAGCAGGCGTACGAAGCGCTTCATGCTTTTTTATACAGCACACTTTATGTGGATGAGCGTGCAAAGCACGAGGAAAAAAAGGTAGAAAAGCTGGTCGCAGATTTATACGAATATTTTTGCGAGCACCCGATGCAAATGCCGCAGGGGTATTTATATATTTTGTATGACCAAGGAGTGGAGTGCGCCGTGACGGATTTTATTTCCGGTATGAGCGACGCCTACGCAGTGCGCCTGTATGAAGAACTGTTTGTGCCAAAGCGCTGGGCGGTGCTTTAACGGCGTGTGAATATGTTCTAAAAATGATGAAAGGGGGAAAGGCCGTGATTCCGCAGGATTATATCTACGAATTGCTGCAAAGAGTCGACTTAGTGGATGTTGCGCAAGGTTATATGCAGCTGCGCCACCGCGGGCGGACATATACCGGCCTTTGTCCCTTTCACAACGAGAAAACACCGTCGTTTCATATTTATCCGGAAACCCAGTCGTTCTATTGTTTCGGATGCGGCGCGGGCGGCGACGTGATTTCCTTTGTGAAGAAAATCAACAATTTAGATTATCCCGAAGCCGTCAAACTGCTGGCTTCGCGTGCAGGGATGCCGCTTCCCCAAGAAAGCGACGAAGCGGGGAAAAAGCGGAGCCGGTTAACGGGAATCAATAAAGACGCGGCGCGTTTTTTCTTTCAATGCTTAAACGAAGAAAGCGGGCTTGCGGCGCGGCGTTACTGGATGGGAGAGCGCGGCCTTTCGGCGGCGACGGTGAAGCGCTTTGGCCTCGGCTATGCACCCGACAGCTTTACCGCAATGCTCCAGCACCTGAAAAAGCTCGGCTATACCGAAGAGGAAATGCTTGACTCCGGGCTTGTCAAACGAAGCCAGAAAGGCGGATTATACGATGTATTCCGCAATCGCGTCATGGTGCCGATATTTGATGTGCGAGGGAATGTGATCGCGTTTGGCGGAAGAAACATGGGCGACGAAAAGCCAAAATATATCAACAGCCCCGAAACCATGCTGTATAAAAAAAGCCGCACGATCTTCGGCTTGAACGTCGCAAAACGAAGCAAAGAGCACCGCTGGATTTTGTGTGAAGGGTACATGGACGTCATCAGTCTGCATCAAGCGGGGTTTGATACAGCGGTTGCCGCGTGCGGCACGGCGCTCACGCCCGAACAGGTGAAGCTGCTGGGCGAGTATGCACAGGAGGTTGTGCTGTGCTACGACTCGGACGAGGCGGGGCAAAAGGCAACAGCGCGCGCCATTCAGCTGTTTGAAAATTCGCCTGTCAAGCTCTCGGTGCTCAAATTGCCCGGCGCAAAAGACCCGGACGAGTTTTTGAAGCGCTACGGGCGCGACCGGCTGGAAATGCTGTTAAACGGCACGAGCAACGCACTGGAGTATGAACTTGCGAAGCAGAAAGAGCGCTTTGACATTACAAGCGACGACGGGCGAGTGAGCTACATCCGCGCGGCGGCGCAGATTTTAGCCGGCAGGGTAACACCTGTCGAGCGCGACGTTTACGCTGACCGTCTGCATGAGGAAACGAATGTATCAAAGCAGGCAATTTTGGCTCAGATTGAGAATACCGCACGCGCTTTGCGCAAAAAAGAGGGGAAAGAGCGCCAAATGCGCCTGCGCGGCGAAGGCGTTGCGGCGGATGTGCGCGTGCCGTACGGGGAGGATGGCAGCCGTGTGTCCGGCATGGAATATGCGGAGCAGCAGCTCATGGCGGCACTGCTCAAAAACCCACAGCATCTTTCGCTCATGGAGCCAATTTTGAAAGAAGAGCATTTTGTCAGCAAAGAAATGGCACAGGTATATCACGCTGTTTTGGAGCAAAAGCGCCAAGGCGGGTTTATCGAGCTCGGTACGATTTCGCAGTTTCTTCCGGCGGATGTTGTCGGAAAAATGGCAAGAATTTTAGCGCGCAATGCAGAAGTTGCCATTTTGGAAGAAGATGTGCGCATGTATTTGGAGCGTCTTCAAAGCGGCTTGCCGCAGAGCAAGCAGGCGGCGGGCAAAACGCCCGAGGAACTGGCGATGTATATCGAGCAGATGAAAAGCAAAAAATGACACAAGAAAATCAAAAAGCGTTCCTTTTCCAGTGTCGAATGGCAACAGCAGACGCATGGGACGGGTAGGACGATGAAAAAATACTGAATCAAGCAGGGGGATAAAAGAAATATGTCCGATAAAAAGAATGTGATTGCAGCATTGCTGGAAACCGGGAAAAAGAATCAAAAGGTGACCACACAGGAGATCAATGAAGCTTTAGAGGAAATGAACTTTGAAGTGGACTTTGTGGACAAACTGTATGAAACCTTGGAAGCCAATAATATTGAAGTGATCGACGAGCCCGACCTTGATTTGGAGGACTTTACGCTGACTGAGGACAATGTAGATGCCTTGGAGAGCGCGCTTTCTGCAGAGGGCGTCGCGATTGACGACCCTGTAAAAGTGTATTTGAAAGAGATTGGCCGTGTTCCTCTTTTGAACCCGGAGGAAGAAATCACGCTGGCTACCCGTATTCAAGAGGGCGGCCCGGCAGGCGAAAAGGCAAAGCAGCGCTTGTCCGAAGCAAACCTGCGTTTGGTGGTTTCCATTGCAAAGCGCTATGTGGGCCGCGGAATGCAGTTTTTGGATTTGATTCAAGAGGGTAACTTGGGTCTGATTAAAGCCGTGGAAAAGTTTGACCATACAAAAGGCTTTAAATTCTCCACCTACGCAACATGGTGGATTCGTCAGGCGATTACCCGTGCCATTGCAGACCAAGCGCGCACCATCCGTATTCCGGTGCATATGGTGGAAACCATCAATAAGGTGAAAAAGATTTCCAGCCAGCTTCTGCACAAAAACGGCCATGAGCCGACGGCTGATGAGATTGCGCTGGAATTGGATATGCCGGTGGATAAGGTGCGCGAGATTATGCGTGTGGCACAAGAGCCCGTGAGCTTGGAAACCCCCATCGGTGAAGAGGAAGACAGCCATCTTGGCGATTTTATTCCCGACGAGGATGCTCCCGTGCCGGCAGAAGCCGCCAGCCATACCTTGCTCAAAGAGCAGCTGTCCGGCGTGCTGCAAAGCCTGACCCCGCGCGAGGAAAAGGTGCTGCGCCTGCGTTTTGGTTTGGAGGATGGACGTCCTCGCACGTTGGAGGAAGTGGGTAAAGAGTTTAACGTGACCCGTGAGCGTATTCGCCAAATTGAGGCCAAAGCGCTCAGAAAGCTTCGTCACCCCAGCCGCTCTAAAAAGCTGCGCGACTTTTTGGATTAAGTTCTCTATTTATTCTAGTAAAATACTTTTTAAACAAAATGCCCCGGCTTTTCGCCGGGGCATTTTGTTGTTTCTATAAAGGTTTTTGGTTACTGAATTTCTTGCTCCAACCCATCAAATTCCGGCGTCGAAAAAAATTCGCCGATGGTAATTCCAAGCCCGTCACATATCATTTTGATTGTCAGCACTTTGGGGTTTTGGCTTTTCCCATATAGAATGTTTTTGATGCTTGATGGCGGAAGACCACACAAAGAGGCAAGTTTGTTAATCGTAATTCCTCTTTCGCCACAAAGCCCAAGAATTCGATTTTTGATTGCTGTCATGATATTCATGATTGATACCTCTGTGCTTTTTATCGGTGTACCAGATTTTATTCTGACGGACATGCCTAATCATAAGTGCTTACCGATCCATGAGTTTTACTAGCAAGGTATCCGCCATCGTGAACACATCCGGTACGCCTTTGTAGGTGCACCATGCGGGCATTTTCGCGTAGCGATGTGCCACAATGCGAAAACAACGGATCTTTTTGTTCACTGAAAAGAAGAAATCTTTTTTTACAATTTCGCGTTCACACGGAGCGCAGGGAAGGCGGAGTGTGTCTGTTAACATGAGATGCTCTTCATCCGGCCCGGTGAAAAGTTCGATATACTCAGGGAAAATGATGCCGGAACGGTGATGTGACAAAAAGCCCATTCCGATTTTTTCAATTTGCTGTTCGGTTGGCAAAATACCGGTTACGTCTAAGTTTTCCAGTGTGCCCAGCCATTCTCCGCACAGAAAATCACAAGTGCCGCGCACAGGCGACAACAGTCCCTTAACACCATTGCGGTTAAACACTTCGCGCGGGTCAAATTTGGTGGGGCTTTTCAGTTGAATATCGGTCAACACAAATTGGTAAAACGCGCGGCACACTTCACTTTTTCGCCCGTCGGGCAGGAAAAGACGGGCGGAAACAACAGTGTCCGATTGAATGGAAATCGGTTTTTCGTAAACAGGAGAATCTTCTGTGGGGACGCTTCCGTCCATTGTAAAGCGAATTTCGCCCGATTGTTTTGCACTGAGCGTAATTTCAGCGCAAGTGCCGTAGGGGAAAATACATTCTGCCGGGCTCAGCACCGGGGCAAGCGGCAAAGCGGATTCCGCAGGCTTCCAGTGAGTAGTGACTGCATCAAGCTCCTGCGGGTCGTGCCGATATTCCTCGGTGTAAAAATTCGCCGCGTCGGCACATTTGCCTAAGCGCAGGCAAATACACCCGTCTTGCGGAGCAATGCAGACGCCGTCTGTTCCGGCTTTCGCAATGGCGCCTGTTTCCACCGTAAAGTGATAGGGAAAGCCTTCGTGCTCCATTTGAATTTGTTTGTTTTCCGCTTTTTGAAACACGGGCAAACGGTCGAACAAAAGACTGTACTCACCCGTTAATACCAGCCGATCCGGATGAAGTGTAAATCGTGCCAGCACCTGCTTTTCGGATGCATCTCTCAGCTCGGCACAAGCGGATGTGTCATTTTCTGTGTAAAACTGGATGCTTCCCGACGGTTCTGTGCCGTCTGCCGCCAAAAGACGAATAAACGGGCGTGTTTGCCCTTCCTGAGTCCAAAGCTGAGGAAACAGCACGGGAAGTGCGTCAAAGGTGCTTTTCAGGCTGGTCATGGCCTTTGTTAAGTAACGCGAGGGGTATTGCTCACGATATAAGAAGAAGTCGCGGATTCGTAAATGGGAATCTTCGCCCAAAAAGTTTAAACGATAACAGCTGGAGGCATACCACTGGGTACAAAGAGAGTGCTTTTCATTCCAGTCGTTGGAGGCCTGCCAAGTCATGGGCGGGGTAATGCGGTATTTTTTCAAAAACCATTTTGCACTGTCCGCCATGGTTTCCACCCGCAGCTTGTCCTCTTTTGCCAGCTGAGAAATGTGTTCCAGCTGGGGAGCAAAGCCGGGCTCGATGTTTTCCCACAAAAAGTTGTTTTCCTGCCCAACTTGGGCATACCCGATGCCGAGCGCATCTTCTTCGGTCAGATTGGCAAACATCCATGAAATCCATCGTTTGTCACGCCCGGTGACCCAAGCGGGTTCGAGCGTGAACACCATGCCGTTTAAATCTTCACGGAGGTTTTGTTCAAAGCTGTAAATGGGGTCCGGTCCCAACAGACGAAACACGGGGACAGAAAGCTGATGTTCCAGGGACTGCGCCGGAATGTTTTCGTTCATACGGCTGGGATAGTAAATGCCGTTGGGATACCCGCCCCACAGGGTAAAGCCGTCGGTTCCGATTTGGTCGCGGCAGGTGGCTCCGCCCACAATCCCGTACCGCTCGGCGGCATATTGAAGGGTTACGGTATCGAGCACCCAAGAACCAATCGTTTTTGGATAGCACCCGAAAACCTTGAAAAACTCGTCCATGTAAGCGTCTACAAGCTTTTTTCGTTCTTCTGGCTCATAGCCGATACTGTAAGCGCTGTTGACGCGCTCGTCGAACTCTTCCGTTACTTGTCCGCGAAAACGTACTCCCGCCTTTTCGCACATTTCACGAGTGATTTCCCACCACGCAGAAATCTCATCGCAGGGGTCGGCGTATTCCCGCATCAATGCCTGATAGCGCTCGTCCGTCAAAGCGTCATACTTTAAAGCGTAGGTAGTAGGAAGTCCGTACTGCCCCGCAATTTGCATCTGGTTTCGTATGGTGTCGAAATCATCTTGAATAAAGCGGCTGGGTTCTTCGTGTGATTTTCGGATAAAGTTGTAAATATTGACGATAACATGTTTTTTCATAACAGTGTCATCCCTTTCTTAATACTGCATGATAAAGCAGGTTTTCTAAAAAACAGACAGCGGCCGTGAAAGTTTAAAAGCCGCTCAGGGGGAATCTATGTGACACGATAGCATAAACAACAGGCAAAGTCAATGGTGATTTTATAAAGAAAAATCCGGGGACGTTTTGGTAAACGTCCCCGGCGGCAGTGGGTTAGATTCGTCAATTTTCAAAGGGTAAAACACGCGGGTTTTCCGACGGCTGAGCCAAAAGGGCTTCGGTGTTTTCGCGGTCAATGAGCGGTTTTAACAGCGTGCTTTGCTCGGAAAGCGAAAGCATGATTTGGGCATACACGCGGTCGCCGCCGTGAAAACCGTCGATGTATTCGATGTCTTGCGTGTCGGGCATGGAAGTGAAATCGAAAAATTCACCGCCAGCAGCTTCAAAACGCGCGGCAATTTCACTGTAAAGCGTGTCGAGGTAGCCGTATTTTCCGGCGGCTTCCATGCGGATGATGACAGCCGGCGGAAAAGGAGGAAGAAAACCAACGACGTGGATGTTGTTTTCCCGGCAAAAAGAAAGAAATCCGTCCAGCTGCTCGAGCGCAGTTGCGTCCGGAGTGTCACAGCCCTGAAAGCGCAGCTCGTCAAAGTCAATATTTCGATAAACGCTGGAAAAGTTTTTCTCCGGCTCTTGTAAATTCAGTTCTGCCGTTTTTCCGTAACGGTAGCTTCCGTCCGTGGCAAAGCCGGAACCGCTTGCAGATGCAGCCAGCCCGTAAACGCCCGGTTTCGGAAGCAGGGTGGATAAAATGGAAAATTTTCCGTCGCCGTAGCTGAAGCCTAAACGCAGTAAAGTGTCCAGCGGCTTCATTTCTAAGTCCCCAAAGCTCAAACCCCCGAAATTGGCTTGACGCCAAGGTGTGTTGAACATGTCTTGATCGAGAACGACAAGCAGGGTTTTGGGCAGGCTTTCTTTGGGAAGGGCCTGCAAAAACTCGGTGTAGTTGGCAACGTTGCGAACGCCGCCGCCGGCGTTGTAAAAGCTTTTTTGAGAGAAAAAGTCACCTGAAATCTGCATGCTGCGGCTGGTACCCAGAACCAAAAGTTCGGGGGCGAGTTCACTTGTAACGCGATGTTTATAGGTGAAGAAATTTTCGTGGTATCCCGTTCCGTACAGCTTTAATTCACCGCTGACGGTAGCGGGAACAAGCTCATCCATTTCAGCAAGCTCTCGGGTATTGTACATCACGGTGGCGAGCAGTGCGTAAAACAAAACAACAGGAAGCAGAAATAGGCTGATGACAGTCAAAAAGCGTTTCATAAAAGAGCCCCCTTGTTAAAATGCAAAATACATCGTGGTTCCGGCCCCAATGCTTCCCCACAGGACAATGCCTGCCATCCAAACATAGCTAAGAAACACTTGAACCCATTTTCTTTGACGGCCCAGCCAAGCGGCGTAGTCCTCCTGCTGTTTCAACAGGTCAATGAGAGCTACGGCGGCAATCATGGAACCGATGCGCAGGCTTGACCAAGCGGTTAACCCGAGCAGGACAATACTTTCTTTGACGTATAAAACGCTGGGCTGAAAATCGTAAAACAAGTGTGTGAGAATGTAGTGGATGTTATCCACAGAGGAACAGGCGAAAAAGATCCACGAAAAGCATAAAAGCACAAACGTCACGACAATGGCCAAAGGTGTTCGCACAAGGGAAACCCGCTTCACGGCGGCCATGTTCCAAAATTTCTCGCGGGCAGAGCGAGTGAGCGTGCCGCACACCATATAAACCCCGTGGACACAGCCCCATAACAGCATGGGAACGGATGCGCCGTGCCACAAACCGCTGACGACGAAGGTCAAGAATAAATTCAAAAGATGACGTACTTTGCCGACACGGCTTCCGCCGAGGGGAATATAGACGTAATCTTTCAGCCAGCCGGAAAGAGAAATATGCCATCTTGACCAAAATTCTTTGATGGAACGGGAAAAATAAGGCGAGCGGAAATTTTCGTAAAGCTCAAAGCCGAGCATGCGGGCAAGGCCACGCGCGACATCGGTATACCCTGAAAAGTCGGCGTAAATTTGAACCGCGTAAAAGAAAACCGCAATGAGAATACTCATGCCGTGCAGTTTTTGCGGGTCGTAAAAAACGGGGGAAGCAAACGTGGAAAGTGTTTCTGCCAGTGCCAGCTTTTTAAACAGGCCGAATACAACGAGCTGTGCGCCGCCGATGGCTTGTTTTGCGTCAAACGTGCGAGGTGTGAGAATCTGCGGCAGGAGATCCGTCGGACGGGTCAAAGGCCCTGCGGTAATTTGGAAAAAGAGGGAAAAGGAAACAAGACAGGCGATCGGGCTGCGCTGGGCAGGGCATTTTTGCCGATAGACATCGACAAGGTAGCTAACGATTAAAAACGTATAGTAACTGATGCCCGCGGGCGCAAGCCAATCCAGATAGAGCGGCGAAAAAGAAAGGCGCAGCAGCCCGGACGCCCAAACGAGAACATCGTTGAAAAAGTTATAATATTTAAACAGAAGGAGCGGGGCAAGGCTAACTGCCAGCACCGCGGCCAAAACGGGCCGTGTGCGCCGTTTTTCAAGCGCCATACCCCCCAGCCATGCAAACAACCCCATGGCAAGAAGAAGCGCCAAAAAGCCAACGCCGAACGGCGCATAAAAAGCACAACTGGCCGCAAGCAGAACGGCAGGACGCCAAGCAGTCGGAAGCCGCCAATAAGCGGCAAAGACCAAGGCAAAGAAAGCAAAAAAAATCAGCGAAAAAATCTGCAAAGGTGACACATCCTTTTCGTGTGTGATTAAAAATCGGACTCCGGCGTCCAAAACGCGTTCAGCGCTTTAGTGAGCTCCTGCGCATCGGACAAGTAGCGCAGATGGTTCCAGTGCGGCGGCATGAGCGCACGATAAGCGCTTTGGCGATAGCGCGTGTCAATTAAAAGAACCATACCGCGATCCTGCTCGGTGCGAATCACGCGCCCGGCCGCTTGCAGAACTTTGTTCATGCCCGGACAGCGGTAGGCATACGCAAAGCCGTCCAGCCCCTGTTCATTATAATAATCGCGCAGAGCATCCGGAACCGCACCTACCTGCGGAAGCCCGACGCCGATAATGATACACCCGATGAGCCGCTCGCCTGCAAGGTCGATTCCTTCTGAAAAAGAGCCGCCGAGCACGCAAAATCCGACAAGACCCGCCGCATCTTTTGCCTGAAATTGATTGAGAAAATCGGCTTGTTGTTCTGGCGAAAGAGAAGGCTCCTGCATCAATGTTGTGTGTTCGGGATATTCCAGCTGAAAGGCTTCGTAGATTTGGCGCAGATAACGATAAGACGGCGCAAAAACAAGATAGTTTCCGGCGCGCGCCGAAACAGCGGCGTGAATCATCCCGCATACTTCGTGCAGGGATTGCTCCCGGTCCGCGTATTTTGTACTGATTTTGTCGGCACAAAGCAGGCACAGGTGCTTTGTTTGAAACGGGCTTGCCATCATCAGCCCGCGCGCGTCCTCTAAAGCGCCCAGCGTGCGCATGAAGTAATCAAGAGGGGAAAGCGTAGCGCTGAACAATACAGCCGAGCATGCCGACGAAAACGTCTGCGCCAAAAAGTCTGATGCATCTAAGCAAAGGCAGGACACCACCACTTCATTTTTTTCAACAGAAATCAATGTGGTAAAGTGATCGTCATACCATTCGTGGAGCTTGAGAAAAAAGCGTGCATCGAAATATAAGGGCAGCACGGCATCATAGGAGGAACTGTTTCGATGCTCTTGTAAAAAAATTTCAGCGGCGGCGCAAAACTCTCCCACAGCTTTTAACAAAGGCTTGTCCGGCTCCTGTGTGCACCAAGCGGAGCATGCCGCGTTTTCGCTTTGTGTGCGAAAGTCAATCATGCGGCGGTTGAGTTTTGTGAGGGCAGACGAAAGACGGCGGCTCTGCTTTCCCACGGCCTTTTTGACCTCCCAAAAGGCCGTTTTGTAAAGATGACCGGAATACATCTCGCGCGAGCGGTCAACAAGATTGTGCGCTTCGTCCACGAGGAGAATGTATTCCTTGTTTTCTCCGCTTTGCGCAAAAAAGCGCTTTAAGCGGACCACGGGGTCAAATACATAGTTATAATCGCATAAAATACAGTCGCAGTGAGAGGATAAATCCAGCGCCAGCTCAAACGGACAGAGCCGCTCTTTCTGCGCAAACGCGCAAATGGCGGCAGGGGAAAAATCGTCGGCATCGTCTAAAAATCGAAGAAGCGCATCGTTGATACGGTCATAGTAACCGTCGGCGCGCGGACAGTCAATCGGATTGCACGAAACACGCTCCATCGGGCATATTTTTTCTTTGGCGGTCAGAACAACGCTTTTGAGCCGCAGGGGTGTATCTGTGCTTGCCATGGCATCCCGCAAAAGGCCGAGCGCGCCTTGCGCCGCTTCCCGCGTAGCGTTCTTTGCCGTCAAATAAAAAACAGCCGTGCCTGTTCCGGCGCCCATTGCCTTTAAAGCGGGGAACAGAGTGGAGAGTGTTTTTCCGGTTCCGGTGGGAGCAACGGCAAACAGCTGGCCGCCTCTGCGAATGGTACGGTAAACGCTTCCGGCAAGCTCATATTGCCCGGTTCGGTAATGCGGAAAAGGGAATTTCAACGCGGCAAGGCTCTCCGTGCGCACGGAGAGCCACCGGCTGCGGCGCTCCTGCCACGGCGCGTAAAGCAAAAGCGTGCCGCGCACGAATTGTTCCAGCTCTTCTTTGGAAAAGCGTTTGCGATGGCGGATAATTTCCTCTGTGTCGGCTTGAACATAGGTCAGCTGAAGGGTGACATGGCTCAGCTTTTGCTCCTCACATAAAAAAGCGCCGTAGCACTGCACTTGTGCCCAGTGCGCAGCGTTAAAATCGGCGGTGAGAAGTTCGGCGGGGGCGCAGGTTGTTTTGATTTCGTCAATCACGGTTTCACCGTTTTCGGTGAAAATACCGTCGGCGCGCCCGTCAAGCTCATAGCATACATCTTCCACGACAAAGCGGCCTTTTAAAACAACCTCGGCGCGGTAGTCGCCTTTGGCTTCTTTTTGAAGTTTTCGGTGAAGGCGGCTGCCTTCGTTGGCGCGGTCAAACCCGCCGAAACGGTTGTCAATGGAGCCGCTTCGATGAATCAGTTCCACCAATTCACGCACGGATAAATGAACCGTCGGCTGCTGTGTCACATCAATGCCCCTTTCCTGCCAAGGAATGAAAATTCCCCCGGCGCTGTTGGAAACACCGGGGGTGAAAAAGCATTATCCCAAAATGATTTCGCCTTCGTTTGCACCGCCTGCTGCGTTGCTCTCGTCGGTATCAATGTGCATCGCCGTAGCGAATTTTTCGCTGACACGGATGACAACATCGTCGAAAACGAGCTTTCTGTCGTTGCCGCCGCAAGATACCTTCACGACATCCTTATCTTTCACGCCGGCTTTTTCAGCGTCAGCGGGAGTCATGTGGATGTGGCGCTTTGCGGCGATGACGCCTTCGGTCAGCTCAACTTCACCGGCGGGGCCAACCAGCTTGCAGCCAGCAGAACCTGCGATGTCGCCGGACTCACGAACCGGAGCGGCAATGCCGATGCTGCGTGCGTCGGTCAGGCTCAGCTCTACCTGGGAAGCACTGCGAACCGGGCCGAGGATGGACACGTTCGCCAATTCTTTTTTCGGGCCAACAACGGTGACACGCTCGTTAGAAGCAAACTGACCCGGCTGAGAAAGCTCCTTTTTTACCGTCAGCTCAAAGCCTTTGCCGAACAGCGCCTCCAAGTGCTCCTGTGTCACATGTACATGGCGGGCCGAGGTTTCTACTAAAACTTTCATTTTCCAAACTCCTTTTTCTATGGGCAGAGCAAAAATGCGCGCTCTTTATGTTCCGGGGCGGTTTTGCACCGTCCTTGATTCTATTTTAGCAATCCTTCTTGGAAACTGCAAGGGGTCTGTGCTATAATTTGAAAAAAGAAACACGGAGGAACGGAACTTATGGAGTTTGAAGCACTCAAAGAAAGCTGCCTGACCTGTCAAAAATGCGGCCTTTGCGAAACGAGAAAAAATGTAGTGTTTGGAGAGGGGATTCCCACAGCAGAGGTGATGTTCATCGGGGAAGGCCCGGGCCAAAACGAGGACGAGCAGGGCAGACCCTTTGTAGGGCGTTCCGGCCAGCTGCTTGACCAATACCTTCAGGCGATTCATTTAAGCCGTGAGAAAAATATCTTTATTACTAATATTGTAAAGTGCCGTCCGCCGGAAAACCGCGATCCGCTCCCTGCGGAGTGGGATGCCTGCATTCCCTATCTGCGCGAGCAGTTTCGCATCATCCGCCCGAAGATCATTGTATGCTTGGGGCGCATTGCGGCACAGCGGCTCATTCGCCCGGATTTCAGCGTGATGAAAGAGCACGGTCAATGGGAGCTGAAAAACGGAACATGGTTCACCGCGACGCTGCACCCGGCGGCGCTTTTGCGAAACCCGCGCAGCAAGCCGCTCGCTTTTGAGGACTATATTTCTATTCGCACGAAAATTGAAGAGGTGTGTACGCGCACCTATTTATAATTTTTCGCACGCATCCGGAGAAATTTGTTTGATTTGTAGCAAAATTCCTCTTTTGACATAGGATGAAGCAAAAGGGGTGTTTTGTATGGCGATCAAGGCGGAATATTTTTTGGCGACACCGGCGCCTTCGGGCTTTTGCACATTGTTTGAGCAGGCTTTTTTTGCGCCGGAAGAAGGTACGGTTATGCTTTTAAAAGGCAGTGCGGGCAGCGGAAAATCCACATTGCTGAAAAAGACGGCTCAAATGCTGGAAGACATGGGCCTGGAAGTGGAGCGCATCCGATGCGCCTCTTCGCCGGATTCTCTCGACGGCATCATCTGCCCGAAAGCAAAGCTTGCGGCGTTTGATGCAACAGCGCCCCATGTGATGGAGCCTGTTTTGCCGGGCGCATTTGAGCGCATGGTTACCTTATACGATACGGTTTGTGACGAAGCGCTGAGCGAATATCGTGAGCTTTTATGGAAGCATCAGCAAGAGGCGGAAAAGTACCGCACAAGGGCCATCCGCTACCTCACGGCCGCGGGATGCTTGCTGGATGATGCCGCCCGCACAGCGCGGTGCTGTACAGATGAACCGAAAATTCTGCGCTGTGCCGATTCGTTGGCAAAGAGATATTTCACGGGAAAAGCCCGAAAGACGGGCGAGAAAAGCGTTCGTCTGCTTGAAGCGGTCACGCCGCACGGTGTCGTTTGTTTGGAACAAACGGTGTATGCGTTAGCAGACACCGTAGTGGCGGTAGAAGATGAGTGGGGGGCGGCCGCACCGATTTTGATGCAGGCGCTTTGCTCTTTAGCGCAAGAGCGAGGGCTGGATGTCATCGCCTGTCATGACTGCTTCTCGCCGCAGCAGCTGCGCCATCTGATCATTCCGTCTTTGCGGCTGGCATTTGTAACGGTTGGCGGGGTTTGTCCCGCGCCGCGCCGTGTTTCCCGCACCATTCACGCAAAACGCTTTACGAATATGGACGGGATTCGTGCGCGCAGAAATCGTCTGCGGTTTAACCGCAAAAGCTGCCGGGAGCTGCTTGCGCAGGCTTGTGAAATGCTCTGCGAAAGTGCAGTGCATCACGATGAGCAAGAGCGGGTATATACCCGTGCGATGGATACGCAGGCACTCGATGCAAAAACGCGTCAAGTGATGGAGCAGGTGCGCGGTTATGCAGCCGACATGCGGTGAAAGCAGTTGATTTTCGAAACCTAATGAGTACATTATGAGTACATTGAGCCAAAGGCAGCGCAGGCAGTGCACTGTGAAAAGGGTTGACAAAATAAATATTCTGTGATATATTCCTAATCGTGCATGCGAATGTTCTTGCGATGCGCCTAAAGTGTTGCAAAGCATTTTGTCAGCTATTTTTCTCTGCTGAGAAAAAAGAATCGAAATCATCAAATAAAGCCACACCGGTTTTTCTGTTTCAGTATTAAACAGAGCGGTGTGGCTTTTCACTTGGAAAGGAAATGCGAAATTTATGGAAGAACGCAACTTTATGGAAACAAAGCCGCTTGTTCCGCTTTTGATGAGCATGGCCATGCCCATGATGCTGTCGATGCTGGTTCAGTCGCTTTACAACATTATTGACAGCATCTATGTATCACGGCTTGGAACCGAGGCGCTGACGGCTGTTTCTTTGGCCTTTCCGCTTCAAAATATTGTACTGGCGGTTGCCGTTGGCGTCGGCGTGGGCATCAGCGCACTGCTGGCACGCAGTTTGGGGCAAAAAGATCAGGAACAGGCCAACGCCGCGGCGTCGTGGGGCGTTTTGCTGTCGGTGATTCACTGCATTCTTTTTGTCGGCGCTGGTATTCTGGTAACGAAGCCCTTTTTGTCATTGTTCACAGAAAACGCAAGTATTTTGCGTCAGGCATGCGATTATACTTACATCGTAATGTGTTTGTCGTTTGGCTGTTTGATGCAAATTGCCATGGAAAAAATTTATCAGGGCCTGGGGGCAATGAAAACCACCATGATTTTGCTTGGGACAGGCTGTATCATCAATATTATTCTCGACCCGATTTTGATTTTTGGGTATCTGGGATTTCCTGCGATGGGAGTGAGCGGTGCTGCAATTGCAACAGTCACAGGTCAAATTGCTGCGTTCTTCCTCTACGTCATTGTTTACTGTGTCAAAAATCCGGGCGTTACCATTCATTGGCGCTATTTAAAAGGTTATGCCCATGTGATTCGTCCCATTTATGCAGTAGGTATTCCCTCTACGCTCATGATGATGCTGCCGTCTGTGCTGGTTGGTGTTCTGAACGGAATTCTTACAGCCTTTTCTGAGGTCTATGTTGCGGTGCTGGGTGTTTACTTCAAACTGCAAACATTTATTTACTTGCCGGTGAGCGGTATTGTACAGGGGATGCGCCCCTTGGTAAGTTACAACTATGGTGCAGGAAAATTTGGACGTGTGCGCGGCTTTATTCGGCACAGTTTGTTTGCTTCCGGTTTGATTATGCTGCTTGGAACGCTGGTTTCTCTTGCAATTCCCGGCGCACTGCTTCGGTTGTTTGACGCAGACGAAGCGCTTTTACAAGCCGGTGTACCCGCGCTGCGCATTATTTCACTCGGCTTTTTAGTATCGACGGTGGGTGTTGTATTTTCCGGTGTGTTTGAAGCATTGGGACAAGGCACTCTCTCGCTGTGCATCTCTTTGCTGCGTCAGCTTGTGATTACCTTGATTCTTGGATTTTTGCTTTCGAGAATTTGGCAGGCAACAGGTGTTTGGGTTGCGTTTCCGATTGCGGAGTTTGCGGCGGCCATTGCGGCGTGCGTTTTCCTAAAACGCTTTCACGGCGGTGTATTTTTTCCGTTTGGCGCCGGTAATGCCGACGATGAGGTTCGTTAAACAGCCGCGCGTTACAGTTTGTATTCTTCTGTGTGACGCATGCGGAAAAGAACCTGTTTTTAAAACGCGTTTTGAGATCAAAAAATAGAAAAAGTGCTCTTTCTGACGGGAAACCTGCCGGAAAGAGCACTTTTTATTTTGAAGCGGCCATGCAAATCGTTTCAAGCAGCCGCAAAGCTTTTAGTTCGCATTTTCTGCAATATCAATCGGAAGCATCCGGAACAGGGTAAAGGGAATTACCAGAAGCACCAGTCCCAAAAGAAATAGGCTGTGCAGAGAAAGGGGAACAGAACCAGCTTCAATCAGGCTGATTAAGAACGAGCAAAAGAACGTGCCAAGCATGGACGCGCCGCCGCTGAACAGGGAAAAAAGGGAAAAGTAAACGCTTCTCAAATCTTCGGTGCTGGAGGAAATACGCATTTTTAAAATGCCGATATTCAGGCCCGATACAGGCAAGGTGCTGAAGGATAAGTAGATGGGTGCCGTCCAAAATGCGTTTTCCGGCGTTGTAAAATATAACAAAACAGCCAGCAGCGCGTACAAAATGAAAATATTAGACACACACTTTTTCCACCCAATCCGAGCAGCAATTTTTGCGAAAACCGGCCCGAACAAGGTGCGCAGTAAATTCCCGGCCATGCCCCAGATCATCAGCTGAATAAAATCAATTTTTAAAATGCGAACGGCATAGATGCCAAACAATCCTCCAATAAACACGTTGGCAATGCCCCAAGATGCATTTGCGATAATGATTCCGGTGTGTACACGATTGCGCAAAACCTGCGCGAACACGCGCAGCGACCCCGACGTCTGGGCGCAGCTGATGGGGGCGGAAAGCTTTATGATCAGTACAACGCTTATGACAAGCAACAGCGTTTCCAGCACGCCGGCTGTAATGAAACCATTGCGAAGCTGCCCCTGCTTTTCAGAAATTGAAATGGCAATTTGCACTACGGCGGCCATAACGGTGTAAAGAATCATGAACACAACTTCGCGCACGCTGTAAAATTTGCTGTAATGTGCGGCTTCGGCAGCCTGAACGTGCCAATCTTCATAAGCAGGTGAGATAATTTGCTGGAAAAACTGCATGGATAGCAGACAAACACAGAACACGAGTGTGCCGATGCTGGGCGCAAGAAATACGCTGAAAAAAACAAAACAAAGACAAATGCGCCAGATGAGGTTCATAGACAGAAGATACCCTCTTTTCCGCTGGATTTTGGAATAGAAAATGCCACCCAGCGGCTGAAGCACTAAAAACATGGAGGAAAGACTGGTTAAAATATTGGAAAGGCCCAGCGGAAGCTGAAAATAATCGGTGAGCTTTGCGATGATAAACCCCGTACAAATCCAGTAGGCAACCATCGCGGTAATGTACTCGCCGAGAAAAAGCCGCAATTTCTTTCCCACAACAATCACCTCTTATGTCGCACTCTCTTGCGCGTCATCAAGAACCAAGCAAAAGCCCTCTGCGAAAAAGGCCCCGCCCATGGGTAAATCTGATAAATGCAGAGTGACTGTTCCGTCTTCACAGCGTGCATGCAAACGGTCGTTCGTACGCATAGAGTAGGCTTCTTTTACCGTCACGTCAAGGGGAAGCGTAAGCTTTGCAGGAAGCTTTGCGCGCCGCCCGTAACGGTAGAAACAATAGATCTTGTTGTCTTTTCGCGTGAAGTAACACTTGTCTGTAAAGTAGGGAGCACACAGAGTGGTGTCATAAATGCCTTCACCAAAAATAGAAAGCCAAGCACCCAATTCACGAATTGACTTTACCGCAGGCGCGGGCAGATCTCCGTCGGGCTGCGCCGGAATATTCAGCGCAAGATTACCGCCCTTACTTACGACATCTAAAAGAAGATGTGTCAATTTTCTGCCGGATTTATAGCAGTCGTTATAGTGGAAGGAGAAGCAATCACCTACGGTGACGCACGTTTCCCAAGGAACGCCGATGGCCATAGGGGGAATGGTTTGTTCCGGTGTAATGAAGTTTTCTGTTTCGCCGCCGCGGCCTCTTTCACACACGATTAGTCCCGGTTGTGTGGTATTTCGCAGTTCCTCGACAATTTCGGATAGGCGAATATCCTGCCCTTGATTTTCGGGGCGAACCCAACCGCCGTCCAGCCAGAGTACGTCGATTTTTCCGTAATTGGAAGCCAGTTCGCGAATTTGCGCATGAACGAATTGTACATATTTTTCCCAAAGATCAGGATGTTCTTTGATGTCGTAATTCACATTTCTTGTGGGAGCTTTTCCAAACTCATCACACCAGAAATACTGGCTGTTCCAGTCGGGTTTGGAAAAGTAAGTAGAGATGGCGAGCCCTTGTTTTTTAAATTCGCGGTACAAAGCGCCGACGATGTCTGCGTCGGGGTGCGTGTGGAAGGGGCAGTCCGGCGCGGTGATTTTATAGTCGGTTGTTTTGGTGTCAAACATGCAGAAACCGTCATGGTGCTTTGTGGTAAAGAGCAGATAACGGAAGCCGCAGTCCTTAGCGAGTTTTGCCCAGCCTGCAGGGTTAAACTTAATAGGGTTAAACGTTTTGTTTGCCTCACGGTATTGACGCTGACAAGTTGCGGTATCAGCCCAAGTCATATCTTTTTGGCTCCACTCGGCATCACCGTCGCAAAGCGGCCAGCTCTCGTAGGAAGCAATTTGACAGCCCGGTGCCCAATGCATCATAAATCCAAGTTTATAGCCCGTGAATTTTTTTAAATTTGCCTGAACCGCCGGGTCGGTAGGTGCGACGTATCGCTCGGGGGAAGAGTAATCGTGAACACCGTTATGAACGATTTCACGCTGAGATTCATTTTCCATAATCCATTCTCCTTTGACACAAATAAGATGGGGAAGCTGCTGGCTACTATATTAAGCGAACCGACGCTTTTTTTCAACATAAAATTTTAAATTTGAATAAAAATTTTGTACAAAGAGTTCATGCGGCTTGCAAAAGCTTTCCTTTAGCAGCCTTTGAACCGGAGGGATTGGGAGTGTTGTAAAATGAAGAAGATCTAAAAATTTGATTTTTGTTTGATGGGCGCAGATTATACATAAGACACAGAAATGGCCTACTCGGAACCGTCGCGGCAGTTTTTGCAAAACGGTTCCGAATAGGCCAAAAGACTTTACGGGGTTGCTTCATGATTTCGTTTTTCACCATCTCGATGACTTTTTCGGTAGGCTGTCGGAGAAATGCCAAACCTCTTTTGGAAGCATTGCGAGAAATAATTACCGCTGCAAAAGCCAAGGTCTTGCCCGATGTTGCTGATATTGCGGTCTGTCGTTTCCAAAAGAAATTTTGCTTCGCGGTAGCGGCATTGCAGCATGTATTCGATGGGGCTAATCTGATAAAGACGTTTAAACTCGCGAATAAGGCTGTATCGGTTTAACCCTACTTTGTTTGACAGCATCTCTAAGTTTAAAGACGAGGTGTAGTTATCGTCGATATACTGCTTCACCCATGAAATACTGCTGTGTGGTGATGTATTGCTGTTTTTTCCGATTGTAATGCTGGTATCAAACGAGCGGCCGACGTAAATAATCAGCAGGTGAAGAATGCTCAGACAAGCTTCTTTATAGCGAGGGGCTTTATTTTGAAGCTCATGAACAAGATTTACTAAAAGACTGACAGTTTCGGAATGGTTGTCTTTAAAGTCAGCAACAAAGTAACCGTCGGCGGTATTCGGCAGCGTAATATCACAGCCTTTGATTCCTAAAACAATCCATTCGACGGACGCGCTCGGCACCGTACACTCGGTGTGCTCCACGCCGGGGCTGATGATAACAAATTGGCGTGACAACATAGAAAAAGAACGATCTCTTACCCCAAATTCGCATTGACCTCCCACGCAGAAAAAAATTTCTAAAAAGTCATGTGCATGGCGAATGCCGTGCCAGGGCTTTTCAGAACGAAAACAGGTAACATAAAGGAGTTTTAGCCCATTTTCTGCTTCACAGTTGCTTAATTCAAACAGCTCGTACATAACTGATTCCTCTTCGTTTAACAAGGATTTGGTTTGTTTGGATGAAATATATATAACTTTTATGTCAATATAACATATTCCAATTTACCCTGCAAGCGTGTAAACTGAAATTACAGCAAAACAATTAGTTTTTTTGGCCGAAAAAATTGGAAACTGTAAAAAATGCTGTATTTTTATTGTTTATGGTCCGTATAAAGAGTTTCGGCTCTTTTTGTTTCCAACAAGAGAAAGAGAGGAAAAGGTATGAAGAAAACATTTGCGCGTATGACTGCGGCTGCCTGTGCAGCGGCAATGATCCTGACAGGATGCTCAGGAGCGGCAAGCTCTTCTACTGCAGGTACAGCGGGAAGCACCGCTGCGAGTGCAGCACCCAGCAGCGGAGTAGAGCTGACCTATTGGTCGATGTGGAACTCTACGGAAGGCCAGGCGAAGGTGCTTCAGGAAGCAGCAGATGCCTATGAAGCGGCTACCGGTGTTAAGATTAACATCGAATGGAAAGGCCGTGACGTAAAGAATTTAATTGGTCCGGCGCTGGATGGCGGCGAGAAGATTGACTTTTTCGATCAAGACTATATTTTCATTTCCGAACAGTGCGCTAAGTATACCGCAGACTTAACAGATATGGTTGCGGCAGCAGATTATGAAAAACATGCGATGCCCGTGCTGCTTGATAAAGCAAAATCGTACACAGACGGAAAGCTGAAAGTCATTCCTTACCAGCCGTACACCTCTGGCGTATGGTACAACAAAGCAATGTTTGAAGATGCAGGCATTGAAGCGGTTCCCACAACATTTGATGAGCTGCTTGATGTTTGCGAAAAATTGAAAGCGAGCGGCGTCAACCCGATGACCTGCGATCAGGGCGACGGCACACTGCTGCTGATGGGCTATCAGCTGGCTCGTTATGTTGGACAGGACGGCATTTTGGATTTGGTAGACAACGTGAAATGGGCGGAAGTACCCGAAGCTCTGAAAGCAGCCGAGGATATTCAAACACTGTTCAAAAACGGGTACATGTCTGAATATGCTCCGGCCAACTCTCCCGACGGACAGAATGAAGTTGGTTATGAGGAATCCGCAATGCTGCTGCAATGCTCTTGGGTTCCCAATGAGATCGCTCAAAACACGGGTGCTGAAATTGATTGGGGATTCTTCCCGTGGCCCACTGTTGAAAATGGTGTAGACGGCATCGAAGGCGCTGTCGTGGGTTCTCAGGGCTTTGGCATTGTGGATGCCAGCGAGCACAAACAAGAAGCTTTTGATTTCATTATGACGGTTGCCACCGGCGAGTATGATTTGAAGATGGCACAAGCGGTTGCTTCTATTCCCGCGGACACCGAAAACACCACTTGGCCGGCACAAGTAGCAGGTGCAGAGCCGTACTTTAAGGAAATGTCTAAAGCGTATCTGTGGGCCGGCGGCTTGCAGACGAACGCCGATTACAAAGACTATGTTTTAGAGGCTATTAATAAACTTTGCAAGCAGGAATTAGACCCCGCCGGTTACATTGCTGAATTGGCCTCGATGAAATAACGAAGGATAAGGGCGAAAAGCCTTGATATAAGGGCGCTCATTTTTGACCCCCCTTGTAAATGAGGCAGTTGTTAAAGGAGCTCTTGCGGTTGTGAGAGCTCCTTTGATTTTTCTGAATTGATAAAATCGGAGGGATTTTTGAACAGTTACAAATAACGGGTTTGATAGAAGTTTGCACATCACTTGTTCAGAGGTTTAGGAGTCTTGGCAAGAGAGTAGAAATAAAGAAACAAACGGATGCTCCCAAAACAGCGGGGACTGACGCGAAAGAAGTGTTTCAACGATTGGTTCTATTTTGTCAGGCTGTCGTCGGGAGGCGGTTCTTCTCTTCGAATCGTAAAAAACGAACACTTGCAGCAAGAGAGAACAAGACCGGTAGCAAGCGCAAACGCTGAAAGGAGAGGTTTCTTTGAAAGACACGAAAAAAATGATTATTTGTTTTCTCACCCCGGCACTCCTATTTTTTGTTACAATTTTTTTGTATCCGGTGTGCAGAACGATTGTAATGAGCTTTTTTGAAGCTGAGGGCGTGAGTGACTCTATCAGCACATGGCAATTTGTAGGGCTGCAAAACTACCAAAAACTTTTTTCAACTTCCATTTTTTTAGATTCGATGGCAAACATGCTGAAAATTTGGTTTTTCGGCGGTTTAATTGTAATGAGCATTTCTCTTTTGTTTGCGGCAATTTTAACCAGCGGTGTAAAGTTTAAAGGATTTTACAAAGCGGTTGTGTACATTCCGAACATCATCAACGCAGTTGCAATGTCCACCATGTGGATTACTGCTGTTTTTAACAAGCGTTTTGGTTTCTTACATAATTTTTTTGATTGGCTCGGATCTGATTTGGCAAAAGTCGATTACATGAGCGGAAGCATTAAGTTTTGGACGCTCTTAGTGGCGTTCTGTTTTGGCTCAGTCGGTTATTATATGTTAATTTTTATGAGTGGTATTGAGCGCGTTTCCGGCGATATTTATGAAGCGGCTACCATTGACGGCGCAAGTAAAGTTTGTCAGTTTGGCAGAATCACGCTGCCGCTGCTGCGCGGAGTGATGAAAACATGTATGACATTTTGGACCATCGGCGTAGTTGGATTCTTTGTTTGGAGCCAAATGTGGTCTGCACCGCTGCAAAGTGAGCTCACCACCATTACCCCCTTTATTTATATGTATAATGTAACGTTCGGCACGCAGGGCAACACGGAAAGAAGTGCTTCTCTCGGTGCTGCGGTAGGCGTATTGATGGCTCTTGTCGTTTTGCTGGTATTTTTCATTATCAACAAAGCGGTAAAAGAGGACGACAGTGAGTTCTAAGGGGGGCATAGTATGAAAGAGAGAAAACAAACCAAAAAGAGCCTGCTTGGCTTGGAGTGGAAAAAACAAGTTTATTTGCTGCCCGGACATTTGATTGTGGGGGCGTGGTGCCTTTTCACGATTGCTATGCTGGGGTGGATTGTTGCGGCGAGCCTTTCTACCTCCCCGGAGATCATGCGCGGAAAAGCGCTGGCCTTTGAAACAGGGCTGCATTTTGAAAACTATGTGAATGCATGGTCGGCTAACAATATTTCCGTATTTTTTGCAAACTCGCTGCTCTATGCGCTGTGTGCGATGTGCGGTTCCATCTTGCTGAGTGCGCCGGCTGCCTATGTTTTGGCTCGATTTGTGTTTAAAGGAAATGCGATTGTCCGAAGCGGCTTTATTACAGCGATGAGCATTCCGCAAATTATGATTGTGCTGCCCTTGTTCTCTTTAGCGACGCAGGCTAACTTAACCGGTTCTAAAGTGGTTCTGATTTTTATTTACATCGGCATGCAGGTTCCTTATACAACGACGTTCTTGATTACGTTTTTCAGCAATCTGTCGCGCGTTTATGAAGAGGCGGCGGCCATTGACGGATGTCCTCCGATGAAAACCTTCTGGAAGATCATGCTTCCTCTTTCACAGCCCGGTCTTGTGACAGTTGGCATCTTCAACTTCATGGGAATTTGGAACGAGTACTTCTTGTCGTTGATTTTTGCGTCTTCCGAGAAGAATATGTCCGTTGGCCCCGGATTGAAGAGCGTTTTGACGGCGATGCAGTACACCGGTGACTGGGGCGGTTTATTTGCGGCGGTTGTTATCGTCTTTCTTCCCACGCTGGTACTCTTCATTTGTTTGTCGAAAACCATCATCAGCGGCATTACAGCCGGTGGTGTGAAAGGTTAATCAGCAGTGACGTCAGAAGGTGAGTATTATGGGTTTTCAAACAACGGATGCAAAATTAAACAAAGCTCTTTGCGCGCTTGCGCAGTATGTGCCGCTGTATGGACTGCAGGAAATTGATGTGACAGATATCCATGTGGAATACACAGATAGCGGCGCGCTTAGCTGGCGAAAAGACGGCAGCGACCTGTTTCTTATCTGCGCCGATGAAGGTCAAGCGTTGATGCTGCTTGGGCGTGCGCTGACGTTGCGTGACCGCTCATCAGAAAAGCTGACGGCTCGCTTTGACCGTCTAGGCGCTATGCTCGACGTTTCGCGCAATTCGGTTTACACGATGTCTACAATGAAAAAATTTTTGTGCCAGCTGGCGCTTATGGGGTATACCGATTGCTACCTTTATATGGAGGATACCTATGAGCTTCCGGGATATCCGTATTTCGGATATCGCCGCGGAAGGTACAGTGTTGCCGAACAAAAGGAGCTGGACGACTTTGCCGCAACGGTGGGCATTGAGTTGATTCCTTGTATTCAAACGCTGGCGCATCTGCGAACAGCCATTCGCTGGAAATACATGCAGCCGATGCGCGACACGATTGATAATCTCATGGTGGGCGAGAAGGAAACCGTGGAGCTGGTTGAGGCAATGATTTCTCATTTCAGCAAAACGTTCCGAAGCAGACGCATCCATCTTGGGATGGACGAGGCAGTTGGTTTGGGTACGGGACGCTATCGTTTGTATAAAGGATACCGCGACCACCGCGACATCATTATGGAGCATCTGCGCCTGACATGTGATTTGTGTGATAAATACGGATTAAAGCCCTTGATTTGGGATGATATGCTGTTCCGTGACCACACGCCGCTGATGAATTATTACGGTGACAGTGAGCCGGTTACCCAACAGCAAAGAAAAGAGTATCCTGAGAATTTGTGCTTTGTGTATTGGGATTATTATCACGATACCGAGGAAGAATACGAAAAGCAAATTCGACGCCGCGGATGTTTGGATATGGCCTTTGCAGGCGGTGTTTGGAAATGGGGCGGCTGGGTGCCGAACTTCACAAAAAGCTTTCAGGACAGCATTGCGGCGGTGGAAGCCTGCTGTAAAACAGGCGTGAAGGATATTATGGTTACGCTTTGGGGCGACGACGGTGACGAAACGCCCCTTGCAACCGTAGTGCCCGGTTTGGCCTTGTTCGGGCTGCTGCGGTTTGGTACGGCATTTGCGAGCCAAACCGATGCGATGTGTCTGCTTCTCAGCGGCACACCCTTAAAAACCTATGAGGCAATGGAATGGATGGATTTAATTCCGGATATGCCGCAGGTGAATTTGGAGGCTCTTGTGCCGCATAAGCTTTTGCTTTACGGCGATATCGCAAGTGAGCTGTTTATGAACTCGATAACGGACAATGTACCGCGTTTGGCACAGCATTATCAACATGCGGCAAACTATTACGAAAAAGCAGCCGAAGAAATTCCGGATGAGCATCTTCGGACCATTATGAAAATGTATGCTGCGCTCGCGAATGTGATTGCTTGCCGCTGCCGCGCCGCGAAGGCACTGCACGAGGGATGGAGTCATAAGGATATGGCTTTGCTCGACCAAGCAAAAGAGCTGTTGTCTGAACTCGAGCGCCGGGCAGATGCTTTGCACCGCGAAGCGGTCCTTGTATGGTCAAGAGAGTGCAAAGGGCAGGGCATGGAAATCATTGATTTAAGGCTCGGCGGCTTAGCGGCGAGGGCGCGCGCGGTGCGTGAACGTTTGGACTTGTATCGTTCCGGTGTGCTGGATACTTTAACCGAATTAGATGAACAGGAACTGCCGTATCGGGGTTCGTTGGCTTTGGATGGCCGCACGCCGGGACGGGAATCGTATGGCGAAATTGTAACGGCCAATACGTTGTGTCATCAGTTCAGTATTTAAGAATCTGAGGCATTTTTGAAAATCAGAAGCCCTGCGGGAAAATATGGTTTTGTATCATTCGATACGGGAAAGAAGAAATTTTACCTAGCGAGGCGGGGGAATTCCCCGCCTCGGTTTATGAAAAAGGTTCCCTTTTCTGATATCTTGTATGCGTAATCCATACAAAGGACGCTGCCATTTTTGTGCATTTTGTCTTATCGTTTTGTCTTTTACGAAGAAAAGTCTGCACCTTTCTTGCTTTTTGGAAATGCTTGAGTAAAACAGTATCAGTGATAAAACAGAGGGACGGAAAAGCCCTCTGCTTTTTCGATTTTTTATTCAAAATAAGAGTATTCAGGAAGCTTGTTTTATTTTTTTGCGGCGTTTGTTATTGGGAAAGTCTTTAGGCGCTTTCTGAACTAATATTTTTTGCAGTAAGGGGAGAATTCTGCTGTAAACATGCTTGAACTTCAGGCGTTTTGCATTGCCGTTCTTGTTCTGTGTAAAAAATGTTTCATTGTATTTTGGGAAAGAGCCCTAATTTTTACAAAGTTGGTGGAAATATGCAAGAGAATCCTCAGGGAATTACTTACTACGTCGATGCTTGCACAGGCAGTGACACAAATGATGGTCTTAGTCCGGAAACGGCGTTTTATAGTTTGAAAGCGATTTCCGCTTTGACGCTTCATGCGGGTGATCGAGTGCTGCTGCGGCGCGGGTGCGTATTTGAAAATCAGTATCTGCACCTAAAAAATGTAAATGGACAGCCAGAGCAGCTTGTTATAATTGATGCGTATGGAGAGGGAGCACTGCCGCGCATTGATACGAATGGGTGCGGAATTTGGTTTCAAGATTACGGCTGTAAACTGGATCATCCGCTGCATAGGTATCGCGGATATGTTTCCAGCTGCATTTTGCTTTATGACTGCTCCTATGTCGAAGTACAGAACATCGCCTTAACAAACGGTGCTATTGAACTCGATAGCAGCTACTATGATATTGACCACATGAATCGGACCGGCGTAGCGGTTGTAGCGCAAAACGCAGGGACACTTTGCCATATCTATTTAAAAGGACTGGACATTCGCCATGTGCACGGAAATGTCTACGATAAGCACATGAATAATGGAGGAATTTATTTCACCGCGTTTCAGCCCCTAGATGAAGAACGCACCGGTGTTTCGCGTTTTGACGATATTTTAGTGGAAAACTGTTATTTAGAAGATGTAAACCGTTGGGGAATCGCCGCTGCTTACACGGCCTATCATACCTTTTTTGCAGACAAAGAAATACCAGACGAAGTAGCTGCTCGTTATGGCTCAAGCCGCGTGGTGATTCGCGGAAACTATGTGAAAGATGCGGGCGGCGATGCGATTACGCCGATGTACTGTGACAGGCCCCTTGTGGAAAGAAATATTTCACAAGGCGCAGGCAGGCAAATGAATTTAAAAGATTACAGCGAAAGCCAATTGGGCCGTGTCGCTGCGGCGGTATGGCCGTGGAAATGCAAAAATGCTTTGCTTCAGTACAACGAAGTATTTGAAACGCGCTATCATAATGGTGAAAATCAAGACGGTCAGGCGTTTGATGCGGATTGGGGCGACGGTACTGTTTATCAGTACAATTACAGCCATGACAATGAGGGCGGCTGCCTCATGGTTTGCGGAGAAGAAGCGGTAAATACGGTATTTCGGTATAATATCAGCCAGAATGACGGCAGAGCCGTGCTGCTTCCTGCAAGCAGCCCGGTGGCCGAAATTTACAACAATACTTTTTTTGTGCGTGAAGATGTTCCGTTTATCGCAACCAACAGCGATGAAATTGGGCCGATGATCTTGAAAAACAACATTATTTATCGGGATTCCTCCGCTGAAAAAAATGAAAACTGGTATCTCGACCGCATGACATATGAAAATAATATATTCTTTGGATACAGCAATCCGCCGATTGAAAAAGGGGCAAATTTAAAAGGGGATCCCGGTATGGTGTTGCCCGGAACAGGAAAAACAGGTGCTTTCGGCCATCCGGCACTGGATTCTTTGAATGGCTATCGGCTAAAGGCGGATGCCCTCGCGATCGGAAAGGGCTTGGATAACGATATCTCCGATGTGACAGAGGATTTTTTTGGAACCCCTTTGTCGTTTGTGAAGAGCGTCGGTGCGCATCAGCCGCAGGATGCCGAGAAAACAGATTAAAAACATGGCAGAATCTTGTTTAAGTGCGCTGAAAAGTGACTTTTTCATTGTGCACTAATGGGATAAAAAATTCAAAACAGGAGAAGCAATTTATGAGAAAAGTATTTCCCATCAACGATAATTGGTACTATAAGCCGGAGTTTTCCTCAAAGGACCTTTTGTGCGAAGCAGAAGAATGTAAAGCGTCTTTTGAAAAAATCGAGCTGCCGCATACCAATAAAGAACTGCCTTACAATTATTTCAGTGATAAGGACTTTCGTTTTGTGTCCTGCTATAAAAAATGGTTGTGCTTGCCGAAGGAGTGCAAGGGACAGCTTGTGTTTTTAGATTTTGAAGGTGTCATGAACTATGCGCAGGTGTATGTCAACGGCACTTTAGCGGGGAGCCATAAAGGCGGCTATACAGGTTTTTCGCTGAACATCAGCGACGAAGTTCACTGGGACAAAGAAAATGAGATTGCAGTTATTGTTGATTCCACAGAGCGCCCGGATACGCCTCCCTTCGGAGGTCAAATTGACTATTTGACGTTTGGCGGCATTTACCGCGAGGTTCAACTGAGATTTGCAGACCCTGCTCATATCGAATCGGTGTTTGTCAAAACGGAAGATATTCTGAGCGACAAAAAGCGCATGTGTGCAGAGGTTTCTCTGCAAAACATAAATGATGCCGGCTATACATTGGAAGTTTGCCTGATGGATGGCGCTGAGGTTTTGGCGCAAAAGCAGGCGGCAATTGATGAAAATGCGAACTTGGCAGCGGTTGAGCTCAGTGAGTTAGAGTGTATCGCTTTGTGGACACTTGAAGATCCCAAATTGTACGACGTGGTTTGCACCTTGAAAAAGAACGGGGAGGCAAACGATGAGGTGCGTGAACGAGTTGGTTTTCGGCAGGCACGTTTTGAGAGTAGCGGGTTCTTTTTGAATGGGCAGAAAATTAAGCTGAGAGGCTTGAACCGTCATCAGTCGTTTCCGTATGTGGGATACGCAATGCCTCGGCGCGTTCAGGAAAAAGATGCCGATATCCTCAAGTATGATTTAGGACTGAATGTCGTGCGCACCTCTCATTATCCGCAGTCAAGACACTTTTTGAACCGATGTGATGAAATTGGTTTGCTGGTGTTTGAAGAGATTCCCGGCTGGCAGCATATCGGTGATGAAGAGTGGAAAGAGCAGGCCGTGCAGGATGTTCGGGAGATGATTTTGCGCGATCGCAATCATCCTGCTGTTATCCTGTGGGGCGTACGCATCAATGAATCGCAGGATGACCATGATTTTTATGTGAAAACCAATGAAACGGCTCGGATGCTCGACCCCACACGCCAGACGGGCGGTGTTCGCTATTTGACGAACAGCGACTTTTTGGAAGATGTTTATACAATGAATGATTTTGTCCATGACAACGGCTACGGAAAATATCTCCAAAAGGTGATTAAGGACTACAAAACATACGATAACATTCAAGAAATTGACGGTGAAACAACAGCCTTGCGCGACCCTAGAATGGTGACGGGATTAGACCGGGATGTTCCGTATCTTGTAACGGAGTATTGCGGCCATATGTACCCGTCGAAGCGTTTTGACCAGGAAGAGCGCAGTGTGGAAATGGCACTGCGCCATGCGAGAATTCAAAATGCATCCTATGGAGATGAACACATCAGCGGTGCAATTGGTTGGTGCGCCTTTGATTACAATACACATGCGGATTTTGGTTCCGGCGATAAAATTTGCTACCACGGCGTGATGGATGCTTATCGAATTCCGAAGTTTGCGGCGTATGTTTATGCAAGCCAAGTGAACCCGGAAGAGAAAATTGTTTTGGAGCCGGCAACTTATTGGACAAGAGGTGACCGCAGCACAGGCGGCGTCATTCCTTTGACGATTTTTACAAACTGTGATGAAGTGCATGTATACTGCGGAGAATCGCTGCTCGGTGTGTATTATCCGAACCGCGAGTTGTATCCTTCGCTTCCGCATCCGCCTGTTGTGGTGGACCGAATGGAAGGCGGCTGGGGAAGCAAGTGGACCGATGCCGAATTTGTGGGGTATTGGAAAGGTGAGCCGGTTGTGCGGCGCACCTATCAAGCAGACCCCGTTCCGACGTTCTTTGAAATTCACACAGACAGCAAAACACTCGTTTCGGACGGAGATACATGGGATGCAACGCGTGTAGTGTTCAGTGTCACAGATCAATCTCATCAGGAAATGCCCTTTTTCCAAGAACCCGCCGTCATTCAAGTGAGCGGGGCAGGGCAGCTGATTGGGCCAAGCTTGGTTTCCTCCGTGTGCGGAAAAGTTGTTTTTTGGGTCAAGACAATCGGGCAAAAGGGAACAATGCAGATTGAAATTATAACGCCCCGTTTAAAGGCACCTGTTTGCCAAACAATTGAAGTGAAATAAAAATTTTCCGTAAAAGCAATTCAAAAAGGAAAGCCGCAGCTGCTCTGAAAAAAAGGCGCGGCTGCGGCTTATTTGATCGCCAAGAACAGCGATGGAAAGAAAATTGACGCTTCTCTGCGAATTAAGCAGAGGGGCCGGATTGAATGTCAATGACAATCAGACGGTTTTCTTCAACGCGAAACCGAATCTCAAAATCATAAAATGAAAAGCCGTAAATCCGTTCAGGGTCGCTGTGATAGCCCGGGCGCGGGTCTTGTGCCAATAAGCGCAGCACGACATCCTGCAAGCGCGCGGGGAGAACGGCCAGCATTTCCGGCGCAATTTCCACCGACAGGCGTTCCCCTTTTGTTTGTTCGGAAAAACCGCCGCGCGCTTGAGGGTGCGCATCGATGTGCGGTAAATACGGTTTAATATCGTAAACGGGTGTTCCGTTCAGCAGGTCAGCCCCTTCTAAATAGAGCACCGGCCCGTCGGGGGCATCATAATCAATGCGAAGCAGCCGCACGCAGGACAGCCCAATGGGGTTTGGACGAAACGGAGAGCGCGTCGCAAATACACCAACACGCTTATTGCCCCCAAGCCGCGGCGGGCGTACAGTGGGCGACCATTCTTCCCGTACAGATTCAGAAAATTGCCAAATCAGCCAAAGATGAGAGTATTCTTCCAACCCGCGCACAGCATCGCGCACGCGAAAGGTGGGGGTGAATACAAAGCGGCTTTCCAACCCTTCAATTAGCCCGCTTTGACGAGGGATTCCGAATTTTTGGGAAAATCCGCTGTAAACATGTCCGATTGGGATGCACGAAAAATGCTTCAACAAAAGCACTCCTTCTTTTTCAGAGCAATGGAAACGTTTGGCTGTTGAGTAAGTGCTGAGTTGCGAAAAGCAATGTGCAGGGGATCCTTATGTCCAAAACGGCAGATTCAAAAACGGTATTTGGACAGCAAACGCTTTTTCTGTTGTTTCGCAATACTCCCTTATATAATAGTAACATAATAGCAAATTTCTGTTTTCTTCGCAAGCAAGCGAAAGTGATCTGAAATGCAAAAAGGCCGACGTTGGCGCGTCAAAAATATTGCAGAAAATGCTTGACAAGAGAAAAAAAGCGTGTATAATTATAAGAGACGCATGTAACCGTGCTACTGTGGCTCAGCAGGTAGAGCAGCTCACTCGTAATGAGCAGGTCGTCCGTTCGAATCGGATCAGTAGCTCCAAAACCGCAGTGCTTTTTGCGCTGCGGTTTTCTCTTTGAATTTGCACAAGGGGGAATGCTTTATGTTACTGGAAAGCGCTTCTATTTTTGCATTGTTGCTTTGTGTTGTGATTATTTTTGTGCGTTCGGGCTATAAAAAGGCTGCTTTAGGGGTTGCGCCGCTCCTTTTGGTTCCTATGGTGCATGTTTTAGCGTATCCGATTACGCTGTGGCTTGTTCGGTTCAGCCAGTTTCCCCGCAATATCATGCTTGCCTTTGCCGATATTGGTGCAGTGCTTATTTCCGGAATTATGATTCACCAATTTGGGGCAAAGCTGGAACAGGCAAAAGCAAGGCGTCTATACATGATCTTGGTGAGCGGGTACAATATTATTTTAGCGTGTATTCTGGTTTATCGTGTTTTGATGAATTATTGATGACGGCGAAAAAGCGAAAAGTACCTGCGCTTTGCAGAGGGCTTTCGCTTTTTTGTTTTTTATCGCGGGTGAATCGCAAGATCATTTTTGATAGAGCGTGAAAAAGTGAACGCTTGCACGGTGAAACGCGGGGGCTGATGAAATCTCCTGCGTTTCTTACGATTGAGTACAAAACAGAGAAAGGGGAGAGGTGCAAAGAAATAGAACGCGGTTGGTTGTTGAACAGAAAGTGGATTTGAAAATGGAAAAAGCTTCAAAAACAGAAATGGTAAGACGAACGGTGATTTTTTTAGTAGGGCTTGCTCTAAACTCTTTGGGTGTGGCTTTGGTAACAAAAGCAAGTTTGGGAACTTCTCCGATTTCGTCGATTCCGTATGTCCTGAGTTTGAACTTTTCCGCTTCGCTGGGAATGTTTACAATTTTGTTTAGTTTATTGCTGATTGCACTCCAACTGATTTTGCTGAGAAAACAATTTCGTCCGGTACAGCTTTTGCAAATTCCGGTGTCGCTTTTGTTCGGTTATTTGATTGACGGTGCAATGATGCTGCTTGCCTTGTTTTCGCCCAATCAGTATGCTTCACAGCTGGGGTGTTTGATTCTGGGGTGTGTTGTGCTGGGCGTTGGGGTGTATCTTGAAGTGCTCGCAGATATTGTGATGCTCCCCGGAGAGGCTTTTGTCCGCGCGGTTACCGTTTGCGCAAAAACCGAATTTGGAAAAACAAAAATTGCTTTTGATGTGAGTATGACGGTGATTGCAGGCGTTTTATCCTTTGTATTTGCCGCTCGTTTGGACGGTGTGGGTGTGGGCACGATTATTGCCGCCGCCGCAGTGGGTTGGGTTGCCGGAATGGTAGCACGTTTTGCCGCAAAGGTAACGAAGAAAGCATAAAAATATTTTTGAAAAAACAGAATAAAAACGAAAAAAAGTGTTGACAAGGCGGCCACGATGGTGTATTATAATAAGGCACTCGGCACTCAAGGGTTGCGAGTGGCCGCCAAACGTAGGGGTATAGCTCAGTTGGTAGAGCAGCGGTCTCCAAAACCGCGTGCCGAGGGTTCAAATCCTTCTGCCCCTGCCAGATGGCCCGGTAGTTCAGTTGGTTAGAACGCTAGCCTGTCACGCTAGAGGTCGTGGGTTCGAGCCCCATCCGGGTCGCCATTATGCTGCTATAGCTCAGTAGGTAGAGCGCATCCTTGGTAAGGATGAGGTCAGCGGTTCAAATCCGCTTAGCAGCTCCAAACTCTGTAAGCGTTTTGCTTACAGAGTTTTTCTTTCCTAAAAACTATTTGCGCGCGCAAGTAGTTTTGGCGGTCATTGCTTTTTGAAATCTATATAACAAAGGGCTGAAACACTGGAATGAGAGCGCCTGCAGCAACGAAGGGGCGGGCTTGACTGGTGTTGGAATGTTTGAAAAAGGAGTGAGGCAGAGCATTGATGGAAGTAATCAAATGGATGTCGATTACCGACCGCCATACAAAAATGTTTTTGGATAAACACATGGCGCATATCGGGGTGAACAGCAGTCAGTATATGTATATTCTGCGTGTTTGCCGGCAGCCGGGAATGACGCAGGACAGCTTCATCAAGCTGTTTCATATTCACCCAAGCAATGTGACAAGAGCGATTGCCGCCCTGGAAAAAGAGGGATTTCTGGAAAGGGAAAGCAATGCAGGAGATAAACGTACTTGCCGGCTCTTTCCGACGGAGAAGGCACACGCGGCCAACAAAGAAATTCAAGCCATTTGCCGCGAGTGGCAGGAACGATTGTTGGAAGGCTTTAACGACGACCAGCGAAGGCAATTTGAAGCGATGCTCTTGCTGGCGGGACAAAATGCGGTGCATTATGCGCTGGAAGAAAAGGGTCAGGAAGAATGAACGCTTTTTTAAAATAAATCTAAATAACAAATTAGAATTTGAAAGGATGTTAAAAATATGGTAGATGAAGTGGTATTAGGGAATGTTATGGTTGATTGTGATGATGAAAGAAAATTGCAAAGATTCTATGGAGAATTATTAGGTTGGGAAATGTGTGAATTATTTGCAAGACCGGCTGTCCGTAGTTCTTCGGGGATTGTTTTTTTGTTTATTGAGGAAAAAGATTATGTTCCTCCTGTATGGCCAGAAGATACAGGAAAACAACAAAAACAGATGCATTTTGATTTTCAGGTTGATAATGTTGCAGAAATGGTTAAGAAAGCGGAATCGTTGGGAGCGAAGAAAGCGGAAAGTCAATTTGGAGGAAATGATTTTGTAACCATGTTTGATCCGGCAGGACATCCGTTTTGTTTATGCCGGAAGTGACAATCCCAGTTTATGTGGGAGATACGCTCAAAATCTCTTGCACAGACGGAGTGATCCAGACACGGTGGCGGGAAAATCTCTCAGATTTTTCTGCCATGTCTTGCAAGTGGCTGGTTCACTTCGTCTGTGAGCGAGCCTGTGGCGAGCGATTATCAAGCCCCCGTTATCTAACAAGAACAAGGGGGGCACAAAAAACAAGAAACAATAGGCATTACAAAGCGGAAACGCTGTATTTATAAGGCAAAACCGCATTTTTGAGGGTGTTAAGTAAAAAACATTCATTTAACACATGAAAATTGAATAGGAAACATGAGAAAAACAGTTGACTTCAAAAACAAGAGAAATTGATTGTCTTTTTCTTTTGAAAAACTTTTAAACAAGAGCAAACGCATTGAATTGCATGTAAGTGAAATGTTGAAAGTGACAGAAAAGGAGCGATTGTAAGTGCAGGGGAGTACAGTGAATCCGCTGGGTACGGAAAAAATTTCGAAACTGCTGAAAATGTATGCAGTTCCGAGCATTATCGCGATGCTTGTAAGCTCGCTTTATAATATTGTAGATCAGATTTTTATTGGACAAGGTGTCGGTTATTACGGCAACGCGGCTACCAACGTAGCCTATCCTTTAACAACCATCTGTTTGGCGATTGCGCTGTTAATCGGCATTGGGAGCGCGTCGTGTTTTTCGCTTCAGCTGGGCGCCGGAAACCCCGATCAAGCGGCAAAAGCAGTGGGCAATGCCATTGTCATGATGTTTACATTCGGCATTTTATATTTCCTTGTCATTCAAGTTTTTTTAGACCCCATGCTGGTGGCTTTCGGAGCAACCGACAAGGTGTTTGAGTATGCCGAGAGCTATACGCGCATTACGGCCATCGGTATGCCGATGCTGATTGTCATGAACGGCATGAGCAATCTTGCGCGCGCAGACGGAAGCCCGAAATATTCCATGAGCTGTATGCTGCTGGGCGCAGTAATCAATACGATTCTGGATCCGATTTTTATTTTTGTTTTGAAACTGGGCGTGGCCGGTGCTGCCTGGGCTACGGTCATCGGACAGCTGTTCTCGTTTCTGCTTGCGCTTCGATATGCATGGTGTTTTCGCCATATTCAGCTGCAAAGGCATCACTTCATTCCGGATTTTCGTCAATGGGCAAAAACGGCTTCTCTCGGCATGAGCAACAGCCTAAATCAAGTGGCAATTACGTTTGTTCAAATTGTTTTGAACAATTCACTCACTTATTACGGCGCGCTTTCCGTTTACGGAAGTGAAATTCCGTTGGCGGCGTGCGGAATCGTGATGAAGGTAAACGCTATTTTGCTGGCCATTATCATTGGCATTTCACAAGGCTCACAGCCGATTATTGGGTTTAACTACGGTGCGCGGCAGTACGGCCGTGTGCGGGAGGTATACAGTTTGGCCATTAAATGCAATTTAGTGGTTTCCTGTATTGGTTTTATTTTGTTCCAATTTTTTCCGCAGAGCATTATCTCGATTTTCGGCAACGGCGATGCGCTTTATTTTGAGTTTTCCGTCAAATTTATGCGCATTTTCCTGCTCATGGTTTTGCTGAATGGTGTACAGCTGCTTTCGTCGAATTTCTTTGCGGCGATTGGAAAACCGCTGAAGGGCGCTTTGCTGTCTTTGACGCGCCAAGTGTTTTTCTTGGTTCCTCTTTTGCTTATTTTGCCCTTGTTTTTTGGTGTGGACGGCATTATGTATGCCGCACCGATTGCCGATGCGGCGGCATTTTGCACCACCATTGTGTTAATTCGCGCAGAGCATAAGCGTATGCGTGAACAGGAAAAACAGCCCGCTGTGGCGTAAATAAAAAGAAAAAGCCGTTGTGCTGCCGATGCGTTTGGCGCGGCAAAAGCACAGCGGCTTTTTGTGTTGGGTTTATGAACGTTTGCTTACAAAACGTAAAAGATGTGTTTTTATTGCGTTCTTCCCTTGAAAAATACGCTTAAAAAAGGTATGATAGAAAATAATTGTGTATTTTTAGGAGTGTGTGCAATGGTTTCAAGCATGACAGGCTACGGAAGGGCGCGCGGAGAAAAGGGCGGCGTTGATTTAACCGTTGAAATCAAAAGTGTCAATTCGCGCTATTTTGAATATTCTTCCCGCATGCCGCGCGCTTTTGCCTTTTTGGAAGAGCGCTTGAAAAAGCTTGTGAATGAAAAGGTAGCAAGAGGCAAGGTGGAGCTTTCCGTCACCGCCGTCGGTTTGTCGGAGCAGGAAACCAAAGTTGCGCCCAATTTAGAGCTGGCAAAACAGTATCTTTCTGCGATGCGTGAAATGGGCCAAGCACTGGGCCTGTCGGACGATGTAACTGTTTCGGTTTTGGCGCGCCAGCCGGATGTCTTTGTCAGCGTGCGTGCCGAGCAGGAGGAGCAGGCACTGTGGGAGCTTGCTTCGGAAACGGCGCAGCGCGCACTGGATGCCTTTTTGCAGATGCGCCGCACGGAAGGTGAAAAGCTGAAAGAGGATATCGAATCCCGCCTTTGTACCATTGAAAAAATGGTAGGGGAAGTGGAGCGTGACAGTGAGCAGCGCGTAAAAGCTTACACTGAACGTTTGTATGAGCGCTTGAAGGCGGTTTTGGGCGACCGCACCATTGACGAAGCCCGTGTGCTGACGGAGGCGGCAGTCTTTGCCGATAAAACCGCCGTGGATGAAGAAACGGTTCGTTTGCGCAGTCATATTAAGCAGTATCGTGAAATTTTGCAAAAAGACGAGCCCGTGGGCAGAAAACTTGATTTCTTGACGCAGGAACTGAACCGCGAAACCAATACCATCGGCTCAAAATGTTCCGATTTGGAAATTACAAAGCTTGTGGTGGAAATGAAGGCGGAGATTGAAAAAATTCGCGAACAGGTTCAAAACATGGAATAAAGGAGGACCCCGATGCGGCTGATTAACATTGGCTTCGGCAATATGGTGAATGCGGGCAAATTGATTGCGATTGTGAGCCCGGAATCAGCGCCGATCAAACGAATTGTGCAGGAGGCGCGTGACAAGGGAAGCTTGATTGACGCCACTTACGGACGGCGCACCCGCGCTGTGATTATTATGGATTCAGACCATGTTGTTCTTTCGGCAGTGCAGCCTGAAACGGTTGCCAACCGCTTGAATGACGAAGCGCAGGACGAGGAGGAAGAGGATGAATAAAGAGCGCTGTTTGCTGGTGATTTCCGGGCCGTCCGGCGCGGGCAAAGACACCGTTGTGAAGAAAATGCTGGAAAAGCACCCGGAAATTGAAATGTCCGTTTCCGCGACAACGCGCGCGCCGCGGGAAAAAGAAGTCAATGGGGTGGACTATTACTTTCTGCCGAAAGAAGAGTTTGAAAGACGCTTGGCGCAGGGCGATGTCCTGGAGCATGTTCAATATTGTGACAATTATTACGGTACGCTGAAAAGTGAAATTGAACAGCGCATGGAAAAAGGCGTCACCACCGTTTTGATTATTGAAGTGTACGGAGCGGCGAATATCAAAAAAATCTACCCCGAATCCACCTTGATCTTTGTGATGCCGCCGAATGAAGAAGAACTCGCGCGCCGTCTGCGCAGCCGCGGCACAGAGTCAGAGGAAGTCATCCAGCAGCGCCTGCATCGAGCCAAAGAAGAGCTCGGGCGTGTGGGCGATTACGATTTTGCCGTAACAAATGTAGACGCCGATGTGTGCGCGCAGGAAGTTTACGAGATTTTGTGCAGCCGACAGGGCAGGTAAGAAAATAAACCTCGGCGCACGGGAAGAACAAAGGAGGCACGGCGTTTGCGGATAGCGCAGGTGGCAGTGGAGCGAACAACGCTTCATTTTGACAAGCTTTATTCTTATATCGTTCCGCAGGAGCTTTGCGATGCGGTGCAAACCGGCTCCATTGTTTTGGTTCCGTTCGGCAAGAGCGGGCGTGCCCGTGTGGGTTTGACGGTGGCTGTATCGGAGTGCGCCGATGCCGAGAAACTCAAGGTGATTTTAGATGCCGCGCCGGAACATGCAAGGCTTTCAAGCGAACTGCTGGAACTGGCGAGGGATTTGCGCGCGACCACCTTTTGCACCTACTATGAAGCGGTAAAAGCGGTATTGCCTTATGGTGCGCAGTACAAAGCAGTAGTCAAAGACGGGCGTCCATGCCTGCAAAAGCAGCTTGTGCGCCATTGTGACACGGTTTACACGGTTGCAGAGCCGATGCCTTTGCAAAAAAAGCTGACAAAAAAGCAAGAAGCTGCGCTTGAGCTTTTGCGCAAAGCGCCGCGCACGGCGGCCGAGATGGAAGAATCCGGTATTAGCCGTGCCGTGCTGAATACGCTTTGCAAAAACGGCGTTTTGAGTAAAGGGACGCAGGATAAAACGGTGCGGATGTACGGTGATGATTGGGAACAAAAACCGCTGCCGGTACTCAGTCCGATGCAAAGCGATGTGTACGCGCAGCTTGCGGTTTTGTTAGAAAATCCGCCGGCCGCGGCGCTTCTCTACGGCGTGACGTCCAGCGGAAAAACAGCTGTTTTTTTGCGGCTGATTGAAAAGACCTTGGCGATGGGACGGCAGGCGCTGATGCTCGTGCCGGAAATTTCCCTCACTCCGCAAATGGTGTCGCGCTTAAAATCGGCGTTCGGAAAGCGTGTTGCCGTGCAGCACTCCTCTTTATCGCACACCGAGCGCCTGCTTCAATGGAATCAAATTCAGCAGGGAACGGCGGATATTGTCGTTGGAACACGCAGCGCGGTGTTTGCCCCGCTGGAGCGCATCGGCTTAATTATTTTGGATGAAGAGCAGGAGCATACTTATCATTCGGAAAATGCTCCGCGCTTTTTGGCACACGACATTGCAAAGCAGCGCGCAATGAAGCACAAAGCGCTCTTTTTAGCCGCCAGTGCAACGCCCAGTATTGAAAGCTACTATCTTGCCAAGCAAGGCCGCTATCACTTAGCGGAAATGACACAGCGATACAATCAAATGCCGCTTCCGAAAGTGGAAATGGTAGACATGCGCAAGGAACTGGAGCAGGGCAATGCGTCGGGCATCTCTCAGCGCTTAGAGCAAAAGCTTCGAGAGCATTTATCGCGCGGGGAGCAGGCAATTCTCTTGCTCAACCGGCGCGGATATAAAACAGTGGGAATGTGCACGGCCTGCGGTGAGGTGTTAAAATGCCCTTCATGCAGTGTGCCGATGGTGTATCATAAGGCGCAGGACTGTCTGCTGTGCCACTATTGCGGCAAGCACATTTCACCCGTGCCCGCGCAGTGTCCAAAGTGCGGCGAACGTGTCAAGTATACCGGGTTCGGAACACAGCGTGTGGAAGAAGAGCTTGCCGAGAAATTTCCCGCGGCGCGTATTCTTCGCATGGATATGGACACCACAAGAAAAAAGAACGCACACGAGGAAATGCTGGATGCCTTTGCGCGTGGTGAGTATGACATTATGCTGGGCACACAGATGGTTGCCAAAGGCTTGGATTTTGAGCGCGTGACGCTTGTCGGCGTTTTGGGCATTGATCAAATGCTGTTTTCGCAAGGTTATAAAGCGTTTGAAAATGTGTTCAGTTTAGTAACGCAGGTGGTGGGGCGCGGCGGGCGCAGTGATCGCCCCGGTTACGCGATGATTCAAACCGTGGAACCGAATCACCCGGTTTTGCAAATGGCGGCTTTGCAGGATTATCACGCATTTTATGAAAGCGAGATTGCGTTTCGCAAACTCAATTTATATCCGCCGTTTTGCTCGATCTGCATGATTGGCTTTTCCGGCAAGGATGAGCAGAATGTTCAGCTTGCTGCCCGTGCCATGGCGGAAGAAATTGCCCGCTTGTCGGCATCACGTTATCCGGAGCTTCCGCTGCGTGTGCTTGGCCCTGCGCCGATGAGCATTGCGATGATTCAAGAGAAATACCGTTATAAATTAACGCTGAAATGTCGGGTTGGCCCGCGTTTGCGCGAAATGCTGGCCGGGGCGATTCAAGCTTATGAGGAAAAGGGCTGGTCGTCCAAAGCGACGATGTTTCTTGATTTTTACGCCCAGTCGGATGTTTAGCTTTTAGAGGGGCTTTATTTGATTGGATAGACGAATAAATTTTAGGAGGTACAGACCATGGGTTTGAGAACGATTGTGCAGGACGGAGATCCGATTTTGACAAAAAAGTGCCGCCCGGTGACGAATTTTGACGATAAGCTGGCGCAGCTTTTGGATGATATGCGTGAAACGCTGGTGGAGGCAAACGGCTACGGATTGGCCGGCCCGCAGGTTGGCATTTTGCGCCGCGTGTTCATCAGCGTGGATGAGCGCGATATGGATGAAAATGCCGAGGAGCAGGAATTGAAATTTTTGGAGTTCATCAACCCCGAAATTATTTCCACGGAAGGGGAAGTGACGCAGTATGAAGGCTGCCTGTCGTTTCCCGGCCGCAACGGTGCGGTAACACGCCCCGAAAAGGTTGTGGCGCGCGCGTTTGACCGCCATGGAAATCCGTTTACGATTGAAGCGGAAGGCATGCTGGCGCGCTGCATCTGTCATGAGTCGGATCATTTGGAGGGCATCACCATTGTAGACCGCGCAGAATATTTTTATGAGGATACGGACGGCGAGGAAGAATGAAGCTGATTTTCATGGGAACGCCGGACATTGCGGCGCAGTCCCTCGAAGCCATTTTGCAAGAGGGAGCGCATGAGGTGTGCGCAGTGTTCACGCGTGAGGATAAGCCTGTTGGACGCAAGCAGGTACTGACCGCGCCGCCGGTAAAACAGCTTGCGCAGGCACACGGCATCCCGGTGTTTCAGCCAAAAACACTGAAAGAGGAAGCCGTGCAGGAAGAGATTAAAAATATGCAGGCCGATTTGATTGTGGTTGTCGCTTACGGCCGCCTTTTACCCTTGGCGGTTTTGAATGCGGCAAGGCTGGGTGCGGTGAATCTGCACGTTTCTCTGCTTCCGAAATACCGGGGCGCTGCGCCGATTCAATGGAGTGTTATCAACGGCGATAAGCAGACGGGCGTGAGCATCATGCAGCTGGATGAAGGCTTAGACACCGGCGATCTTCTCTGCGTGCAGCCGATTGAAATCGGTGAAAACGAAACAAGCGGAGAGCTGTTTGAGCGAGTCAGTGCTTTGGGAGCCGAAACTCTGCTGGAAACCCTTCATGCAATCGAAGAAGGGCGTGTGACGGCAACGCCGCAGGATCATGCCAAAGCAACATTGGCGCCTCCTTTGACGAAGGAGATGGCAAAGTTTGATTTTAACAAAGACGCACAGACGCTTCATAATCTCATTCGGGGAATGAATCCGTGGCCTGTTGCGTATTTCGAGTATGAGGGCAAAAAAATTAAGGTGAAAACGGCGCGTGCGCAGAAGGGAAAAGCGGCGTGCGGCACCGTATTGTCGGTCAAGCCTTTGACCGTTGCGTGTGAAACGGGCGCGCTCACACTGCTTGAGGTTGTGCCGGAGGGCAGCAAGCCGATGGAAGGAAGCGCTTGGGCGGCGGGACGCCGTTTGAAAGCGGGCGACGTTTTGCATCAGGCTTGAGAGAAAAAGATAAGGGGATTTTTGAAAAAGAAATCGGCGCAGTGTTCGCAAGGAATAAGAGGCGGTAAGGCAAAAAAATGCAGAAATTTTTGCAGGTGCTGAATAAACACATTGGCACAGCCGAAATTCCTTGTGCGAGAAAAAGGAGAACGGTTTCAGAATTTCACAAAGCCCGTGAGGAGCGTTTATGAAAGATGCACGCAGGGTAGCCGCGGAAGCGTTAATGCGGCAGGAAAAAAACGGATATGCGAACTTGGTTTTGAAAAGTGTGTTAGCGCAGTGGAAGGCATCGGCGCAGGAAAAGGCGCTTGCTGCGGCCGTGTTCTACGGAACGGTGGAACGCATGGCGACCATTGATTGGATTTTGCAGCAGTTTTTGGCAAAACCTTTGGACAAGGCCGACCCCTCCGTGCGCGCTGTTCTGCGAAGCGGTTTGTATCAGGGGCGCTGGATGGACAGCGTGCCGGTTCATACCGCGGTTGATGAATCGGTGAAACTGTGCAAGCGTATGGGCAAAGGCAGTGCGGCAGGGCTGGTGAATGCCGTTTTGCGCAAAGCGGTTGTGTATGATATGCAGCAGGCCGTTTTTTCCAGTGAGGCACAGCGCCTTGCCGTGACTTACAGTGTTTCACGGCCCATGGCTGAGTTCTTGCTTCAAAAGCTTCCTGAGGATGCCGAAGCGTTTTTGCGCGCGTCTTTTGAAAAGCCCGAATTTTGCGTGCGCGTGAATCCTTTGAAAACAGACACCGAAACTTTGCAGAACGTTTTCCAAGAGCAAGGAATGGGCTGCCGAAAAGGACAAGTAGAAGGTGCCCTGCTGGTGGATTGGCGCGGAAGCCTGACGGAATGTGAAGCGTTTCGGCAAGGCTGGTTTCATGTGCAGGGCCAGTCCTCTCAGCTGGCCTGTGCTGCCCTCGATGCCGGGCCGCATCAAAAAGTGGTGGATCTTTGTGCGGCTCCCGGCGGAAAAAGTGCTCTTTTGGCACAAAATATGAACAACACCGGCAAGCTGTTTTGCCGCGACGTGTCGGAAAGCCGCACAAAGCTGATTGAAGAAACGCTCGAACGGCTGGGAGTAACCAACGCGCAGGTGAAAGCGGCTGATGCCGCTGTATGGGACGAGGCACTGGCGGATGCCGACCGTGTTTTGTGCGATGTTCCGTGTTCCGGCCTCGGCACGTTGGCCAAAAAGCCGGATGTGCGCTACAAGAGTTTAGAGGGTATGGACGAGCTGATTGCCGTGCAGAAAAAAATCTTGGAAACGGGTGCGCGCTATGTCAAACCGGGCGGGATTTTGGTGTATTCCACCTGCACGGTAAACCCGGACGAAAACCAGCATGTTGTGGCGGATTTTCTTTCCCGTCATTCTGATTTTGAACTGCAGATGTTCGACGTTCCGCAGTGGGCGCGCAGGACGCCGCAGGGAGTTTTGGTGTGTCCGCCGTGCCGGCAGGCAGACGGCTTTTTTATCGCCAAGCTGCAAAAACGAGTGCCGCAGATGCGGTGATTGAGGATTGTGTATAGCATCAAAGGAAAGTTTGTGGTAAAATAATGAGAACAGCGATCTCTTCAATGACGCTTGAACAACTGGAAACTTTTGTGAAAGAGCACGGGCAGCCGAAATTTCGTGCAGGACAGCTGTTCCAATGGCTGCATGCGCGCAGGGTAGACTCTTTTTCTGAAATGACCGATCAGCCCAAAAGCTTTTTGTCGGTGCTCGAGGAAGAGTGCACCATTGAGCGGCTGAGCGTGCAGCAGTGTCAAATTTCCAAAGACGGCACCAGAAAGTATCTTTTTTCTCTGCCGGACGGAAATTGCATTGAAACGGTTTGGATGCAGTATTCTTATGGCAATACTGTATGTGTGTCCACACAGGTGGGCTGCCGGATGGGCTGCCGTTTTTGCGCTTCCACACAGGGCGGAAAAGTGCGGGATTTAACGGCAGGAGAGATCGCCGGGGAAATTTACGCCGTGATGAAGGATACCGGCGAGCGGGTGTCGCATATTGTTTTAATGGGAATCGGAGAGCCTCTTGATAATTTTGATCATGTGTTGGACTTCCTTTCGATTATTTCTTCTCCGAAAGGAGTTCAGATCGGAATGAGAAACATCAGCCTTTCCACATGCGGCCTTGTGCCGAAGATAAAAGAGCTTGCACAAAAGAAGCTTCAACTCACGCTTTCGGTGTCTTTGCATGCGCCGATAAACGAGATGCGCAGCAAAATGATGCCCGTGAACGATGCATACCCCGTAGAAGAGTTGATTGCCGCTTGCCGGGAGTATCAAGCAATTACAGGCAGACGCATCAGCTTTGAGTATTCGATGGTGCGCGGCGTGAACGACAGCCCTGCCACAGCCAAAAAGCTGGCGGACTTAATTCGCGGCATGGGCGCGCACGTCAACTTGATTCCCATTAACCCCGTGGACGGTTCGCCGTTTACGGCAACAGATGCCGCAGCTGTGAAGCGTTTTCAGGAAACGTTAACAAAGCTGGGAGTAAACGCGACGGTGCGCCGACGGCTGGGAACCGACATCAGCGCAGCATGCGGACAGCTTAGGCGAAACGCAAAAAAGGAAGTGACGGTCGGATGAAACTGGTTGCAAAAACCGATATCGGCAATCAGCGCACAGAAAACCAGGACAGCTACCGTGCCGGCCGAATGCCGGGGGGAACGGTGTGGGCCGTTGTATGTGACGGCATGGGAGGTGCGCGCGGCGGAAAGCTGGCCAGCAGCATGGCCTGTGCCGGAATGGAAGAAGCTTTCCGTGCCGGTATTGGAGCCGTAAAAAACTCGGCAGATGCAGCGGCGTTTTTGCGCGCTGCCATCAATTATACAAACACTGCTGTTTATAACAAATCCTTAACATCGCCGGCGGTTCGCGGAATGGGCACCACAGTGGTGTGCGCAATTGTGAAAAGTAACGCCGTACAGTATGCACATGTCGGAGATTCCCGCATTTATTTGTTTCACAAAAAGGCGCTGTTTCAACTTACCAAAGATCATTCCATGGTGCAGGAATTGATTGAGCAAGGTACGATTACGGAGGAAGAATCGTACTCACATCCGCAGAAAAACCTGATCACCCGTGCGCTGGGCGTTTCACAAGATGTACAGCCGGACTGCGGTGAGGTAGCGCTTTCGGATGGAGATGTTTTATTGCTTTGCAGTGACGGTTTATCAAACTATGTCACAGCGGATGAAATCGTGGAAGTGCTGGAGCATGTTCCGTTTTACGAGATGGCCGATGCGCTTGTAGAAAAAGCATTGCAAGCAGGCGGTTTAGACAATATCACCGTGCTGCTTGTCGGCGTGGAACAGCCTGAGGAGGAAAAGAATGGATAATTTAATTCACCGCAGCTTAGAGGGGCGCTATCGCATTGAGCAGCTGCTGGGCGCGGGCGGAATGGCAAATGTCTACAAAGGAACCGATATGCAGACAGGCAAACTCGTTGCCGTTAAGGTTCTGAAACAGGAATATGTAAATAATCCCGATTTGGTACGCCGTTTTAAAAATGAGGCGAAGGCCATTTCTTTGCTGAATCATCCCAATATTACAAAGGTTTATGACGTCAGTGTGTCCGATGAGCTTCAATATATTGTTATGGAATATATCGAAGGCATCACGCTGAAAGAGTATATGGAGTATCGCGCAAAGGCATTAACATATAAAGAAACGGTACACTTTATCATGCAGATTTTGGCGGCGCTTCAGCATGCGCATGATAAGGGAATTGTCCACCGCGATATCAAGCCGCAGAATATTATGCTTTTGGCGGACGGAACCATCAAAGTGATGGATTTCGGCATTGCGCGCTTTTCGAGAAGCGAGAGCAGAACCATTACAGATAAAGCGATTGGCTCAGTGCATTATATCAGCCCGGAACAGGCCAGAGGCAATCCGACTGATCTGCGTGCCGACCTTTACAGCGTCGGTGTTATGATGTATGAAATGCTTTCGGGCACGCTCCCGTTTGAGTCGGACAGCCCGGTAAGCGTGGCCATTAAGCAAATCAGCGAGGAGGCAAAACCTCTGCGCGAGCTGAACCCTGCCGTTCCGGAGGCGCTGGCGGCGATTACGGCACGCGCAATGGCGAAAGACCCCGCAGAGCGTTATCCTTCTGCACGTGAAATGATGGCGGATTTGGAAGAATTTAAGAAAAATCCCAATTCTGCAAAAAGAGGCCTGCGGCCTCAGCCGTCCCCGCCGCAAGCGGATGAACCGACGCGCTGTATGCCCGCTGTGCAGGAAAAAGAAAATGCGCACGATTCCTCTGAAAACATGGATCGTACCCGCGTGACAGGAGTGAAACCTGTGACACAGAAGAAAAAAACAGCACCGAAGCAAGCAAAGAAAAGAAGTTTATTTTTGCCCATTTTGGCTGGTGTGGCCGTTGCTTTTGCAATAGGCGCGGCAATTCTTGTGGCAGTGATTTTTAATTCTTCAAGCTCGAATTTGTTTAAAGAACATCAAGATGTTGAATTGCCGAACTTTACCAATACGTCGATTGATGATGTTCTGTCGAATGATGCGTATGACGGCTTTACGTTTGAAAAAATTGAGCAGTACAACGGTGAGGTGGAACAGGGTGTCATTTTCAATCAAAGCCCGAAGCCCCCGAAGACCGTAAAAGATAATGCTACCATTAAGCTGTATGTCAGCAAAGGGGCGCAGATGGTTTCCTTGCCGAACTTGATTGGCAAAACAAAAACTGAGGCAATGAAGGTGCTCAGTGAAAGCGGAATCGTATTCCGTATTGAAACGGAGCAGACGAAAGAAACCACACCGGGTAACGTGCTTCGCATGGACCCGGCGCCCGGTACACAAGTAAAGGCGGGTTCTTCCGAAGATTCCGTAGTGCTCGTGGTCAGCCGTGAAGAAATCGAACGCTATCAAATTCCCTCTTTTGTGGGTCAGCTTGTAGATGATGTAAAGGCGAAACTGAACGACTACACGCAAAATCCGCAGAATTTCCGAATTGGAACGGTAACCGAGCAGGAGAATACGGCACCTAAGGGAACGATTTTGAGCCAAACGCCAACGGAAGGAACGGAAGCCATTAAAGGCAGTGCAATTAATGTTGTGGTATCATCGGGTGTAGTGCCGATGACCAGACACGTTACGGTTGTCTTTGATGAAACGGTAGACGAGGGAGTTTGGTCGCTTGTTTTAGATGGAGGGACAACAGTAACGCATCCAACTGTTGCAGGCATAGCGGGAAATTGGGAGGTTGACTTTACGGACACAGGTGCAAAACTCCTAACGCTGTTGAATCCTGCCGGTGTTCCGGTACATGTAACCAGCGTGAATTTTGGTCCAGATGGTATTAATGTAGTTGTGGGACCTATTGGAGGCTCAACGCCGAGGCCGGGAGATAGTTCTCAGTCGCAACCGGGTGGAGACTCGAATCAGGGGAATCAGGGCGATAGTGGTCAGACGCAGCCGGGAGGCGCTCCGAACCAGAATCCGGGAGATGCTGGTCAGGCAACCACCACTCCGACATCTTAACAAGGGCGGCAGCACAGGAAATCCTTGGCTTTGCCGGGCTGTTTGAAATGAAGTGAAATGGTGTAAAAAAGAATATTTCGCTTGCAGCTTTCCTGTCAAATGGGAAGCGGAAACAGTTTTTTAAATAGTCCGGCTGAGCTTTTTCAACCGGTATAGACAATGGGGGATTACAGTGGAGAGCAATCAAGAGCAAAAAAAGATTTCTTCTGAAAATAATCAAGGACATCCGGCGCAGTCCTCATCCAAGAGAAGAAGAAATAAACGCCGCGCGAAAAGGCATCGAACGGCTTCTTCGGCTGTGCCGTCTTCTGCGCAGCCGAAGCAAGAACAAGACAAGCAAGAGCAGGTAAAGAAGGATACCGAGAGGTCTTCTGATGTTTCGAAAAGCGGAGAAAAAACGAAATCTCATGAAAAGACGCAGCAGAATACCGCTTATGAAACAGCGGACTCTCAGCACGGTGGCTCGTCTGAGGTGCCTTCTAAAGCAAACGGTGTGCCTAAGGCAGAAGATAAAGCACTGAAAGATTCAGACTTGAAAACGCAGAAGAAGGAATCAGACAGTAAACAGGCATCTGTAAATGAAGAGAAAGTGCCGAAAGATGCTGAAAAAGACGCACTGAAAAAAACAAATGAGAGCTCCCGCGAAAAGGAAAAAACGGAGCCCTTGCCCGCAGAAAAGGCAAAAGAAAATGTAAAACAGGAAAAATCAAAAGAACAGGCGGCGTCTGGTTCCAAAGCGGAAAAGAAAGAAGAACTGCCTGCGAAACGGAAAAAACCGAGAAAACGCCATGGCATTACGTTCTATGTTGTTATTTTCACATTTTTTGTGGTAATTGGGTCAGCGGCGGCGATGGCAACGTTGTTTTGGTCTTCCAACAATGCTTTTTTTGCCAATATTCCGGAAGTTGAGCTGCCTGTTTTTACAAAAATGAATGTGGACGAGATTCTGAATAATCAGGAATATGCGAATTTCCGTTTCCGTATTGAAGAAATTTACAGCAATGAGATCGAAGCGGGAATTGTCGCCGATCAAAGCCCGAAACCTCCGAAATCCGTAAAAGAAAACGCGGTGATTACACTAAAAGTCAGCAAGGGCCCGGAAAGTATCAGTGTACCGAGCGTAATTGGCTGGAACCGCGACACGGCTCGTGAAAAGTTTAAAGATTTGGGCTTAAGCGTTTTGATTCAATCGGAATCCGATCGAAATGTGGCGCCGAATAAAGTGATTAGAACAAGTCCGGAAGCAGGCGCGGTTGTTCAGGCAGGAGATGTGATTACGCTTTATGTCAGCCGCTCAATCAGCGAATCAACCATTGTGACGATTCCGAATTGCGTGGGAAGCAGCCAGGAAAGTGCAAAAAGCCAGCTCAGCAGATTGGGCCTTGTGGGTCTTACGGTAATTAAGGACGGAAGTGAGCCGGCCGGAACGGTCATTTCTCAATCCCCGTCCGCAGGAACGAAAACCGGCGTAAATGATACGGTTCAGCTGTATGTTTCCAACGGAAAACAGGCGGCCGGCGGGGCTGGTGTAACAGGCGGCCTGCCTGCACAAGAAGGACAGCAGCTTTATCCGGGCGGCCCGATGGTAGGAAATGCAGACGGTCAAGTGGTGCCTGGTTCTGTAACGGGCCATATTCACACCTGGCAAACCATCAGCGGAACGAACAATCAAGTCTGCACGGTCTGCGGTGCAACACGTTAACGTTAAAAATAAGCGGGGGAAACATGAAAGGTTCAACGCCATATATTGTGAAAGGCATCGGGGGTTTCTATTACGTCCAAACCGCCGAAGGCATTGTTGAATGCAAAGCAAAAGGTATTTTTCGAAAAAATAAAATTTCTCCCGTTGCGGGTGATTTTGTTCGCCTAGAACAGGAAAAACACTCGGCTGTGATTGCTGAAATTCTTCCGAGAAAAAATTTGTTTGTTCGACCGCCCATTGCCAATGTCGATTTATTCTTTATTGTTGCCAGTACGGTTGAACCGACGCCCAGTACACTGGTGATTGATAAGCTTTCGGCAATTGCAGTTCACAAAGATGTGCAGCCTGTTCTTGTTATTACGAAAACGGATTTGCACCCTGTTGATACCCTCATGCAAATTTATCAAAAGGCAGGCTTCCCTGTGCTATGTGTCAATGCAGCCACAGGAGAGGGAATGGAAGCATTGCGTGAAATGCTGCGCGGTCATGTGAGCGTTTTCTGCGGTAATTCAGGTGTGGGAAAATCAACGCTGCTTTCTGCGCTCATTCCGCAGGAAAAACTGGCCACCGGAGAAATCAGCAAAAAGTTAGGCCGAGGCCGTCACACGACACGCGAAGTAGTGCTTTATGAAGTGAACGGCGGGCTGGTGGCAGATACTCCCGGGTTTGCAAGCTTAGACATGGAGCGGGCAGCTCCGATTGAAAAAGAAGATTTGCAATTTGCTTTTCCGGAAATTGCACAGCGCTTTGGAGAGTGTCGCTTTACCGGATGTGCGCATTTATCCGAAAAAGATTGCGCCGTGCGCCGGGCTGTTGAGAACGGAGAAATCAGCCCGACACGTTACGAAAGTTATGCAGCGCTTTATGAAGAGGCAAAACAGCGTAAAGATTGGTGAAAATCAAACTCAGCAATGGATACAGCGCCGCAGATACGGCGCTGTATCCGTTTATGTGCGAAAGTTCCTGAGTTTCTGCTGTGCTGAAGATCAGCAGGAAGCTTTTACAAACTTTACGGTTGGATTGCAACAAGCGCCGGTTCACTGCGGCCGCAATGAGAGCAATGTTTTATTTTGGCAAACCAAGGGGGCCAAAGAATGAAAAAATGTGTCATTTTTGCAGGAAGAGCGGTTTCGCCTGCTTTGGAGAAGTATTGGAAAGACGCCGATTTTATCATTGCCGCCGATGCGGGGTATGAGCGTGCGCGTGCTGTTGGTGTGACGCCTGACCTTGCGCTTGGAGATTATGATAGTTCACCGGTTCCGCAAGATGCAAGAGAATTGATTTGTTTGCCGGCGGAAAAGGATGATACGGATACATTTTTTGCAGTGAAAAAAGCCTTAGAAAAAGGATGCGAGCAAGTGGTTTTATTAGGTGCGCTCGGCGGCCGGATGGACCACACCATGGCTAATTTGCAAACGCTCATTTTTTTGCAGGAACAAGGGGTTCGGGCATGGGCGGCCGATGAAGCACAGGAAATTACGGTGCTCGGAGAAGGAGTTCACTCGATTCCGGCGCGCAAAGGCTGGTATTTGTCTTTTTTCTCTTGTGGGGAAAGTGCAAAAGGCGTCAGCTTGAAAGGAGTCAAATACCCTTTGAGCAATGCGGAAATTACGTATCTTTGGCCCGTAGGCGTGAGCAATGAGTTTGAAGAGCCGGAAGCACAGGTAAGCGTTTTAGAAGGAAAACTTTATTGTATGCTTTGTAAAATGGAATAAATACCCCTTGCAGGAACCTTTTTCTCCCTTTGTGGATATAGTGGAGTATAGACGCTGCGGCACACAGCATGCGGCCTGCGCGTCTGGTCGCACAAATGCACATGAAGGAGGAGAATTTTATGAAAGTTGTTATTTGGAAAAGCCCGAAATGTTTAAGCGGCCTTTTAAAGATGATTTTCGGCATCAAATAAAAGACATCATAAGATTTTCAGGAAAAGCACTTGTTTTTTTTAAGGGATTTTGTTATTATTTAAAAAGATGTTGATTAAAAGGAGGTGCAGTACCAATGGCAAAATGTGATTGCTGCGGAAAGGGAGTAACCTTTGGAATTAAGGTTTCTCACTCCTGCCGTCGTTCCAATCGTGCTTGGAAACCTAATGTAAAGCGGGTGAAAGCCGTAGTGGATGGGGCTCCCCGTTACATCCATGCCTGCACCCGTTGCCTTCGTTCCGGAAAAGTAACGCGTGCTGTGTAATCAGCGATAAAGCCCTGTGCCGAACGGCATGGGGTTTTTCTATTCGACAGGCGTTTACTTGTTTTTTTTCGCTTGCCGTGCTATAATGGCTTTCATTAAGGTGTGCTTCGGATGCACACTTTGTAAGAGTAAAACCCGAAAGGAGTGGGCTGTTTGGCGGTGAATTGGAGTACAGCTGCGCTTTATTTGGCCAGAGCTTTGGCTTTGCTGACAGCGATTCCTTTCCATGAGATGGCGCATGCCTGGGCGTCGGATCGTTTAGGGGATCCTACTGCGAAGCGCTGTGGGCGGCTTTCGATGAATCCGCTGCGTCATTTTGATCCGCTCGGCGCTCTGTGCATGATTCTGGTGGGCTTTGGTTGGGCAAAGCCGGTTCCCGTGGCGGCAGTTCAGAATTTCCGCCATCCTCGAAGAGATATGGCGCTTTCTGCGGCGGCAGGCCCCGCAGCAAATTTGCTGCTCGCTTATGTGTGGATGGTGTGTTATAAGGTCGTTTACCTATTTGGCTACAATCCGGGTAGTGTGCTGTGGCAGTTTGTGATGGTTGTCTTGGTGACGATGGTGCAAGTTAATCTCACTTTGGCGGTGTTTAATCTGCTGCCGATTCCGCCGCTCGACGGTTCGCGGATTTTCAATCTGCTTTTGCCTGCCCGCTGGTATTTTCGCATTATGAAATACGAGCGCTATATTATGTTCGGATTATTTATTTGTTTATTTGCCGGCGTTTTAGATAGACCGCTCAGCTTTCTGTTTCAAAATATGATGACGCTTTTCGATTGGGGTACTCGGTATATCGATTGGCTGTTTTTGCTGTTGCGTGCATAAAGTAGAGAACGGATTGTTTTGCGCTTCGTTTTCAAGCAAAGCATCGGCTGTTTGATGTGCGTGTGATGCTCCCGAAGCGAACGAATAGGAAAGGAACGAAGTGCCGGCAATGGAGCAGCTGAAATTTAAAGTAGAAGATTTTGAAGGCCCGTTGGATTTGCTGCTTTCTTTGGTGATGAAAAACCAAATGAATTTATATGATATAGAAATCGTGTCCCTCATTGACCAATATCTTGCGGTGGTGCAGGGGGTATCGGCAGAGCAGATGGAGGCAGCCAGCGAGTTTATTGAAATGGCGGCACGGCTGGTACAGATGAAGTCATTTCTCTTACTGCCGAAAAGCGAAGAGGCTGAGCGCATGAAAGAAGAATTGACGGGCCTTTTGGTGGAATACTCTTTGTGTAAACAGGTGGCCGCCAGCTTGAAAGATTTGAGTCAAGGCGTGTTCTTGGCGGTTCGCCGTCCGATGGAGCTGACACAGCCGACAGAGTATGCTTTGCGTCATGATGCACGGCTGCTTCAAGAGGCATACGGTGCAATTCAAGGGAAGAAGCGCAAGAAAGCTCCGCCGCGTCAGGAGCAGTTTGAACCTTTGACGAGTGCGCCTTTTGTGAGTGTCGGTGCGCGCATCGTACATGTTTTGCGCGGCCTGATTGTAGGGAAGGTAAAGCGCCTGAATCAACTGTTTTCTGCCAAGGATACGAAAAGCAGTACGGTAGCCACTTTTTTGGCTGTATTGGAGCTGATTCGCGCAGGGCGTGTTTCACTCAATGAGCAGGAAGAATTGACCATGAAACGATAGGAGGCCGAAAACGTGGATGAAAAGCACATAACCGCTGCGTTGGAGGCGATGTTGTTTGCACATGGCGATGCAGTTTCCGCACAGCGCTTGGCGGATGTTCTGGAAATAACGAAAGAAGCGGCAGAGCGCCATTTGGAGCAGCTGAAGTCGGAGTATGAGCGCGAGAGCCGAGGCCTGATGCTGATTCGCGTAGAGGACCGCTGGCAGCTTTGTACAAAAAACACGTATAGCGCTGTGGTGCGCGCCGTTTTGGAGAAAAGTAAAAACACGCCTTTGAGCCAGGCTGCGCTCGAAGTTTTGGCGGTCATTGCGTATAATCAGCCGGTTTCCCGCTCTTTTGTGGAGCAGGTGCGCGGCGTGGATTCAACGGCTGTCATTCACACGCTGCTTCAGCGCGGCTTAATTGAGGAAGCAGGCCGAATGGATTTGCCCGGCCGGCCGTTGGCTTTTGGAACAACGGATGCTTTTCTTCGCACGTTTGGGCTGGAGAATTTAGGACAGCTGCCGCCGCTGCACGGTGAGGAAGCTTCAGCGGGGGAAGAGTAAATGGCCCAGTTTTTTCTGTGGTTTTTCACAGCGCTTGGCTGGATTTTGCTCATTTTAGGCATCCTGCTGATATTGCTTCTGGTGTTTCCTCTTTGGGTCGCCTTAGAGGTGCAGTATGACCGCTGGGAGGTCCGGATTCACGTTCTTGGCTTCTCGATTCCGGTCTACCCGAGACCGAGCAAAAAAAAGCGGTATCAGCCGCGCCATTTAAAAAAGCAAAAGCAACAGCAGGAACAAACCAAAGAGGAAAGTTCCGGTGCGGAGAGTCAGACCCATGAAGCGCCGCAAGACGTGAAAAAAAACGAGGGAGAAGCGCCGCCGAAAAAAGACAGCTGGTGGAGTCCCGGCAGAGTATTTGAGATTATTACCACTTCGGGAAAGCTGATGCGGGCGTTTTTGCGTGTGATCCGCATCAGAAAAGTGCAGCTTGTGCTTCCCGTAAGTTCAGAGGATGCCGCAGAAACAGCGATCCAGTACGGACGCATTCAAGCGTCCATCGGGAGTGCGCTCGGCGTATTGCAAAATTATTTTGAAATTGAGATAGAACGCTTGCAGATTATCGCTGATTTTACAGGCGAGTATAAATATCGGCGTTATTTTTATTGCCGAATCGGGGCAACACCATTTGTTTTGCTTGCGGTATTTGCTTCTGTTTTGTGGAAGGCTTATCGCAAAAGTCATTTGCCCAGCGGCTGACAGGAGGGCTTGCTATGAATGAACATCCCATTCAAGGTTTGATGGATGTCACGTTGGAAAAAATCCGGAAGATGGTCGATTCCAACACGATTATCGGAAATCCCATTCAAATGCCGGATGGCACAACGATTTTGCCGATTTCCAAAGTTTCTTTTGGCTTTGCTTCGGGCGGTTCCGATATTGCGTCGAAAAATAATCAGGATTTATTTGGCGGCGGCGGGGGTGCCGGTGTGTCCATTTCGCCGATTGCCTTTTTGGTGGTGCGCGAAGGAAATGTGCGTATGATTCAGCTGGCTGACACCTCGAACAGCGTGGACCGTGCGATTGGCATGCTCCCCGATTTAGTGGATAAAATTGCAGATTTGTTTAAAAAGGACGGCGACAAGCCCAAGCAGAATTTGCCGTAACAGGACGCCGAAAGAAAGGACTTTATCATGAGAGATGAAAGAATACAAAAGGTGCTTGCCGCGCAGGGAGTATGCTCACGGCGCGCAGCGGAACAGCTGATTTTGCAAGGGCGCGTGAAGCTGAACGGACGCCCCGTTCAATTAGGCGATAAAATGGACGTGAAGCAGGATATTGTCAGTGTGGACGGCCAGCGCGTTTATGTGCCGAAAAAAACGGAAAAATACTATTACATGCTGCATAAACCGCGTGGATTCATCACGACGACAAGCGATGAGCGCGGAAGAAAAACCGTCATGGAACTGATGGCGGATGTTCCCGTGCGTGTGTTTCCTGTCGGACGCTTAGACAAAGACAGCGAGGGGCTTCTTCTGTTTACCAATGACGGTGAATTTGCCAATTTGCTGACCCACCCGAGCCACGGTGTTTCAAAGCTTTACCGCGTCACGGTGCGTCCGCATGCAACTGAGGAGCAAATTATCAAAATGACTGACGGTGTCACTTTGGATGACGGCAGTGTGACACAGCCCGCTGTAATTCGCGTTGTAACGGATGAAGCCGAACGCACAGTGCTTGAAATGACGATTCGGGAAGGAAAAAACCGTCAGATTCGCCGCATGTGTGAAGCAGTGGGATTAGACGTGATTCGCCTGCGCAGAACTGCGCTGGGTGCAGTAAAATTGGGAATGCTTCAGCCGGGACAGTATCGCGAGCTGACTTCTCAGGAAGTGAAAGCACTGCGCACAGCTGCACAGCGCGGAAAGGCGACAGCACAAATTGCGAAAAACACGGCCGCGAATGAGCAGCGCCGTCAAAAACGAGCCGCCAAAGCTCCCCATGGGGTGCGAGCCCCGAAGGGTGCACAAAAACGCCGTATGCGCGGATAATTTGGGAAAAAGCGGCGATTTTTGAAAAAATAAACAGCCCTCAGAGTCAATTTCTTTGACCCTGAGGGCTGTTTTCAGTATCTTTTTAATTGGGTTTGAGAAGCTGCTGTGTTTCGTTTGCATCTGTGCTGTGCACACTGCGATAAGCGCGGGGCGAAAGTCCGGTATGCTTTGAGAAGACGCAAGAAAAATACGAGGAAGAGCCGAATCCGCATTGCTGGCTGATTTCCTGAACGGTCATTTTAGTAGTGCACAATAAATCTTTTGCACGTTCTACCCGGCGGTGCGCCACATATTCGCAGAATTTTTGGCCCGTACAAGCCGGAAACAGTTCCGAAAGATATGCAGAACAAACAAAAACATGCGATGCCACACGGGGAAGACTGAGATCTCCGTGTATGTTGTGCTCAATATATTCTGCCGCACGCGTGATGTAGCTGTTGGTGCAGCCATAGCGGGAAAGCTCATTGCAGTAGGCACAAAGCATTTCCTGTACTTCTCTTTGTAAATCCTCGCGGCAGCGGGCTTGAAAAGAAAATGCTTCAAAGGTTTGACAAAGTGTGTGCAAAGAAAGCTTCCAGTGAAACAGAATAAAGTGATAAATGCTTTGATTGAGCCTTTGCAAAACTTGACGGCAGATGTCTTCAGAAACGGCGTCGTTCCCTTCGTTGAAAATCACTTCCAAACGAGATGCAAACAGGCTGCCTGCATGACAGGCGTCCTGTTGAATCAGTGCGCGGCAAACATCTTGGAAATTGTAGAGAAGTTCGTTTGAGATACAACAAGCTGCTGGCATGGCGGGTCCCTCCAGATCAATTTTCGGTTAGCTTAAACTAACTTATTGGCAAAATAAAACGCCTGCACCGCAGGCTCAAAACAGAAAATAAAGCTGCGAAAAACAGTTGAACCCCCCCTGAAAAAATGAAAATACAAAGGAATAAATCTTCACAAAGATACTAAAGAATTATTAAAAAAATTGCAAAACACAAAACTATAAAGTTCAACATCTTTATAGTTTTTTTATAATATTTAAATTATGGCATATTTATGGTACACAGACGATATCTTAATACAGCTCCTTTAACAAAAAGAAACTCAAAGCATTGAGTTTCTTAAGTTTTATTGTGGATCATTTACTAAAACACTTTAGTAAAAAGTTCACTCGTATTTGATATATTAATCATACCGTATATTTTTTATTACAACAATATTTTTAAGTATTTGAATTATTATCTTTAATTTTTTTTACTAAATAAACTCCTTGTTCATTCATGTTAGCTTGTTTTGTAAGTGTTCCGTTAAAACATAATTCTTTAGCTTTATCGTTATACAATCCTTCTACAACTTCGGTTAATTCCCATCCATATTTATCAATTATTGGTTGAAACATAGGTAATTTATAATCCGCTAATGTAATAAGTGGTTTTGTAGTTTCTAAAAAATCCATAGAGGCTTCTACCATTCTTGTACCTAAATGTTGACCTCTACATTGATCTGATACGTATAAAGTACAAATTTTCTTTTCTTCTTAGTCCTTTTTTAAACATGCCATTGCCAATATAGTCGTATCATCATCTGCTCTTGCAAACAAAATCTCGCCATTTGGTGTAAAAATTCTAGGTAGTTGCTTATGAAAATACCATTCTCTATGTTTTGGATAATCTTCACAAATAAAATCAGTAATTTCATAAATCCTTTTAGCTAAATCTGCAAATTCTTCATCACTTATTTTTCCAATATAACTTTTTAGACTTTCAATATAAATCATAAGATTAAACCTTCCTCACAATACGATGTTTATTCTAACACTTTTTTACTATTTTAACAATAAAAAAGATAGACTTTAATTAATCTATCAATTCTATTCTAATACCTAATACACCATATTGTTCTTGCTTTTCTTTTGTATAAAACTGTTCTAGTACTTTAATTAATCCTTCTTTCGTCATAGATTCATCAGCCAAAATAGAAATATCAAAATCTTTAAACATATCTTCAAAAGAATTATATCTTAATAAACCTATAACTTTTGCATTAAAAGTTTCTGATAATTCAGGTTCTTTTAAAAATTTAATTGTATCTCCTAACATTATACCTTGTCTTTTTTCATCGTATAATCTTATTTCAATTCTTTTAGTACCATTCAATATAAAATTATAGTATTCAGGTTGTAGCTTCATTTCATGCATCATTTTATTTCCTCCTTCTTTCTATACTGCTTCGTAAAATC